>NZ_LBIX01000004.1:4432-698878 GCF_028128655.1 Bradyrhizobium sp. CCBAU 45394 | reverse complement strand
TGGCGCCGATGATGTTGCCGGGTGGCGATCGTGCCGCGCGCGAGCCGTGGCGCATGGCCGCAAGCGTGCTGCATGGCCTTCGCCGCAGCGATGCGATCGCAACCCGTTTCGCGGCGCAGCCGCAGGCCGCACGTCTCTGCGCCATGCTCGAACAGCCGGGCGTGCCGGTGACGACCAGCGCCGGCCGGCTGTTCGACGCAGCGGCGGGATTGCTCGGTCTCTGCCCGGTGCAGAGCTATGAGGGCGAAGCCGCGATGAAGCTGGAGGCGCATGTTCGCACGCCGCGCTCCATGAAAGACGGCTGGACGATCGAGGACGGGGTGCTGTCCCTGTTTCCGTTGCTTGCGCAGCTTGCGGCCGAGGGCATCGATCCGGTCGACGGGGCCGGGCTGTTCCATGGCACGCTCGCCGCTGCCTGCGTCGACTGGATCGGCCGCGCGGCGCGCGAGACCGGCATCACGACCGTCGCCTTGAGCGGCGGCTGCTTTCTCAACGCGATCCTCAGTTCCGAGATTGAGCGCGGCTGTATCGCTGCCGGTCTCTCGCCGCTGTTGCCGCGGCAAATGCCGCCCAATGACGGCGGTCTCAGCCTCGGGCAGGCCTGGATCGCCGCACTCAAACTCCTCGAACCGCAAGGCCAGGAAGGAACCGCCTGATGTGTCTCGCGATACCCGCTGAGGTCACAAAACTTCTGCCCGACGAGATGGCGATCGTCTCCATCGACGGCGTCAGCAAGGAAATTTCGGTCGCCCTGATCGAAGACCTCGCCGTCGGCGACTACGTGATCATCCATGTCGGTTACGCTCTGACCAAGATCGATCCGGAGGAGGCGAGGCGGACGCTCGAATTGTTGCGCGAGCTCAGCACCGAGGGACAGGGAGCCGCGTCATGAAATATGCCGATGAGTTTCGCGACAAGGAGATCGCGCTCGGGCTCGCCAAAGCGATCCGCGCGGAAGCCGATCCGCGAAAGCCCTATCGCTTCATGGAATTCTGCGGCGGCCATACCCACGCGATCTCGCGTTACGGCCTCGAGGACATGCTGCCTGCGAACGTACGGATGATCCACGGGCCCGGCTGTCCGGTCTGTGTGCTGCCGGCCGGACGCATCGACATGGCGATCCGGCTCGCGATGCGGCCCAACATCATCCTGTGCGTCTATGGCGACCTGATGCGCGTTCCGGGTTCGCAGGGCGCATCGCTCCTGAAGGCGAAGGCCCGTGGTGCCGACATCCGCATGGTCTATTCGACGATCGACGCGATCCGGATCGCCGAGGATAATCCCGGGCGCGAGGTGGTGTTCTTCGCCATCGGCTTCGAGACCACGACGCCGCCGACCGCGGTCATGATCCGATTGGCCGGGAAGAAGCAACTCGAAAACTTCAGCGTGTTCTGCAACCACGTGCTGACGCCGCCGGCGATGCAGAACATCCTGGAGAGCCCGGACATCCGCAACATCGGCCGCGTCGAGATCGACGGCTTTGTCGGACCCGCCCACGTCTCGACCATCATCGGTACCGCGCCTTACGAGTTCTTCGCCGAGGAGTTCGGCAAGCCGGTGGTGATCGCGGGCTTCGAGCCGCTCGACATGATGCAGGCGATCCTGATGCTGGTGCGGCAGGTCAACGAGCACAGGCATGAGGTCGAGAACCAGTACAGCCGCGCCGTGAACCGCGACGGCAATCTGCGCGCCAAGGAGGAGGTGTCCGACATCTTCGAGCTGCGCGACCAGTTCGAGTGGCGCGGGCTCGGGCAGGTGCCCTATAGCGGGTTGAAGCTGAAGCGCGCTTACGCGAAATACGACGCGGAGGTCCGCTTCGACATGAACGAGCTGCGCGTCGACGACAATCCGGCCTGCGAATGCGGCGCGATCCTGCGCGGTGTGAAGAAGCCGGTGGATTGCAAGCTGTTCGGCACCGTCTGCACACCGGAGACGCCGATGGGATCCTGCATGGTGTCCTCCGAAGGCGCCTGCGCCGCGCACTGGACTTACGGCCGCTTCCGCGATCATCAGCAGAGGCGGGCGTCATGAAGGCCTATCAGCGCAAGCTCGACATCAGGAACGGCTGCGTCGACCTGTCCCATGGCTCGGGCGGCCGCGCCATGGCGCAGTTGATCTCCGGCCTGTTCCACGAAGCCTTCGGCAATGAATGGCTGGCGCGCGGCAACGACCAGTCGGCGTTCGACGTCCGCGCCGGGCGCATGGTGATGACGACCGACGGCTATGTGGTCTCGCCGCTGTTCTTTCCCGGCGGCAATATCGGCTCGCTCGCGGTGCACGGCACCGTCAACGACATCGCCATGGCCGGCGCGAAGCCGCTCTATCTCTCGGCGAGCTTCATCATCGAGGAGGGCTTTCGCTTCGCCGACCTCAAGCTGATCGCGGAGTCGATGGGGGCGGCGGCGCGCGAGGCCGACGTCCACATCATCACCGGTGACACCAAGGTGGTCGAGCGCGGCAAGGCCGACGGCCTGTTCATCTCGACCGCGGGCGTCGGCGTCGTGCCTGACGGGCTCGATCTGTCGGCCGAGAAGGCCCGCGTCGGCGATCGCGTCCTGATCTCCGGCACGCTCGGCGACCACGGCGTCGCCGTCATGTCCAAGCGGCAGAATCTCGCTTTCGAGACCGAGATCGTCTCGGACTCGGCGTCGCTGCACGATCTCGTCGCCAGGATGGTGCAGGCCGGCGGTCGTGGCATCCGCCTGATGCGCGATCCTACGCGCGGTGGGCTTGCCGCGACGCTGAACGAGATCGCCCAGCAGTCCAACCTCGGCTTCCATCTCCTCGAGGAGGCGATCCCGGTGAAGCCGGGCGTGGCCGCGGCCTGCGAGCTGCTTGGACTCGATCCGCTCCACGTCGCCAATGAGGGCAAGCTGGTCGCGATCGTCGCGCCGGAGGCCGCCGGGGCGGTGCTGGCCGCGATGCGGGCGCATCCGCTCGGCCGCGACGCCGCCGACATTGGCGAGGCCGTTGCCGACGATCATCATTTCGTGCAGATGGCAACGAGCTTCGGCGGCGGTCGAATCGTCGATTGGCTGTCGGGCGAGCAACTGCCGAGAATCTGTTGAGGCTTCGAGATGCGCATCCTGCTGCTATCGCATTCCTTCAACAGCCTGACGCAGCGGCTCCATGTCGAGTTGCGCGAGCGCGGCCACGAGGTTTCGGTCGAGCTGGACATCCACGCCGACGTCACGCGCGAGAGCGTGGCGCTGCATCGGCCGGACCTGGTGATCGCGCCGTTCCTGAAGCGCGCGATCCCCGACGACGTCTGGCGGAGCGTGCGCTGCCTGGTCGTCCATCCCGGGCCGCCCGGCGACCGCGGTCCGGCCGCGCTCGACTGGGCGGTTCTGGAAGGCGTCGCCGAGTGGGGCGTCACGGTGCTGCAGGCGGATGGCGAGTTCGATGCCGGTCCGGTCTGGGCGTTCCGCAGCTTCCCGATGCGGCGCGCGGCCAAGTCCAGCATCTACCGCAACGAGCTAACCTCCTGCGCGGTCGCGGCCGTGCTCGAAGCGGTCGCTGCGATCGAAGCCGGACAGGCAGCCCCGCAGCCGATGCAGGTGGGCGACCCGCGCATTCGCGTGCGCGGACCTTGCCGTCAGGCGGACCGGACGATCGACTGGCAGCACGACAGCACCGCGACCGTGCTGCGCAAGATCAACAGCGCCGATGGCATGCCGGGCCTCGTCGATAGCCTGTTCTTCCGGGAGGTCAGGCTGTTCGATGCGCACGAAGCGCACGATATCTCCGGCGTGCCCGGCACCGTCATCGCGCAATGCGAGGGCGCGCTGGCGCGTGCCACGGTCGATGGCGCGGTCTGGATCGGCCATGTCAGGCGACTCGCGCCGAAGAGCCTGAAGCTGCCGGCTGCGAAAGTCTTCGCCGCGGAGGCGGCGTATTTGCCGCACCGGCCCGGCTGCGGCTACGCCCCGATCCGATATCGCGAGCATGGCGAGGTCGGCGAGCTCGCGTTCTCCTTCTACAACGGCGCCATGGCGACCGGCGACTGCGAAGCCTTGCTCGGCGCCTATCGCGCTGCGCTGGAACGCCCGACCAGGGTGTTGCTGCTGACCGGCGGCCCCGACTATTGGTCGAACGGCATCCATCTTGCCGAGATCGAAGCGGCCGAAAGCGCCGCGGACGAGTCCTGGCGCAACATCAATGCGATCGACGATCTCGCCCGCGCGATCATCGAGACCACCGATCGCCTGGTCGTCTCGGTCATTCGCGGCAATGCGGGTGCGGGCGGCGTGTTCCTGAGTCTTGCCGCCGACGAGGTCTGGGCGAGCGACCAGGTCATCCTCAATCCGCATTACAAGGACATGGGCAATCTCTACGGCTCGGAATACTGGACCTATCTGCTGCCGCGCCGTGCGGGGGCCGCGAACGCAACCCGGATCACGCAATGCCGGCTCCCGATGGGCGTGGCGGAAGCCCGGCGCCTCGCCATCGTCGACCGCGTGCTGTCGGGCGAGGCGCTCGCCGACGCAAGCCTCGTGCAGAGCGGCGCAGCCATGGCGTCGGATGCCGGCTTTGCCGCGCGCCTTGCCGCCAAGCGGCAGCGGCGGGCCGCCGATGAGGCCGAAAAGCCCCTGCAATCCTACCGCGACGAGGAGCTGCGGCGGATGAAGCTGAATTTCTACGGCTTCGATCCGAGCTATCATGTCGCGCGCTACAATTTCATCCATAAGGTACCGAAGTCGCGCACGCCGCTGACCATCGCTGGTCACCGTATTAGGCGTGCGCCAGGTCGGCCTGTCGGCATGGCGGTGTCATCGTGAGCATTCAGGGAACCATTCTCGTCGTCGACGACGAGGTTCGCTCGCAGGAAGCGTTGCGGCGCGTGCTCAGGGAGGATTTCGAGGTGCTCTGCGTCGGCAACGCGACCGATGCGGAGAAGCTGCTGGAGGGCGAGATCGTCCACGCGATCCTCTGCGACCAGCGGATGCCGCACGAATCCGGCGTGAGCTTCCTGAAGCGCGTGCGCGAGCTCTGGCCGGACCCGGTGCGGATGATCATTTCCGGCTATTCGGAGTCCGAGGACATCATCGCGGGACTGAACGAGGCCGGCATCTATCAATACATCACCAAGCCCTGGCAGCCGGACCAGCTGGTCGAAACCGTCAAGGAGGCGGTTCAGCTCTATCGGCTGCAGAAGGAGACCGAGACCGCCGGCGTCGACGTCAAGGCGACGTCGGGGCACATCAAGAAGGTCGTCTCGGTCAAGCGCGGAGTGGCCAAGCAGCTCTACGATTTCGACCGCATCGTGCATTCGACGGAAAGCCCGATGCACGCCGTGATCGAGCTCGGCAGGCGCGCCGCCGACTACGATATCTCGGTTCTGATCACCGGCGAATCCGGCACCGGCAAGGAGCTTCTGGCTCGCGCGATCCATTACGGCTCGGCGCGGGCCAACAGGGCGTTCGTGGTCGAGAACTGCGGCGCGCTGCCGGACGAGCTCCTGGAAAGCGAGCTGTTCGGTTGCAAGAAGGGCGCCTTCACCGGCGCCTACCAGGATCGCATCGGCCTGTTCGAGGTCGCCGATGGCGGCACGATCTTCCTCGACGAGATCGGCGAGACCTCGCCGGCGTTCCAGGTCAAGCTGCTGCGTGTGCTGCAGGAGAGCGAGATCCGGCCGCTCGGCGCGCAGCGCGTGCGCAAGGTCGACGTTCGCGTGGTGGCGGCGACCAATCGCGACCTGGAGGCGGAGGTCGAGGCCGGCCGCTTCCGGCGTGACCTGTACTACCGCCTCGCCGCATTCCCGGTGCACATGCCGGCGCTGCGCGAGCGCCCGATGGACATCCCGCTGATTGCGGAGGGCGTGCTGTCGGCGGTCAAGAGCTCCTTCAACCGGCCGAATCTGCGCTTCGCGCGTTCGGCGCTGGAGGAATTCGGCAAATATCACTGGCCGGGCAACGTCCGCGAGCTCCAGAATGAGATCCAGCGCATGGCCGTGCTCGCCGACCGGGACGAGCTGGCCGCACCGCCGCTGCTCGGCCGCCGCAATGGGAAGCGATCCGCGCCGCTGCCGGCCCACGGCAGGCTGAACGGATCGGCCTCGCTGAAAGACAAGGTGGAGGATCTCGAGAAGTCGGTTATCATGAACTGCCTGGAGAGGAACGACGGAAACATCAGTCGTGTCGCCAGCGAGCTGGGTCTCTCACGGGTAGGGCTCAGGAACAAGCTGTCCAGGTATGATCTGAGAAAAAATGCCAAAGGCGACGCATTCTCCTGAAGCGAGCGAGGCGGATTCGCTGCTCAAGCTGGTCACCAGCGGCGGCGCGATCGAGTTCGACCGCGAGCGCGAAGGCGCCTGGATCGAAGTCATCCGCAAGATGGACGAGGTCTATTCGGACCTGTTGCGCTACGAGGTCGACCTCGAGCACAAGAACGCGGAGCTCGAGGAGGCGCAGGCCTTCGTCACCAACGTCATCGAATCCGTCTCGGACATCCTGATCGTCTGCGACGCCAGGGGGATGGTGCAGCAGGTCAATTCCGCGTTCCAGCATGCGCTCGGCCGCAGTGTCGGGGACGTGGTCGGCAGGAACATCGCCGACGTCATCGATGCCGCCGACGGTGCCAAGCTGGTGCCGCTATTGAAGCCGCGCGGCACGCCCGACGTCGTCGACGGTGAATTGAGGTTCGCGACGGACGGCGGCAGCACCGATCTGTTCGCGATCAACAGCTCGCCGCGCCACGATCATCGCGGCCGCTTCATCGGCGTGGTGCTGACGGGGCGGCCGATCGGCGAGCTGCGCCGCGCCTATGAGGCGCTGCACAAGGCCCATCAGGAATTGCAGCGCGCCCAGCGGCAGCTGGTCGAGCAGGAGAAGATGGCGAGCCTCGGCCGTCTCGTCGCCGGCGTCGCGCACGAATTGAACAATCCGATCAGCTTCGTTTACGGCAACATTCACACCTTGATCCGCTACCGCGCGGCCATCGTCGCCTATCTCGACGCGATCCACGGCAAGGGCCGGGCGAGCGACCTCGCCGCACTGAAGAAGAGCCTGCGCATCGACGAGGTCATGGAGGATTTCGGCCCGCTGATCGAGGGCACCATGGAGGGGGCGGTCCGGATCAGCGAGATCGTGAAGAATCTGCGCCGGCTCTCCTTCAGCAAGCTCGGCGAGGTCGAGCGTGTCAATATCGAGCGTTTGATCAACACCGCTGTGCTGTGGGCCGTCCGCACCAAGCAGGTGCGCATCGACCTGCAGATGGAGCTCGAGCCGGAACTCTGGATCTCCGGCAACGAGGGACAGTTGCACCAGGTCATCGTCAATCTCGTCGAGAACGCGATCGACGCGATGCGCGACACCGAATTGCCGCGGCTGGTCGTCTCGGCGGCGCGCAAGGGCAACGAGATCCTGTTCCGGATTTCGGACAACGGTCCGGGAATCGACAAGGATCACATCAGCCACATCTTCGAGCCGTTCTTCACGACCAAGCGGGTCGGCGAGGGCACGGGACTCGGCCTCTGGATCAGTTACGGCATTGTGCGCGAGCACGGCGGCGAGCTTCTGGCCGCGAACGAGCCGGACGGCGGCGCGACGTTCTCTTTTGCTTTGCCGGCTGCGTAGACACTGGCGCGCAGCTCTTTGACGAAGGCTATCGATACGTCCTCATCAGGACGTGAGTTCGCCTGTGTCGACGCGGCGCTTTGCAGCAAGCAAGACGTCTCCCGTCTGCTTGACCACCGGCGGCTCAATTGTCCCCTGGCGTTTCAAGGCCGGGAGCTTGAACGATGTCCATTGCCCATCCGAGGGTAACCACCAGCCTTCTCCGCGCCTCCTGGAAATTCGCTGTCCTGAGGCTGACACGGAGCAAGGGGCGGCCATGGATTTCCTGGGCGCGTTTCCCCTGTCTCATCCGAATGCAGTACCGGCCGTCCGGCCGGCGGTGGAGGTAGGCCGGGCGGGCCACGTCATTGCCTTTCTGAGGAGCCCAGCCAGGGACGATCCATCTCGGTGAGATGAATCGGCCCTGCATCGGAACTCAATGCAAGAGTCGTAGGACCGTGAGGTAACCAGCGATCAAGAACTTTTCCATGGGGTTTGGGGGCATGGCTTGGATCGAGTTCCGTTCAATTCGAGGTCAGGGTATTTTCGGCTCGGAATAGCCGATATCCCGGTTGCGGAACTCTCCGCCTTGGCTCCCAATCCGGGAAAACTAGAGAGCCGTCCTTTTTCATTTTGCCTGCAAGCTGATTTATGTCTGTCCGCCTGACGACGTGTCGAGCGAGAACTTGCGGCCACAACTCCCCATACGAAATTGGAGATGAGCGATGTGGGGCTAATCGCAGCAAAGTATCGCGAGCTTTGACGCGTTCCTCGGCCAAAAAAGCCAATGCTTGATTCGGCGACATCTCATGCAGTGATTCGAAGAGTTCCGTCTGGCCCGACCGCCGTTCGGCACTATCCACCTTCTTTACGGCCCTCGTCTGGGCCTCCAGGGCTCTTACCTGACAATCGCGAAAGACCTCCAGTCCGATATCGTGTCGAGTTCCGTAGAAGAGGGAATAGAGCGGTCGGTCTCGATCCGGGCGGAGGATAGTCGTTTCGCAAGTGTGCTTGTACTGACCTGCGATGGCTAGGTTATAGCTAAAAGCCTCGATCAGAATGGCCTTTCGTTGATTGGAGGTTTCAGCTTGCGCAAGTTTATCTCTCCAATCGCCGAGCGGAAGGAGTTCGTTCAATCCACCGAATATCGCGGGATCGTCCATGCTTGCCGCGCGGTTGATAAATTCGAACATGAAATTGAAGAGCACCTCCGATTTTGGGTGTGCGAGTAAGGGTTGAATGGCCTTTAGCGGAATGCGCCAGCCTTTTGGGTCAAGAAGGAAAAATGCGAAGGCGTCCTTGGGAATGTTTCTCAGTATTGTTGGGATCAGCGTAACAAAACTGCCATTTAGCGGTACTACGCTCACATCGGGAAATTTCGGCGGCAAAGCTTCTAAATGTGCGAACGCGGCCGGATCCTTCTCGACCAAGATTGCCGACATCTTGACTTCGCGCGCGGCGGCTTTCCAAGTAGACTTAGCGCGCCTCAACGCCTGCAGCGCGATCCCAAAGGACGTATCTTGAAATTGTTCGCTTGAACTCTGCCAAGGGCCGGCGAAACCATCAACATAGACGATGTGTGGGTAGGCGCTCGCTGTCTTGTGAACGAGTGCGTCGAGATACTGTTCTAATAAAACGTGCTTTACGTAAGATTGTTCTCGTCCGCTGTAATGGCTGATTGAAACCATTGCTACTCCGCTGCGTCGGCGTATCTCGGTTTAGTATCCGGAAATTGGCTCCATTCTTCGCCGTCTAAATCGCGGCCGCCAGACTTTGGCCGGATCCCACCCCATTGTTTGAAGAAGAACGCAACACCTTCCTCCACGCACTGGTCGCGCACCTCGCGAACCCAGTTCGGATGCATTAGGCGAGCGCGCGGACCACTTTCACCTCCAACGATGACCCAGTCGATGTCCGTGAGGTTAAGCTTTCCAATGCGACCAATGAGCGGTTCGATCGACAAGAATCGCACGCGCGCCGGTGCTTGCTGCAGGTGCTTGACGCGACTTAGCTTGGTGCCGTCTTCGACGGATACTCCAAACCAGATGTGGCTTGGACCACGCTCATGGCCGTAACGACGCTTAAGAAAATTGCGCATCAGTGAAGAGCGCTTCGTCAGTACCTGGAACGTGTGCCAATGCGCTCTCTCCATTGTGTCGCACACTCTTGAGATCAAAGAGTCTGGGATCTCCTTGTGAAAGAGGTCGCTCATCGAATTCACAAAGATCATGCGCGGTTCGCGCCAGCGCAGTGGCTGCTCAAGGCGCTCAGGACGTAGCGTCAGATCAAAACCTGTTTCGAACGGATGACCAGAAGTCCCTCGAAAACGCTCTGAAAATCGCTCCGCGTAGCAGTTGTCGCAACCGGCGCTTATCTTCGTACATCCCGTAACGGGATTCCAAGTCGCATCCGTCCATTCAATCGTAGTCGCATTTGCCATAGCAAAACCTTGAGGCGAGTAGACAGAATAGCACAGTTAGGAGTAGTTGGTGAATTAGTTTTTCGTCGTGCTAACACGTAGCAGAGATTCCATCCTTTTGAGTTTCTGCTTCGCGGCTTTTCGGGAAGCGCGTCACCCGCTGTTTCGCCACCCCGTCAACCCCTCCCCACAAAAATATTCCACTTTACCGAAATTCGGAAACGGCGTATGTGTCGCCCATCCCGGCTCATCCTTGAGGGGCGATCTTGTGTCGTCACGTTTCGCGAGCCGGGCTTGCGGTGGACGCGGCAGCGTCGGCACGAACAGGTAGCGGGCAAGGCGGGTAGTCCCTGTGAGCTCGAAACCGCGTGCGGACGAACGGCGCTGCTAGGCTTCGTCTCGTCTGTAAGTTTCCGGCTCCGTCGACAGAGTCGGGAAAACTGCGGCGAAAGGGCGGGCCGGGCGTACGGCAAAACCGTGTGGTCCTGGCCGTCGTTGCTACGGTCAAGCTGTCGCGGAGGTGTGTGCGAGCCCAACCGGGCGGACAGCATCGTCAATTCGCGAAGTGAGGGAGGCCAGAGGGAAAGTTCGGCTCCCGGGAGAGCACGGCATAAGCCGTCCAACCACTGCGCAGGGAAGGCCGAGTGATTGGCTACACCTGTATGCTGCTGTGCGGTTCTTTTGCGCTACATCTTCGCGCAGCGGACCGCGGGTGCCGGCTGGCACCCGGCCTTCCCTGCGCCCTCTTGGCTCAAGAGGGTGGAGCGACGAGGCAAAGCTCGGGCGACATGCGCCGCGAGAACGGAAAGACGTGTCCGCTGTTTGACAGGTCACGCATCTTGCGGCGCGGCTGCGCCGGCGATGCGTCGCCGTGCCGGCAGGAACAACCCAGCAATCGCCCCGGCCAGCGACAGCGTTGCGGCGAGGCTCATCGCCGCGGCAAATCCGCTCTCGAAATGCGCGGCCGAGTAGGCCCCGCCGTTGGCCGAGAAGGTCGCCACCAGCGCGGCGATGCCGAACATGCCGCCGAGGAAGCGGCCCATGTTGAAGACGCCGGACGCCTTGCCCATTTCGGCCACCGTGACCGAGCTCAGGATGGCGTTCTGCGCCGCCGGCATCGCCATCGAGACGCCAACGCCGGCCAACACCAGCGGCGCGACCAGGGCGGAGTAGGGAAGCGCGGGATTCACGATCTCGGCGATCCAGCCAAGGCCGATCGCCTGCATCAGCAATCCCGTCACCACCAGCGGCCGCTCGCCGAACCTGTTGACGACCGCGCCGGCGATCGGCGCGGTGACGAACAGCGTCGCGGTCCAGGGCAGCAGGCGAAGTCCGGCGCCGAAGGCATCGAAGCCCAGCGTGGTCTGCAGGAACTGCGGCAGCAGGAACACCACGCCATACATCGCGGCGTAGAACAGGACGCTTGCCGACATGCCGGAGGCGAGGGCACGCGATGCAAACAGCCGCATCGGCACCATCGGCGCGGCCGCGCGCAATTCCCAGAGCACGAAGCCGGCCGCGAACACCAGGCCCGACATCAGCGCGCCCATGACCTCGGCGCTCGCCCACCCCACAGCGTTGCTGCGCAACAGGCTCCAGACCAGTGCCAGCGCCGCAAGCGCCACGAGCGACAGTCCGGGGATGTCCAATGCGGCGGCCGGTCCGAAGCTTTCGCGCAACCGTGCCAGCACCAGGGTGATCGCGATCAGGCCGATCGGCAGATTGATCCAGAACACCCAGCGCCAGCCGAGGTGCTCGGTGATGAAGCCGCCGATGGCGGGGCCGATGATCAGCGCGCATCCGGTGATGCTGCTGAAAATGCCGAGCGCGCGGGCGCGCTCCTCGCGGCCGAACGTGCCGCTCAGGATCGCCATTGCGAGCGGCATCACCAGCGCGGCGCCGGCGCCTTGCAGCGCGCGGGCGGCGATCAGCGCGGTGGCGTTGCCCGCGAGTGCGCAGGCCGCCGATGCAACGACGAACAGCGCGATTCCGGCCGCGAACATGCGGCGGCGCCCGAAGCGGTCGCCGAGTGCGGCGCCCGTCAGGAGCAGCACGGCGAAGGTCAGGTTGAAGGCATTGACGGTCCATTGCAGCGTCTCGACCCGGCTGCCGAATTCGGCGCGGATGGCCGCGAATGCCGTCGTGATGATCATGGCGTCCAGCGCCATCATGAAGGATGCCAGCGCGGTGACGCCAAGCACCCAGTTCTGCTCGGCGCGATTGGTCGGGGTCTGCATCGCCCTCTCTCCGTGTGTCGCGCCACCCTGTCGTGGCGCGTTCTGCGGGCTAGACGAGGCCGGAGGGGCAAAGGATGCGCCCAAAAATAATCTTTCCCGGGCCGCATCCTTCGGCTGCCGGCAAACGTCCTAGGGGTGAGGCGGCCGCGAGCCAGGTCGCGACATGAAAAAAGGAGCGCGCGATGAGAAGGACGTTGATCAGGTACAAGACCAAGCCGGAACTGGCCGACCGGAACGCCGAGCTGGTTGCGGCGGTGTTTGCGGAATTGAAGGCGGAGAGCCCAGACGGCGTGCGCTATCTGACGCTGCGGCTGGAGGACGACACCTTCATCCATTTTGTCGAAGCCGCGGCCGAGGACGGCTCGAGCCCGATCCCGAAGCTCAGGGCGTTTCAGGCGTTCCAGGACGGCATCCGCGACCGCTGCGCGGAGCCGCCGCTGGTTCGTGACGTGAGGATCGTCGGCAACTATCGTATGCTGGACGAGTCCTGAGCAGCCGAGGCGGAGGAACAATGGCGCCAGACCCCCTGGCCACCATCGATATCGAGTCCCTGCTGGCGGGGATGCGGCCGAAGCTGCATCGCTACTGCGCACGCATGGTCGGCTCGGTCATCGACGGTGAGGACGTGCTGCAGGATGCGCTGATCAAGGCGATGGAGGCGCTGCAAACGGTCACGCCCGCCGTCAATCCGGAGGGCTGGCTGTTTCGCATCGCGCACAACACCGCGCTGGATTTCCTGCGCCGCCGCAACCGGCAGGAGGCGCTGCATTCGGCTGAGGAGGTGGAGATGATTGCCGACCAGCTCGATGATTTGGAAAGCCGCCAGATCGCTGCGACCAGCCTGCGCACCTTCATGCGGCTGCCGGTGGCGCAGCGCTCCAGCGTGATCCTGATGGACGTGCTCGGCTGCTCGCTGGCCGAGGTCTGCGACATCATGGATTTCAGCCTGCCGGCGGTGAAGGCCGCGTTGCATCGCGGGCGCACGCAGCTGCGTGAGTTCGCCGAGCAGCCCGACGATGCGTCACAGGCGAACCTGTCGGACGCCGACCGCACGCGCCTCAACGCCTATGTCGGCCATTTCAATGCCCGCGACTTCGACGCCATCCGCGAAATGATCGCCGATGACGTCAGGCTCGAGCTCGTCAACCGCACCAGGTTGAAAGGCAAGGCCGAGGTGTCGCGCTATTTCGGCAATTATTCGAAGGTCAGCGACTGGCACCTGGTGACGGGGCAGGTCGACGGACGTCCCGCGATCCTGGTGTTCGATCCGAATGAGCCGAACGGGCGGCCGAAATACTTCATGCTGCTGAACTGGTCCGCCGACAAGCTCGCCGTCATCAGGGATTTTCGTCACGCGGCGTACGTCATCGATGCCGCCGAGTGCGTGGTGGATAGAGGGTGAGCGGATGAGCGTACGCAGCGACCCATCGCCGTACTTGAACGGAAAGAAAGTCGCATTCACCCTCGTCCGGAGGGCAATGATGCGGTTGAGACAGCGCGCGCGTGAAGCCAGCTTCTCACCTCAACTCCGATACCAACTCCCCAGATTCCACGTCGTGACGTCCCAGCCCGAGATGTCGGTCATGAGGCTGTTGACAGCGCCGCCGACGATGTTGCGCGACAGCAGCGGCACGAGCACGTTGGCTTCGCAGAAGATCTCGTTGACCTTGATCAGCAGCGCGGCGCGCTTGACCGGATCGAGCTCGCTTTGCGCGGCCTTGTAGGCCTTGTCGGCCTCGGGATCGGACCAGCGCGAGACGTTGCGGCCGAGCCATTTGTTCTCCTTGGACGAAATCTCCCAGGAGACGCACTGGTTCAGGAAGCGCTCGGGATCGGGCTGCGGCTGCGTCGTGTTGTACATCTCCATGTCGCAATAGAGCTTCGAATAGGTGTCGGGGTTGCCGACATCGGACGAGAAGAACACCGATGCCGTGACCGACTTGATCTCGATGTCGATCCCGGCCTTCTGGCAGGCCTGCTTGATGATGGCCTGCGTCTTCTGCCGCGGGGCGTTGATCGAGGTCTGGAAGACGTATTTGAGCTTCTTGCCGTCCTTCTCGCGAATGCCGTCAGCGCCCATCTTCCAGCCGGCCTCGTCGAGGATCTTGTTCGCCTTGTCGACGTTGAACTCGTATTTCAGTCTGCTCGACTTGAACTGGCTGGGCTGGTTGACGAAGCTCGCCGTCGCGACGGCGGCGCGGCCGTAGATGAATTTCTGGATTGCCTCGCGATCGACCAGCAGGTTGAACGCCCGGCGAACGGCCGGATCGGACAGCGTTGGGTGCTTGGTCTTGGCGTTCGAACGCTCGCCGTCGACCTCGGTCCACGGGTCCGTCGTGTTGAGGACAATGAACTCGACGCCGCCGGAGAGCGTGAACTCCACCTTGCCTTTGCCGCTGGCCTCCATGCGCTTGAGGACTTCGTCCTCCACCAGCAGGTTCCAGGCATAGTCGTATTCGCCGGTCTGCAGCACGGCGCGCGCGGCAGAGACCGCATCGCCGCCGCCCTTGACCTCGAGCGTGTCGAAATGCGGCTGGTTCCTGACGTGATAATCGGGGTTGCGCTCGGCCAGGATCAAATCGCCCGGCTTGAACTCGACGAATTTGTACGGGCCGGTGCCGACCGGCTTTAGATTGCCCGGCGCGTCGCGCGACTTGGCGCCGGCATAGTCGCCGAAATGATGCTTCGGCAGAATCTGGCCGACCGCGCCGACGAAGGGGTCGGCCCAGAACGGGGTCGGAGCCTTGAAGATCACCTTGACGGTGTGGTCGTCGATCTTCTCGACCTTGATGTTCTGGTAGGAGCCCGTGGTGTATGCCGCGGTCGCCAGATCCGCGGCATATTGCCAGGTGAAGACGACGTCGTCGGCGGTGAAGGGCTTGCCGTCATGCCACCTGACGCCCTGCTTCAGCTTCCAGGTCACGCTGGTGCCATCCGGCGAAAGGCCGCCGTTCGCCTTGGTCGGAACCTCCGCAGCGAGGCAGGGGATGAGGTTGCCCTCCCTGTCCCAGCCGGCGAGCGGCTCGAAGAAGATGCGCGAGGCGACCTGGTCCTTGGTGCCGAGCGCGAAATGCGGATTGAGCAGGGTCGGGGCCTGCCAGATCAGGATCTTCAGCGGACCGCCGCCGCCGGCCTTGGTCGGCTTGTATGGCAAGGTGGCATCCGCCATCGCCACGTCGTTCCAGAGCAGGATCTGGCTTGCAACGGGCGCCGCGATCCCGACCGCGGCCATTGTCCGGATGAACGAGCGCCGCGACAGCGTGCCGTCCTTCACCTCCGCGATGGCCTTGCGGATTTCGTTCTCGTTCATCGGATGAGCTCCACCTTCGCGCAGAAAAGTCGTCACCGGCGACCCATCATGTTGCATCGCGGGCAAGGCGGCAATGCCGACAAGGCGGGGGACCCCTGCGGCGAAATGGCGAAGGTGTGTATGGCGCGGTCGTGCCGTCGCGACGATGCATCGCGCCCAGCCGGGCGGGGATCGTCAATTCGCCTCTCTAGTCGCTCCGCACATAGCGCCAGAGCAGGTCGGCGATTTCGAGCCGGCGCTGTGCCTTGGCCTTCTGCGAGGACATGTCGGTTGCGAATTGCGCCTCGAACGTATGCCGGTTCGCAACCGAGAAGAAGCAGAGCGCGTTCAGCGACATGTGCAGTTCGACCGGATCGATGCCGGGCCTGATCGCGCCGGCGCGAACGCCCCGGTCCAGCACCGCGGCGATCTGGCTGACGATCGGCCGCGTCATCTCCTTCAACTTCTTGCTGCCCCGGATGTGCCGGCCGCGATGGATGTTCTCGATCGTGACCAGCCGGACATATTCCGGGTTGGCCTGGTCGAAATCGAAGGTGAACTCGGCCAGCCTGCGAATCGCGGCCTCCGGCGCGAGCGCTTCGAGGTGAAGATCCTGCTCGGCGACGCGCATCTTGGCGTAGGCCATCTCGAGCACGGCCGTGAACAGCTCTTCCTTGGAGTTGAAGTAGTAGAAAATCAGCCGCTTGGTGATGTTGGCGCGCGCGGCGATGGCATCGGTATTGCCGCCGGCGAGGCCGTTCTCGGCGAATTCCGCGAACGCGATCTCCAGGATCTCGCGCTTGGTGCGCTCCCGGTCGCGCCGCCGCACCGGCGGCTGCTTCGCGTCCTCCGCGACGGGCTTTTCCTTGGGTCTCATCCGGCGGTTCGGTCCTCTGCATCCGGCCAGGCCTGCTTGCCCCTCCCTTCATAGCGCAATCGGCGGTCCTTGACATCAATTATCCCGTGGGTTAATTGTAATTAACCTATGGATTAATTAGCTATGACGGATCTCGGCCTTGCTCATCTGACGGCCCTGAACCTTGCGCCTGTCGCGCTTGTGGCCGAGGCCGCGCGTGCCGGCTTCAGCTTCATCGGCCTGCGCGCGATCCCTGCGACTGCCGGCGGACCTGCCTATCCGACGCGGATGGGAACGGACGCGCACCGCGAGCTCAAACGGTCTCTCGCCGGCGAGGGGGTGCGACTGAACGAGATCGAGTTCGTTCAACTCACGCCTCGCATCGACATTCCGGCGCTCGCGGGCCTGTTCGAAGCCGCAGCCGATCTCGGCGCGGTGGCGGTCACGGCATCGGGGGATGACGACGATCCGGTCCGCCTCACCGCGCATTTCGCTGATCTCTGCGACCTTGCGCAGCAATTCGGCCTGCGTGTCGATCTGGAGTTCATGCGCTGGCGCGCGATTGGCTCGCTGCCGCAGGCCGTGGCGATCGTGCGTGGCGCGGGCAAGGCCAACGGCACCATTCTCGTCGATGCGCTGCATCTCCATCGTTGCGGCGGCAAACCGGGCGACTTGATCTCGATTCCCGCGCACTATTTGCGCGCCGCGCAGATCTGCGACGTCGTCGCGGATATGCCTGCGAGCGATGCCGCCATCATCGCTGAAGCGCGCGAAGGCCGGTTGCCGCCGGGCGAGGGCGCCTTGCCGCTCGGCGCGCTGCTCGCAGCGCTTCCGGTGGACGCGAGCCTCAGCGTCGAGATGCCGTTGCCGGCCTTGGCGGTGCGGCCCCGGCTCGCCACCGCGTTCAACGCCACCAGGCGCCTGCTCGAGCATCAGCCGCGGGGAGCGTCGCGGCCAGACCACCGCCGCGAAGCCGGCGGCCCAATCCAGATACGGACGACGTGAGATGAAGAACATCACCATAGGCGTTATCGGCGCGGGACTGATTGGGCGGAAGCACCTCGCCAAGCTGGCCGGACGCGGGGACTATGACCTCGTCGGCATCGCGGACGTGAACTCCGACCGGGTCGCAGCCGATTATCCCGGGACCCCTGTCTTCGCCGACTACCGGAAACTGCTCGACGAGGCGCGGCCGGAGGCCGTGATCATCGCCTCGCCCAACCAGCTTCATGCCGAGCAGGGCATCGCATGCGCTAGGCGCGGCATTCACATCCTGATCGAGAAGCCGGTCACGGATACGGTGGAGACCGCGGCAAGCCTGATTGCCGAGGTGCGCAAGGCCGGCATCCAGTCGCTGGTCGGGCATCACCGCCGCCACCATCAGCAGGTCAGGATGCTGAAAGCAGTGTTGGGCGAACGGCGGATCGGCGATGTCGTCGGGGTGTCGGCGATCTGGGCCACCCACAAGCCGGCGGCCTATTTCGAGATCGCGCCATGGCGCTCGCAGGCTGGCGGCGGACCGATCCTGATCAACCTCATCCACGAGATCGACTTCCTGCGCTTCACCGTGGACGAGATCGTCGCCGTGGAAGCGATTGCGTCGAACCGCCAGCGCAGCTTTGCGGTCGAGGATACCGCCGCGGCGCTGATCGAATTCGACAGCGGCGCGCTCGGCACGTTTTTCATCAGCGACAGCGCCGTCTCGCCCTGGACCTCCGAGCAGGGGCTCGGCGAGGCCCCCGAATTCCCGTTCAGCGGCGAGAGCAGCTATCGCTTCCTCGGCCGAACCGGGTCGATCGAATTTCCGGCGCTCGTGCAATGGTCGCAGGCCGGCGGTGCGCAGGACTGGAACAAGCCGATCCAGGCCCAGCGCATCCATGCCTCCTCGGTTGACCCCTACGTCGCCCAGCTCGACCATTTCCGCGACATCATTCGCGGCAACGCGCGGTCATTGCAGCCGGTCGAGGACGGCGCGCGCAGCCTGATCGCGACCCTGGCGGTCGCCGAGGCCGCCGCCGGTGGACGACGCGTCGACCTGCGCCATCGCTACGAAACGCTCGCAAGTCCGGTCGTGCCGGCAACGCCAGACCAGCAAAGGGCTTCCTGAGCGCAAACACATTCACCGCCGCTCGGCGGACCAGGATGGGCAGAGCCGCGGCGCGATCTCAACGACGCCGGCAAAAGGGCCGGCCCGGAGGGAGGGAACGAGGTGAACTACACGTTCGACTTTAGCCCCGTGCTGGACGGACTTCCGGACCTGCTGTGGGGCTGTGCCGGCACGCTGGAGCTTGCGCTGTCCGGCATGGTGCTGGCGCTTGCAATCGGGATCGGCGGCGTCGTGCTGCGCGAATCCCGCGTCTTGGCGCTGCGCTGGCTGGTCATCGCCTTTGTCGAGGCGATCCGCAACACGCCGTTCCTCGGGCAGATCTATTTCATCTTCTTCGCGCTGCCGCTGGTCGGCGTTCGCCTCGATCCGACACTAACCGCGATCATCGCGCTCGGTGTCAACGGCGGGGCCTATGCGATCGAGATCATCCGCGGTGGCGTGCAGTCGATCAACAAGGGGCAGGTGGAAGCCGGTCTCGCGCTCAGCCTGAGCCGGGCGCAGGTATTCCGCCTGATCGTGCTGAAGCCGGCGCTGCGTGCGATCTATCCGTCGCTGACCAGCCAGTTCGTCATGCTGACGCTGACGACCAGCATCGCGTCTGCGATCTCGGCCTATGAACTGACCTCGGTCGGGCAGACGATCGAGACCAATACCTTCCGCAGTTTCGAGGTCTATGGCGTCGTCACGCTGCTCTATTTCGCCATGTCGTGATGTTCGCGCTGATCAACGCGCGTTACTTCAGCTATCCCGTGAAGTGAGGGGCGATGGACCGGAATCAGTTCCTGTTTCTGCTCGGTGGCCTCAAATGGACACTTGCGTTGTCCGCGATCGGCTTCGTGGTCGGCTCGATCGCCGGCCTCGGCGTGGCGCTCGCGCGCACGTCGGGCCACCGCGCGCTGGAGCGCGTCGCGGCTGGCTACATCGCCTTGTTCCAGGGCACGCCGCTTCTGATGCAATTGTTCGTGGTCTATTACGGGCTGGCGCTGGCGGGCCTCAAGCTCGATGCCTGGGTTTCGGTCTCCATCGGCTTCACGCTGCATTCCGGCGCGTTCCTCGGCGAAATCTGGCGCGGCGCGATCGAGGCCGTGCCGAAAGGCCAGGTCGAGGCCGCCAAGGCGCTGAGCCTCAACTACGGCTCGCGGATGCAGGATGTCGTCCTGCCGCAGGCGATCCGCATTTCGCTGCCGGCGACGATCGGATTTCTGGTCCAGCTGATCAAGGGAACGTCGCTCGCAGCGATCATCGGCTTCACCGAATTGATGCGGGCAGGGACCATCGTGTCCAACCAGAACTTCAAGCCGCTGCTCGTCCTCGGCTTGGTGTGCGTCCTCTATTTCGCCATCTGCTGGCCGCTGTCGCTCGTTGGCGCGCAGCTCGAACGCCGGATGGCCGTCGCCGCGCGATGACGAGGGCAACAACAGACAACAGGACGAGGACAGAGGAGGGAATGATGACCAACGCAAGGACCACAGGACTCAATCGGCGTCGTCTGCTGGCGCTCGGAGCCGCGACGATCGCCGCGCCATTCGTGCTGACGCGCGCCGCTTATGCGGTGACGCCGTCGGAGATCAAGGCGAGGGGCAAGGTTCTGATCGGCATCCAGGGCGATAATCCGCCCTGGGGATTTGTCGATGCGACGGGAAAGCAGGATGGATACGATGCGGAGATTTCGGCGCTGTTCGCCAAGGAGCTCGGTGTGCCGGCCGAGTTCACGCAATTGGCAGTCGCCAATCGTATCCCGGCCCTGACCTCCGGTCGTGTCGATATCCTGTTCGCGACCATGGCCATGCTGCCGGAGCGGGCCAAGGCCGTGCAGTTCTCAAAACCCTATGGCGCGAACATCATCACCTTCATTGCGCCGAAGGAGTTCGAGATCAAATCTCCGGCAGACATGGGCAAATACGTCATCGGCGTCGCGCGCGGCAGCGTGCAGGACAGCGACGTGACCAAGGGCGCGCCGTCGGGCACCACCATTCGCCGCTTCGACGGCGACGCGCCGACCATGCAGGCCCTGCTGTCCGGTCAGGTCCAGGCGGTCGGTGGCAACATCTTCTACGTTCCGCGCCTCGATGAATCGAAGCCCGGCTATTACGAGAACAAGCTCGAATTCACGAAACTCTACAACGGCGCCTGCACCCGGCTCGGAGAGAAGGAGATCAACGCCTTCGCCAACGACTTCATTGAGAAGATCAGGGCCAATGGCGAGCTGGCGAAGATTTATCAGAAGTGGATGAATAATCCGCTGCCGGCTTTCCCCGACACCATTCCCGGCATTCCCTTCAACGTCAGCTAGGCACGGAGAGAGCGCCATGCCGGGTGTAGCCGCGATGGAAACTGCCCCAGAACCGATGATCGCCATGCGCGACGTCTGCAAATGGTACGGCACCTACCAGGTCCTGACCGAGATCAGCCTGACGGTCCGCCCGGGCGAGAAAATCGTTCTGTGCGGGCCGTCCGGTTCGGGCAAGTCCACCCTCATCCGCTGCATCAATGCGCTGGAAGCTTACCAGCGCGGCGAAGTCGTCGTCGCCGGCACGCGGCTGAACGACGCTGCCGGCTCGGTCGATGCCGTGCGTCGTGAGGTCGGGATGGTGTTCCAGCAATTCAACCTGTTTCCGCACATGACCGTGCTGGAGAACTGCATGCTGGCGCCGATGCGCTCCCGGGGTGTGCCGCGGGCGAAAGCCGAAGAGACCGCGCGCCGTCTACTCGATCGGGTCAGAATAGGGAACCAGGCCGAGAAATATCCGGCTCAGTTGTCGGGCGGCCAGCAACAGCGCGTCGCGATCGCGCGCGCGCTCTGCATGGAGCCGAAGGTGATGCTGTTCGACGAGCCGACCTCCGCGCTCGACCCCGAAATGGTCAAGGAGGTCCTCGACACCATGATCGGGCTCGCGACGGATGGTATGACCATGATCTGCGTCACCCATGAAATGGGGTTTGCGCGGCAGGTCGCCGATCGCGTGATCTTCATGGCCGATGGCAGGATCGTGGAGGAGGCCGAGCCGGAAAGCTTCTTCAGGAATCCGAAGCACGATCGCACCAGGAAGTTTCTGGGAGAGATCCTGGCGGCGCATTGAGTCGGGGATGGGTCCGATGGTCGCCTGCACGCCACCCAGGCGCTCGACGCGAACTGCCGTCGCTATGTCGCGATCGCCGATCGTGGAGACGCGCGTTCCCGGGTGACCGGCTCTGTCCCCCGAACATGGCCCCGCTCTTGCCGGCGAGTATGATGGATTGGTATGAACATCATACTCGGAGGGGTGACGTGATTCAGTCAGGTGGTGTCGCGAGGCTGGCGTTCGAGCCCGGCGTGCTGTTTGGCGGGCTGATCGCCGCCAACATCGCCGCATGGGCCTTCGCCTTCGCGATGTTCGGCGACCGGCCCGCGGTGATGGCGACCGCACTGCTCGCCTGGGTGTTCGGCCTGCGTCATGCCGTCGATGCCGACCACATCGCCGCGATCGACAATGTCGTGCGCAAGCTGATGCAGGCGGGCGATGCGCCGCGCAGCGTCGGCCTGTATTTCGCGCTCGGCCATTCCACGGTCGTCCTGGCCGCGACCACGCTGCTCGCGCTCGGCGTCGTGAGCCTCGGCGGCGACAGCCTGCTGAAGGAGATCGGCGCCCTGATCGGCACCTCGGTATCGGCGCTGTTCCTGCTGGTGATCGCGGCGATCAATCTCGCCATCTTCGTCGGCCTGTGGCGGATCCTGCGCGAGGTGCGCGAGCAAGGCATTCATGACGCCGCGCAGCTCGAGGCGCTGCTCGCGGCCCGCGGATTCCTGGCGCGCTTGCTCGGCCCGATGTTCCGCCTCGTCACCAAACCCTGGCACATGTATCCGCTTGGCCTGCTGTTCGGGCTCGGCTTCGACACCGCGACCGAGATCGGCCTGCTCGGCATCTCCGCCACCGAAGCCGCGCGCGGCGCCTCGCTCGCGCATGTGCTGGTGTTCCCCGCCCTGTTCGCCGCCGGCATGGCGCTGGTCGACACCGCCGATTCCGCGCTGATGGTGAGCGCCTATCGCTGGGCCTTCGTCGATCCCTATCGCAAGCTCTGGTACAACCTCACGATCACCGGCGCCTCGGTCGCGGTCGCGCTGTTCATCGGCGGCATCGAGGCGCTCGGGCTCATCGGCGACCGGCTCGGCCTGTCCGGCGGGCTGTGGTCGCTGGTCGAGGCCGTCAACGACTCGCTCGCCAATTTCGGCTTCGCCGTGATCGCGCTGTTCGCGCTCGCCTGGCTCGTCTCGGTCGTGCTCTATCGCCGTATGGCTCCGAGCGCCTGGCGGCGCATGGTCGATCCTGACGAGCTGAGCCGGGACGCCGCGCCGGGGTGATCGCACCTGAGTGTGTCGCAACGGCAACAGTCGGCGATTTTCCGCGATCCGCGATCAGATCCAAATTCCTCGCGCTCTTGCGAACAACCAACTCGCTCCAACATAGCGTCCGATAAAGTTCACCCGCCAGGGGGGTGGGCGAAAGAGACGGCTGTCGACAGCGAGTGAGCATCATGCGCGGGTTCTTCCGAATCGCGTTCGTTCTAACTGCCCTGTGGCTTCCTGCTCATCCGCACGCGTCCCAGGCCCACGCCATCATCGTCTCGTCCTCGCCGGCGACCGGCGCGACAATATCCGGTGACACCGTCGCGATCCGCCTGCACTTCAACAGCCGGATCGATCACGCGCGCTCGAAATTGACGCTGCTGGCACCGGACGGTGCGTCGCGCGCGCTGAGGCCGGCTTCCGATGCGCCCGCCGACGAGCTCAATGCCGATGCGACGCTGCTACCGGCGGGGACATGGCACCTGCGCTGGCAGGTTTTGAGCGTCGACGGGCACATCACCCGCGGCGACATTCCGTTCACCGTCCGTTGAAACCACGGCCGTGTACCTGCTCCTCGACATCTTCGGCTATCTGTCGGTGGTCCTGCGCGGCCTGATCCTGATCGCCCAGTCGTTCACCCTCGGCGGTCTCGCGTTTCAGCTGTTGCTGTGGGGGCCGCTGCAGCCGCAGCTCTCCGTCTTCGGCCTCTCGATCGAGGAGCGATGCCGCACGTTCCTGCGGTTCAGCGCCGTCGCATGGGCGCTCCTCACCGTCGCCTCGCTGGCGCTGAACGCGGCCGCGCTGGTCGGGACGCTTCAGGTGCCCTGGAGCGAAGCGGTCACTGCCGATTTTGGCCGCGCTGACCTCGTGATCGCGGCTTGCGCAGCGGGCATCGCCGTCCTGACGAACGGTCCGGCGCACCGGGCGCGGTCGGCCGCGCTTCTCGCCCTGTCGGTGCTGGCGCTCGCGATGCAGACCCGGCTCACGCATGCGGCCAGCCGGCCGGATGTGCGCTGGCCGCTGCTGCTGTCCGATGCGGGTCACATGGCGGGGGCGGCCGCCTGGATCGGCGGTCTGCCCTATTTCCTGATCGCGCTGAACGGCTGCAAGGACGCCGGTGACTGGCGCCTCATTGCGCGCCGCTATTCGTTGATGTCGATGGCGGCGGTCGCGGCGATCGTCTGCGGTGGCCTGGTCATGGCGGCGAACTATATCGGCTCCGTCGCGGCGGTCTACGGCACCGCCTATGGCATCATGACACTGGCGAAGGTCGGGCTGCTCTTGATGCTGCTGATGCTTGGCGCGGGCAATTACTTCCTCGTCGAACGTCTGCGCCGCGACCCCACGACGCCGATCTTTCGCCTGAAGCGTTTCGCCGAGGTCGAGATCGGCATCGGCATCACCGTGATGCTCGCTGCGGCGTCCCTGACGTCATTGCCGCCGGGCGCGGATCTCCCCCATGATCGCCTGGACTGGCATGAGATCGTCGAGCGCGCCACGCCGCAATGGCCGCCGCGCCTGACCAGCCCGGATTACGACAGACTGACCGTCGCGCAGCTCCAGGCGAAGATCACCCTGGCGGACGCCGGGCGCGCGAGCGCGCAATCGGCCTACGTTCCCGGTGAGGGCACGATCCTGCCGCGCAATGCCGAGGATATCGCCTGGTCGGAGTACAACCATCACTGGGCCGGCGTCTTCGTGGTGCTGATCGGGCTCCTGGCGCTGGTCGAGCATTTCCGCTGGGGGCGCTGGGCGCGGCACTGGCCGCTGCTCTTCCTCGCGATGGCGGCCTTCCTGTTCTTCCGCGCCGACGAGCAGGCCTGGCCGCTCGGCCCGGCGGGCTTCTTCGAGTCGCTGCGTGATCCGGAGGTGGCGCAGCATCGCATCTTCGTGTTGCTCATCGCCGTGTTCGGCCTGTTCGAATGGCGTTTGCGGCTGCGCGGCACCAAGGCCGGTCCGTCGGCCTTGGTGTTTCCCCTGACCACGGCGCTCGGTGGCGCCCTGCTGCTCACGCATTCCCATGCGATCACCAACATCAAGGACCAGCTGCTCATCGAGATGAGCCACACCCCGCTTGCGCTCTGCGGCGTCGCCGCCGGCTGGGCTCGCTGGCTCGAACTGCGTCTCGACGGCCGGGTCAGCCGGGCGGCGGCCTTGATCTGGCCGGTCGCCTTCATCCTGGTCGGGCTGATCCTGCTGGATTACCGCGAAGCCTGAACGCGCTATCCGTCGTACTGATCCGGCCCCATCGCCCATGACGTCTGATCATGGCCGAACGCGTAGTTCCGGTTGGTGACGACAGGATTGCGATTGACCATCGGCCGCATGAACATCGGGTGGGTCGCGCTGCGCACCTCGTGCTCGACCGTGAACAGCTTCTTGCCGCTGTCGAGATCGACGATGTCACAGAACCGGTACTGATATTGATTGTCCTCGCGCGAGATCAGGTTGCGCGCGAGCAGCTTGCGATAGGGGCCGGAGAAGTCGGTGATGTACATCTGCACATGGTGCCCGTCATACTCGCCCTGCGGCTGATCGGTCTCGCGGAACAGCAGGTGCTGGTCGCGGCCCGTCTTCACCGCCGCAACCGTGCCGTCGCCATTCCGCATGCCTGAGGGCATGCCCATGATGTCAGGATAGAAGGCGCAAATCGCCGATGCCGTTCCGATCGGCACGTCGAACTCGACATAGGGAATGCCGAGCGAGATGCGGCCGAACCGCGCCGCGTCAGGTTCATAGACACGCATCCGGTTGCCCCATGGGCAGACGGCCTCGACATGGTCATTGTGCTCGGCGAACGTGAATGCCGTCCCCTCGAGCTTCTTCGCGACCGATGCCAATCGCGCCAGCAACGCCTCGCGGCCCTCGATGACGAGGCCGGTATGGCCGCGCAGCACCTGCGGCCTGCCGCTCGGCAGGTGAAACTGGCTCCGTCCGGCGTTGATCCACATGTTGGTGTCCGACACCATCAGATAGGGATCGCGGGTGAGCCCAAGTCCCGTGACGTAGAATAACGTCGCCAGGCGCTGATCCGGGACCTGGATGTTGACGTGCTCGAAATGGATCGCGTTGCCGAGGTCTTCAGCGGATCGATCGAACTGTTGCGGCATGGCTGCGGCTCTGGGTGTGGGACGGACGGGTCATATTAGAGCAGAACGTCGGCCAGTCGAACCGTCGGCCGATCACATCTGCTGATCGGGGCATGCCGTCGGCCACCTTGCCGCGGCAACCATTCCCTGTAATCTAGGCGGAAGACATCAAGGAAAGGGTCAATGGGGGGAGTTCTGGAAGGCGTGCGCGTCCTCGATTTCGGGCGCTATATCGCGGGTCCCTATTGCGCGACCTTGCTGGCCGAATTCGGCGCCGAGGTCATTCGTGTTGAAAAGCGCGACGGCAGCGAGGATCGCTTCGTGGCGCCGGTCGGCGCGGGCGGCGAGGGCGCGCTGTTCCTCCAGGTCAACCGCAACAAGAAGTGCATCACGCTCGATCCGATGAAGCCGGAAGGGCAGGAGGTGATGCGCCGCCTGGTTGCGACCGCGGACGTGGTCGTCGCCAACCTGCCGCCGCAGACCCTGCGCGCGATGAAGCTCGATTACGACTCGCTTCGCGCGATCAAGCCCGACATCATCCTGACGACGGCAACCGCATTCGGCGGCCCGGGGCCCTGGTCCGACCGCGTCGGCTTCGACGGTGTCGGCCAAGTCATGTCGGGCTCGGTGTACATGACCGGCGGCGGTGATCCGCCGTACCGCGCCGCGGTGAACTGGGTCGATTTCGGAACCGCGCTGCACTGCGCGTTCGGCACGCTCGCCGCGCTGATCGAGCGCGGCAAGTCCGGGCGCGGGCAGATCGTCGAGGGCGCGCTGCTGGCCACCGCGCTGTCCTTCACCAATGCCACGCTGATCGAGCAGGCCGTCATCAACGTCAACCGTGTTCCGACTGGCAATCTCGGCCAGACCGCAGCGCCCGCCGACATCTACCGCACCAGGGACGGCTGGGTGCTGTGCCAGGTCACCGGTCATCCGCTGTTCAAGCGCTGGGCGAAGCTGATGGGCGAGGAGGACCAGTGGCTGAACGATCCGCGCTTCGCCGACGACATCAGCCGCGGCAACAACGGCCCCGTCATCAGCGAGCGGATGGCGCGCTGGTGCGCCGAGCGCACCACGCAGGAGGCCGTCGACACGCTGGGCAAGGCCATGATTCCGACAGGGCCGGTGCTCAGCCCGCAACAGGCGCTGGATCATCCGCACATTCGCGCCGCCGGCTTCATGCAGGACGTCGATTATCCGGGCTTGCCGAAGCCCGCGCCGGTGGCGCGGGCCGCCGTGCGGCTGTCGGAAACGCCGGGTGACATCGCGAGCCGCCCGCCGACGCTCGGCGAGCATACCGATCGTGTCCTCGCGGAGCTCGGCTATGACGCGGCCGCGATCGCCGCGCTCCGGCAAAGCGGCATCGTCTAGCTGGGTCGGAGAGCGGCCGCAGTTGGGTCGCCGAAGATTTCGAACGCGTCACCGCCCATTCGCAAGCGCCAACGCGGCCTTCACCGCGTTCTCCAGAATTTCCTCCGACAACTGCCTGTCGCTCACGGCCCGCGACAATTGCAGCGCGCCGACCATGGTCGCATAGACCGACATCGCGCGTCGCCGGCGCTCCGCAGCCGAGCCATCCGGCATCTGCGCCGCCATCAGCGCGATGATGTCGGACATCTTTCCGGTGAAGGCTTCGCGCGTCGCCTTGGGATGCCGCGCGATCTCGGACGCCAGCGCCGCGGTCGGGCAGCCGGTCCCGGCGTGGTCGCGATGGCGCGGGGAGAGGTAGTCGCGGATCGTAGTCTCCAGGGCGATGCCGTTTTCGAGATTGTCCTTGTGCCGCTGCTCGCGCCGCTCAAGCGCATCCAGCAGCACCGCGCGCACCAGATCCTCCTTGGATTCGAAATGTGTGTAGAAGGCGCCGTTGGTCAGGCCGGCCGCGGACATGATGCCGGCGAGACCCACGGCGGCGATGCCGCTCTCGCGGAACTGCGCCGAGGCGACGTCGATGATGTGCGGCCGCGTCGCGTCCCGGTGTCCCTTGTCGTACCGCACCAATCGCGCCTCCTTGGGATGCCCACCCCGGCCAACGAAATCGTGAGGAGGGGGCTATTGCATTACGATCATAATATTACATTATGAGCATAATGCAATGGGCGGCCGATCGGCGGCGGTCCGGCAGGCACGCAAGGACCGTGGCCATGTCAGTCGAGGATGCCGCCGCCCCGGCCTTGCCCGCCGCACAAGTCGCGGCCCATGCCGCGGCTCCGCTTCGCCAGGCGGCTTCGCCAGGCGCCGCCGTCACCCCAGGCGCCGCCGGCACCCTAAGCGCGGCGGAGCAGCGGCGAGCGGCACTGCTGACCGCGCCGATCCTGCCCACGCTGCTCAAGCTGGCCGCGCCGACCGTGACCGTGCTGGTGGCTCAGACCGCGGTGAATATTGCCGAGGCCTATTATGTCGGGTTCCTCGGTACCGACGCGCTGGCGGGCGCCGCGCTGGTGTTCCCCATCTTCATGCTGATGACCATGATGTCGAACGGCGGGTTCGGCTCTGGCGTTGCGTCCTCGGTCGCGCGCGCGGTCGGGGCGGGGCGCCGTGATGACGCCGAGGCGGCGCTGTTTCATGCCGTCGTGCTCGCCATCCTCGCCGGCGGTGTGTTCACGCTCGGCGTGACTCTCGGCGGCCCGTGGCTCTACCGGACCCTCGGCGGCCAGGGCGATGCGCTCGCTGCGGCCACCACCTATTCCAACTATCTGTTCGCCGGCGCCATTCCGGTGTGGATCGTCAACCTCCAGGCGGCGGCGCTGCGTGGCTCGGGCAACGTCAAGGTGCCCGCGCTGGTGACGCTGGTCGGCGCAATCGTGACCATCCCGGTCTCGCCGGCGCTGATCTTCGGCCTCGGGCCGATCCCGCGGCTCGGCATCGGCGGCGCCGGCGTCGCCTTCGGCCTCTATTATGGCGCGGCCATGCTGTTCCTGCTGCGCTACATGGCATCGGGTGCGACAGGCCTGAAGCTGCACATCGTGCCGCTGCGCCCAAAAATCTTCGGCGACATGCTGACGGTCGGCATCCCAACCGCCTTCAACGCGGTGTTGACCAACCTCACCGTCATCCTCGTCACCGGCGCGGTCGGCCTGTTCGGCACCTCCGCGCTCGCCGGCTACGGCATCGCCTCGCGGCTCGACTACATCATGATCCCGCTGCTGTTCGGCATTAGCACGGCGACCCTGACCATGGTCGGCGTCAACATGGGCGCGGGCCAGACCGCGCGGGCGCGCCGGATCGGCTGGATCAGCGGCATCGTCGGCATGGTCATGACCGGGACGATTGGCCTACTGGTCGCGATCTTCCCGACCGCCTGGCTCAATCTCTTCAGCCGCGATGCCGAAGTGGTGAGCGAAGGCATGACCTATTTGCGCATCGTGGCGCCGGCCTATGCCGCGCTCGGCTTCGGCTTCGTCACGTCCTTCGCCGCCCAAGGCACCGGGCGCGCCATGGGGCCGCTCGCCTCCTCGATCGCGCGGATCCTGATCGCCGCCGGCGGCGGCTGGATCGCGGTGGCAAGCTTTGGCGCGGGCATGGCGGGGCTCGCCACCATGGTCGCGGTGGCGCTCGTAGCCTATGCCGCGATCTGCGCCCTGGTCATGCTGTCGCCGTCGACCTGGCGGTCCGAATAGGCGCGGCTCACCTGATGCTGGCAACGCCAACGGCCGGCACCGGCAGCAGTAGCGCGCTGGTCAGCAACTGTAGCGCCGTCGGGCGCCGTGAATTCGTTTTCTGTTTGGCGTCGAATGGAGAAGGTGTGGCCCGCCCAGGCCGCCAATATGGATTTCCATTTTATTGATTTCATCCTGCGGAGAAGCGAATACGGTTCCAATCATTGTCGCAGACCTACGGAGACCAAGATGTCGTTTCGCCTCCCTCTGATCCTCTCGACCGTGCTCGCCGCCTGGTCGGCCACAGCAACAGCCGAGACCATCAAGATCGGCGTGACGCCGGGGCCGCATGCGCAGATCCTCGAGGCGGTGAAGCCGATCGCCGCCAGGCAGGGGCTCGATATCCAGCTGCTCGAGTTCTCCGATTATGTGGTGCCGAACGCTGCGCTCGACGCTGGCGAGATCCAGGCCAATTCGTTCCAGAACCAGCCGTATCTGGACAACCAGAAAGCCGATCGCGGCTACAAGATCGAGGCCGTCGGCCTGACCGTGAACTTCCCGATCGGCGTCTATTCGAAGAAGCACAAGGCCTTCGCCGATATCCCGGAGGGCGGCAAGGTCTCGATCCCGAACGATCCGACCAATGGCGGCCGCGTGCTGCTGCTGCTGCGCGACAAGGGCGTGATCAAGCTGAAGGATGGCACGGGGTTCAAGCCCACGGTGCTCGACATCACCGAGAATCCCAAGAAGCTGAAGTTCATCGAGGTCGACGCCGCGCAGGTGCCGCGCGCGCTCGACGACGTCGACGCAGCCGCGATCAACACCAACTATGCAACCCAGGCGGGCCTCGATCCGGTCAAGGATCCGATCCTGCGCGAGGACCCGAAGGGACCCTATGTCAACCTGATCGCGGTTCGCACCGCCGACAAGGACAAGCCCTGGGTCAAGGTGCTCGTGGACAGCTACCATACGCCTGAGGTGAAGGACTTCGTCCTGACCAAGTTCAAGGGGGCGGTGCTGCCCAGCTGGTAGGCAGCCGGCGTCGTATCTTCGGCAGGAATGGATGGCTCCGGGGTGGCAGCCCTGCGCGGCGGCTGCTTGCCTCGCGCTGCGGCAGCGGACATCATGCGGGCTGTTGCAACGTTGGGCGCGGTTGGCATGAAACGGTTCGCAAATCTGAAAAGACTGGGCTTCTTCACGCGGCTTCTCGACGAGGCGCCGCCGGCGGACCGCTATCGCTTTGCGGCCGAGCAGATCGTGCGCGCCGAGAAGGCCGGCCTCGATTCCGCGTGGATCGCGCAGCACCATTTTCACGAGCGCGAGGGCGGCCTGCCGTCGCCCTTCACCTTCCTGGGTTATGTCGCCGCGCAGACCTCGCGCATCCGCCTCGGCACCGGCATCGTCACCTTGCCGCTGGAGAATGCGGTGAGGGTGGCGGAGGACGCCGCGGTGCTCGACCTTCTCTGCGACGGCCGGTTCGAGCTCGGCGTCGGCACCGGCGGCAATCCGTCGGCCTTTGCCGCCTTCGGTCTCGACAGCGCCCAGCGCAACGAGATCTTTGCGCGCAATCTCGAGGTCGTCCGCACTGCGCTCGCCGGCAAGCCGCTCACCGGCGGCGACACGCTCTATCCGCAGCGGCCGCAACTGGACGGCCGGATCTGGCAGGCGACATTCTCGGTCGCCGGCGGCGCCCGCGCCGGCAAGGCGGGCGATGGCCTCCTGCTCTCGCGCACCCAGCCGCGGGCCAAGGAGGCGCCGCGCGCAACGCTGGCCGAGATCCAGAACCCGATCATCGACGCCTATCTCGAAGCGCTGCCGCCGGGACGCGAGCCGCGCATCATGGCTTCGCGCAGCGTCTTCGTCGCCGACGACCATCGTGAGGCGATGCGCCTTGCCGACATTGGATTGCGGCGCGCGCTGCCGCAATTCATGAAGGGCGGTCACCTTCCGCCGGGCGAGACGCTGGCGGAGATGATCACCGCGTTCGACACCCATGTCGGCGCCGCCGACGAGGTCATCGCCTCGCTGCGTGGCGACGCGACGCTGGAGCGGGTGACCGACCTAGTCTTCCAGGTGCATTCGGTCGATGCACCGCACCCCTATGTCCTGCGCTCGATCGAGCTGGTCGCGGACAAGGTGGCGCCGGCGCTGGGCTGGACCCGGACGGCGGCGCAAGACGTGGCGCTGGCGGGCTAAAGCATGATCCGGACCCGAAGGGCTGCGTTCGCGCAAGGTGCGCAGGTGGTTTTCCGAAAAGATCGCGCTCAAGCAATAGTCGGAATGAACATGATCGCGTTGTACGAGGCTGAATGATGGCGACGAAGGATATCATCGACACGCTCGCCGGGATCGAACCGGGGTCCGCCCTGGACGGCATCCGCGCGAAGCGCGTGCAGGCGCGCGAGAATGCGCAGAAGAGCTATCTGTCGCTGTTCGAGCCGATCGACGCCGGCGATTTTTCGCTTTCTGAGCGCGCCGCGGTCGCGTTCTTCGTGATCGGTCTTCACCGCGAGCCCGTTGTCGCCGCGTTTTACCGGGCAAAGCTCGCGGCGACCGCCGAAGGAGCGCGCCTGGTCGAAGCGATCGAGGTCGAAATAGCGCGCGGCGCGACCTCGGGCCCGTACGGCGCTTTCCCGGCTGGACCGCTGTCGGTGGAGAACACGGCCGGTTTGATCTATCGCGTCAGCGCAGAGCGCAAACCCGACCTCGGTCCTCGGCTCGTTGCGGCGCTTGAGCATGCGCATCTGCTGGTGTTCCGGCCGCGCGATGCCGCGTCCGCCGACATGAAGGCGCTGCTGGCCGCCGGCTGGTCGAATACCGGCATCGTCACCTTCTCCCAGCTCGTTGCGTTCCTGTCGTTCCAGGTGCGCGTCGTCACGGGCCTGCGCGTGCTCGGCGCCTCGCTTGGGCGCACTGCAAACGCCGCGGCTGGCGCGTAAGGTGACCGCAATCATGAGCGCTGCAAACACCGTCAATCCGCCCGTCGTCTTCACCCAGGACGAACTCGGCTGGGTGTCGTGGATCGACCCGCTGCCCGAGGCCGAGTTGACCGAGCGGCACTTCGCCGGTCTGGTCGATCGCGCCCGCGCCAAGTCGGAATATTTCCGCCTCTTGGTGCGCGATCCCGAGGTGCTGGAAGCCCGCACCAAGACCGACAAGGACATCTTCTACAACGTCGCCGATGGCCTGCCGCGCGCCGAGCGCGAGCTCGCAGCCGCCGCGACCTCGCGCTACAACGGCTGCATCTATTGCGCCTCCGTGCATGCGCGATTTGCCAGCACCTATTCCAAGCGCCGCGACGACGTGCAGCGGCTGCTCGACGAAGGCGTCGAGGCCGATCTCGGCGAGCGCTGGAATGCCGTGGTCAAGGCCTCGGTGGCGCTGGCCGCGACGCCGATCGCGTTCGGGCCCGACAATGTCGAGGAGCTGCGCCGCGCCGGTCTCGACGATGCCGAGATCGTCGACGTCATCAACGGCGCCTCGTTCTTCAACTGGGCGAACCGGCTGATGCTGTCGCTCGGTGAGCCCTCGAAATAGGCAATCTCACCGGCATGGAAATTGCTGCTTGTTTCAACATTGAGTGGATGGAGCCGTAGATGAGCAACATCGATCGCCGTACCCTGGTCAAGGGCTCGCTCGCCGCCATGATGGCGGGAGCGGCCTTCTCGCGCAGCGCGTTTGCGCAGTCGTCCGAGCCGATCCTGCTCGGCGTCAGCGGCCCCCTGACCGGGCCGAACGCGCAATATGGCACGCAGTGGAAGCAGGGCTTCGATCTCGCACTCGACGAGATCCAGGCCGCCGGCGGCATCAACGGCCACAAGCTCGCCTACAGCTTCGAGGACAGCCAGAGCGACCCGCGCCAGTCGGTGGCGATCGCCCAGAAGTTCGTGTCCGATCCCCGGATCGTCATGGAGCTCGGCGATTTCTCCAGCCCGGCCTCGATGGCGGCATCCCCGATCTATCAGCGCGGCGGCCTCGTGCAGTTCGGTTTCACCAATTCGCACCCCGATTTCACCAAGGGTGGCGACTTCATGTGGAGCACGTCGGTGAGCCAGGCCGACGAGCAGCCGCTGCTGGCGGCCTATGCCGTCAAGCGCCTCGGTCTCAAGAAGCTCGCGATACTCCACCTCAACACCGATTGGGGCCGCACCAGCCGCGACTATTTCGTCAAGGCGGCGAAGGAATACGGCGCCGAGATCGCGGTGACCGAGGGCTACATCGCGGAGGAGCGCGACTTCCGCTCCACCCTGGTGCGCGTGCGCGACGCCAGTCCGGACGGGCTGATCCTGATCTCCTACTATTCCGACGGTGCGCTGATCGCGCGCCAGGCCCGCCAGGTCGGGCTGAAGCAGACCATCTGCGCGGCAAGCTCGGTATACTCGCCGAAATTTCTGGAGCTCGGCGGCGAGGCGGTCGAGGACGTCCATCTCGGCACGCGTTATTTCCCCGAGGATCCCAGGCCCGAGGTGAAGAAATTCATCACGGGCTTCAAGGCCAAGTACAACGGGCAGGAGCCCGACGCCTTCAACGCCTATGCCTACGACGCGATGAACATGGCGGCCGCGGTCGTGAGGATCGGCGGCACCGATCGCCGCGCCATCCGCGACGCCTTCGCCAAGGTGAAGGATGTGTCGAGCGTCATTTTCGGCTCGGCGACGTTCGACGTCGAGAGCCGCCGGGTCAAGGGCGCCATGAACGCAGAACTGGTCGTGCGCAAGGGCCAGTTCGCGCTCTGGGACGGCAAGCCGACCTGACCTGACGGCCGGAGCGCGCCGCTCCGGCTGCCTTCCTTCCTACGCGGGGACCAACGTTTGTCTTCCTGGCTCGACTACACGATCAACGGGCTGATCGTCGGCAATGTCTACGCCCTTGTTGCGGTCGGGCTCGCGCTGATCTTCGGCGTCAGCCGGCTGATCAACTTTGCGCAAGGCTCGATCTATCTGGTCGGTGCCTATATCGGCTGGGTCGCGGTGGTGCAGCTGCATACGCCGCTGCCGCTCACCATCATCGTGGTCGCGGTGGCCGCAGCGCTGGTCGGGCTGATCATCGAGCGGTTCGGCCTGCGGCCGCTCCAGAACTCGGTGCGCATCGCGCCGCTGCTCGCGACCATCGGCATCAGCTTCGTGCTCGACCAGCTGGTGATGCTGACGTTCTCGCCGAACCCGCGTGCGCTGCCGAGCCAGTTGCCGGACGTCCGCTTCCAGATCGGCGGCGGCACGATCGGCCCGCTCGATCTGCTCATCGCCGGCGTCGGCATCACCAGCGCGCTGCTGCTGTTCGTGTTCCTGCGCTACAGCAAGCTCGGCTGGGCGGTGCGCGCCACCGCGCAGGACCGCGATGCCGCGATGCAGATGGGCGTCGATGTCAACCGCGTCAATCAGGCGGTGTTCGGCATCGCCGCGGCGCTCGGCGGCGTCTCCGGCATGCTGGTCGGCATGTATTACAACCAGATCGACACCGCGATGAGCCTTCAGGCGACACTCAAGGGCGTCGTCGCCGAAGTCGTCGGCGGCGCCGGCAACGTGCCGGGCGCGGTGATCGGGAGCCTGTTGCTGGGACTGGTCGAAAGCTACGGCGTAGCCGTGTTCGGCACCAGCTACCGCAATCTGTTCGCGTTCCTGCTGCTGGTTGTCGTGCTGGTGTTGCGGCCGAACGGCCTGTTCGCCAGCGCGCGGCAGGCGCCGCCCGAGCCGCTCACCGGGACTTTCATCGCGCCGAGCCGGCCGGTGCGCATTCCGCGCTGGGCGCTGCTGGTGGCGGCCGCTGCCTTTGCGATCCTGCCGCTGTTCCCGGTGTCCTTCTACGTGCTCCAGACCCTGATCAACGCCTGGCTGCTCGGCATGCTCGCGCTCAGCCTCACGCTCGTTGCAGGCACGATCGGGCAGGTCTCGCTTGGACATGCGGCGCTGCTCGCGATCGGCGCCTACACGTCGGCGCTGCTGTCGCTGACCTTCGCCGTTCCCGTCGGCCTCGCCATCATCGGTGGCGGCCTGATGAGCGCTGCGCTCGGCACCGCTCTGATCTCGCCGTCGTTCCGCCTGCGCGGGCACTACGTCTCGATCGCGACGCTCGCCATCGGCGAGATCGTGTCGCTGGTGATCTTGAACTGGGAGAGCGTCACGCGCGGGCCGATCGGCATCTCCGGCATTCCGCCGCTGTCGCTGTTCGGCTACGACCTCGTCAGCCCGTCGTCGGTCTACTGGTTCAGCCTTGCGGTCATGGTCGTTCTGGCGCTGCTCCAGGCGCGCCTGCTCGGCTCGCATCTCGGCCGCAGCTTTCGCGCCATCCGCGACGACGACATCGCCGCGCGCGCCTACGGCCTCAGCCTGAACCGCTACAAATCGCTGGCCTTCATCTTCGGCGGGTTTGCGGCGGGTGTCAGCGGCGGCATCGCCGCGCATCTCTATTCCTACATCAACCACGAGACCTTCAACACGCAGCAGTCCATCCTGGCGCTGACGGTCGTGATCCTCGGCGGCCTCGGCAATGTCGTCGGCGCCATCGTCGGATCGGTGGCGCTGGTCGGTCTGCCAGAATTGTTCCGGATCGCGGCGGAGTACCGCATCCTGATCTACGGCATCGTGCTGCTGCTACTGGTGCGGTTCAGGCCGCAGGGCCTGTTGGGAACGATGTGATGGCAGAGCAGCACACATCCATGCTGTCGCTGCGCGGGCTGACGCGGCGCTTCGGCGGCCTCACCGCGGTCGACGAGATCGATCTCGACCTCGCCAGGGGCGAGCTCGTCAGCATCATCGGCCCGAACGGCGCCGGCAAGACGACGCTGTTCAACCTCGTGACCGGGCTCGACAGGCCCGACGCAGGTCAAGTCCACTTCGAAGGCCAGGACATCACCGGCCTCTCGCCGGAACGGCTGGCGGCCGAAGGCATCGCGCGCACCTTCCAGCTCGGCCGCGTCTTCGGCAATCTCAGCGTCATGGACAACGTCCTGATCGGCGCGCACACGCGGCTGCGCGCGGTGAAGCCGACGGTGCCGGTGATCGGCCCGCTGCTGGAATTGGGGCTGGCGCTGCTGCGTCCCGCCAGTGTCAAGGCCGAGGAAGAGCGGCTGCGCGAGGAGGTGAAAGCCATCCTCGCCCGCTTTGGCGAGCGGCTGCTGCCGCGGATCGACCAGCCGGCCTACAGCCTCTCCTACGCCAACCGCCGCCGCGTCGAGATCGCTCGTGCGCTCGCTCTTAAGCCGCGCCTGCTGCTGCTCGACGAGCCGACTGCCGGCATGAACCCGACCGAGACTGCCGAAATGCAGGGCCTCGTCGCCGAGTTGAAGGCGGAGGGGCTGACCATCCTGTTGATCGAGCACAAGCTCGAGATGGTGATGCGCCTCTCCGACCGCGTCATCGTCATGGACGAGGGCAAGAAGATCGCGGAGGGACCGGGCGAACAGGTGCGTGGCGATCCCAAGGTGATCGAGGCCTATCTCGGTCACGGCCTGTCGGGGGCGGCGGAGCAGGAGAGCGCGGCATGACGAATTCCTCTTCCGGGCCGCTGCTCGCGCTGTCTGATGTCAACACCTTCTACGGCCAGGCCCAGGTGCATTTCGACCTGTCGATCACGGTCGCGCGCGGCCACATCGTCTGCCTGCTCGGCGGCAATGCCAGCGGCAAGTCTACGACGATGAAGATCATCCTCGGCCTCGTCAAGCCGCGGTCCGGCGACGTGACGTTCGACGGCGCCTCGCTGATTGGCCTCTCCACGCCGCAGATCGTCCGCCGCGGCATCGCCTCGGTGCCGGAGGCGCGGCGGCTGTTCGCGGACATGACCGTCCGCGAGAACATCCTGATGGGCGCCTTCGTGCGCAACGACCGCGATGCGGTGGCGCAGGATCTCGACAAGATGCTGACGCTGTTTCCGAAGCTCGGCCAGCGGCTGTCGCAGCGCGCAGGCTCCTTGTCCGGCGGCGAGCAGCAGATGGTGGCGATGGCGCGCGCGCTGATGAGCCGTCCCAGGATGATCGTGATGGACGAGCCGACCATGGGCCTGTCGCCGCTCTATGTCGATCGCGTGCTGGAGCTGATCCGCACCATCAACCAGGAGGGCGTGTCCGTGTTCATGGTCGAGCAGAACGCCAGCCTCGCGCTCGAGATCGCGCACGAGGCCTATGTGCTCCAGACCGGCAAGATCGTGCTCTCCGGCCCCGCGCGGGCGCTGAAGGACGATCCTCGCGTCCGCGACGCCTATCTCGGCGGGGCCGAGGCCGCGTAACGATCAGGCCGAAGCTGCGCTCTGTGCCGGCTCCGCCGGCAGATCGTCGCCATTGGGATCACCGGGCGCGGTCGCCCAGGCCAGCTCCACCAGCGTCACGATCCTGCGTCCGCCGCCGTCGAGCTGGCAGACGATGAGACCCTGCTCCTCCATGTAGCTGAGCAGGCGCTGCGCGCGGCGCAGCGAATGCGAGCCATAGGCGCGGGCGATCGCGGCATCGCCCGGGCAGGGCCAGCCTTCCTTCGCCGCGCGCGCGATCATCATGAAGACGCCCTGCATGTCGTCGGGCAGGATCGAGGCGCGCAGCGACACGTCCTGCCAGTCGTCGTCCTCGGCATGCTCGGCGCCAAGCCCGGCGCGCGCGCGCGTCAGCATGCGGCGGAATTCGTTGAGGTCAGGCACGGCCGCGCCGAGGCCCTCGATGCGGCAGCGGACCACGAACTCCTGATAGAGCACGCCGACGGCGCGGAAGCCGGCATCGGGCTCGGCGAGGACGGCACGCAGGGTCCGGTCGACGCGTTCGCGCCGCTCCGCGAGCTCCTCCGCGCTGACCTGAACCTCGACCACTTCAGGCCGGATCTCCGGCGTGGCGGCCGCTTTCGCGGCGCGGAGCTGTTCGAGCAGATCCGGCGCGGGCCGGCGCTGCGGCCGGCTGGCATCGGGCGGCGGCGCGGCCAGGATCACGGCGCGCATATCCTCGCGTGCGGAGTCCGGCATCGGCATCAGCCGCGGCGTGGAGTTGCGCGCGTGGGTATCGGTCGGGCCGATGTTCAGGCGTAGCGGACGCCGCGACAGCGCAGGTCCCAGCGCCATGAACTGGCCGCGCTCGAGATCGCGAAAGGCTTCCGCCTGCCGCCGCTCCATGCCGAGCAGGTCGGCGGCGCGCGCCATGTCGATGTCGAGGAAGGTCCGGCCCATCAGGAAGTTGGAGGCTTCCGCCGCGACGTTCTTGGCGAGCTTTGCCAAACGTTGCGTCGCGATGATGCCGGCGAGCCCGCGCTTGCGGCCGCGGCACATCAGATTGGTCATGGCACCGAGCGACAGTTTTCGCGCCTCGTCCGACACCTCGCCGGCGACCGCCGGCGCGAACAGTTGCGCCTCGTCCACCACCACCAGCATCGGGTACCAATGGTCGCGATCGACGTCGAACAGGCCGCCGAGAAACGCGGCGGCACGGCGCATCTGGTTCTCGGCATCGAGGCCCTCGAGATTGAGCACGGTGGAGACGCGATGCAGCCGCGCGCGCTCGCCCGCGACCTGAAGGCCGCGCTCGGTGTGATCCTCGGCCTCGATCACGAGATGGCCGAAGCGCTCGGCCAGCGTGACGAAATCGCCCTCGGGGTCGATGATGGCCTGCTGCACCCAGGGTGCGCTCTGCTCCAGCAGCCGCCGCAACAGATGCGACTTGCCGGAGCCCGAATTGCCCTGCACCAGGAGGCGGGTCGCCAGCAGTTCCTCGAGGTCCATGGCCGCCGCGGCGCCCGCCGTGGTCTGCCCCATCTCGATCGCAACCGTCATGTCCCGACTCAAGTCCCCATCATTCGCGGACAGGGGCTTATCAACCCGGCCGGGGCGCGTCGAGCGCCACAGCGCGAATCATGCTCTGTTGCCCACGACGGCGTTCAGGCGTGATTCGACAACCGTAGAAGCGCGGGGCGATAGGGCGGGACGGGATCGTCGTCCTCGTTCGGGGGAATCGCGCAGGAGCCGAATTCCTGCCTGATCCGCTCGATCTCGGCGATGCGCTCGTGCAGCCGCTGCAGATGTTCCGGTGACGTTGCCCGCCAGAACCGGAACGTGTCGGGGGTGAGCGGCAGGAACGCGGTGCCTGATGGCGTCGGATCGGGAACGACGGTGCGTCCGAGCAGCAGGAATCGGTTCTCGCTGGAGACCACGAGGGTCGCGTAGCCGCGGTTTCCGATTCGCCTGATGCCGTTCATCGACCATTCGGCGAGCTTGCTGAAATACGGCTCCTCGCGCCAGCGATCGGGGCAGTCGTCGTCGACCGTGACGTTGACGGCGTCCTGGCTGAAATGCACCACGATGCCCGATTTCGCTGGAAACCATGCATCGTCGAGATGGCCTTGCAGCCAGGCGCAGGCGAACGACCGGCACATCTGCGGGCGGCTCGCGTAGATGGTGCATCCGGTGCCCGCCTGCCAATGCCTGCAGAGCTGGTTCACCGGCTTGTCGACCGCAGCGACTTCGAGGATATCGCAGCAGGCGTTGCACGATCCGCATTGACGCGGGTTGGGCGCCGTTCTCGGCAGACCCGTTGCCCTGAAGCCTTGGCCGTCGCGCACCAGGAGCTTTTGTTTCTCCAGCGCAGCCAACGCACGTTCGATCTTGAGACGGGATAGTCCGGTCGCGTCGATGACGCCCTTCATGGTCGTCGCGCCTGCCTCGACCGCACGGACGACGCTCAGCATCGCCTGATCCATTGCTTCTTCTCGTGTTCTTGTCTGGATCCCAAACGCAGGCATCGCAAATCAATGCCGGGCAAGGTGACTTACAAAGCTATCTTGCTCACGCCTAAGCGCGAGGCAAGACGACGAGACGTGGGCAGCGACACGATCGCGTGATCAGGACGGCGCGATCGCTCTCATCGAGTTCGGGCGACACCGGGAACCGTTCCGTGCGAACGCGGCCAAAGTCGAACATGGCGGTGCCGCCGCATGACGCAGATCAAGATTTGCCGGCGCGATGCTGTTAGCCTGGGCTATGAACTTCCTGACCTTCTTCACGGCGACCTGTTTTCTCCTCGCCATGCCGGGACCGACCAACACCTTGCTCGCGACATCGGGGGCAGGGATCGGGATATCGCGGTCGCTCCGTCTGCTCGCGGCGGAGCTGTTCGGCTATCTCGCGGCGATTGCGCTGCTGCGGCTGGCGCTCGGTCCCGTCGTGAGCGGCATTCCGCTCGCGGCCGTCGTGCTTCGCGTGGCGGTCAGTGTCTACATCCTGGGCCTTGCCGTCATGCTCTGGCGCGTCAACGCGCGCGAGCTGCGCGGCGGCGCTGTGGTGACGTTCCGTCAGGTGCTGATCACCACGCTGCTGAATCCGAAGGCGATGGTGTTCGCCTTCCTGCTCCTGCCGCTCCAGGCCGGACTGTTCGAGCTCCTGCCGTGGCTCGGAATGATCGCGCTTCAGATCGTCACCGCGGGTGCCGCGTGGATTGCGTTGGGCGCAACGCTTGGCGGCGGCGCCCGTCGTCTCGGCTACCCTGAGATCATCACGCGCACCGGCGCGGTCACGCTCGTCGCCGTGACCGGCCTGATCTGGCTTCAATCATTCCTGAGCGCGTGAGCGCCTGCGTCGCGCGATAGCGACAGACGTGGCGCGCGGCTACTGCGCGCCCGATCCGCCCTGCACGATCTTCTCGTTCAGCTTCTGGTCCACGGTCTCGACCGTGCGGTCGATCTCGGGGTTGGGCACGCCGAGCTGATGCGAGATCAGCTTCACCAGCAGGTCGACGCGCTCGATGAAGGGCGCGCCGCTGGCCACCGCGCGCGCGGCCGACGACGGCTTGAGCAGGCTTTCGGCCGCCTTGGCGTATTTCGCGAACGGCACCTGGTCTTGCGGATCGGCGCCGAGGCGGCGGGCGATCGCGTCGACATGATCGTAGATCGTCTGCGAGCGCTTGAGATCGCCGTGCACGGCGTCGCGGATCGACTGCGGCTCGTGCGGCGTGATGCAGCGGTAGTTGCCGGTCAGCAGCATCGACCACTTCGCCAGCGGCACGAACAGGGAATCGAACACTTTCAGCTTCACCGGCACGTCGTGGCCGTCGAGCGTCACCGCGTCGATGTCGGCTTCGAGCTCGCGCAGCACCTTGTTGTGCTTCTCGTCGGCGAAGACCGATGCCTTGAAGTTGGTGGGCAGGCCGACGTGAAGCACGTTCGCGGCTTCCTCCGGCGGACGAAAGGCCTGCGGGTCGGGCGAGCACAGCGTCACCAGGCCCGGCTCGAACCGCTCCCACACCTGCGCGTTGGTATAGGCCTCCTCGAGATCCATGCCTGCGAGCGCCGGAATCCGCTTCAGATAGGGCAGCGGCGGCATGTTCATGATCGACAGGCACGGCAGCTTCGCCGCGGCGATCTTGACCATGAGCACGCGCACCGTGTGGTTGGTGTATTGCGGCTCCTGCATCGCAAGGCCGACCATGTCGTAACGGGAGACGTCGACATCGGCCGGCGTCTCCGCATCGAGCTTGCCGGGCAGGTCGCGCGAGAAGATCGCCCGGTGCACCGCCTCGTCGCGCAACTTGATGCGGACCTCGGTACCGTCACGGTTGATCAGCTCCGCGGTCTTGGCGCGGCAGACCAGGGTGACGTTGTGTCCCGCCATCAGCAGCTTCGTGCCCAGCAGGGAGCCGTAGGAAGCCCCGAGAATCAATATGTTGCGCGCCATGTTTCGTCCCTTGGAAATGTCATGTGATTTTTGTGCCCCGGCTGCAATCCGAGGGCAGGTTGCCGGCATGTAAAGCGAAGTGGCCGGCGATGGCAACTGGGATAATGCATACAAGGCGCGGAAGGTTCGGCGGGCGGCCCGGCCGTGTTGCTCGACGCCGAAAGCGTGACGATCCGCACCCGGACACGAGGGCGTCAGCAGATACTTGAGTTGCTTAAATAAGTGGCTTATCTGAAGTTCGGAATGTCGGATGTCTCGACCATCCCGGTTCACCTGGAGGGCGATCATGCGTCGTCTCGTTTCGCGCGCCGTGTGCGGATGCGCGACGTCGAGGATTCGTCTCGCAAGTTTTCCTGCGAGAACGACAGTCGGGAAGTCCCGCGGCGTAAGACATTCGGCATCGATGAAGCGGCAATCCGCCGCATCTTTTATCGCTATCGTGATGAGCTGCGCGCCGGATGGGTCATCAGGAATTCACGGTGGAAGCCGACACAGACCCTGCCTCTTCTGTCATCAAATGGCAGCCAATATTTAGCCGTCGATCGCAACAAAAAACTACAAACCTAGGACCGCAAAAATGGCAAAGTGGCGCGGGGCCATGACTGTACATCAGCAACGGAGCTGAGACGTGACGATTGAGTTGGAGCCGGCGTGCAACTTGTGTTGAGACCGGCTGATGGGGGCTACACACGGTTTGGCCAAGTGCCCTCGCCCGCGCGAAGCGAAGACGAAACGAACATCGGATGGGGTCTCGCTGCAACAACGCTCCGATCCTGCGCGGGGCACGATGTGCTGTCCCTGCGTGGAGTCGAGACGGCAGCGAGACAGATCGGCGAGGCGGACGGCATCAGCAGACGCAAGCGGGATGGACGCGACCAGGTACGCCTGGGATCGCATCGAGCAGGCGTGCACGGCTCTGCGCTGAATGCGCAGCCGGCAAGCCCGGCCAATCGCTGACGGCGCCGTTCGGAGAAAAAAATGGAAGGTGATCATTGGCCTCACGGCCGCTGTGACGGCGCCGGTGGAAGCCTCGTACGCTTGCGAAAGCGCGCGTCCGAATTTTTCGAAAGTCTGTCTGTCGCGGAGCTTGCGCGCGAGGCGCACAGGCATCTTTGGTTTTCAGACTGGTTGAGGGTTGCGGAAGACTACCGGAGCTCCGCCGAATCCGCGCGCGCGGACGGTGCCGGCCGGATCGTCGCGTGCGAAGCGTGGATATGCGCGCTGATGGCGTTCGAAGTCGCGCGAAGCCTGTCTTCTCCGGACGATCTCGCGAGTACCGACTTCGCCGATAGGGTCGGTCTCAGCCTGAGAAGCTTCGCGAACGATGCGGCTCACGCGATCGAGCACGTCGAGATCGACGGCTTCGAGCAGGGAGCGTTGACCGGCTTCTTCCTGCCGGCGCTCTGTCACGGGCCTTCCGCGCCCGCGGTCATCTGCATCGCCGACGAGGACGTCACCCTGGCCTCGATGATGAGCAGGCTCTTGCCCGCCTCGCTTCGCCGGAACATGTCACTTCTGCTCATCGATCCCGGCAGTTCGCCTGTTCGTCGTCCGCTCAAACAGGAGCATATCCTCCAATTCTGGCTGGACTATCTGGAGGCCCGCCCGGATGTCGACGCGCAGCGGATAGCGATCTACGGCGAAGGAGCGGGCGCCAGTCATGCCTCCCGCCTTGTCCTCTCGGATCGCAGGGTAGCCGCCGCCGTGTGCGACGGCGGTCTTTTGCGGTCGGTCGCGCACCGGGCATCGGTTCACTGGATGACAGGCGTCGAGCAGGTCGTCGAGGGCGGAGCCTCGATGCGTCCGTTGTCGTCGCCGCGCCGAATGGCCTGTCCGCTTCTCATGGTGGTCGGGAGCCGCTCGATGGTGCGCGAACAGGAGGCGCTCGAGCTGCAAGCCGGCTATCGCCAGGCCGGAGCCGACTGCTCGGTCGTCGTGCCGAACCGCATCCCGTATCCTCTGGGCGAGGTCGAGAATTTCATCACGGTGGACGACTTCATTTTTGAATGGCTCGACGCCAAGCTTGGAGCTGCCCGTCGCCTCGATCCCGTCACCTATCTTTAGCCCGTGATCCGCATGACTGAGCCGCGGTCTTCTCGCGACGAACGCGGCGCAGTCATCCGGAGACAACGACCCGAAGCGCGCCGAGGATTCTTTCCCATGCCGTCGCGCCTTGGCTGCGTCGTGAAGAACCGCGTATCACGACACGTCGATAGCCAGTAGCCGTGCAGCGAGCCGGGCATTCTTGGCAATGGTCGCGAGCGCGGCATTCAAATCGGCGAGGGTCTTCTCGTCGAGCTCGTTGAACATGGTCGAATTCAGGGCGAGCTTCCGCTTGGACAGTTTTTCGATTTCCGTCGTCGCCTTTTCCGTCAGCGACATCAGAACGAAGCGGGCGTCGTCGGCCGCTGGCCGTCGCGACAGGAACCCGTGCTTCTCGAGGCTCTTGGTCTGGTTGGTCACGAAGGCGGGGTGGACGCGCAGCTTGTTCGCGACGTCGATTCCGGCGACGCCTCGTCCCTCGTCCAGCTCGGTGATGGCCATCAGGATCAGCCATTGCGGCTCGGTGATGCCCAGCAGTCCGGCCCAGCTGCTGTGGATGTCCTCGAGCTGAGAGTGGATTTCAACGACGTTCCAGATGAAGTCTGTAATCGCCCGGTCGAGCTTCTTCTCGATCATATGGCTTCCCCCTTGGTCATTTTTCTTTTTGTCTTTGATCAGCCTTTTAGCGGGATATTGGGAAACCGTCTCGCATATCGTGCGCGGAACTCTTCATTGGGGAAATCGTGTCGGCACTTAATACTTGCAAAAAACAATTGATTAAGTTATGTCGTACTCACTCAGAATTTGCTGCTCTTGACCGCTGTCAACGACCAGCGATGTGAGACCTCCAAGAAAGCCCTCGGGATGCCCCCTGAGGGCTTTTTCTTTTATTTCAGCTACTTGTGTCGCGTCTTTCGCCTCCTGTTGCTCGCAGGCAACATCCCCTTTCCAACTTGCGATTCACTAAATCAATGAATTGAGACGATTGTTTTTATAAACTATATGTGAAGCACGACGGAGGGGGGGCACCTCGCTGTCGTTTCAGTCCGGACCTTCAGTGCGGATCTGAATTGAACGGAAATTGATGTGGGTAACGCGGCCTCCAGCGAGGAGCCGAGCCCCCGAACCGACCTGGAGGTTTACTAATGAAGTTGACGAAGACGCTCTTTCTCGGCTCGGCTGCCGGCCTGATGGCTGTCTCCGGTGCGTTCGCAGCCGATCTTCCCGTGAAGGCCAAAGCGGTCGAATACGTGAAGGTCTGCTCGCTGTACGGCGCCGGATTCTACTACATCCCGGGCACCGACACCTGCATCAAACTGGGCGGCTATTTGCGTGCCGACGCGAACCTCAATACCAACTCGGACTTCAATCCGAACCAGGGCGGCGTTGCCGGTGCTCGCAACCGCCTGATGAACTACTACACCTTCCGCGCTCGTGAAGACCTGAACATCGACACCCGCACCGCGACCGAGTACGGCGTCGTCCGTACCTTCTTCGACGGCGTCTTTACCTGGACGACCGGCAACTATACCCCCACCGGTTCGGCAACGGGCGGCACCCAGTACAGCGGTACGCTCGGTCTCAATGCTGCGGGCACCGGCCTCGTCGGTTCGAACGGCTCCGGCTCGGTGAACGGCACCGACGGCAACACCTCGGCCGGTGCGCTCGGCGTGTACTACGCCTTCATCCAGTTCGCCGGCTTCACGATGGGTAAGGCCGTGTCGCAGTTCGACGCGCCCTGGACCAACTATCCCGGCAACATCACCGACAACCTCGTCGGTGGCTCCGGCACCGTTACCGGTGTGACCCAGTTCACGTACACGGCCGACTTCGGCCAGGGCGTGACGGCGTCGTTCTCGGCTGAAGATGCGACCCAGTACTATCAGGCCGGCAACCTCAACATGACCGGCGCGACCGCGGCCGGCATCATCGGCGGTTCGTACGGCACCAACGCCATCGGCGGCTCGCGTTCGCCGAACCTCGTCGGTCAGGTGCGTGTCGACCAGGCCTGGGGCCTCTTCCAGGCGTCGGTGGCTGCGCATGACAACCACGTCGGTTACTACGGTGCGAACGAGACCACCGGCCACCCCGACGACAAGTGGGGCTGGGCGGTTCAGCTCGCTCTCTCGATCAAGAACATCCCGACCGGCGCGGGTGACACGATCAACATCCAGGCCGTCTACACCGACGGTGCGACCCGCTACAACTTCCAGAATCTGTCGGGCAGCTCCTACGCGCTGTACGGTAATTCGGGCGTTGCTGGCGCCTACGGCAGCATCGGCTTCGCCAACGCTCCCGACACGGTGTTCGTGACCGGCAGCTCGCAGGAAACCGTCAAGACCTGGGGCTTCCGTGGCGCTTACACCCACAACTGGGATGCGGCCTGGAACACCGCGATCTACGGCGCTTACGCTCAGGCGCAGTTCGGCACCTTGGCCAAGACCACCCTCTGCGGCGCCGGTGGTGCTGGCGGCGTGTTCGGTGGCCTGGCTGGTGTCACCTCGTGTAACCCGGACTTCGCGATTGGCCAGCTCGGTCTCGTCACCCGCTGGACCCCGGTCAAGAACCTGACGTTCTCGGCCGACCTCTCCTGGACCCATCTCGACCAGAAGTACTCCGGTACGGTTGGCGTCACCCCGAACGTCGTGACCGCCAAGCCGGCCGCGACCTACGAGCTGAAGGATCAGAACTCGATCGCCATGATCCTCCGCGCTCAGCGCAACTGGTAAGATCTATCGAGCCACGCGAACGAACACCCGGCGGGAAACCGCCGGGTGTTTTTTTGCGCCTGGATTGCTTCCGCCTTCGCTAAAGCTTCGGCGGACAAGTCGCTGCGCTCGCAATGACGAGGCGGAGACCGCCTCGTTTGCCCGACGGCAAAACACCCGCAAAGCTGTCAATCCGCCTCGACAAAAATATTCCACTTTACCGAAATTCGGATTTGTCGTATATGTCGCCCATCCCGGCTTGACCTTGAGGGGCGATCTTGTGTCGTCACGTTTCGCGAGCCGGGTTGCGGTGGACGCGGCAGCGTCGGCACGACATGGTGCGGGCAGGGCGGGTAGTCCCTGTGAGCCCGAAACCGCGTGCGGATGAGCGGCGCTGAAAGCTCGTCTCGCCAACATTTTTCCCGCGACGTCGACGGCGCGGGAGAGCCCTGTGGCGGTCGGCGAATGCGCGTACGGCAAAACCGTGTGGTCCTGGCCGTCGTTGCTACGGTCAAGCCTTTTGCGGAGGTGCACGCGAGCCCGACCGGGCGGACGGCATCGTCAATTCGCGGGGTGAGGGAGGCCAGAAGGAACTCGGCTCCCGGGAGATCACGGCATAAGCCGTCAGACCACTGCGCAGGGAAGGCCGAGTGTTTTGGCTGCACCTGTATGCCGCTGTGCATCTTTTCATGCGCTACACGCGCACAGCGGACCGCGGGTGCCAGCCGGCACCCGGCCTTCCCTGCGCCCTCTTGGCTGAAAGAGGGTGGAGCGATGAAGCAAAGCTCGGGCGAAATGCGCCGCGGGGAAGTGAAGGCGTGTCTGCGAGTCGAGAAGCGAGCCAGAAGATGACGACGATTCGTCTTGCTCCGTCCTTGCGAGCGCAGCGACTTGTCCGCCGAAGCCTTAGCGAAGGCGGAAGCAATCCAGAGTCTTTCCGCGGAGGGATTCTGGATTGCTTCGCTGCGCCCGCAATGACGATGTGGAAACTACGGGCGCTTATCTCTCGCCGTTGTGCGGGGATGACGGAGCTGATACTGCCGTCATTGCGAGCGCCGCGAAATCTTACGCAAGCTTTGGCCGCGCCATCGGTGCGGAAGTTGCGCTCAGGCTGCGGGCCTTCGCCTCATCCCTGGCTCGCCACGCGCGCACGGTCGAGATGCGCCTCGATCTTCGGGCGGTCGCGGGTGCGCTCGAAACTGGTGCAGAGCAGCTCGGTCTCCTCGAGCGAGACGGGGGCGCGATACAGCCGGCACATGAATTCGGCGGTTGCGCGTCCCTTCGCGGCGGCCGGGCCGATGCCAGGGCTGCGTTCGGCGAGAAACATGCAGTCCCGGCAGATGCTGGCATCGAGCCGCTGGTGAGCTGCGTCGAGGTGATTGAGGATCTCCCGCAGCGAGTCGCGCAGCCTGATGCACTCCTCGGTTCCGAGCGCCGTGACCGCATTCACCACGTGGTTGATCGGGTCGTGCTGGCTCAGGCACTTCTCGCCCTGCGCGGTGACGTGGAGCACCACGGAACGCTTGTCCTCGTGCGAGGGCTTTCGCACCAGGAAGGACCTGCTCTCGAGCGTCTTCACGATCTGCGATGCAGTCGCCCTGGTGGAGCCGATGAAGCCGGCGAGCGCGGACGGTGTGCGCGAAAACCTGTTGGCGCGGCCGAGAAAGCGCAGCGCCATCCATTCCCGATCGCGCAATCCATGCTGATTGCCTTCGAAATACCAAGCCCTCGCCGCCTGGACCAGCAGCTCGACGGCTTCTCGTGCCAATGGCATGGATTTACCTCGTCCCCGGAACTTCGTCTGCGGCGTCCCGAAGCCGCCTTGCGCCCTGGTTCGCGATTAATTCGAAAGAGGTCAGACCTCCGGAGATGCCCGATGGGTACGTCGTGCCCGATTCCTGCTCGAAGGCACGGACCGCAACGCGCCCGAGCCGAACCAGCGTGCGTCGCGTCGTCCGGAGCGAGAGGCCGCGTCGCCGATGACATGCCAATCGCGTCGTCGTCGCACGGGAGCCCAAGTTGCCGTCACGAACGGACGATGGACGGGAATTGTTCAACCGAAGCCCCTGAGTTCAAGTCACAAGCAGACGTTTCTTGATATTCCACCGAAACGATGAATGAGCTTCTCAACAAAATCAAGTAGAGACGCTCTCGGAGACTGGATGTCGTTGCAGGCGAATGTAACGTTCAAGACAATCTCGCTCTTAGGGACACATGGTAGTGAACGCAATACGTTGTCCTACGGGCAGCATGCCCGCAAGTATACGACGGTTTAATTGCAGGGCACGTCGTTGTCCGCCGTTGATGCAAGTTGATGGAAGCTTGTGCATGACAAAAGCTGATGCGCGTTGATGAGTCATCCACAACTTGTGCAACGCGTCCGGAGAATCGCCGAGAGAACTTGTAGGGATTACACGCGGCGGTTGTTCCGCTCGCGGAGCCGTCTCCGCTTCCGTCGCGGCCGCCCGATGAGTCATCCGAACGGTTGATGCGCTCACGACGGGTCGCGGTGGCGGTGACGGGAGGCATGCGCCGGCCGCGTGACTGGATGCGCGACCGACTGTAGAAACAATGAGCAGGGCGAGATCGCGGGCGCGTCGTGCGCCGTCTCACCTGCTACTCGCCCTTGAGCATGTCCCTCAGCTCGCGGAACGGATCTGCGCTCGGCTGAGCCGATGCGTCTTGCCGCATTGCGCTGTAGATTCTCGGAACCAGGTCGATCGCCTGGTCGAGGCCCGAATCACGTCCCGACTGGTATCCGCCCATCAGGCGAAGATCGCGCGTGTCCTCGTATTTGGCGATCATGGTGCGCAGCTTGCTCACCAATTCGCGCTCTTCGGGGTCCCAGACGTTATGGGCGAGGCGGGAGACCGAGGCCAGAACGTCCACGGCCGGATAGCGCGCCTGGTCGGCGATGTGCCTGGAGAGCACGATGTGCCCGTCGAGCGTGCTGCGAATGGTGTCGGCGATCGGCTCGTTGTGATCGTCGCCGTCGACCAGCACGGAGAAAATTCCGGTGATCGTTCCGGATCCCTCCTCGCCGGGGCCGGCGCGCTCCAGAAGGCGCGGCAGGTCCGTGAAGACCGTCGGCGCGTAGCCGCGCGCGACCGCGGGCTCGCCGGCGGCGAGCGCGACCTCGCGGGCGGCGTGGGCGAAACGGGTGATCGAATCGACCACAAGCAGAACCGATTCGCCCCGATCGCGGAAATATTCGGCTACCGCCATGGCCGTCTTCGGCGCCAGCCGCCGCATCATCGGGCTCTCGTCGCCCGTCGATACGATGGTGACCGCACGATTGCGATTGGCGCCCAGCACGTCCTCGATGAATTCGCGCACTTCGCGGCCGCGCTCGCCGACGAGCGCCAGCACGACGGTGTCGAAGCCCTGGCTGCGGGCAAGCATCGCGAGCAACGTCGACTTGCCGACGCCGGAGCCGGCAAAGATGCCGACGCGCTGGCCGGCGCAGATCGGGGCGAACAGGTCGATGACGCGCACGCCGGTGCGCAGCGGCTTGTGGACGCGCGCGCGCTTCATGGCCGAGGGCGCCTCGGCCTCCGCCGAGACGGCGCGCGATCCCGGCGTCAGCGGACCTTGTCCGTCCAGCGGGGCGCCGAGCGCGTTGATGACGCGGCCCTTCCAGCTCGGATCGGGCGCGAAAGACAATGGCGGCATGCGGTAGGCGACGGAACCGAGGCCGCCGGCAAATTGCCGGTCGAACGGCTTGGCGATGATGCCCTCGCTGTCGATCCGCACCACCTCGCCGATCTGGGGCTTGCCGCCGGAGTTGACGCCGATGAGTTCACCAAGCCTGACGAAGCGCGACAGGCCGGAGACACGGAAATGCGTCGGCGCGATCTCGGAGATCGCGCCGCTGACGCTTGCCAGGGGAGTGCTCTGCTGAAGCTCCAGCAGCGCCCACTCGAGTTGCCGAAGAGCGTTCAAAGAAACCGTCCACCCTCATTGCGCACGGGGCGCACTCTACTTGCCGGGCTCGCCCAGCGTCCGGATTGCGTTCTGGAGCGAGCTCTCGGTGCCCTCGATCATCGAATTGGTGCCGTCGAAGGCGCGCGAGGCCGCCATCAGCTTCGTCAATTCCATCATCGGATTGGCGCCGGAGCCCTCGACATAGCCTTGCTTGAAGCCGTCGCGGGAGAAATCGGCGATGGCGGTCGCAGGCCGGTCGGGCGTCACGCCCGAATTGCCGTAGCGCTCGAGATTGGCATCAGTGGGAATGTTGAACAGGCCGATGGTGCCGATCTCGTTGTTGTCCTGGGTGATCGCGCCGCTGCGTGCGATCGAGACCGGCCCGCCGTTCGGGTCGAGCGTGATCTGCGCGCCGCCGGCATCGATGACGGGGAAGCCGGCCACCGTCTGAAGGTCGCCGTTGGCGGCGATCTGGAGCCGGCCGTCACGCGTATAGACCGTGCCGTTCGGGCCGGCGAAGGCGAGCCAGCCCTGACCGACCACGGCGACGTCGAGCGGATTGCCGCTCTCGGTGATGTTGCCGGTCTCGCGCGAAATGATGTTGTCGCCGGGCGAGGAGAACGCGACCGGGTTCGCGCCGGCCTTGGACAGCACGGTCTCGAACTTCACCACGTCGGTGCGGAACGCCGCCGTGTTGACGTTGGCGACGTTGTTGGCGATCGTCTGGAGGCGCTTTTCGAGGGCGACCTGCGCCGACAATCCCACATAGAGAGCCGATTGCATGACTTACTTCCCGAACCGGATGGATTGAAGCTTCGTGAGCATGTCGGTATCCAGGCTGGCCGACGTCGCCGCGCCGCCGATCAGGACCAGCGCGGGGTTGGTCGAGTTGTCGCTCTGGGCCTGGGTCGCGTCCCACATCGCCGCGAAGCGCTGCACGAACTTGGTGACCTTGGTCGGGTCCTGGAAATCGGTGAGGTCGATCTTGTCCGTGATCATCTTGGCCTGGGCATCGATGTCGGACGAGCTGATCGTCGACGACCAGCCCATGGCGGTCTGGACGACCTGGGTCAGCGCCTTGTCGGCGAGGATCTGGTAGGCGTTCGTGATCGTGGACGCCTTGCGGGTGAAATAGAGCGCCAGCCGCAGGCCCTCGTTCTGGTCGCCGGCCTTCTGCTCCATCGTCTGCGTGACGTACTGGGTGGCCGTGCCGGTCGTGGCTGCGGTGGTCTGGGTCGCCTTGTCGCCGAGGGCGGCGAAATTGAAGGCGGTGGCGAATTCCCGGTAACGGGCGTCGGTGAGCTTGTTGGCGAAGGCGTCCTTGTTCGAGACCCCCTCGGTCAGCACCTTGCGCATGAACGCCTTGGCGTAGGTCATGTCGCTGAGGCCATAGGCCTTCATGGCATAGGTGTAGAGGCGGTAGTCCTTCAGGAAGTCGTCGATCGTCTTCACGTTGCCGATATGGCTGAGGAAGTAATCGGTCTCGCGGCTGACATCCGGCTGGGTCGCGACCTGCGTCATCGACTTGCCCAGGTCCTTGGTCAATCTGGTGTAGTCCGCGATCGTGGATAGCATGACCCGCGCCCCTCTGGTCGCCATTGCGACATCGTCCCAAGCTGCCGTGAATTGCTTGCGCGGGGCTGGCGAGCGGGAAGCCAGCTTCGCGCAAGCGTCGCCGACTAGATATTCCCGGTGGGATCGGCGATGGAGTGGCGCGTTGCTCAGTTTCGTGGGGATTTTCATCACGGTGGCGGCGCTGCTTGGCGGATTTGCCGCCATGGGCGGGCATCTGGCCGTGCTGATGCAGCCGTGGGAGTTCGTGATCATCATGGGCACCGCGGTCGGCACCTTCATCGTCGCCAATCCGTGGAAGACGGTCGTGGATACCGGGGTAGCCTGCATGCAGGCCATCACCGGCGCGGTGCCGGGCCAGCGCTACTATCTCGACCTGCTCGGGGCGCTGCATGCCCTGATGCGCGAGCTGCGGGGCAAGGGCCGCAACGAGGTCGAGGCGCATATCGACGACCCCGCGTCCTCCGAGATCTTCAAGGCGTTCCCGAGCGTGCTCGGTGACCCGTCGCTGCTCCAGTTCATCTGCGACTATGTCCGTCTCATCATCATGGGCAATGCGCGCACGCACGAGATCGAAGCGCTGATGGACGAGGAGATCCACACAATCGTGAAGGGCAAGCTGGCGCCCTACCATTCGCTGGTGACGGTCTCCGAGGCGTTGCCGGCGCTCGGCATCGTCGCCGCGGTGCTCGGCGTCATCAAGGCGATGGGCGCGCTCGACCAGTCGCCGAAGTTGCTGGGTGGCTTCATCGGCGCCGCCCTGGTCGGCACCTTCGCCGGCATCTTCCTGTCCTACGGCATCATTTCGCCCTTCGCGATCAAGATCAAGATGACGCGCGAGAAGAAGTGCCGGCCCTACATCATCGTCAAGCAGACGCTGCTGGCATTCATGAACGGCGCCATGCCGCAGATCGCGGTCGAGCACGGCCGCAAGATGATCTCGAGCAGCGAGCGTCCGTCGATCGATGTCGTCGAGAACGAGACGATCGCGGGTCCGAAGGCTGTCGTGGCTGACGCTGAACCGAAGGCGGCACGCGCATGACGATGGAAGACGTCGAGGTCGATCAGCGGAAGCAGTTGCCGAACTACCTGCTGGACGCGGCCGGCATATCGATCGAACGCATGCCGATGCTCAATGTGATCTTCGATCGCATGGCGGCATCCTGCACCGACAGCCTCCAGCCGATGGCGGGAACGCCCTGCTATTTCTCGGTCAACGGCATCACCAATGATCGGGTCGGCGACATCATCAAGGACTACGAGGCCAACGCGGTCGCCGCCGTGCTCTATGCCGAGCAGTGGGACTCCCGCATCATCATCATGCTCGACCGCGACTTCGTGTTCACGATGGTCGAGGCGATGTTCGGCTCCGATGGTGCCGAACCGCCGCTCGACGTCGAGCGCTCGTTCTCGAACATCGAGATCCGCCTGGTCCAGGCGCTGTTCGAGCGCTTCGCCAAGGCGCTGCAATCCGCCTTCGCCGGCACGTCCAACGTCACCTTCCGTGTCGAGCGGGTCGAGACCGCGATGGCCTCGCTGGCGATCGGGCGGAGCGGCAACATGTCGATCTGCGCGAACATCATGCTGCAGGCGCTCTACCGCGGCGGCCAGATGTTCCTCATCATTCCGCACTCCGCGCTCAACCCGCTGCGCCAGAAGCTCGCCCATGTCGTCGTCAGCGACGGCCGTGCGTCCGATCCGCGCTGGCGCGAGCAGATGGAGAGCGAGGTCCACCGCACCGAAGTGACGTTGAGCGCGGTGCTCGATGAGAAGATGGTGACCCTCGGCGACGTCGTGAAGTTCCAGGTCGGGCAGGTGCTCGAGCTCGAAGCCACGCCGCGCACGCTGGCCCGTCTCGAAAGCAACAACCAGGTGCTGTTCTGGTGTCAGATCGGCCAGCTCGATGGCTATTACGCCATGCAGGTGGCAGATCCCGTGGATCAGAAACGGGAGTTCGTCGATGATATCCTATCTCGTTGATGCGGTGCTGCTGATTGCGCTTGCCTTCACCAGCATGCGGGTGACGCGGATGCACCGCGAGCTGGCGCGGCTGCGCAGTTACCAGGGCGAATTCTCGACCATCGTCCACGAGACGGCGGGCGCCTTCGACACGGTCATCACCGCGGCGCATGATTCGACCGCAAATCTCGGACGGCTCGCCAACGTGCTGAGCACGAAGATCGACCAGGCCCACGAGGCGATCGCGGCGCTCGACGCCAGGAGCGGGCTCGCGTCCGCAGCGACCGGGAGCGGCGCCGACGTGAACAAGCACTGAAGCCGGGGCCAGCGAACCAGATACGACCGGAACGCCGTGGCGCTCCGGGAGCGGAAATACCAAGAGGCGATACCAAATGGCGCAATCCTTCGACTATGAGTCTGCATCTGCATCGGAAGAGACCGAGACGTCTCCGCTGGAGCGGCTGGCCGAGATCGCCGCGCGCACGGCGGAGGAGAGCGGCAAGTTCGCCAATGTCGATGCCATCCTGCGCATTCCCGTCACCATGCAGGTGGTGCTGGGTTCGGCTACCATCCCGGTGGCGAACCTGATGAAGCTCGGGCGCGGCGCGGTGGTTCCGCTCGACCACCGGGTCGGTGAGCCCGTCGACGTCGTCGTCAACGGCCGTATCGTCGCCCGCGGCGAGGTGGTCGTCGTCGAAGAGGACAATTCCCGCTTCGGTGTCTCGCTCACGGAGATCGTTGGACCGCTGGGGCAGGGTGATACCTGACCATGGCGGCACAGGTCGGCATCGCTCCCATCAAGCAGCGAGGCGTTGCCACGCTGGGCGGAACGGAGAAGGTCGCGGCACTCCTGCTGGCCATGGGCCGGCAGGCGGCCGCGAGCGTGCTCGCGCAGTTCGAGCCGCAGGATATCCGCATCGTGACCAAGGCCGCGGCCGAGCTGCGGCCGATCACCGCGCAGGAGCTGGAGGGGATCGTCGAGGAGTTCGCCCAGCAGTTCTCGATGGGTGCCAACATTCTCGGCACGCTCGGCGGCCTCGAGGCCGTGCTTGGCGACGTGCTACCGGCCGACCAGGTCTCGGCGATCATGACGGACCTGCTCGGCAATTCGAGCCGGTCGGTGTGGGATCGTGTCTCGTCGGTGTCGGAAAATTCGCTGGCCACCTACCTGTCCAAGGAGCATCCGCAGACCGCGGCCCTCATCCTGTCCAAGGTCAAGCCGGCCTGTGCCGCCAAGGTGATGAGCCAGTTGCCGTCCAGCCTGCGCAACGAATTGATGCGGCGCGTGCTCAGCCTCAAGCCGATCGCCGACGACGCGATGAAGGTTCTCGAGAAGACGCTGCACGAGGACCTGACGCTGAACTTCGCCCGCAACCTCGGCGCGGACACCTATGCCCGCGTCGCCGACATCATCAACAAGATGGAGCGCGGCCACATCGAGGACATGCTGAAGAGCCTGTCGGAGAAGCGGCCGAAATCGGCCGAAGTGCTGAAGGAGCTGCTGTTCACCTTCGACGACGTGATCCACCTGACGCCGAAGGCGCGCACCATGATCTTCGATCAGGTGCCGACCGATCGCATCGTCATCGCGCTGAAGGGGACCGACAAGAACTTCCGCGAGCTGATCCTGTCGTCGGTCGCATCGCGCGTCCGCCGCGTCGTCGAGCACGAGCTCGCGATCGGCGAACCGTCGAACCAGCGCGACGTGCTGGAGGCCCGGCGCGTGATCACCGATCTCGCGCTCGACCTCGCGGAGAAGGGCGAAATCGAGCTCAACCCCGAGCAGGAGGATGAGCTGGTCTTCCGCTGACCGCTGAACGGGCATGGCAGAAACAACCGATCAGGAGAGCAAGACAGAAGAGCCGACCGAGAAGAAAGTCCGCGATTCGCTCGAACAGGGCAAAATTCCGGTCTCTCGGGAGGCTTCCATCTTCGCGTCGATGGCGGCGCTGATGGTCATCCAGATGTTCCTGATCGGCCAGGGCGTGCAGCAATTGACGCCGACCCTGAAGAGCCTCCTCGACGATCCCGAGGGCTTCCCCCTCACCACCGGGGCGGACGCGCAGAACCTCCTCACCGTGGTGGGACTCGAGGCGCTGCGATTCCTGGTGCCGCTGCTGGTCGTTTTGCTCGTGTTCGGGCTGGCATCGTCGCTGCTGCAAAACGCGCCCAACCTGGTGCTTCAGCGCATCATGCCGGACCTTTCGCGAATCTCCCCGGTGAGCGGCTGGAACCGGCTGTTCGGAACGCAGGGTCTCGTCGAGTTCGCCAAGTCGCTGTTCAAGCTCGCCTCGGTGACCGTCGTCGTCGCCTTCGTGCTGCGCTCGTCCGAAGCGAAGGCGTTCGAGGCGATGTACACCGACCCCGTCGCGCTTCCGGAGATGATCCTCAACATCGCGATGCGGATCGTCTCGGCGATCTGTATCGCGACCATCGTCCTGGTCGCGATCGACCTCGCCTGGGCGCGCTTCCACTGGCGGCGCGAGCTGCGCATGACCCGGCAGGAGATCAAGGACGAGCACAAGCAGGCCGAAGGCGACCCGCTGGTCAAGGCGCGCCTCCGCTCGCTGGCGCGCGACCGCTCGCGACAGCGGATGATCGCCTCCGCATCGCGCGCGACGCTGGTGATCGCGAACCCGACGCACTTTGCGATCGCACTGCGCTACAACCGCGAGGAAAACCCGGCGCCGCTCGTGGTGGCCAAGGGCATGGACGTGATCGCGCTGAAGATCCGCGAAGTCGCGGAGAAGAATAGAATCCCCGTGATCGAGAACAAGGTTCTGGCGCGCGCGCTCTACGAGGCCGTTCAGGTCGATCAGGTGATTCCGGCCGAATTCTTCCGGCCCGTCGCCGAGATCATCTACTTCCTGCAGTCGAAGCAGACGACCCGGCCCGAGAAGGTCCAGTAGATTTCCGAGGATGGTGCTTCGCCCAACAGCTTGACGAAAGCTTAACGCCCTAGGCTTCTCCTCGAATGGACCAGAATGGGACTGTCGTGGGACCGCTTTATCTCTTCGAACTCGCATCGTCGCAAGCGCGGTACCTCGAACTCCGCCAGTCGACCATCGCCACCAACGTCGCCAACGCGAATACGCCGGGCTTCAAAGCGCGCGACGTCGAGCCGTTCAACAAGGTGCTCGACGGAATGCCGGTCAGGCTCGCGACGACGTCACCGACGCACATGCAGCTTTCCGCGACCGAGACCGACACGCGCGCGACCTCCAAGAAGGACAGCTGGGACGTGGTTCACTCCGGAAATTCCGTCAGTCTCGAGCAGGAGATGATCAAGGGCAACGACGTCAATCGCGACTACTCGATGAACTCGGCGGTCGTGCGGTCGTTCCACCGAATGCTGCTGTCGAGCGTGAAGACCTGAGGTGAATTGACATGCTGGACTCATTGAGCGCCTCCCTGACGGTTGCGAGCTCCGGGCTCGAAGCGCAGTCGACGCGCATGCGCATCGTCTCGGAAAACCTCGCCAACGCGACGTCGACGGGACGGACCGCCGGCGCCGATCCGTATCAGCGCAAGACGATCACCTTCGATGCCGCGATGGACCGTGCCTCGGGCGCGCAGCTCGCGAAGGTCAAGGAGGTCGGCGTCGATACCACGCCGTACCGCGTGGAGTACGATCCTGGGCATCCCGCCGCCGACAAGTCCGGCTACGTCAAGCTGCCGAACGTCAACATGATGATCGAGATGGCCGACATGCGGGAAGTCAACCGGTCCTATGAAGCCAATCTCCAGGTCGTGAAACAGGTGAGGTCGATGCTGGGCATGACCATCGACCTTCTGAGGAGCTGACAATGCTTGAGGCAATTTCGTCCACGGCGATCTCCGCAGGCCAGGCGGCGAGCCGCGCAACCGAGACGCAGGCGATCGCGCCCGCGGCGCCGACCGCGATCCAGTCCGGCGGCGACGTCGGCTTCGATTCGGTGATGAAGCAGGTGACGACGGACGCGATCGGCACGCTGAAGGCGGGCGAGGCGGCGTCGATCTCGGCGATGCAGGGCAAGGAATCGACGCGGCGCGTCGTCGAGGCGCTGATGTCGGCCGAGCAGGCCTTGCAGACGGCGGTCGCGGTTCGCGACAAGGTCGTGCAGGCCTACCAAGAAGTCGTTCGTATGTCGATTTGATCTGAAGGAGTCACATTGTGAAATCGCTTGCCATTGCGGCCACGGGCATGAATGCCCAGCAGACCAATATCGAAGTCATCGCCAACAACATCGCCAACATCAACTCGACGTCGTACAAGCGGGCGCGCGCGGAGTTCACCGATCTGTTCTACCAGATGGACCGGATGCAGGGCGTCGCGAACGTCAACGGCTCGTCGCCGATTCCGGAAGGCGCCAATCTCGGCCTCGGCGTCAAGTCGGCGGCGATCCGCAAGCTGCACATCCAGGGCGCGCTCACCCAGACCGGCAATCCCTACGACCTCGCGATCAACGGCCGCGGCTGGTTCCAGGTGCTGGGCCCGAACAACGAGGTGCAATACACCCGGGCGGGCTCGTTCAACACCAATGCCAACAGTCAACTCGTCACCACCGACGGCTACCTGCTGGATCCCGCGATCACGATCCCGCAGGGGACGGTCGAGGTCACGGTCAACCAGACCGGACAGGTGTTCGCCAAGCTGGACACGGAAGTGAACCCGCGGCAGATCGGCCAGCTCAACCTCGCCAACTTCGCCAACGAGGCAGGCCTCGAGCCGCTCGGCAGCAATCTCTATCGCGAGACCACGGCGTCCGGCACGCCGGTCGTCGGACTGCCGGGCGATGCCGGCTACGGCAAGATCAACCAGAAATATCTCGAGGCCTCGAACGTCGATCCGGTCAAGGAAATCACCGAGCTGATCTCGGCGCAGCGCGCCTACGAAATGAATGCCAAGGTCATCCAGGCTTCGGATGAAATGGCCTCGACCGTATCGAAGGGCCTTCGCTAGTTCCGGTGTGTCCATGTTGAACAGGGTGGGCCTGATCGTGCGCGGGTTGGCCGCCGTGCTGCTGGTTCTCGTCTCGGCGCGCGTCGCTGCAGCCGAGGAGAAGCGGCTTCCCGTGCCGGCCGTGTCGATCCGTGCCGGCGAGCTGATCCGGGACGACATGATCACGGAGCGCGCCTTCGCGCCGAACCTGCTCGGCGTCGCCCAGTTCATCGAAGGACGCCAGATCCTGGTCGGCCGCATGGCCCGGCGCGCGCTGCTGCCGGGCCAGCCCATCCCGACCAACTCGGTGGAAGATCCTTGGACCGTCGCCCGCGGCGCCATGGTCAAGGTCGTCGTCGAGGACAGCGGCCTGTCGATCGTCACCTACGGCTCGGCGATGCAATCGGGCGCCGCCGGCGCACTGATTCCAGTGCGAAACACCGACACCGGCGTGATCATCAGGGGAGTCGTCCAGCCGGACGGCACCGTCAAGGTCGTGGACGGATCATGACCAGGCTCCTGCTTGCGCTCATCCTTGTCGTTTCCGCGGCCAGCGCCCAGGCCGCCGTCCGCATCAAGGACATCGCGGACATCAAGGGATTGCGTGAAAACCAGATCGTCGGCTACGGCCTCGTCATCGGCCTGAACGGCACCGGCGACACGCTTCGCAATGCTCCGTTCACGGAGCAGTCCCTGCAATCGATGCTCGAGAACATGGGCATCAACGTCAGGAACGAGACCACGAGCACCACCAACCCCGCGCGCCCGACCACCCTGCGCACGCGCAACGTCGCCGCTGTGATGGTGACCGCGGACCTGCAACCTTCGATCGGGGCAGGCGAGCGGATGGACGTGACCGTGTCGTCGCTCGGCGATGCGACCTCGCTGCTCGGCGGCACGCTGGTGATGACGTCGCTGCGCGCGGCGGATGGCGCGGTCTATGCGGTGGCACAAGGCGCGGTCACGGTCGCCGGCTACAGCGTGGGAGGTCAGGCGCAGAACGTCAGCCAGGGCACCCCGACCGCGGGCCGCATTCCGAACGGCGCGCTGGTCGAGCGAGAGGTGCAGGGAAGCCTCCATGAGATGGAATTCCTGGTGCTTGAGCTCAAGAACCCGGACTTCGTCACCGCAACGCGCATCCTCGATGCGATCAACCGCTACGCCGGCGGCCGCTATCGCGCGCAGATCGCCTTCGAGCGCGACTACCGCACCATCGTCTTGTCGAAGCCGCGCCATATCGGCCCGGTCCGCTTCCTCGCCGAAATCGGCGAGCTGACGGTCGAGCCGGACACGCCGGCGCGGGTGGTGATCAACGAGCGCACCGGCACGGTGGTGATCGGACGGGACGTGCGGATATCGACGGTTGCGGTGACGCACGGCAATCTGACCGTCCGCGTCACGGAGATGCCCGTGGTGTCGCAGCCGGCGCCGTTCTCGCGCGGGCAGACGGTGGTGGTTCCCCAGACCGTGGTCGAGGCCAACGAGGCCGGATCGCAGGTGGCGATCCTGAGCGGCGTCGATCTCCAGCGCCTGGTGCGCGGATTGAACCAGATCGGCCTCAAGCCGTCAGGCATCATCGCGATCCTCCAGGCGATCAAGACGGCCGGCGCGCTCCAGGCCGATGTCATCGTCCAATGACGCATAAGCGTCGTGCAAGCTTGGTCGCTCAATGCTCAGGTCTCGACCGAGAATCGCACGCGGCCCGATGTTGAAGCTGGATCACAAAGCCAAACTCCTCCTCCTGGCCGCGGCCGCGGCGCTTGCGAGCGCTTCGCCCGTGCTGGCGCTGGATGAGGCCAGATCGTCGAAGCCGCTCAACCTGCTTTCCTTCGCGCGCGCCCGCGCGCCCGGACCGCAGAAGCCGCGCACGCCGATCCAGGGTGACAATGCGGCCACCCGGGCGACGGCGTGGGCGGCCGAAGATACCGGACCGGCGATCACCGGTGCGGTGCCGGCTTCCGAGACGCCTGCACCGGCGCCAGTGCCCGCACCCGCGCCGCTACGTCCGGCCAAGCCCGGCAGTGTCACGGCGCCGCCAAAGCCCGCACCGCCGCAGGCCGCTGCGACCGCGGACAACGAGGTCGCGCTGTTCTGCAGCAACGTGGCCGATCCCGCCGTCGATGCGAGATTGGCCTGGCAGCTCAAGGAGCTGGAGAAGGCCGAGACCCAGCTCCGCGAGCGGATCGCCGAGGTCGAGGCCAAGCGCGCCGAATACGAGAAGTGGATGGCGCTGCGCGACGACTTCCTGAAGAAGGCCGAGGCCCAGGTCGTCGAGATCTACTCGCGCATGAAGCCGGACGCCGCGGCCACCCAGATCGCCGGCATGGCGGACGAGACCGCCGCCGCCGTGCTCGCCAAGCTCAGCCCGAGGAGCTCGAGCGCGATCTTCAACGAGATGGATACGGCGCGCGCCGCGCACCTCGCCGATTTGCTCGGCGGAATGCGCCGCGTGGATGACGGAAAGACCAAATAGATGAAGAATCTGATCCTCATCCTGCCGCTCTTGATGCTTACCGGATGCGTCGGTGATCCGGCGGACGCCCTGACCGGCCCGCGCTTGTCGCCGGTCGGAAGCGGCCTGAGGACGCAGGCCGACCCGATCCCGGTGACGCCGCGCATGCGCACGCCGGTCAGCTATCGCTCGACCTGGGACGACGGCACCGATCTCTACCGCGATCCCCGCGCCCGGCGCACCGGCGACGTCGTGACGGTGATCATCTCGATGCAGGACAAGGCCAAGCTCGACAACAAGACCGGCCGCTCGCGCGATTCGCAGATCAAGTTCGGGCTCGACTGGCTGATGGACGTCGCAGGATGGGCCGACAAGGGGCAAACCACCGCCAACCTCAGCACCAACACCCAGATCAAGGGCAACGGCCAGATCGATCGCACGGAGGACATCAAGCTGTCCATCGCCGCCATCGTCACCGACGTGTTGCCGAACGGCAATATGATGATCAGCGGCTCGCAGGAGTTCCGCGTCAACACCGAGATGCGCGTGCTCAATGTCGGCGGCATCGTGCGTCCGCGCGATATCTCGCGAACCAACACGATTTCCTACGAAAAGATCGCGGAGGCGCGCGTGTCCTATGGTGGTCAGGGAAATCTGTCGGACGTGCAGCAGCCTGGATGGGGACATCGGATCTATGACGCCGTGGCACCGTTCTGAGGTTCGCGCCGGCCGGGCCGCGTCGCGAGGGCAGGGGACGTGATGCGCCTGATTGCCGCCATCGTGGCGCTGACCCTGGTCGCGATCGGTGCCGGCGCCCTTGCCGGCCTGCATCTGTTTGCAGCCGCCGAGCGCGTCGCCGACGCGAAGAAGAGCCCTACGCCGCCGCCGCTTGCGTCGAGCTACGCCGGCAGCGCGCGGCTTCGAAAACTGTCCCCGATCGTGACCAATCTCGCCGCGCCGGCCAACAACTGGGCCCGTGTCGAGGCCTCCATGGTGACCGACAGCATGAGCGACGAGGACGCCGGCATCCTGGCCGCCCATATCAGCGAAGACATCGTCACCTATCTGCGGTCGGCCTCGGCTGCGCAGTTCGAGGGATCGCGCGGGCTCCAGCATCTGCGCGATGACCTCGCCGAGCGCGCCAATGTCCGCTCGTCGGGCAAGGTCCGCGAATTGATCATTGAGACGTTGGTGATTCAGTGAAATTGAGAGTCCTGCTGCTCGCGTTGATTCTGGCGGTGCTGCCCGAAATGGCGTTCGCCCAGATTCCGGACCTCAACTCCCTGCTGCCGCCCGGCAACGGCTCGACCAGCGGCCGCATCATCCAGCTGATGGCGCTGATCACGGTGCTGTCGGTGGCGCCGGGACTGCTCATCATGGTGACGAGCTTCACGCGGTTTGCGGTGGCGCTGTCGTTCCTGCGCTCCGGACTCGGCCTCCAGACCACGCCGGCCAATCTGGTGCTGGTCAGCCTCGCGCTGTTCATGACGTTCTACGTGATGGCGCCGACCTTCGACCGCGCCTGGGAGACCGGCGTCCAGCCTCTCATGAAGAACGAGATCTCGGAGGAAGAGGCTTATCTGAAGATCACCGATCCGTTCCGCGAGTTCATGCTGGCGCACGTTCGCGACAAGGATCTCCAGACCTTCGAGGCGCTCGCCGCGGAGAGCTTTCGCAAGAAGTTCGACGACAAGCGCATCGATTTGCGCGTCATCATTCCGGCCTTCATGATCTCCGAGCTCAGGCGTTCGTTCGAGATCGGATTCCTCATCATGCTGCCGTTCCTCGTGATCGACATGATCGTGGCGACGCTGACCATGTCGATGGGCATGATGATGATGCCGCCGACGATCCTCGCGCTGCCGTTCAAGATGCTGTTCTTCGTGCTGATCGACGGCTGGAACCTGCTGGCCTCCGGACTGGTGCGGTCGTTCTCGTAGCGGCGGCGACCGCCGGCCGGCCGGGTCATGGTTAGCAAGAAGTACCGGCTTATGGTTACCGGAGGGTAATGGTAACCATATGATATTGCTGAGAAATTCAAGCCGATCTTAATCTCGGCGCAAGATTTCGCGTGCTAGCAATGCGTCACGGCGGGTTGGACCCCACCCACAACAGTCCAAAGGCATGATGCCGCCCCTCCGTACCGGTGAAAGCCCGGTATGTCCCCTCGTGAAAATGTAACGCGTACATAAAGGGACATTCGCAATGTCAAGCCTGCTTACGAACTCGACCGCCATGACCGCGCTCCAGACCCTGCGGTCTGTCAGCTCGCAGCTCTCCACCACGCAGACCCGCATCTCCACCGGCCAGCGCGTGTCGACCGCTTCGGACAACGCTGCCTACTGGTCGATCGCAACCTCGATGCGCTCCGACAACGCGGCGCTCTCCGCGGTTTCCGACTCGCTCGGTCTGTCCGCTGCGACCGTCGACACCGAATACACCGCTCTGAACACGGTCATCGGTGACAAGGACTCCGGCCTGACCAAGCTCCAGGCGCTGCTGGTCGAAGCCAAGACCGCCGGTATCGATCGCTCCAAGATCCAGGCCGACGTCACCCAGATCCAGAATCAGCTGAAGTCGACGGCCGACTCGGCGACGATCAACGGCATCAACTGGCTGAGCATCGACACCACGCCCTCCTCGTCCACGGCCACGCCGACGAGCTTCAATCTCGTGTCGTCGTACTCGCGTGTCGGCAATACGCCCACCATCGGCTCCATCACGGTGACGACCGCCACCTACGCGCTCTACACCACCGGCGGCTCATCCACCACCGGCATCCTGGATGCGGTGGTCGGCGGCTCCACCGGCGCGTCCGTCTCCTCGATCAACATCGGCGCGCTGACCGACTCGGCGACCGACCAGACCAAGCTCGATGGTTACATCGCGCAGGTCACCGCTGCGATCGGCTCTGTCGCCTCGGCCGCCGCCAATCTCGGTGCCGTCAAGAACCGCATCTCGACCAACACGGAATTCGTCAAGAACCTGATGGACTCCGTGGATCGCGGTGTCGGCCAGCTCGTCGACGCCGACATGAACCAGGAGTCCACCCGCCTTGCGGCCCTCCAGGTCCAGCAGCAGCTCGGCGTTCAGGCGCTCTCGATCGCCAACAACAGCAGCCAGAGCATCCTGTCGCTGTTCCGCTAAACCTCAACTCATCTGGGGGAGGGCCGCGCTTCTCGCGAAGCGCGGCCCTTTCTTTTGTCAGGCGTGACGCCGCGTCGACGCCATGGCTCGGTGTTGCAACCGAGTCACAGGGCCACAAGCCTCGCACAAGCTTCGGCGGGTAACCTCACCGCTACGACAGATTGGGTCCATCACACGCATTGCCGTGGCCCAAAGGCATGATGCCGCCCTGTCGTACCGGTGCAAGTCCGGTATGTCCCCAAACTCAATTCAATCGTCAAAGGGACATCAAAATGGGTTCTAGCCTCCTCACCAACTCGTCTGCAATGACCGCGCTGCAGACCCTCCGCAATGTCAGCACGCAGCTCGCGACCACGCAGAACCGGATCTCGACCGGTCAGCGCGTCTCGACCGCTTCGGACAATTCGGCCTATTGGTCGATCGCAACCTCGATGCGCTCCGACAACGCCGCGCTGTCCGCAGTCTCCGATTCGCTCGGTCTGTCGGCTGCGATGGTCGACACCGAATACACCGCTCTGAACACGGTCATCGGCGACAAGAACTCCGGCCTGACCAAGCTCCAGGCGCTGCTGGTCGAAGCCAAGACCGCCGGTATCGACCGGACCAAGATCCAGGCCGAGGTCACCCAGATCCAGCAGGATATGAAGCTCAAGTCCGACTCGGCAACGATCAACGGTATCAACTGGCTGAGCATCGACATCACGCCCTCGTCGTCCACGGCCACGCCGACGACCTTCAACCTCGTGTCGTCGTACTCGCGCGTCGGCGGTACGCCCACCATCGGCTCCATCACCGTGACGACCGCCACCTACGCGCTCTACACCACCGGCGGCTCATCCACTACCGGCATCCTGGATACGGTGGTCGGCGGCTCGACCGGCGCGTCGGTCGCCTCGATCAACATCGGCGCGCTGACCGACTCGGCGACTGACCAGACCAAGCTCGACGGCTACATCAACCAGGTCACCGCTGCGATCAACTCGGTCGCCTCGGCCGCCGCCAATCTCGGTGCCGTCAAGAACCGCATCGCGACCAACACGGAATTCGTCAAGAACCTGATGGACTCCGTGGATCGCGGTATCGGCCAGCTCGTCGACGCCGACATGAACGCGGAATCGACGCGCCTGCAGGCGCTTCAGACCCAGCAGCAGCTTGGCGTTCAGGCGCTCTCGATCGCCAACCAGAACAGCCAGAGCATCCTGTCGCTGTTCCGCTAAGCCGCGGCTTCGAAAACGACCGTGCTCCCTCGGGAGCACGGTCTCCGCCATGAACGGCGGATATGACGACACAAGATGTGCCCGCAATCGATCTCCTGACGCCAGATTTCAAGTAACACGCCGCAGCCGATCGCGCCGCGATGCGTCCGGCCGTGCACCTGTTGCCGATCCTCGCGATAGCGTCCCCCGACTTCTTGTAAAATTACAACGCCTCGCCCGCGAACCGACACATTCGTGTTCCTGCGCAACCTTCAGACAAGGTTGGCAGCGGAATGTCCCATATGTTCGCATTGGTACGAGGTCATATGCTGTTCAGTCGTGCGCAGATACAGCAACTGCTCAACAATCTGCTGGAGCTTGGGCCGCGACGCCTGATGGCCCTGGGATTGATCGGCTTTGCCGTTCTCGTCACCGTCGTCGGCGGCGCCTATTATCTGAGCCGGCCTGAATTCGAAACGCTCTATACCGGCCTCTCCCGCGAAGATGTGACGCGCATGGGCGCTGCTTTGCGCGAGCAAAATATTGCCTTCGACGTCAATACGGCCGGAGACGCGGTCTCGGTGCGTCCGAGCCAGACCATGCAGGCGCGGATGCTGCTCGCCGAGAAGGGGCTGCCGACCAGCGCCAATTCCGGTTACGAGCTGTTCGACAAGATCGGTTCGCTCGGCCTGACCTCGTTCATGCAGGAAGTCACGAAACTGCGCGCGCTCGAAGGCGAGATCGCGCGCACGGTGCAGTTGATGAAGGGCGTGAAGGCGGCGCGGGTGCATATCGTGATGCCGGTGCGCGGCTCGTTCCGCGCGACGCAACAGCCGCCCTCGGCGTCGGTCGTGCTCCGCACTGACGGCGCGATCGAGGCGCGCACGGCGCAGTCGATCCGCCATCTCGTCGCGGCCGCCATCCCCGGCATGAGCCGCGACAAGGTGACGGTGCTGGATGCCGACGGTTCGATGCTGCTGGCCGAAGAGGACGAAGCCACCGCTGCCCCGACCAAGATGGCAAGCCTCCAGAAGACGGTCGGCGGGATGGTTCAGGAGAACATCCGCAAGGCGCTGACGCCGTATCTGGGTCTCGACAATTTCGAGGTGAGCGTCGCGCCGCAGCTCTCCACCGACAAGCGGCAGACCAACGAGACCGTCTACGATCCGGAGAGCCGTGCCGAGCGTTCCGTGCGGAACGTGCGCGAGAAGGAGTCGTCGCAGAACGCCGACCGATCGACGCCGACCACGGTGCAACAGAACCTTCCCGACCAGCAGGTCAACGCCGGCGGCAGCAAGAACTCCAGCGAGGACAAGACCCGTCGCGAGGACGTCACCAATTTCGAGGTGTCGTCCAAGACCACGACGACGGTGAGCGACGGCTATCTGGTCAAGAAGCTCTTCATCGCCGTGCTGGTCAACCGCGCGCGCCTCGTTGCCGATCTCGGCGACAAGAGCAATCAGGCCATCGTCGACAGCAAGCTCGCCGAGATCAGCCAGCTCGCGGCGACGGCCGGCGGACTGGACAAGCAGCGCGGCGACCAGATCCAGGTCACGGCCGTCGACTTCATCGAGGGCTCGCGCGAACTGGCGCCGGTGCCGCCGATCAGCTTCGTCGAGATGATCAACAAGCAGCTCGGCAGCGTCATCAACGCAGTGACGATCCTGGCCGTGGCTTCGATGCTGGTCTGGTTCGGCCTTCGCCCCGCGGTCAACGGCATTCTGACCCACCGCGCGGCGCAGGAGCAGACCGAGGCGGCGGAGGCCGCTGAGCTTGAAGCTGCCACAGCCCTTGCATTGGCCGAGAGCCAGGACCCCGAGCTCAACCTCGTCGAGGACCTCGAAGGCAAGATGCAGCGCACGCCGCAGAAGCGGCTGGAGCAGATCGTCCGGCTCGATCAGGCGCAGGCAGCAGCGATCCTTAAAGACTGGATGCGACGCGAGGAGGCGGCATGAACGCGGCAATCGGAAAACTCCTGACGCAGTTCGACGCGAACGGCCGGGTCAAGTCGTCGCCGCCGCCTCCGCCGCCCAAGATCCAGGACGTGCTGACGAGGCCGAAGGAAGTCCGGCGCGAGCCTCAATCTCAACCGCAGCCTCAGGCCCAGTCGCAGCCTCAGTCGCCGCCTCCGGCGCCCGCGACGGAAGCCCCGCCGGTCAATCTCCTGGACGATGCCTATCGGCGCGGCCATGCCGCCGGCGTCGCGGAAGGCGATGCCAGGGTTGCCGAGGAACGGGTGCGCAGCGCGATCCGGCTTGGCGAGGAGCGGGCCAAATGGTCCGACCAGCAGGCGGTCGCGATCGTGAGCGGCTTCGAGGCGGCTTGCCGCGAGATCGAGACCAACATTGCGAGCTCCGTTGCCCGAATATTGCTGCCGTTCCTCGCCGATGCGGTCCGCGACAAGGCGATCGGGTCGCTGGTCGAGCAAATCGCGGCGCTGACCGGCAATTCGCCGGTGCCGGTGTTCAAGATCACCGGGCCTAGCGAACTGCTCGACCTGGTGAAGACGCAGCTCGAGACGGCCCGGCGAACGGGCATCGAGTACGAGGCCGCCGAGACTTTCGAGGTCCGTGTCGTGGCCGACCAGACCGTGATCGAGACGAAGATCGCGGCCTGGAGCGACCGCCTCAATGAGGCGCGCCGGTAACCCGCCATGGAGGAGGTCAAGCAAGAGCTCGTGATCGTCCGCCGGCGCAGTGCCTTCGCCGAGGAGGCCCATCACGGTGGCGTATGGAAGATCGCCTATGCGGACTTCATGACCGCGATGATGGCGTTCTTCCTGGTCATGTGGCTGCTCAACGCGCTCAACCAGGACCAGAAGCAGGTGGTCGCGAGCTATTTCAACCCGATCAAGCTCGCGGAGAACGCACCCGCCCCGAAGGGCCTCAAGGATCTCTCCAAGAAGGAGCCGACGACGTTCGAGGGCCAGGACGGCAGGCGTCAGCCGGCTGGGCCGAGCGAGGAGCGGCGCGGTGACTCCCCGACGGCCGAGAAACCGCCCTTCTACGAAGAGAAGGTTCTGTTCCGCGATCCCTATGCGACGCTTGCCGAGATCGCCAATAGCGCGAACCAGGCTTCGGGCCAGCGCCGCGCCGGCGCCCTGACGTCCGCGGAAGAGGACGGCCTCAAGGGCGGCGACGCCTACCGCGATCCCTTCGATCCCGGCTATTGGAAGCTGGCGCCGCAGGCGTCCAAGGATTCGGATCGCATCATCGAGAGCGAGCCCAAGCCGAATGCACCCGTGCGCGACAACGCGACCGGGACCGGCCAGGGCGAGCCGCAGGCGCGCCGTGCCAAGACGGACGACGCCGGCGGAAGCGTGGCGCCGAACGCCGATGCCTCGTCCGCAAGCCTGTCGCCGCTGCTGCCGCCGGGGCCGGCGCCGTCGCAGTCTTCGCGCGAAGGCAGCGCGCAGGCGAACGCGCAATCGGGTGCTCAGGCCAGTGCCGCTGCGCAAGGGCGTCCCGGCGATACGCCGAAGGATTCCGAACCGCGCGACGCCGCGCAAACGCAGCAGCCGACCGTCAAGCAGCTCCAGTCCGCGATCGCGGAAGCGCTGTCGGACATCAAGGCGGGCGCCGGACCGGCGGCCGAGGTGCGTCAGGTCGAGGAAGGTCTGCTGGTCAGCCTGACCGACGATGCGAGCTTCGGCATGTTCGCGGTCGGCTCGGCCGAGCCGAGGCCCGAGCTCATCCGCGTGATCGACAAGATCGGGCCGCTGCTGATGAAACGACAGGGCACGATCATCGTCCGCGGCCATACCGACAATCGGCCGTACAAGTCGGAGACCTACGACAATTGGCGGCTGTCGACCGCCCGTGCGCAGATGGCCTATTACATGCTGGTCCGCTCCGGCGTCGACGCGCAGCGGATCGAGCATGTCGAGGGCTACGCCGACCGGCGGCCGAAACTTCAGAACGACCCGGCGGCCGCGCAAAATCGCCGGATCGAGATCTTGATCCGGGAGAAGCGCCCTTGATCAGGCCGCTCCTCCGTGCCGCCCTGCTGGTGCTGCTGCCGTTCGCGGCGGCACGCGCGTTGGCCGATCCGGCGCCGGCTCCGGCGTCGACATCGGGCGAGCCCTATGAGCTCGTGCGCGCATTGCAGGCCGTGCAGGACGGTATCGCCAACGGCGACACCGCGGCGCATGGCAGCCACATCGCGCTGATCCGGCAGATCGGCGAGAAATTTCTCGCCGCCGATGCGAGCGTGTGGAGCAACGCGCAGAACGGCCAGGCCGTCGTCATCTACCTGCTCAGCGGCGGCGCCCCGCAACTGGTCCGCAAGCTGCCGCGCGACAAGATGAATGTCGACGGACGGCTGTTCGATGGCGCGGTCGCCTATGTCGAGGGCCGACAGGACGAAGCGCGCGAGCTGCTCAAGGACGTCAAGCCCAGGACGATTCCGTCGGGCCTGGGCGGACAGGTCGCGCTGGTCCAGGGCGCGCTGTTCGCTCGCACCGAGGCCTCGCTCGCGATCGAGCGTCTGGACGATGCGCGCCTGCTCCTGCCCGGCACGCTGGTGGAGGAGGCGGCGCTGCGGCGCGAGATCCTGCTGGTCGGGCAGGCCGAGGATTTCGACAAGTTCGAGTTCCTGACGCTGGCCTATATCCGCCATTACCGCAACTCGATCTATGCCGGCGATTTCTGGCAGCGCTTCTCCACCGGCCTGACGCAATCGAGCCTCGCTCTCGACGAGCGCCGCTTTGCGCGGATCGTCACCATGCTGGAGCAGATCGATCGCGGAAGCCGCCTCAAGCTCTATCTCGTGATCGCGCGCTCCGCGATGGTGCGTGGACGGATGGCCGTGACCCGGCTTGCCGGCGAGCGGGCGCTGACGCTCAGCGCCGATGCCTCGGCAGAGCGCGAGCGTGCGCATTTTTTCCGTGGCGCCTCGCGGGTACTCACCGACGAATATGACGGCGGCCTCGCCGAGCTGAAGGCGCTCGACCGGTCGAAGCTGCCCGAGCGCGATCTTCCTCTCTTGAATGCAACGGTCCAGCTTGCGCTTGATGTGCGCAAACCGTTCGCGAGCGGATCTGCCGCCACCGCCGACAAGCCTCCGGCCACGCCGGCGCGTCTCGATCTCGCATCGTCGACCGCGACCCTCGCGCGTGCGCGGAAGGAGCTCGGCGAACTCGAACTTCTCACCAGGGATCGCCGCCCATGACCAAGCTCAACGGAACCGCCGGACAGGCTTTTTCGGGGCTCGCCGAGAGTCTCAATATGCGCGGGACGTCGCGCTCGGCGAAGAGCGCCGGGACGAAATCGCAGGCTGATTCGTCGTTCAACGATCTGCTCCACACCGTCTCGAACCTGGCCAAACGGGCGCTCAAAGACGAGGGCAGCGATACGGCCGTGAAGGCGGGAACGCTGCGCACGCGCCTTTCGCATCCGGCCGAGAAGGACGAGACGGTGCATGATCGCACCGAGGCGGCCGACGAGACCAAGTCCAGTCACAAATCGTCCGACGAGTCGGAGACGCAAGATCCGCTCGACCAGGCCGCGAAGGCTGACGTTTCGAGCCGGCCGGGCATTGCCGCGATCGTCGGACAGGAGCTCGCCGCCGTGCCGGCCGTGAAGCTGCAATCGCCCGCGGGGGACAGGAAGGATGCGTCGGCGCGCGACGGGCGTTCCTCCACGAAGGGCGAGGTTCAGGCGACGGGCATGGCGAAGGCCGCCGCCGCCGATTCCGCGCCGCTCTCGGCAGGTCCGACAGGCGCGCGCTCACAGGCCGCGGCCTCGCAGGCGGCAGCCGCGCAGCAGGGCAACGAGAGTTCGTCAAAGGCAATGCCCGCGACATCGGGCTTCGAGGCCGTCACGGCCAATGTCGAACGCGCCGTCAAGGCCTCGGCCCGGGACGCATTGCCGGAGGCGACCAAGGTCACCGTGGTCCAGCAGGAGACCCATCTGCCCCCGGCGCAGTTCAACGCTCCGCAACAGGTCGCCAATGCGGTGGTCGCCGAGCTGAAGGAATCCTCGGCGCCGACGGCGTCCGCAGCCCCCGATCTCGCCGGGTCCCAGACCAATGCGCCGGACCAGCCGCTCAAGATCCTGACCGTCAACCTCGAGCCGCCGTCGCTCGGCAATGTCACCGTGCGCCTCCGCCTCGTCGGCTCGGAGGTCTCCGTCCACCTCGCGGCCGAGCGCAAGGACACGAGCCAGATGCTGGACCAGCAGCGCGACTCGATCCGCGAGCTGATGCAGTCGGCCGGCTACGTCGCCGACGTCGCCCCCGTCCAGCACGGCTCGCTGGACGGATTCCAGAGCGGGTCCGGCCAGTCGCAGCCGCAGCCCTCGGGCCAGCAACAGCCCTCGTCACAGTCGCAAGGCACGTTCGACGGCGCCGGCACGTCGTCGGGACAATCGGACGGCGATGCGAGACAGGCCCGGCAGGAGCGCCAGTCCAACCAGGAGACGCGTCATGACCAGGACGTGGCGCCGCAGATTCGTCGCGGCCCTGTTTATCTGTAACGCCGGCGCCGCCGAGGCGGCCGCCGACAGCGCGCGCCCCTGCGAGCGCGAGATGGCGCATGCGGCCCAGCAGCACGGCATCCCGCTCGGCATTCTCTACGCCGTCGGCCTCACCGAGACCGGACGGCGCGGGGCGCTCTATCCTTATGCGCTCGGCGCCGACGGTCAGACCGTGTTCGCCAAGGACATGGAGGACGCGATCGCGAATTTCGAGGCGATGCGAGCCAAGGGCATCAAGCTAATCGACCTCGGCTGCATGCAGATCAACCACTACTACCACGGCGACAAGTTCACCTCGGTGCGGGCGATGTTCGATCCCGCCCGGAATGTCGACTACGCCGCGCGCTTCCTGAAAGAGCTGAAACAGCGCGAGGGAAGCTGGACCATGGCGGTCGCCCGCTACAATGCGGGCCCCAACAACCAGCCGGCGCAGAAGCGCTATGTCTGTCACATCGTCGCTCATCTCGTCTCGAGCGGTTTCGGCGCGTGGACAGACAAGGCGCGCTCGTTCTGTCAGCCGAAAACGACCTGACAACATGAAGTTGTGCACGGTTCCCAATCATCAGCCCCGCGCAAGCAAGAACCCTCATTGTAGCTGCAACCTACCAAAGGAGCCCAATCCATGAGCCTGTATGGTGTTATGCGCACCGGCGTTTCCGGCATGTCCGCGCAATCCAACAAGCTGTCGACGGTCTCGGACAACATCGCGAACGTCAACACCACCGGTTACAAGCGGGCTTCGACGGAATTCTCGTCACTGATCCTGAAGAGCGGTTCGGGCAATTACGATTCCGGCGCCGTCGAGACGACTGTCCGCTACGCCATCAGCGACGCAGGACACACGCAGTTCACCACGTCGACCACGGACCTCGCGGTCCAGGGCAACGGCTTCTTCGTAGTGTCGAACGCCAACAACACGCAGCAATATCTGACGCGTGCCGGCTCGTTCGTGCCTGACGCCCAGGGTAATCTGGTCAACGCGGCTGGCTATTACCTTCTGGGGCAGCCCGGTAAAGTGACCAATTTCTCGCAGAACAGCCTGTCCGGCATGCAGATCGTCAACATTGCCCAGGTTTCGCAAGTGCCCGTGCCGTCGACGGCGGGGACGCTCACGACCGGCAATCTGGATCCGAAAGCGGCTGTGATCGCCGGTCCGCCCGGCCCGGCGTCGTACTCATCGAAGAGCTCGATCGTGGCCTACAACAATATCGGCCAGGCCGTTACGCTCGACGTCTACATGTCCCACACTGCGACGGCCGCCGGCTCGGACACCTGGCAGATCCAGGCTTATAACTCCGCGACGGGTACGTCGGTCGGCGCCGCCACCACCTTCACCTTCGATACCACGGCAACCGGCAAAGGCGCGCTGGCCGCGGCGAGCCCGACGACTCTTTCCTTCACCGTTCCCGGCGGTGCGGCGGTAACCATGGACCTGTCGAACATGACGCAGACCGGAACCGACTTCAGCTTCAAGGCAACCGTCAACGGCAGCGCCCCCGCCGCGATCGACAAGGTCGACGTCGACGACGCCGGCCACGTGACGGCCATCCTCAAGAACGGGCAGCAGCTGACGCTCTACACGATCATGCTCGCCGACGTCCCGAGCCCCGACAATCTGACGCCGGAGCCTGGCAACGTCTATTCGACCAATATGAACTCCGGCAACGCGCAGGCCGGGAATGCCGGCACCGGCGGACTCGGGACGATCCAGTCCGGCGCCCTGGAAGACTCCAACGTCGATCTCGCGGATGAGCTCACCGGGATGATCGAGGCCCAGCGCGGCTTCACCGCGAACTCGAAGTCGTTCCAGACCGGCGCGGATCTGCTCGACGTCGTCGTCAACCTGAAGCGCTGAATTCCTCAGCGCCCATTTCGGGCAAGCGCAAATCATGTCCCTTACCGCTGCTCTCGACTCCGCTCGCGCTTCGCTCATGGCGTCGGGCATCCAGTCCTCGACGATCTCGCGCAATATCGCCGGTGCCAGCGCCGCCGGCTATTCGCGCAAGATCGCCGTGCTGGACAATCTGCCCGGGGCCGGCGTCTATGTGGCGTCGATCCAGCGCGCCGCCAGCTCAGGTCTCTACAACAACGTCCTGACCGCGACCTCGTCGTCGGCCAAGCAGGGCGCGATCTATGACGGTCTCCAGAAGATCGCATCTGCCACGGTGGACGATACGGAGCTCGACCAGTCGCCGACGGCGCAGCTCAATGCGCTGAAGAAGGCGCTGCAGCAATATGCCAACGCCCCCGACAACACCACGCTGGCGCAGGCGGCGATCACGTCCGCCAAGGACATGGCGACGGCGCTCAACCAGGCGACCAATACCGTGCAATCGGTCCGTGAGGGCGCGGACGCCGACATGGCGACCTCGGTCGCCAACATCAACCAGCTCCTTACGCAGTTCGACCAGGTCAACAACGCGGTCGTGAGGGGGACGATTGCCGGTGACGACGTCACCGACTACCTCGACCAGCGGGACAGCATCGTTTCGAAACTGTCGCAGGAGGTCGGCGTCTCGATGTCGATCCGCGCTAACGGCGACGCTGCGCTTTACACCGATAGCGGTGTCGTGCTGTTCGACAAGACGGCGCGAACGGTCAGCTTCACGGCGACCAACATCTATACGGCGGGCACCACCGGCAATGCGGTCTATATCGACGGTGTGCCGGTAACCGGCGCCAATTCGGTGATGCCGCTGAAGTCGGGTAAGCTCGCCGGCCTCGCTCAGCTGCGTGACCAGGACTCCGTCACCTATCAGAGTCAGCTCGACGAAATCGCGCGCGGCCTGATCAACACATTCAGGGAGAGCGATCAGACCGCGGCGGCGCTGCCCGACGTTCCCGGTCTCTTCACCTATCCCGGCGCGCCGGCGATACCGGCGAGCGCCACCGTCTCGGTCGGCCTTGCCGGCCTGATCAGTGTCGCGGCGTCGGTCGATCCGGCGCAGGGCGGCAATCCAAATCTGCTGCGCGACGGTGCGATCAGCGGTAACGTTGCCTACCGATACAACACCGCCGGCAACGCCGGCTACTCGGCCCGGCTACAGCAGCTCATCGGGGGCATGGATGCGTCGCAGCCGTTCGATGTGACCACGCAAGGCAAGCCGAGTGGCAGCTTGATCGACTTCGCGTCGTCGTCGACGAGCTGGATCGAAAACCAGCGCAAGACCGCGGACTCCAACGTCACCTACCAGAAGACTCTGCTCGACCGCAGCACCGCGGCGCTGTCCAACGTCAGCGGCGTCAACATGGACGACGAGATGTCCTTGATGCTTCAGGTCGAACGCACCTATTCGGCCTCGTCGAAGATCATCTCGACCGTCGACCAAATGTTGCAGAGCCTGCTGGCCGCCGTGGGGAATTAAGCCATGATGAGCGCGAACTACATCTCGACCTTGATGCTGTCTTCGTCGTTGAGGACCTCGATCACGAACAACCAGGCTGCGCTGAGCAAGGCGTCGAAGGAGGCGACCACCGGCCGTTTCGCCGATGTTGGCCTCGAGCTTGGTGCCACGACGGGAAGCGACGTCACCCTGCGGGCGGACTGGAGCTTCGCCGATCAGCTCGTCGATACCAACGAGCTCGTCTCGGGACGCCTCGACGTGACGCAAACCCGGATCACCCAGCTCGGCACGACCGCAACGGACTTCCTCAAGGACTTGATCGCGGCCCGCAGTACCGACAACGGCGGGCGGATCGTCCTGCCGCCTGCGTCCGCCAACCTCCAGGATCTGATCGGCGCGCTGAACGTCTCGTATAATGGCTCGTATCTCTTCTCGGGCATCAACACGCAGAACACGCCGATCACCGCCTACGCCACGGGCTCCGCCAGCAAGAACCAGGTCGACGCCGATTTCCTTGCGGCCTTCGGCTTCTCGCAATCTTCAGCGGGCGTCAGCGGCATTACCCCGGCCCAAATGCAGACCTTTCTCAACACCACCTTCGATGCCGAGTTCGCGAGCCCGGCCTGGAATACCAACTGGTCATCGGCCACTGACCAGGTCATGCAAAGCCGTATCTCCACGACCGAGGTCGCCGATACGTCCGTCAGCGCCAACCAGACCGGCTTCCGCAAGCTCGCCGAGGCCTACACCATGATGGCGGATCTCGGGAATGCAAAACTCAGCCAGGAGACGTTCCAGGTCGTCGTGGACAAGGCCATCGGCCTCATTGGCGGTGCGATCACGGACCTCGCCACGCTCGGCGGCGGCGTCGGCACGGTCCAGCAGCGGATCACCTCAGCAACGAACAAGCTCAAGACGCAGCAGGACATTCTGAACAATCAGATCGTCGGTATGGAGAAGGTCGATCCAACCGAGGCATCGGTCCGGGTCAACACCTTGCAGACCCAGATCCAGACGGCGCTGGCGCTGACCTCGCAGCTCCAGAAGATCAGCCTCATCAACTATCTCTGAGCCAAGGCTCATTGCAAGGTTCGCTCCTTTTGTCTTGCTATTCGGTTTCCCCGCAGAGTGGTCCTGATGACGTTTGAAGCCTATGAAGCTGTCGTTGAAGAGAGCGGCTATCAGGAGAGAGGCCGCGAGCGACAGGCGCTCAGCCTCGGCATCGACCGGCTCGAGCGGATCGAGAAGGGGCCCTTTAGTTTCGAGGATCTGGTCCAGAGCCTGCTCTATGTGCGCCGGCTGTGGACGATCTTCATCGAGGATCTCTCGCACCCGGAGAACGGCCTCCCGGACAAGCTGCGCGCCGACATCATCTCGATCGGCTTGTGGGTCATCAAGGAGGCGGATCGCCTTCGCGAAGAGAAGTCGGGCGACGTGATGCAGCTCATCGAAATCAACCGCCTGATCCGAGACGCACTTTAATGAAGATCTCCTTGCGGGCGGGCGAACGGATCTACATCAACGGTGCGGTGCTGCGCGTGGACCGCAAGGTCTCCGTCGAGCTCGTCAACGACGTGATGTTTCTGCTCGAGGGGCAGATCATGCAGGCCTCCGACGCCACCACGGCGATGCGGCAGCTGTATTTCATCGTCCAGCTCATGCTGATGAACCCCACCGATGTCCGCGATGCCTCGGCGCTCTACGGCCAGCATCACGCGGCCCTGGTTGCGGTGTGCGAAAGCCGCGAGATGCTGGACGGGCTTGTCGCGATCGACGAGCTGGTCGGGGCAACCCGTTACTTCGAGGCGCTGAAGCGGATCCGGGCGCTGTTCCCGGTGGAGCAGGCTATCCTGGCCGGCGTCGCCACCGACATCCCATTCGAGGCTGCCTGACAGCGGAGAGGCTACATGAACGTCACCAGCGCGACCGACAGCACCAGCAAGTCGTCCAGTTCGACCAGCTCCACGACGTCCACGTCGAGCAATAGCGTCGACTACAATACCTTTCTTCAACTTCTCGTCGCCGAGATGAAGAACCAGGATCCGACCAATCCGATGGATACCTCGCAATATATGAGCCAGTTCGCCCAACTCTCGACGGTCGAGCAGGCCATGCAGACCAACACCAAGCTGGATGCGCTGCTGTCTTCGCAGTCGTTGTCGCAGGCCGACGGGCTGATCGGAAAGACCGTCAGCTTCACCGACGCGACCGGAGCGACCTTCTCAGGCAAGGTCAAGTCGATCTCCATCAACAGCGACGGCTCCGTCGCGACCCTCGAGAACGGCACGAAAGTCGCGGTCGGGCCTGGCCTCACGATCAGCCAGTCATGAACGAGAGAGACGCCCTCGACATCGTCCAGGCGGCGATCTGGACCATTATCGTCGCCTCGGGGCCTGCCGTCGGCGCGGCGATGCTGGTCGGCACCATCATTGCACTGATCCAGGCCCTGACCCAGATCCAGGAGGTCACGCTGACCTTCGTTCCGAAGATCATCGTCATCCTGGTGGTCGTCGCGATCTCCGGCTCCTTCATCGGCGCGCATCTCTCCACCTTTACCGAGATGGTCTATTCGCATATCGAGCGCGGCTTCTGATCCCGCGGGCCGACCGGCCACCACCCTCGCGTAAGCTTTGCACGGCAGATTACCGGGCGGACCCTCTGCCGGTGACCCATGGCCGATACGTTAGCTGCTAGCCTGCCAAACCCGCGACGACTCGGGGCGGATGCCTTTTTTGCGGGCGGCATCGTGGCCATGCTCACGATCCTGTTCCTGCCGATACCGCCGATCCTGATCGATCTCGGCCTGGCGTTCTCGATCGCGCTGTCGGCGCTGATCCTGATGGTCGCGCTGTGGATCCAGCGGCCGCTCGACTTCTCCGCATTCCCGACCGTGCTGCTGATCGCAACGATCCTGCGGCTGGCGCTCAACGTCGCGACCACCCGCCTGATCCTGTCGCGCGGCGGGGAGGGCGAACAGGCCGCGGGCCATGTCGTCGCCGGCTTCTCGAAATTCGTCATGGGCGGCGACTTCGTCATCGGCCTGATCATCTTCGCGATCCTGGTCACGGTGAATTTCGTCGTGATCACCAAGGGTGCTACGCGTATCGCGGAAGTCGGCGCCCGTTTCACCCTGGACGCCATCCCCGGCAAGCAGATGGCGATCGACGCGGACCTGTCCGCGGGCCTGATCGACGACAAGGAGGCCCAGCGCCGGCGCCGCGAGCTCGAAGAGGAGAGCGCGTTCTTCGGCGCCATGGACGGTGCTTCGAAATTCGTCCGCGGCGATGCCATCGCCGGCCTGATCATCACCGCGATCAACATCTTCGGCGGCATCATCATCGGCGTCACCCATCACGGCCTGACGCTGTCGCGCGCCGCCGACGTCTATACGAAGCTCTCTGTCGGCGATGGCCTGGTGTCGCAGATGCCGGCGCTGATCGTGTCGCTGTCGGCGGGCCTGCTTGTTTCCAAGGGCGGCACCAGGGGCTCGGCGGAGCAGGCCGTGCTGCGGCAGCTCAGCGGCTATCCGCGCGCGGTGTCGGCCGCCGCATTGATGATGTTCGTGCTCGCCATCATGCCGGGGCTGCCGATGGCGCCGTTCGTGCTGCTCGGCGGCGTCATGGCCTTCGTCGGCTACACGCTGCCCAGGCGTCAGGCGGCGCGGGATCGGAAAGAGGATGCGCGCAAGGCCGACGAGCGCGCCCAGACCGCGGCCAAGGAATCGGTCAAGGAATCGCTCAAGACCGCCGAGATCGAGCTGGCGCTCGGCGGTCATCTTTCGGTCCATCTGCTGGGATCGCGCACCGAGCTCGGCCATCGCGTGGCCAAGATCCGCAAGAAGTTCGCCAAGCAGTACGGCTTCGTCATTCCCGAGATCAAGCTCACCGACAATCTGTCGATCGATCCCAAGGGATACCAGATCCGGATCCACGACACCCGCGTCGCGCATGGCGAGCTCAGGCTCGGCGAGGTGCTGGTGCTGGTCGACAAGGACGGCAAGCCCGACGTGCCCGGCGAGGAGGTGATCGAACCCGCCTTCGGCATGAAGGCGCTGTGGGTGACGGAGGCTTTCACCGACGAAGTCAAGCGACAGGGCTGCAAACCGGTCGACAATCTGTCGGTTCTGCTCACGCATCTGAGCGAGGTGATCAGGGCGAATCTCGCCCAGCTCCTGTCCTACAAGGACATGCGCGGGCTGCTCGACCGGCTCGATCCCGAATACAAGCGCCTGATCGAGGATCTCTGCCCGTCACAGATCTCCTATTCGGGCCTGCTGGCGATCCTGAAGATCCTGCTGGCCGAGCGCGTGTCGATCCGCAATCTCCATCTGATCCTCGAGGCGATCGCGGAGATCGCGCCCCATGTGCGGCGCTCCGAACAGGTGGCGGAGCATGTCCGCACGCGGCTTGCCCAGCAGATCTGCGGCGACCTCTCCGACAACGGCGTGCTCAACGTGGTCCGCCTCGGCAATCGCTGGGATCTCGCCTTCCACCAGAGCCTGAAGCGCGACCCCAAGGGGGACGTCGTCGAATTCGACGCCGATCCGCGCCTGATCGAGCAGTTCGCGACGGAAGCCAGCGCGGCGATCCGCAAGTTCACCGAGAACGGCACCAGCGTGGTGCTGGCGGTGACCCCGGAGGCCCGTCCCTATGTCCGGATGATCCTGGAACGGGTGTTCCCGACACTGCCGGTCCTGTCGCATGTGGAGGTCGCGCGCAGCGCCGAGATCAGAGCGCTCGGAGCCATATCGTGATCAGCAGCCTCGCCGACAGCGTGCTGGTGACCTTCATCGTGTTCTGCAGGATCGGCGCCTGCCTGATGTTCGTGCCCGGCTATTCCAGCGTCAACGTTCCGGCCCAGGTCCGCCTGTTCATCGCGCTCGTCACGACGTTTGCACTGACGCCAATCCTGATCGCGGTCCTGAAACCTCTGACGGACCAAGCGGCGCCGCTGACGCTGGCACTCCTGATCGGCTCCGAGGTCCTGGTCGGAAGCGTCATCGGCCTCGGCGGGCGCGTGTTCTTCCTGGCGCTTCAGACCATGGCGACCGTGATGGCAAGCGCGATCGGGCTCAGCAATATCCCGGGCACGCCGATCGGCGACACCGATCCGGCGCCGGCCCTGGTGCCGCTGATCATGGCGTCCGTCACCACGCTGTTCTTCATGACCGACCAGCACTGGCAGGTGCTGCGCGGGCTGATGAACTCCTACGACGTCTGGCATCCCGGTGCGAGGCTCGGCGGCAGCATGGCGCTCGACCAGCTGGTCAGCCGCCTGTCGGAGGCGTTCGTGCTGACGCTGCGGATCGCCAGCCCGTTCATCGTCTATTCGGTCATCGTCAACCTCGCGGTCGGCCTGATCAACAAGCTGACGCCGGCGATTCCCGTCTACTTCATCTCCGTGCCGTTCGTGCTGTTCGGCGGCTTCCTGCTGCTCTATCTCACCAGCGACGAGCTCCTGACGCAATTCATGCTCGGCGTCTCGTCCTGGTTGGCGGAATGACCGTCATGAAGTCGCGCGCAGACAAGCTCGGTCGGATGGTCTCGCTCGTGAAGCTCCAGCTCCGGCTGTCCGAATGGCAGCTCGCGCACTTGCGGCAGCAGGAGCGCAGCCTGCAGGACGAACAGGAATGGCTGGTCGGGGCGCTGAACGAGGGCAAGCCGCCGGCGGGGTCGTCGAGCGCGTCGATCGCGCGGCGCCTCAACAGGACGAGCGTCGGCGCGCGCGCCGTGAATGAGCAGGCTTCGCGGCAGCTCGACCAGGTTCGTGCGGAGAGCCGGCGCGTGAAACAGCTCGAGGAAGTCGCCAAGGCGGCGCTCGCGGACAAGCTTCGCGAGGCGGAGAAGCGCTCGCTCGAGGAGATGACGGGAACAAGCCTCACCGTGCGCGAGTGGACGCCACGGCCAGCCAGCCGGAACAAGACATGATCGTGACAGCGACACCCGACCTTGTTCTCGACGTTATCGAGGCCGCCGATCCCGTGACGCAACGCGCGGCGACCGCGAAGCTCGATGCGCTGAAATCATCCGCCGCCGATTTCGCCGCGACGATGGACGCGGAGGCCGGCAAGGCCGCGGCGGCTGGTGCCGATCAATCCGCGGCGAAGGTTTCCGAAGCGCAGTCGGGTGCGGTGAACGGGGCGCCGGTGCAGGTGATCAAGGCGCCAGCGTCCGGCGAGGTCTATCGGAAGTTCGAGGCGTTCATCCTCCAGACCTTCGTCGAGACGATGCTGCCGAAGGAATCCGAGGAACTCTTCGGCAAGGGGACCGCCGGCAGCGTCTGGAAGTCGATGCTGGCGGAGCAACTCGGCAACCAGCTCGCGAAGGGCAAGGGCATCGGCATTGCGAGGCAGCTTGCCGGCGCGCATCCGGCGGGGCCGGACGTGACGGGGAAGGCCGGATGATGATCCGAGGAATGGGTGACAGAAGTTGAGGGGTGAATTTCCAATGCAGGCACAAGAAGGCGCGGCGGTCCTGGTGATGGAGCAGCCGGTCGTGGACGCCGAGGCGATGACGGTTGAAGCGGCATCGAGCAATGCGCTGTTGCCCGTGCTGCTGCCGAATGTCGGCGGCGAGGCGGTGGTCGACAGGGCCGAGGCGGCGAGAGCGGACGAAGTGCGCGGCCTGCTGGCGGCGATCCGCAGGCTCGAGAGTATCGTCGAGGAGGAGACGGTTGCGCTCGCGACGGGCAAGAAGATCGATTTCGACGATTTCAGCGCCCGCAAGAGCCGGAGCATGCTCGAGTTCGTCCGCCTGATGCGGGCGCGGATGCATCTCGGCAGCGAGGTCGAGATCACCGAGGAGGTCCAGCGGCTGCGCGAGAAGCTGGAGCGGAATCGTTCCATCCTCGAAATGCATTACGACGCGGTGCGCGAGGTCGCGACCATCATCGTCAAGGCAATCAAGGATGCCGATTCGGACGGCACCTATACCGGTCGCGCAACGCAGGACGGAAAATGATCAGACTCGTGCTTGCCGGGCTCTGGGTCTGCATCCTCACGGCAGGCACGAGCTACGCCGTGGCCTATTGGAAGGAAAACGGCAGCCTGCTGCCGGCAAAGGACGCATATCTCGACGGGCTCCAATACCAGAAGACGCGGGCGCTGAGCGTGCCCATGGTCGAGAACGGCAATGTGCAGGGTTACATCGTCGCGCGCTTCGTCTACACCGTGGAGGCGCGGACCATGCATCAGCTCAACGTTCCGCCGGAGCCGTTCGTCGTCGACGAGGCCTTCCGCAGGATCTATGCCGACGACCGCCTCGATTTCAGGAAGCTCGCGCGCTACGACCTCTCCATCCTCACGACGGGCATCAAGCAGCGCGTCAACGAGCGGATGCAGGCCGACGTGGTCCAGGACGTCCTGGTCGAGGACTTCAACTACGTCTCGAAGGAAGAATTCCAGCAGAAACCCTAGCGCACGGTCCGGACAGGCGCGAAGCGGCTTTCCGGAAGGATGCTCGACCAGGAAACCAAAGCGCGCCCCCGATCTCGCAGCGCTTTGGTATGGCGGCGCCTCGCGCCTCGGGGCCTTGCGTTCTGCCGTCTCAGCCGCCGAAAGTACAACGGCCTCTGCGAAGGTGCTCCGCAGAGGCCGTTGTCGTTTTTCGCGGCAGCGCTCAGCCGCGTCAGTTACCGGCCGGATAGGCCGCCGGGGCGATGTGCGCCCGGTTGAGGAGGATGCCGACCTCGTCGAGCTCCTGCATCGGCACGTCGACGGTCTCGCCGGCGGGAATGTTGAGGCGGTATCCGACATAACGCCGGGCCACGATCGCGTCGAAGCCGAGGCGGTCGCGGAGCTTCTTGCGCAGTTTGCTGACGTGGCTCTCGATCACACTCTCGTCGAAGGTCGACTCGAAGATGCCGTAGACCGCGTTGAAGATCTGCGTCTTGGTGATCCACTTGCCGTGGTTGCTGACCATATATTCGAGAATACGCAATTCACGGCGGGGCAGGGTGAGGGCGTGGCCCGCGATCTCGGGGTCGCGCCCGTTGAAGAAGACCTGGATCCTGGTCTCGCAGGGTCTCGGCAACTCGCCCACCCGGCGGCGCGCGATCGCGGCCGTTCGGGCGAGGATCTCGCGCAGGTGAATCGGCACGTACACGACGTCGTCAACGCCCGATTCGAACAGCTCCAGCGTGTTCTTGAGCATCTTCTGGCCGCTCATGGCGATGATGGGAGCCGAGGAGCGCTTGCGCATCGCCCGCGGCAGGCTTCCGCGGGCGTCGCAATCCCCGAGGAGGAAGGCGTCGACCGCTGCCAGGTCCGATTCACTCGCAGATTGCAGCCAGTCCCAGAATTCTCCGGAGGAGAAGCCGATCGACGATACGCCTTCGCGAACGAGCCCTCCAACGTAGCTGTTCGTGACGCTCTCACGATCATCAACGATAATATACATCAGTCTTTCGCCCCTGTTTCGCACTTATCGCGGCCGGTTGGTTGTTGTGATGCCCGGCTCGGCGACCATGCTGTTTGACGATATTTCCATCCCGCGAACCGTTGTTATGGTTTCGATATTCGCGGGCAGCCCTACGCATTCAGTGCCTGCGTTTTCCGCGGGCCTGTTACTTCGACTCGATACTGAACGCTTACTGCGTGAGGCTCGGCGGGTGTCTTACGGATCACCTCGCGGAGCGGATTGAGACAGCGACCTAGAACAGTTGCGCCAAGTTGCTTATCGCGTCCGAACGCTACTGAACCTTGCCGATCTCCTCGCCAACTGGCGAGAATCACTTGGATAGGACCGTAACAATTGCCGATTTCCGATCAAGCGCGCGCATCAAAGCGATTGCTATGTGTGTTTGATGCTGTTGGTTTGTTTCGAGTTGTTTCTTGATATATTCAATCGCATCAGTTGATTTGGATTTTGAACTAGTTTTGCACCGTGACGGATCTATAGTTCCGCATCCCTGTATAATCACAGCTATTTCGGGTGGTGCTGCGGGGTAGGCGTATGGAGGGGTTTTCAACCCCGGATTGACTCTCTCCACCGGTTTTCCACATGCGACAATTCGACTCATGTGTGGCGAGGCGACTCCAGCTTGGCGAAATCTTGGCGAGGGTGTGTCTTTCGAGTCGCACTCTCGCCACGTGCGTGACGCGTTTGACTCATGCGACGTCGCATCGTGCGTCATGAAAAGTTTTCGATGCGCACGTTTCGGGCAAGCTTCGACAAATAAATTCGTCGTTCGATAGATCTAACCGAACGGAGCATTCTCGCATGTTGTCCGATGGAAAAGCTCGTCCCAACGAGACCGCTGACGTTTCCTCGGCGGCGAAGCCGGCTCCGGAGCCACGCAATACAAGGGACAGCGCGACGCAAACAGCCAAGCCTGCCGCGAGCGCAAAGCGTGCGTCGGCTGCGGCGAGCGACGAAGCGCTGGCGAAAGAGGCGCTCGAGGGGCTGAAGCGCATTCGCGCCAAGGCGCGCCTCGACAAGATGGCGATACCCAAGCCCGCGCCGGTCGTGATGAAGCCGGCCGTGATCGTGGCCAAGCCGCCGCCGCCCCGTCCGACCTGGGTCGCGCCGCTCGCAACGTTGGCGGTCGCCGCCATCCTGGTGGTCTGCGCCTGCACCGGTGTGATCGCCTATCTCACCACGCAGCCCGCCCAGAACAATGTCGCAGCCAATACGGAGATCAGGAATCTGCGCGAGACGGTCGCCCAGCTGCGCAAGCAGGTGTCGGGCGTGTCCGAAAATCTCGACGGCCTGCGCACCGCGGTCGATCAATCGAGCAAGGCGACCAACGATCGCTTCGGCAGGTTTGCCGAGAATCTGGACCGCATCGAGCGGGTGAGCTCGTCCTCGACGGTCAAGCTCGACAAGCTCGCCCAGGCGCAAGCCCAGGCTCCGGCGCCGACAGTGGCGCAATCGCAGCCGTCGTCGCAGGCCGCGCCGATGATGGCTTCGCTCGCAGCGCCCGATGTCACGGGCTCGGTGTCTCCCTCCGAGCGCGCATCAATGCCGCGGAAGGTGGTCAAGGGCTGGTCGGTGCGCCAGGCCTATGAGGGGATTGCGATCCTGCAAAGCCCGAACGGCGTCATCGAGGCCGTGCTGGGGCAGCAGGTGCCCGGCCTTGGCCGCATCGAGGAGATCCGGAACGAGAACGGGCGCCTTGTGGTCGAATCCAGCGGGGGCGTGATCTACTCGTCGCGCAAGGCAACGCCGTGATCGAGCGCCGCCTCTATTGGCGGTGATGCTCGAAGCTGGTGCATAGCAGATCGACCTCCGGCTCCGCGATTGGCGCGCGAAACAGGCGGCAGCTGAACTCGACCGTCGTCTTGCCGTCCGCCGCGGTGCGATCTTCCCGGAGGAAGATGCAGCGCTTGCAGACGTCGGTATGGTGCCGCTGCTCGGCCGCGTCCGACTGGTCCAGCACGTGGCGGAGCGCGTCGCGGAAGCGGATCTTGGCCTCGTCGTCGAGCACGGCAATCGCCTCGACGAGAACGTTAACGGGATCGCGCGCCAGGAACTTCTTGCCCGGCTGCGTAACGCTCAGCATCACCGACCGCTTGTCCTTGGCCGAGCGCTTTCGCTCGAGATAGCCGAGCCGTTCCAGCTCACCGATGATGAACGAGGCGGTGCCGCGCGTGGTGCCGACGTAACTCGCGAGCGCCGAGGGCGTGCGGGAAAACCGGTTGGCGCGGGAGAGGAAGCGCAGCGCCATCCACTCGCGATCGCGCAAGCCGTGCTTGGTGCCTTCGAACCAGAGGATTCGTGCGACCTGCTCCAACAGTTCAATCGATTCGCGAGCCAAATTCATTTCACTTCCAAGTCGGATAAAGCCTTATTCAACTGAGCCTTCGGGGGAGCGCAATCGGGGTGGACGAGAATGAAACCCGCGGGCGATCCTTGGTCGGACGGCGCGCCCACTGGGAAGACGTCCTCCGTTTCCGGAGATGGAACTTCCGGCCGTGGAACTAGAGCGTCACAAAGAAAGTTCGAGTAAACCGCGCGGCTCAACTCTTCTGAAAATTTCAGTCAAATGACGGCGGCTCGCGTGCGGGATTCCGACAGCGCGCAACATCCCGGCAACATGATGTGTCGTTGCGGCCACCATGCAGCCCATTTGTTGCGGCGATTCGTTTCGAATTGCGCGAGGGGGCGGAGTGTCTGCAGCTTCTGACCGCGTGAGGCGCGGCGGAAGAACCCCTATTTTCGGTTAATGGATGTTGCGCCGCAGCGCAGCCACGCGGTTAAATCGGGCACACGATCAAATCCGGAAAGCTTGCGCGTGGCCTTGCGCGGACGATCGCCGGCCAGTCTCGATTCAGCTCAGGCAGGACATGGGGGAGCGGCGTCAGGGACACGCCTGAAGACCGCATGCTCGCAGGCTGGTGATTTGCGTTTCCTCGGCAACTATTGGCGAATGCGTCGCCCCCGGGGGTACCAGGCAGCAGGAAGGAATAGACTGATGAGTTTCGAAACGATCATGACATCCGACGTCGTCGGGCTGACGAAAGTTGCCCCAGTCTCGCGCCGCGGATTCATGAGCGCGACCGCGGCCGTCGCCGCTGGCTACACGCTTGCGGCAGGTCCCGTCCGTGCCGAGGTGATCGCGACGGATACCAAGGGCCTCCAGGCCGGCGACGCCAGGATCAAGGTCGGCTCCGAGGAGATGCCTGCCTATTTCGCCCGCCCCGCCGGCAACACCAAGGCGCCGGTGATCATCGTGGCGATGGAGATTTTCGGCCTGCACGAATACATCAAGGACGTGACGCGGCGCCTGGCCAAGCTCGGCGCATTCGCAATCGCGCCCGACTATTACTTCCGCAAGGGCGTCGACCTGACCAAGGTGACCGACATCAAGGATCTGTTGGCGGTCGTGAATGCCAAGCCGGACGCCGAGCTACTGTCCGATCTCGACGCGACGGTGGCGTGGGCGGGATCGCAGGGCGGCGATACCGCCAAGCTCGGTATCATCGGCTTCTGCCGCGGCGGGCGCACCGTCTGGGAATATGCCGCTCACGGCGGTACTCTCAAGGCTGGTGTCGCCTTCTATGGGACGGTGGTCGACCCCGCCAATCCACTGTGGCCGAAGAGCCCGCTCCAGCTCGCACCCGAGATGAAGACGCCGGTGCTCGGCCTCTATGGCGGCGCCGATACCGGCATTCCCGTTGCGCAGGTCGAGCAGCTCAAGGCGGCGCTCGAGCAGAACAAGAAGACGGCCGAATTCAAGATCTACCCCGAAGCGCCGCACGGCTTCCATGCCGACTACCGCGGCAGCTACCGCAAGGACGCCGCGGAAGATGCCTGGAAGCAGGCCGAGGCCTGGTTCAAGAAATATGGCGTCCTGAGCTGACGCCGGAGCATGATCCGGAAAAGTGTGCAGCGGTTTTCCGACAAGATCATGCTCAAGCAATTCAAGAGGGCGGCCCGCACGGCCGCCCTTTCTGTTTCAGCGTGCCGATCTCACTTCACCATCGCGCCATAGACGATGTCCTGGACCTGCTCGCGATAGTATTTCCTGAGCTCACCGGGCGCCGCCGTTCCCACCACGACGACGAGACGCTCCCTGGGATCGCAGAAGAACTGCGTTCCGAACGCGCCGTTCCAGGTGAACTCGCCGGGGTTGCCGGGGACCGACGACACCCCTTCGCCGGTGCGGACCGCAACCGCGAGGCCAAAGCCGAAACCGGCGCGATGCGGCTCGATGACCGCCACGTTGTTCTTGATCTCGGGGCCGAGATGGTTGGTCGTCATGTGATGCACGGTCTTCGGGCCGAGGATGCGCTGGCCGTCGAGCTCGCCGCCGTTGAGCAGCATCTGCCCGAAGCGGATGTAGTCGCCGACCGTCGCGAACGAACAGGCGCCGCCGCAGTCGAACCTGGTCGGCGTGTCCAGCAGCTTGATGGCTTGCGGCTTCCCCGTCAGCGGATCGTTGGCGAACGGGCGGGCGAGGCGAGGGCGCTGCGCGTCGGTCGGGTGGAAGGTCGCGTCCTTCATGCCGAGCGGCAGCCACACATTGGCGGCGAGATAGTCGCCGAGCCGCTGTTCGCTCACCTTCTCGACGACGGCGCCGAGCACATCGATCGAAAAGCCGTATTCGAACTCGGTCGAGGGCTGATGCGCCAGCGGCAGCTTTGTGATGCGGTCGACGAAGGCCTGCGTGTCGCCTTCGATCGCCGGCGCGACGCCATCAGGGTATTGCCGCGCCACCGGGCTCGAACTGTCCGGGCGACCGCCATACATCAATCCGGACGTATGCCGGTAGAGATCGTGGATGAAGATCGGCGAGGCCTGCGGCTCGAGCTTGAGCGAGCCGTCGGCCTGCTGAACGCCGACCTTCATGTCGGCAAAGCCGGGATAGTAGTCGGACAGCCTGGCCTGGAGCGGCAACTGGCCCTTCTCCATCAGCGTCAGGCCTGCGACTGCGGCCATCGGCTTGGTCATCGAGGCCAGCGCGAAGATCGCGTCGACCGGCATCGGCGTGCCCTTGTCCGGATCGAGCAGGCCATAGGCCTTGTAGTGCACGAGCTTGCCGTCACGCGCCACTGCGACGACGGCGCCGGGCACGCGCTTTGCGGCGATTTCGCGGGCGAAGAAACTGTCGAGCCGTGCAAGACCCTGCTTCGAGAAACCGGCGTCGTCAGGATTGGCTTCGGGCAGCGGTGCGGCGCGCGCTGCACCGAATGCGATGACGGCAGCCGCCGCCGCGATCATGGCGATCGTCTTCTTCATTGTATCCTCCCAAGGCGAGCTCGTTTCGTTGTGGCTCGCGCGGCACCTAGATCACGATCGCACTGGGGCGAAGTCAAGCGCAGGCAGGGCATGTCTGGGAGGCGTCGGAGGTGGATCCTATCGTCCTTCGCCCGCGCGCCACAGTGCATCCAGGGCGTGGCGGTAGGTCGGATAGGCCAGCGTGACGCCGAGCTCGCGCTTCAATTTCGCGTTGGAGACGCGGGCGCTGCTGGCATAGAAGCTGCGCGCCATCGCCGACATCTCGGCGGTCTCGAACGCCTCTTCGGGCGGCGGCGCGACGCCCATGAGCTGGGCGGCATAGGCGATCACGTCCTGCGGCGGCGCGGGCTCGTCGTCGCAGACGTTCCAGGTGCCGCTGCCCTGGTGACGAATCGCGGCCATGATCGCGCTTGCGATGTCGTCGGCGTGGATGCGGTTGAAGACCTGTCCGGGCTTGATGATGCGCCGGGCCGTTCCGGCGCGCAGCGTCACCAGCGCATTGCGGCCGGGACCGTAGATGCCTGCAAGCCGCAGGATCGCGACATCGCCGCGCCCGATATCCGTCCAGGCCTGCTCCGCTGCGAGCCGCATGCGTGTGCGGTCGAGCGCGGCCTGCGGCGGCGTGCTTTCGTCCACCCAGCTTCCTGCGTGATCGCCATAGACGCCGATCGTGGACAGGTAGATGATCTTGCGCTGACGGCCCGCCGCCAGCACGTCCGCGCAGGCCGCGATTGCGGGATCGCCGGCGCTGCCGGGCGGGATCGAGATGAGAAGGACATCGGCGTCGTTGATACGTTCAGCCGTCTCGCGGGCCGGAAGGCTGCCGGAAAACGGATGCACCTCGATGCCTGCAAGGTCATCCCGTTTCGCGGGATCGCGCACCGTGCCGGCGATGTGCGAGAACGTGCCGCCGAATCTGCGGACGAAATGCCTGGCGCTGTAGCCGAAGCCTAGAATGAAGAGCCGCATGCCTCTCCCGTGCAGGTCGGAGTTCCCGTCGCGCCAGCTGCGCGCCTCCGCTCATAAGGGATTTTTGGGTCCGGCAAAAGATATTGCAATTTTACGCGCCCGCCAGTGCAAGCGATGATCGCTCGTCACTGAGACGTCATGAGGAAGCGTCGATCATGCAGGCAGAAGCGACCGCCATAGCGCCATTGGACGCCGCGGAGCTGATCCGGCGCGCGGCCGCGCTGATCTTCGATGTCGACGGCACCCTGGCCGAGACGGAGGAACTGCATCGGCAGGCCTTCAACCATGCCTTTGTCCGCCACGGTCTCGACTGGCATTGGGACCGCGCCGTCTACAAGGACCTGCTGCGGGTGACAGGCGGCAAGGAGCGAATTCGCGCTCACCACGCTCGGCTGCGGATTGCCCGGCCATTGTCAGACGAAGACATCGCCGAGCTCCACCGCGTCAAGACCGCGCATTACGCCGAGCTGATCGAGACCGGCTGTTGCCCGCTGCGGCCGGGCGTGACGGACCTTCTGACCGCGGCGAAGGCGCGTGGCCAGCGGCTTGCGATCGCGACCACCACCTCGCACGGCAACATCGATGCGCTGCTGTCGCGGGCGCTGGGGATGCGCTGGGCCGCGGACTTCGATGCGATCGTTGCCGGCGACGACGTCCGCTACAAGAAGCCTGCGCCGGATGTCTATCTCGAAGTCCTGGCGCGGCTGACGCTGGAGGCCTCCGACTGCGTCGCAATCGAGGATTCCGCCAACGGCCTGATTGCGGCATCGCGGGCGAACATCCCGGTTCTGATCACCCGCAGCATGTTCTTCCGGGACGATGATTTCGGCGCGGCGCGGTTCGTGCTGGACGATCTGTCGGGGCTTCGATGAGGTCGCCAACTAAAAAACTGAAAAACAACCCCATGCACAGTAGAACGGGCCGGCGGGCCTGCCGCCTTCAGTGGACGCGGTGACTCGCTCTATCGTCTTCAGCCTGCTCGACAATCTGCGCAATCGGGCTCGACTGATGGTGAACCAGGCGCCAGTCGTCGCCGACGCGGCGAAAATGGTTGGCCGCGGCCAAGGCGGTGCCGTCGACGATCTCGATGCAGAGCACGCGCGCGCAGTCGCCGTCGACGATGGCCTGCGGCTCGGCGCAGACGATCTGCGGCCGCTCCGGATTTTGCAGGATGTCGCGCCAGCTCCCGATCACGGTCGCCCGCCCGATGATCGCAGGCCAGCCGGGATGGATGCAGGAGATGGCGTCGTCATCCGCCCACATCTGTTCCATTCCGGCGAAGTCGCCCGTTGAAAAGGCGGCGTAGAAGGCCGCGTTCGCGGCGATGACCTTGCTGTCCTTTGCCATGGCTCTCGGGTGAGGCAATGACAGGCAAAAATCAAGCGCGACTTCCGTCGACTTTGCGTTCGATTTGGACCGCAGTGCAGCATTACTGCCCAGTTTGTGGTCACGCAGAAACGTGCGTCTCCACTGCCCGCCGCGCGCCGTCCGTATAGAGACGGCCGAGCGCCGCGATCACGGCCTCGCGCAGGCGCGGCTCGGCACCCAGCGGCCCGAACACTTGTCCGACCCCGAGCAGTGCGGGCGCGAGCCGTTCGGCGACAGGGCCCGCCTCGCGCGCCAAGCCTGCGAACTCGCCGGCGAGGGGATCGCGCACGTCGATGGCGCGGCCGTGCTCGTCGCGCGCGGTGACGTAGCGCATCCAGCCGGCCACCGCGAGCGCATGCGTCGCGATCGGCAGGTTCTTGGCGAGGCGATCCCGCATCGCGCCGAGCAGGCGTTGCGGCAGCTTTTGCGAGCCGTCCATCGCGATCTGCCAGGTGCGGTGATGCAGCGCCGGATTGGCGAAGCGCTTGAGCAGCGAGGCGCGATAGGCGGCAAGGTCGGTGCTCGCCGGCATCGTCAGCGTCACCGCGGCCTCTTCCATCACCTGCGCGGCGAGACGCGCGAAGTGCGGATCCTGCATGGTGTCGGCGATGGTCTCGTAGCCGGCGAGATAGCCGAGATAGGCGAGCGCGGAATGGCTGGCGTTGAGCAGCCGAAGCTTCATCAGCTCGAACGGCTTGACGTCGGTGACGAGCTCGACGCCCGCGACGGCAAGATCGGGCCGGCCCGCCGCGAAGCAGTCCTCGACCACCCATTGCGTGAAGGGCTCGGTCATCACGGGCCAGGCGTCGCGGAAGCCCAGCGCGGATGACACCGCATCGCGGTCGGCATCCGTCGTCTCCGGCACGATGCGGTCGACCATGGTCGAGGGAAAGGCTGCGGTATCCGCGATCCACTTGCCGAGATCCTTCGAGCGCAGCGCCGCGAACTGCGTCACGATCCGTTGCACGGTGTGGCCGTTGGCGGCGAGGTTGTCGCAGCACAGCACGGTGAAGGGCGCAAGCCCCTGCGCCCGGCGGCGCGCCAGCGCGGCCACGATGAAGCCGGGGGCCGAGCGCGGCGCGTCAAAATTGTTGAGATCGTGCACGACGTCCGGGTGCCGCTCGTCGAGATCGCCGGTCTGCGGCGTATGGCAATAGCCTTTCTCGGTGACGGTGAGCGAGACGATGCGAATGGCGGGATCGGCCATCCGCTCGATCAGCAGCGCCGGGTTCTCGCGTGCGACGACGCTGTCGAGCAGCGCGCCGATGACGCGATGCTCGGTGCCCTCAGTGGCACGAACGGCAACGGTGTAGAGATGATCCTGCGGGGCGAGGGCATCGCGCGTGTCCGGCCTGCGCAGGCTCGCGCCGACGATGCCCCAGGATGCGGCCCCGGTGGCAAGGCAATCGTCGATGACGACGGCCTGATGCGCGCGATGAAAGGCCCCGAGCCCGAGATGCACGATGCCGGGCGTGACGCGCGATCGGTCATAGGCCGGGCGGCGGATGGCCGGCGGCAGCCGGTCAAGATTGGCGCGGCCAAGACGCGTTGAATTATGGCGCATGGTCGTCTCTCCCTGTCTTTGGCGGCTGCTTGACATGGCGCCCGTCCTCGGTCAATGCTCCGGTCAATTGGTAAGGCCAATTATCCAAAATTGGCGGGCGGCGGGTTTGGACGACCCCGCGCGACCCTTTCGGGGAGGACCAGCGTGCCGCTGGAAGCTGTGGAGGCGAGACGGCTCTATCGCCAGGTCGCCGATCAATTGCGAAGCCTGATCGACAGCGGCGAGTACGCGGTCGGCAGCCGCTTGCCGACCGAGCGCGAGCTCGCCGAGCAGCTCAAGGTGTCGCGGCCGACGGTGCGCGAAGCCCTGATCGCGCTCGAGGTCGAAGGCCGCCTGCGCATCCGCGTCGGGTCCGGCATCTATGTGATCGAGCCCGCGGCCGTTGCGGCGCCTGCGACCGCTTCCGTCATCGAGGGGCCGTTCGAGCTGTTGCGCGCCCGAGAATTCCTGGAAAGCGCCATCGCCGAGCAGGCCGCGCGCGTCGCGACCAAGGACGACGTCGCGCGCATCGACGCGTCGCTTCTCGCGATGGAGAATGTCGAGCACCCCGGCGAAGCCTCGATGGTCCACGACCGCGCGTTCCATGTCGCGATCGCCGGAAGTCTCGGCAATGCCGTCCTGGTGCGCGTGGTCGGCGAGCTGTTCGACCAGCGCCTCAATCCCTATTTCGCGCAGCTTGCGCATTATTTCGAGAACCCGGGCACCTGGCGCACCGCGCTCGACGAGCATCGCGCCGTGCGCGACGCGATCGCCGCGCATGATCCGGACGCCGCGCGCGAGGCGATGCGCAATCACCTGGCGCGCTCGCAGGAGCGCTTTGCGCAGAATTTCGGCGCCGTGGCCGCGGCAGGATCGTCCCCGGCACGATCTCCGGAAACGCCGGCAAAACCAGAACGGGCGCCGAAGAAGCAGGCCGAAAAACAGGCCAAGAAGCAAGCCAAGAGCGGCAGCGCGCGGCGGCGATGAGATTGGGCGGCCCGCATTCCTTGCAGGCGGGCGAACAAGAAGCAGACTTGAACGATGGAGGAAAAGTCAGTGTTGAAGAAGATGACGATGATGCTCGCGGTCTCGGCCGCGGCGATGTTCGCGACGACCCAGGCCGGCATGGCGCAGACCAAGCTGAAATGGGCCCATGTCTACGAGACCTCTGAGCCGTTCCATACCGCTTCGGTCTGGGCCGCGCAGGAGATCGGCAAGCGCACCAACGGGCGCTATACGGTCGATGTCTATCCGGCGTCCCAGCTCGGCAAGGAAGCCGACATCAACCAGGGCCTTTCGCTCGGCTCGGTCGACATCATCATCTCCGGCTCGAGCTTCGCGGCCAAGAGCTTCCCGCCGATCGGCGTGACCTACTATCCCTACACCTTCCGCGACGCCGATCATCTCCTGGCCTACACCAAGAGCGACATCTTCAAGGAGCTCGCCAAGGGCTATGAGGACAAGAGCGGCCACCACATCGTCGCCGTGACCTATTACGGCGTGCGCCAGACCTCGTCGAACAAGCCGATCAAGAGCTGCGCCGACCTCAAGGGCCTGAAGATGCGCGTGCCCGACGTTCCGGCCTATCTCGCGATGCCGCGCGCCTGCGGTGCCAACACCGCGCCGATCGCGTTCGCCGAAGTCTATCTCGCGCTGCAGAACGGCACCGTCGAGGCGCAGGAGAATCCGCTGACCACGATCGAGGCCAAGAAGTTCTACGAGGTGCAGAAGCACATCGTGCTGACCGGCCACATCGTCGACCACCTCAACACGGTGGTGGCGGGCGCGCTCTGGAAGAAGCTCTCCGACGAGGACAAGAAGATATTCACCGACGTCGCGCAGGAGGCCGCCGCCAAGGCGACCGCGGAGATCAAGCAGAACGAAGCCAAGCTGGTCGCCTTCTTCAAGGAGAAGGGCTTGACCGTGACCGAGGTCGACAAGAACGAGTTCCGCGACACCGTGCTGAAGAACGTCGCGTTCGAGACTTTCGGTTACCGCAAGGCGGATTGGGAACGGATTCAGGAAGTCAAATAGCAGTGGCTGTCATTCCGGGGCTCGCGAAGCGAGAACCCGGAATCTCGAGGTTCCGGGTTCGACGCTGACGCGTCGCCCCGGAACGACGATTTGGAGAGAGGTAACCCCATGTCGACCGCCGAAATACACCGGCAGATCACCGCGGACGAGATCGCCCACACCTTCGAGGAGGAGGCGACGCCGAAGGTCGATCTCGGCATCTACGCTTTCGAGGACTGGGTGGCGCTGGCGATCTTCTGGGTGATGGCGCTCGCCGTCTTCCTCCAGTTTTTCACCCGCTACGTCCTCAACGACAGCTATGCCTGGACCGAGGAGATCGCGACCTACTGCTTGATCGGCGTGGTCTTCATCGGCGCATCGATGTGCGTGCGGCTGTCGCGGCACATCCAGGTCGATCTGATCTACCGTTATCTGCCGCATCTCGTCGCGCGCACGCTGTCGACGGTCATCGACCTGATCCGGATCGCCTTCTTCGGCTACGCCATCAAGCTGGTCTGGGTCTACATCCAGATCATCGGCGACGAGTCGATGACCACGATCAATCTTCCCAAGGACTACGTCTATTACGCCGTGCTGGCCGGCTTCGTGCTGATGTTCGCGCGCTCGGTGCAGGTGGCGTTGCAACATCTGCGACAGGGCTACTCGATCCTCGAACGTCCCGGCGCCTACGACGGTTTTGAAGGGTAAGGTCATGCTGCTGTTGCTTGGTGGTTTTCTCCTCCTGATGCTGCTCGGCGTTCCCGTGGCGATCGCCATGGCCGCGTCGTCGCTGCTCTACATCCTGGTCAGCGGCGTGACGCCCGACGTCACGCTGGCGCAGCGCATGATCGCCGGTGTCGAGAGCTTCCCGCTGCTCGCCGTGCCCTTCTTCATCCTGGCCGGCAATCTCATGAACATCGCCGGCGTCACCGGCCGCATCTACAAATTCGCCGTCGCGCTGGTCGGCTGGATGCGCGGCGGCCTCGGCCACGTCAACATCATCGGCTCGGTGATCTTCTCCGGCATGTCCGGCACCGCGATCGCGGATGCCGCCGGTCTCGGCACCATCGAGATCAAGGCGATGAAGGACCACGGCTATTCGACCGAGTTCTCGGTCGGCGTCACTGCGGCGTCCGCGACGCTCGGCCCGATCATCCCGCCGTCGCTGCCCTTCGTGATCTACGGCATGATGGCGAACGTCTCGATCGGCGCACTGTTCCTGGGCGGCGTCATTCCCGGCATCGTCATGACGCTTCTGATGATGGCCACCGTCACCTACTTCGCGCACAAGAACAAATGGGGCAGCGACACGCCGTTCTCCTGGCCGCAGCTCGGCTCGGCCGGCCTCGAGATCGCCATCGTGCTCGCTTTCCCGCTCGCGATCTGGCTGATGGTGGTCGCCGGCATGTCGACCAACATGGCGGTCGTCATCGGGCTCGGCGTGCTGCTCGCGATCGACTGGTATTTCGACTTCTCCGCGGTGATGGCGCTGATGGCGCCGGTGATCCTGATCGGCGGCATGACGCTGGGCTGGTTCACGCCGACGGAAGCCGCGGTCGCCGCCGTGATCTGGTCGCTGTTCCTCGGGCTCGTGCGCTACCGCACCATGACCTTGAAGACGGTGGCGAAGGCGACCTTCGACACCATCGAGACCACGGCCTCGGTGCTGTTCATCGTGACAGCTGCGTCGATCTTCGCCTGGCTGCTGACGGTGTCGCAGGCCGCCCAGATGCTCTCGGACTGGATGCTCAGCATTACCCACAACAAATGGGTGTTCCTGGCGCTTGCCAACGTGCTGATCCTGTTCGTCGGCTGCTTCATCGACACCACGGCGGCGATCACCATTCTGGTGCCGATCCTGCTGCCAATCGTGCTCAAGCTCGGCATCGATCCGATCCATTTCGGCCTGATCATGACGCTGAACCTGATGATCGGCCTGCTGCATCCACCGCTCGGCATGGTGCTGTTCGTGCTCGCCCGCGTGGCAAAGCTCTCGGTCGAGCGCACGACGGTGGCGATCCTGCCCTGGCTGGTGCCGCTGATGCTCGCGCTGATCGCGATCACCTACATCCCCGAACTGACCCTCTGGCTGCCTAAATACATGGGACTCTCCAAATGACCTCGACTGCTCTCGCCGCAACCCTGTTCGGCCCCGAAGATCTGCGCATGATCGAGCATCCGCTCGACAAGCTCGCATCAGGCATGGTGCGCATCCGCTTCGGCGCCGGCGGCATCTGCGGCTCGGACATGCATTACTTCCGCCATGCCCGCACCGGCGACTTCGTGGTGAAGTCGCCGCTGGTGCTGGGACACGAGATCTCGGGCGAAGTCGTGGAGATCTCCGGCGCCGCCGCCAACCTGAAGGTCGGCGACCGCGTCGCCGTCAACCCGTCGCGCTGGTGCGGCCATTGCGTCGCCTGCCGCGAGGGCCGGCCGAACCTGTGCGAAAACATCTATTTCATGGGCTCGGCCTCGAAGACGCCGCACATGCAGGGCGGCTTCGCCAATTACTTCGACGCGATCCCCGCGCAGTGCGTGAAGATCCCGGACCACGTGTCCTACCAGGCCGCCGCGCTCGCCGAGCCGCTCTCGGTATGCCTGCACGCGGTCGCGCGCGCCGGCAACATCGAAGGCAAGCGCGGCATCATCTTCGGTGCCGGCCCGATCGGGCTTCTGACCATGCTCGCCGCGCACCGCGCCGGCATGGCCGACGTCACGGTGGCTGACATCGCGCCGGCGCCGCTCGCCTTTGCGAGCCGGCTTGGCGCCTCTCATGTCGAGAATGTATCGGGTGGCGAAGAGGGCTTGAAGGCGCAGGCTGCTTCACGACCCTACGACGTCGCGTTCGAGGTCTCGGGCACGGCCGCGGGCCTTGCCAGTGCGATCGGCATCGTCCGGCGTGGCGGCGTCGTGGTGCAGATCGGCAATCTGCCCGGTGGCCAGATCCCGACGCCGTCGAACGCTGTGATGGCGAAGGAGATCGACCTGCGCGGCTCGTTCCGCTTCGGCTTCGAGTTCATGACGGCGGTGGAACTGATCAGCGCCGGCAGCGTCGACGTGCTGTCGCTGGTCACGGCGGAACGGCCGCTCTCGACCGCGCCCGATGCACTGCGGCTGGCGCTCGACCGCTCGCAGAGCGTCAAGGTCGTGCTGACGGCGAACTGATCGGAGGGACCCATGATGCTAGAGGGATGGCGCTGGTACGGGCCGGATGATCCGGTCTCGCTCGACGATGTCAGGCAGGCCGGGGCGAGCGATATCGTCTCGGCGCTGCATCAGGTGCCGATCGGGGAAGCCTGGACGCGCAAGGCGGTCGAGGAGCGCAAGAACTTCATCGAGCGCGGCCAGCCCGGCCGCTCGCAACTGACGTGGTCAGTGGTGGAGTCGATTCCGATCCCTGACGACGTCAAGCGGCTCGGCGGTAAGGCGACGAAGTCGATCGAGGCGTGGATCGCGAGCCTTGAGGCCGTGGCCGCTTCCGGCATCAATATCATCTGCTACAATTTCATGCCCGTGGTCGACTGGTGCCGTACCGATCTGGAATGGGAGCTGCCGAACGGCGCTCGTGCCATGCGGTTCGACCAGGATCGCTTTGCCGCGTTCGAGCTGCACATCCTTAAGCGTCCGGCCGCCGCGCAGGAGTATTCACCGGAGCAGCAAGCGCGCGCGAAAACGCTGTTCGACCAGATGAGCCAGGCCGACATCGACTATCTCGTCATGGTCATCGCCAGCGCGCTGCCCGGCTCGACAACCGAGCCGATGACGATCCCGCAATTCCGCGACCGGCTCGAAACGTACCGCGATATCACGCCAAAAATCCTGCGACAGCATCTCGCCGAGTTTTTGGAGCGCGTCACCCCCGTTGCGGAACAGCTCGGCGTCTCGCTGACCCTGCATCCCGACGATCCGCCGCGTCCGCTGTTTGGACTGCCGCGCATTGCCTCCTCGGCCGACGACTATCAGGCGCTGTTCGACGCCGTGCCGTCGAAGGCCAACGGCATCTGCCTGTGCACGGGCTCGCTCGGCGTGCGGCCCGAGAACAACCTGCCTGAAATGGCCGAGCGCTTCGGCCCGCGCATTGCGTTTGCGCATCTGCGCGCGACCAAGCGCGAGGCGGACGGCCTGTCATTCTACGAATCCGATCATCTCGACGGCGACGTCGACATGGTCGCCGTGCTCAAGGCGCTGCTGAAGGAGAACGCGCGGCGCTCGCCCGACAAAAGAATCGTGTTCCGCCCCGATCACGGCCACCGCATGCTCGACGATCTCGCCGCCACCAAGCGCACCAATCCCGGCTACACCGCGATCGGCCGCCTGCGCGGCCTCGCCGAGCTCCGCGGCGCCATCAGGGCGATCGAGCATCGGTGACGGCGTGGTGCGCTTCGCCTCTCCCCGCTTGCGGGGAGAGGGGGCAACTAATAGCACGCGGCCATCGCGCCGAGTTTCGGATAGAGCTTGTCGATCGCGGTGATCTCGCTTTTCATCTGCGCGATGATCCAGTCGCGGATCTCGGTGGCGATGGGGCGCATCGGCCGGTTGCGCGGCGGCAGGAACTCGCAGATGCGGCGCGTGGTGGTGAGCGTGTCGGACGCCGGCACCAGCGCGCCGGTCAGGAGCCAGTGCGAAGCGACCGTCAGCCAGCCGAGCGCAATGCCTTGGCCGAGCAGGGCAGCCTGCATCACAACGGCATAGTCGGTGAAGCTCAGCGCCTTGGCCGCACCGCGGCGCCCGGTGAGAAGCGAGGCGTAATCCGCGGCCCAGTCGCCCGGCGTCTCGGCGAGGCGGATGATGGTGTTGCCCTCGGCAGAATCGGTCTCGTCGAGATAGCCGGGGCTGCACATCGGCAGCATCACTTCCTTCATCACGAGCGTGCCGCCGGACGACGGCTCGTCGCGGTCGCGAAAGCGCATGCCGAGATCGACATTCTCCACCGGCCCGCGCAGCGCGCCGGAGATCAGCTGGAAGCGCAAATCGACCTCGGGAAACTGCCGCTGCAACTTGTCGATGCGCGGCATCAGCCAATGCGTGGTGAAGGCGGAGGAGACCGACAGCGTCACCGTCTCGGTGCCCTTGCGCCGCCGTTCGATCTCGACGAGGCCGCTCTCGATGCTGCGAAAGCCTTCGAGCACACGGCGATAGAGCAACTCGCCTTCCTCGGTGAGCACCGCGCGGCCGGCCTTGCGGTCGAACAGGCGGACGCCGAGATGCTGCTCGAACTGGCCGAGCATCCGGCTCACCGCGGGCTGCGTGACGTTCAATTCGGCGGCCGCCGCGGTGAAACTGCCATTGCGCGCTGCTGCGTCGAAGACGAACAGGGCGTTACTGGACGGCAGCATCCGGCGGAGCTCGGGCATAAGGTCATGTTATGAGCCGGGTGAGAATTTGGCAATTGCCGAGTTTTGCCAAGTCTGGTGTCATTCGCATGACAGCCTAAAGACAGGGGCTTCGAGCAAAGGATTGGTTGCAGTGCACGCTGCAACCAGGAGTGCTCCAAATCCCTGTCTATAAAGCAGGCTTATGGCGCGCAGTGAGGCACGCCGGCTCAGGACATGGCGAGGTCGATCGTTGGACAAACGAGCGGAAAGCGTCGAGATCAGGTCCGCAAGCAAGGCTTACGGCGCGGTTCGCGCCCTCGACGACGTGTCCCTCAATGTCGGCGCCGGTGAGTTCGTCTCCCTGCTCGGCCCCTCCGGTTCCGGCAAGACCACGCTGCTCGGCATCCTGGGCGGCTTCATCCTGCCATCCAGCGGCACCATCCTGTTCGGCGGCCGCGACGTCACTTACATGCCGCCGCACAAGCGCGACATCGGCGTCGTATTCCAGAACTACGCGCTGTTCCCGCATATGAGCGTCGGCGAGAACGTCGCCTTCCCCTTGCGCGCGCGCCACCTGCCGAAAGCGAGCTGGCCGGAGAAGGTGCGCGCCGCGCTCGCGATGGTCGGCCTCGCCGGCTACGAGGAACGCGGCATCGCGCAGCTCTCCGGCGGCCAGCGCCAGCGCGTGGCGCTGGCACGCGCCATGATCTTCGAGCCGCGTCTGATCCTGATGGACGAGCCGCTATCCGCGCTCGACAAGCAGCTGCGCGAATCCATGCAGATCGAGCTGCGCGCGCTGCACCGGCGCATCGGCGCCACCATCATCTACGTCACCCATGACCAGCGCGAGGCGCTGACCATGAGCGACCGCGTTGCCGTGATGAAGGACGGCCGGCTGATCCAGATCGACGAGCCGGCGCGCCTGCACGACCATCCCGCCGATTCCTTCGTCGCAAGCTTCATCGGCGAGGCGACGATGTTGCCCGTCCGCCGCGTCGATGCCTCCAGCGTGGCGCTCGGCAGCGCCTTGTTGCGCAGTGCCCGCGCCATTCCCGACGGCGACGCCCTGATGCTGGCCGTGCACAGCGAGAAGCTGCTGATCGACGACGGCGCGCAGGATGCCGCCTGCAACCGGCTCAGCGGCACCGTCACCGACATCGTCTACCAGGGCGAGAGCCTGCGCATCTTCCTGGCGCTCGAAGGCGGCGTCGCGCTCAGCCTGCGCCAGCCGAGCTACCACCAGGCCTACAGCCGCATCCCGCCGCTCGGCGGCAGCCTCACCGTCACCCTCCACCCCGAGGACACCATCGTCGTGCCCAGGGTAGGGGACTGAATCCAGCCTAGTCCAACCCGAGAGAAGAGACCAACATGTCGTCCCAAGCCGCGTTCAGCAATTTCAAGGTCCTCACCTTCGACGTCGTCGGCACCTTGATCGATTTCGAGGCCGGCGTGCTCTCCGCCGTGCGCAAGATCTCGGGCAAGTCGCCGGCCGAGCTCAGCGACGAGCAGATCTTCGAACCCTACAAGCGCGGCCGCGACAGGCACTATGAGCGCTCCAGCGAGGCGATGTTCCACGTCTATCGCCATCTGGCCAAGGAGCTCGGATTGCCTTCCGACGATGCGTCCTGCGACGTCTTCCAGCTGTCGGTGCTGCGCTGGGGGCCGTTCGCGGACTCGGTCGAGGCCCTGAAGCGCCTGCGCACGAAATTCCGCCTTGTGGCGATGACCAATGCGGATCGCGTCGCGCTGTCCTGTTACGCACACGCGCTCGGCAATCCCTTCGACGACACCGTCTGCGCCGACGACACCGGCGTCGCCAAGCCGAACCCGGAGTTCTTCGCCTACAACAAGGGTCGCCAATCGGCCTTCGGCTACAAGCAGTCCGACATCCTCCACGTCGCGCAGAGCCAGTACCACGACATCGGGATCGCTCGGAAGCTCGGCTACAAGGTGTGCTGGATCGAGCGCCGCCAGGGCATCGCGGGCTTCGGCGGCACGCCGGCGGTGGAGACGCTGACGAAGCCGGACTTCCATTTCCCGACGTTGAAGGCACTTGCCGACGCGGCGATCGGGCCGGCGGCCTAGATCGGTGAGCGCGGGCATGACACGGGACTGGAGCGCGCTGCCATCGGCCAATTCGCTGTGGGAAGCCACGGCGGAACCGGCGCGCGCGTTTCCGGTGCTGTCGGGCGAGAGCCAGGCGGACGTGGTGGTCATCGGTGCGGGCTATACCGGCCTCTCCGCCGCGCACCACATCGCCAAGAGCGGCCTATCGCCGATCGTGCTCGAGGCCAACCGCCCCGGCTGGGGCGCAAGCGGGCGCAATGGCGGGGTGATCACCGCAAAGTTCCGCCTCTCGTTTCGCGAGATCGACGCCGTGCACGGCCGCGCCATGGCGCGGCGCATGTACGAGATCGCGCATGAATCCACCGACATCGTCGAGGAGCTGGTGTCCGAGTTCGGCATCAGCAGCGCCGCGTTGACGCGCGCCGGCCAGGTCAAGGCCGCGCACAACGAGACGACCTTGCGGGCCGCGATCGACGAAGCCAACTGGATGACGCGCGAGATGGGCGATGTGGAGGTCCGCATCCTCGACAAGCGCGGGGTGCGCGAGGAGACCGGTTCCGACATCTTCGTCGGCGGCGTGCTCAACCCCGGCTCCGGCGGCATTCATCCACTGAACTATCTGCGCGGTCTCGCCGACGGCGTGGCGCGCCGCGGTGTCCCGATTTTCCAGGAATCGCCGGTTTTCAGGCTGAGGCGAGAGCAGGGCGGCATCGTCGCGGAGACGCCGCGGGGCGCGGTGCGGGCGAAGCAGGCCATCATCGCCACCAACAGCTACTCGGACCTCACCACCGCCACCGCGCAGATGCAGCGCACGCTGATCCCGTTCCGCAGCGCCATCATTGCGACCGACAAGCTGCCGCGCAATCTCGCCGGAAAATTGATGCCGACGGGGCGCACCTACACCGAGACCAAGCGCATGATGCGCTGGTTCCGCATGGTCGACAATCGCGTGATCTTTGGTGGCCGCGGCGCTTTCGGCAAGCAGGACTCCGAAGCCGCGTTCGACGCCTTGCGCAGGCGATGGTCGGCATCTTCCCCGATCTCACTGAGGTGCCGCTCGCCTACAAATGGTCGGGCCTCGTCGCCATGACGCTGGACTCGGTGCCGCATATCGGCCGGCTCGACGACCGCACGCTGTTCTCGATGGGCTACAACGGCGCGGGCGTTGCGATGTCGAGCCTGATGGGGCGCTATCTCGCCGCCTTCGTGCGCGGTGAGACGCCGGATGTCGGCCTGCTCGACGCGCGGCGCATGAAGGCGATTCCGTTCTATCCGCTGCGCGAGCCGGCCGTGCGCATGGTCGCCGGCTGGTACCAGTTTCTCGATGCGATCGGTCAGTGAAATCACTTTGGCGATGGAGGAGGCGAGGATGACGACGAAACAGAATTCCGCATTGGGCTACGCCCTGTTGGGCGCGATCGCGTTTGGCGGCACGGCGGCGAGCGCGGCCGAGCAGATCACCTTCGTCTCGCAGGGCGGCGCCTATCAGGCGGCGCAAACGGTGGCGATCCTCGATCCCTCCGCCAAGAAGCTCGGCATCACCATCAACCAGGACTCCATTCCCGACGCCTGGCCCGCGATCAAGACGCAAGTAGGCAGCGGCAAGCCGATCTGGGACGTCGTGGACACGCCCACCGGCTATTGCCTGCGCGGCGGCGAGCAGGGGCTGATCGAAAAGCTCGACTTCTCGAAGATCCCGAACGCCGCGGCGATGCCGGAGGCCTATCGCAGTCCCTATTCGGTGTCCTACGAGTTCTATTCCAGCGTGCTGGCCTTCAGCCAGAAGACCTTCCCGAAGGACGCGCCGAACAGCTGGGTCGATTTCTGGGACGTCAAGAAATTCCCCGGCCGCCGCGCGCTGCGCAACCATCCGATCGCCACGCTCGAAGCGGCGCTGATGGCCGACGGTGTCGCGCCCGACAAGCTCTACCCGCTCGACGTCGATCGCGCCTTCAAGAAGCTGGAGGAGATCAAGCCGCACATCACGGTGTGGTGGACGTCAGGCGCGCAGTCGGCGCAGCTCCTCAACGACGGCGAGGTCGACATGGAGATGGCCTGGAACGGCCGCGTCAGCGCGGTGGCCAAGGAGGGCGCCAAGGTGTCCTTCACCTACAACCAGGGCATCCTTCAGAGCACCTCGCTCTGCATCCTCAAGGGCGCGCCGAATCTCGAGACCGCGGTGAAATTCCTCAACGAGGCCGTCGATCCCGTGCACCAGGCCAATCTGCCGCTGCATATCGACTACGGTCCGGGCAATCCCAAGGCGTTCGAGACCAATGTGATCAAGCCCGAGCGCGCGGCGCAGTTGCCGAGCGAGCCGGCCAACGCGGCCAAGCAGGCGCTGATGTCCTACGCCTGGTGGTCCTCGCCGGCCGGCGAGGCGGCCGAGAAGCGCTGGGCCTCGTTCATGCAGAAGTAGACGAAGAGCCAGGCGAAGCGAGGCAGCGTTGACGATATCAGTGCCAGATCCCTCCCAAAAGCATCAGCGCCGCGAGCACGGCCTGATGCTGGCATTGGTGTCGCCGGCGCTGCTGGTGATCCTGGCTCTGATCGTGCTGCCGGTCGGCTGGCTCGTCTTGCAGTCGGTCTACCATGACGGCTTCACGCTGGAGAACTATCGCCGCGTCTTCACCGAGGACATCTACTGGCGCAGCTTCGCGCTGACCTTCGAGATCAGCCTTGCGGTCACGGGAATCGCGCTGCTACTCGGCTATCCCGTGGCCTATCTTGCCAACTCTGTCCCGAAAGGGTGGAGCATCCTCATCCTCTCGCTGGTCGTGCTGCCGTTCTGGACCAGCGTGCTGGTGCGTGCCTATGCGTGGCTCGCGCTGCTCCAGCGCACCGGCGTGATCAACCAGTTCCTGCGCTATCTCGACGTGATCTCCGAGCCGCTCGCGCTGGTGCACAACACCTTCGGCACGGTGGTTGCGACCGTGCACATCCTGCTGCCGTTCATGGTGCTGCCGCTCTATGCCACCATGCAGAAGATCCCCGGCGACCTGATGCAGGCCGGCGCCAGCCTGGGGGCGAGCCCGTCGCTCACTTTCGTCCGCGTCTTCCTGCCGCTGTCGCTGCCGGGCGTGCTCGCCGGCTGCACCATGGTGTTCGTGCTCTGCCTCGGCTTCTACATCACGCCGGAGCTGCTCGGCGGCGGCCGCACCGTGATGGTGTCGATGCTGGTGAGCCGCAATGTCGAGCTCTACAACCAGTTCGGGGCTGCGAGCGCCGTCGCGGTGGTGCTGCTCGTCAGCGTGCTCCTGATCTTCCTCATCGTCAGCCGCTTCATTTCGCTCGATCGCATATTGGGGCAGAAATGACGCGATTGTCCCCCGCACGGATGGCCCTCTACGTGATCAGCGCGCTGGTGCTGGTCTATCTGATCCTGCCCGTGCTCATCATCGCGCCGATCTCCTTCTCCAGCGCGCGCTTTCTGACCTTCCCGCCGCCGTCGTTCTCGCTGCGCTGGTACCAGCAATATTTCGCCAATCCCGCCTGGATGCAGGCGACGCGGGTGACGCTGACGGTCGCGCTGCTGACCGTTCTGATCGCGACGCCGCTCGGGGTTGCCGCCGCCTATGCCATCAGCCAGTCCAAGCTGCGCCTCATGCGCCTCATCCACATGATGCTGCTGCTGCCGCTGGTGGTGCCGATCATCATCACCGCGGTCGGCATCTTCTTCGTCTATGCCAAGGTCGGCCTGGTCGCGACCCTGCCGGGCCTCGTGCTCGCCAATGTGATGCTGGGCCTGCCATACGTCATCATTTCGGTGCTCGCGGGCTTGCAGAGCTTCGATCCGGCGCAGGAGATGGTGGCGCGCAGCCTCGGCATGAACCGCCTGCGCAGCTTCTTCGCGGTGACGCTGCCGCAGATCAAGTCCAGCGTGGTGGCCGGCGGCATCTTCGCCTTCATCTCGGCGATGGACGAGACCATCGTTGCGCTGTTCATTTCCGGCGGGCAGTACCAGCCGCTGACCAAGCGCATGTTCACCGCGCTCCGCGACGAGATCGACCCGACCATCGCCGCGATCTCGACGTTGATGACGGCGGCCTCCTTCATGCTGGTGCTGCTGGCGAGCACGCGAGGGAAGAGGAGCGGGTGATTCTTGTTCGTCGTCCTGGCGAAAGCCAGGACCCATTATCCCAGGGAGATGTTGCCGCACGAGCTGGTAACCCCGAGTTTTCGCCAAACTGCGTTCGGTGGTTATGGGTCCTGGCCTTCGCCAGGACGACACCGAATGTTTGGCGCTATTCTCGCCGCTTTATCCCTTCGCCCCCAGCCACGCCAAAATCATCTCCACGATCTGCGTCCGGCTCCTCGCCAGCATCCTGGGTTCGCTCAGGTCGCGGTCGAACAGGGCGCCGAAGGTGTGGCGGTTGGCGACGCGGAAGAAGCAGTAGGAGCTGATGGCCAGGTGCAGGTCGATGGCGTCGACGTCGTCGCGGAAGACGCCCTCAGTGCGGCCGCGCTCGAGGATGCCGTCGAGCGTCGCGATCACGCTGGCGTTGAGCTGGCGCAGTTGCAGGTTCTGCTTCAGGTGCTTGCCGTGGTGGATGTTCTCGATTGAGACGAGGCGGATGAAGTTCGGATTGCGCTCGTCGTGGTCGAAGGTCGCCTCGATCAGCCGGCGCAATCCCTCGCGCGCGTCGCAGCTTTCGATGTCGAGCTGATCCTCCAGCGCGCGGATGCTGCGATAGGCCTCCTCCAGCACCGCGAGGTAGAGCTGCTCCTTGCCGCCGAAATAATAGTAGATCATCCGCTTCGACGTGCGCGTGCGGGCCGCGATCGCATCGACGCGGGCGCCGGAATAGCCCTCCGAGGCGAATTCGGCCATCGCCACTTCGAGGATGTCGCGCTTGGTGCGCTCGGGGTCGTTGGTGCGCTTCGATGGGGGCGGCATGCGCTCGAGCATCACTGTTTCTCCCGCCAGTTTCCACGGATCACCTTGAAGGTGAAGGCAAATTTCACCCGTCCGTGCCTTGATCCAACGCGTATTGCATAAACGTACTAGTTCGTACATTATCCCTCCAAACCACGGTTGCGGCAACCAGAACCACAAAACGCGCGCGCGGCGGACCGCCTGACGCGAGCCGCACCGGACACATGGGGAGGACTTGCAATGACGTTGACGTCAACCGCATCGCTGCACGCGTCATCCGCAGCGGAGGCAACACCGGGCAAGCTGCCGAAGCGCGCCGCGCTGGTCAGCTTCGTCGGCAGCATGCTCGAATACTACGACTTCTTCATCTACGGCACCGCGGCCGCGCTGATCTTTCCAAAAGTGTTCTTCGCCAATGTCGATCCCTCGACCGGGACACTGCTCGCGCTCCTCAGCTTCGGCATCGGCTACATCGCGCGGCCGGTCGGCGCCGTCATCCTTGGCCATTTCGGCGACCGCATTGGTCGCAAGACGGTGCTGCTGTTCACACTGGTACTGATGGGTGGCTCGACGCTTGCGATCGGCCTGTTGCCGGATGCCAACGCGATCGGCAATGCCGCGCCCGTCATCCTGACGCTGCTTCGCCTGTTACAGGGCCTCTCGGCCGCCGGCGAGCAGAGCGGGGCGAACTCGCTGACGCTGGAGCATTCGGCCAACTCCAACCGCGCCTTCTTCACGAGCTGGACCCTGAGCGGCACCCAGGCCGGTGCGATCCTGGCGACGCTGGTATTCATTCCGGTATCGAGCCTGCCGGAGGACCAGCTTCTGAACTGGGGCTGGCGCGTTCCGTTCCTGCTTTCCGCTCTGGTGCTGCTGGTCGCCTACCTGGTGCGGCGGACCATGCCGGAAACGCCCGTGTTCGAAGACATCAAGGACAAGGCGCAGGTTGCGCGCTTCCCCGTCGTCGCCCTACTGCGCGACTACTGGCCCGACGTGCTGCGCGTCATCGTCTGCGCGCTGATCGCGACCGTGAGCACGATGACCGCCGTGTTCGCGCTCGGCTATGCCACCAGCAAGTTCGGCGTGGCGCGCCCGACCATGCTGTGGGCCGGCGTGCTCGGCAACGTCACGGCGCTGCTCACCCAGCCGCTCTGGGCCCTGCTCGCCGACAAGATCGGCCGCAAGCCGGTGTTCATCGGCGGCGTGCTCGGCTGCGCGGTGCTGCTGTTCCCGTACTTCATGCTGGTGACGTCAGGCAACACGATCGCGATCTTCGCCGCCGCGATGATCCTGTCCGGCATCGTCTACGCCGCGCCGAACGCGATCTGGCCGTCGTTCTACGCCGAGATGTTCGAGGCGCGCGTGCGCTATTCCGGCACCGCGATCGGCACGCAGCTCGGCTTTCTCGTCGCCGGCTTCACGCCGCTGGTGAGCGCGAGCCTGGTCGGGGAGGGGCCGAACGGCTGGGTCCCCGTCGCGATCTTCGTCGCCTGCTGCTGCGTGATCTCGGCAGCCGCTGCGGCGACGGCGCGCGAAACCCACACCGTCGACATCGCCGATCTCGGCAAGCGGCGCGCTTGAGTGAAGACGAGGCACGCATGCTGACCAGCGCAGTTCAGACCACGAGTGGCCCCGTCGTCGGCACCACGCAGGCCGGTATGCGTGCCTTCAAGGGCGTGCCGTTCGCAACCGCGCCGCGCTTTGCCAAGGCAATGCCGCCGAAAGCGTGGACGGAGCCGCTCCGCTGCACGGGCTACGGCGCTTACGCGCCGCAGCCGGGCCATCTCGATCATGCGGACGAGGCTGCCTGTCTCAGCCTGAACATCTGGACGCCGGCAGAGGCCGATCGGCCGCTGCCGGTGCTGGTCTTCATCCATGGCGGCGCCTTCGTCACCGGCGGCGGCGCCGACTATGACGGCGCATTCCTCGCCGCGCACGGTCCGGCGGTGATCGTCACCATCAACTACCGGCTCGGCCCGCTCGGATTCCTGCAATTGCATCGCCTTGGGCTCGGCGAGGCCAACAACCTCGCGATCTCGGATTCGCTCGCCGCCCTCGACTGGGTGCGCGCCAATATCGCGGATTTCGGCGGCGATCCTGACGCGATCACGCTGTCCGGCCAGTCGGCCGGCGCCTCGATGGTGATCGCGCTCGCAACCCTGCCGCAGGCCAGAGGCAAGTTCATTCGCGCCCTCGCGCTCAGCGCGCCCGGGCGGAACATCATGAGCGCCGATCATGCCGACGACGTTGCACGCCGCGTGCTTGCCGAGCTCGAATTAGCGTACGACCCAACCGCGATTGCCTCTTTGCCACTGCCAAAGCTCTTCGCGGCGGTGGAGCGCGTCAGTCGCGGGCTTGCGGACGAGACCGAACAAGGCACCGTGTTCGGCCCGGTGCTCGACGGAATCGTGATTCCGCGCGAGCCGCGGGACGTCTTCGCCGAAGGAACCTTGCGCGACATTCCGCTCTGGCTCGGCTCCTGCCGCGACGAGATGGTGATGTTCCTGAAGAGCACGCCGCCGGCCGCGATGATCCGCACCACCGAACGACAAGTGCGCGCCGCAGTCGGCGATGCCGGCTGGCAACGTCTGCTGGCGTATTACCGCGCCACAGCGCGCGTCGACGAGGATCCGTACGAGGCGCTGCTGTCCGACGCGTTCTGGCATCGCCCCATGGCAGATCTTGCGCGGCTTCATGCCGCGGCTGGCGGCGCGGTGTGGCTGAGCCGGTTCGACCATCGCCCGGCGCTGGAGCCGTTCCTGTCGCAGGGGCCGACCCACGGTGCCGACAATGCCTGCCTCTGGGCGCACCCGCCGGATTTCATCGACCGCCCGATCCTGAAGCGCAAGGGCGGGCCGATGACGCCCGAGGATATCGAGGTCGCCGCGCGGTTTCAGGCAAGCGTGCTGCGCTTCGTCACATCCGGCGCGCCCGACATCGCGGAAGCCTGGCCGCGGTTCGAGCCGGCCAAGGAGCCGCTCGCAATCTTCGGCCAGCCGTTCCACATTGTGCCTCTCAATGAAGGCGTGCGCTCCCGCCTGTGGGCGGAGCTGTCGGCCCAACGCGGCGCGCCGCAGGCTCCGGCCGCGCGAGCGAAGATCGGTTGATCGCAGCACCTTGGTCATGTAAGCGTTCGTCCAGCGCCGATTTGATCCTCAGCTTGCGGGCGCTTCTAAAAATGCAGCTAAAGAGACCCGCTATCCCTGCATCGTCCCGCATTGGGTGAATCGTCGGCCATCTCGAATGGAGAGGCCAAGTGAAATTTGCTGCCATCGCGGATGTGCACGGAAATCGTCCGGCGCTCGAAGCCGTCCTTGCGGACATTGCTGCGCTCGGCATCAACGAGGTCGTGAACCTGGGCGACCATGTTAGCGGTCCGCTCGAAGCGGCCCGAACGGCTGACCTGCTGATGGAGCGAGGCTTTCCGTCCATCAAGGGCGATCAGGACCGCATTCTCGTGGAGCTGTGGCAGGCCGGCACATCGGCGCGCAGCGATTTCCGAGAGCTCGAACGCAAGCATTTCGAGTGGATGGCAAGCATGCCGTCCACGCTCATGTATAGGGGGCGGGCGTTCCTGTGCCATGGATCGCCAGGGAATGATGCTGCGTTCTGGCTCGACCACATCGCGGGCGACGGCTGCCCGCGTCCGAGCCGGATTGATTCTATTGAGGCCGGCGCCGAGGGGATCGACGCCGAGATCATCCTGTGCGCACACACGCACATTCCGCGCGTGGTGCGTCTGAAGGATGGCCGGCTGGTCGTCAATCCCGGCAGCGTTGGATTGCCCGGTTACGACGGGAAGATGCCCGTTCCCTACGTGGTCGAGGTCGGCACCCCTCATGCGTGTTACGCAATTCTGGAGCATGCCAACAGAGGCTGGTCCGCGACGCTCCGCTACGTGGCCTACGACACCACGGCCATGGCAGCATTGGCGCGGGCCAGGGGAATGCTCACCTGGGCGAGCGCGATTGCAACGGGCTGGGTGCAGCGGGATCACCTGTAATCTGCTTCACACGCGAATGCGCCGAGTAACGCTAGATGAAGTGAGGCCTCGCTTCCGCGCGGCCCGCTTCGGAGCTGGCGATGATTGCTGCACTGGCAAGAGCAATATCCCGCGCGACGGGAACCAATGTCGATGTCGAGACTCTGAAAGTCGTCGTCATCTTCTCGGGAGCGGGCCTGCTGCTCTCACTCGTTGCTGCAATGATCTACGGACAGGCTGTCAACGCCGCCTTATTTTAGGCTCGTGCGCGTTCATCGCGCGCCTCGCCGCCTGTCCCGGCTGGTTCAGCGCAGGAACGGCACAGGATGGGCCGCGCGATGGAAGAAGTTGATCAGGGTGTTGATGTCGAACACCGGCAGACCCGACACCTCGGCGACGTCCCGCGAGAATGGGCACATGTTGGTGCACTCGAACAGGATCGCGCCGGGATTTTTGCAGGACGCCATGAAGGCTTCCGTCATCTCGATCATCTCGGCGCGCAGCACGTCAGTGTCCAGCTCTTCGCGGCCGAGAATGTAGGTTGCGGGAAACTGCGCATCGGGCTTCATGCCCTGGATTTGAACGAGAATGTCGTCCGGCGACCAGCCGACGCCGCGGAAGTGCCCTTCGTTCATGTGGTGGCCGCGTTCGGTGAAGATGCCGATGACCTTGCCGGGCGGCAGCATGGCGTGGATCAGCGGCGCCTGGATCAGGCTCGAGGTGAAGACCGGGATGTTCACGGCAGCCGCGAGCTGCTTCTGGAACGGCGCGAGGAAGCCGCAACTCGTCGTTATCGCTTTGACGCCGTCGGCTTCCAATTCGCGGGCCGCGGCGATGAACGGCTCGAGCAGGGTCGGATCGGGCTGGTCGCCCATGATCCTTGTGGCGTGCGCGCCGCGCACGATCTTGTAGCGCACCGGGAAGTCGTAGGAGAGCGCGTTGCCGATGTCGCCGCGCGGGCGCGGGAAGCGGGTATCGAGCATCAGAATGCCGATCGTCTCGCCGTAATTCGTGAAGCCGCCGCGGAGTTTCATGGTTCGTCCCACCGATTCGGGATGGTCGTGGCCGGCAGTCTAATGCGTTTCGTGAAACCGGCTGAGGAGGGACTTCCGCCGTTCGCTGCGCGGCTGGCGGATCATCTCCTCTGGCGTACCGATCCCGGCCATGACGCCATCATTCATGAAGCCGACGCGGGCTCCGGTACGGCTTGAGCACCGCGAATCCCCAGACATACATCGCGGATTGGCGCTCAGAACTGCACTTCGCCGGGAATGTCGTCCGCGCCGAGACCTACGGCTTCAAAACCCTTCAACATCCATTCGCGGGTCTGGCCCAGCGAGCGGTTGTAGTCGGCCCAGGCGCTGAGGAAGTCCTTGTAGCGCCGGTCGCTTTCGGCGCGGATGCCCATGTTGGTCGGCAGCGTGAGCAGCGGACGTGGCACCGCGAGCTCACCGAGCGTCGGGTTCTTCTTCAAGGTCGCGACCGAAAGCACCGCCAGCGAAATGTTGCAGTCCGCGCGTCCGGTTGCGACGGCGAGGATCGCCTCGTTGCGCTCCTTGAAGCCGAGGATCGTCGCCTTCGGGCAATAGCGGCGCGCGATCGTCTCGTGGGTCGAGCCGATGTCGACGGCGATCTTGACCTCGGGCTTGTTCAGCTCGGCCCAGGTTTGCGGCTTGGCAAAACCCTTCTTGGTGATGACGGTGAAGGAGTGCACCAGGATGGGCGTGGAAAAGTCGATGACCAGCGAGCGCTCCGGTGTCGGGTTCACGGCGAAGGCAAGGTCGATCTTCTCGGCCTGGAGATCCAGGATCTGGTTGCCCCAGGTCGATTCCAGCGTCTCGACCTTGGCACCGAGCTTGCCGGCGATGTCGTTCGCCATGTCGATGCAGGCGCCCGACCATTGATTGGTGGTGAGGTCCTTGTGGAAGTAAGGATCCTGGCCGGCGATGACGGCGATCCGCAGCACGCCGCTCTTCTTGATCCGTTCGAGCGTCGAGCCCGGCGCGGTGTCGGCCTTGGCCGAACCGGTTGCGGCGATCGCGGCTCCGGCGAGGGCGACAGTGGTGAGTGCATCCCTGCGATTCATGGCAGTCTCCTGGGCAGTCGCTTCTGGACATTCGAACCCGGCGTCTGGACTATTTCTGTATTCAGATTAAAATGCAATACGGTATTTTAAACTGGACAGGAAAGACAGGCCCGTGCGCGCTCTCTTCGTCGATGCCAATGACACCCTTGCCGCGGTGACCGAGAAACTGCTGCGCGGGGACAGCCTTCCGGTCGGCATCAACCGCAACCCCGCGATCACTCCCGACGACCTGCCACGCCTTCTTGACGGTGTTGAGATCATGATCGTCGACCATACCGCGGTGCCGACGGCGATTGCCGCGAAATGTCCTGCCCTGAAGCACGTCGTCTTCCTCGGCACCGGCGCGCGCAGCTACATGAATCCGGAGGAGCTGGGCCAGCGCGGCATCTCGGTTCACACCATCAAGGGCTATGGCGACACCGCCGTCGCCGAATGCGCGATCGCCCTGATGTGGGCCTCTGCAAAGAGCTTCGGAGAGATGGATCGCGGCATGCGCGAGGGCAATTGGCTGCGTCGCGATGCGCTGCAGCTCACCGGCAAGACGCTCGGCCTGATCGGCTTCGGCGGCATCGCGGCGGAAGCCGCGCGCATGGCGCTTGGCTGCGGCATGAAGGTGATCGCCTGGAACAGATCGCCGAAGACGCATCCGGGCGTCGAATTCGTCCCGCTGGACAAGCTCCTCGCGGACAGCCACGTCGTCTCGCTGCATCTGCTCCTCAACGACGAGACCAAGGGTTTCCTGTCGCGCGAGCGCATCGGGATGATGCGCCCAGGCAGCATCCTGATCAACACCGCGCGCGGCGCCGTGGTCGACGAGGAGGCGATGTGCGATGCGCTGCGCTCGGGCCACATCGCCCATGCCGGCCTCGACGTCTTCACCGTCGAGCCGCTGCCTCCAGGCCATCCGCTGACCAAACTGCCGAACGTGACGCTATCGGCGCATTCGGCGTTCCGCACGCCGGAGGCGAGCGACAACCTGATCGGCGCGGCGCTCGATCATTGCCGCCGCATCATCGCGAATGGGCGGTAGTGCAAACAGCAGGGGCGGGCATGACGCCTGCGCAGGGAGCGGGAAGCCTTTCGATCTTGCGCCTCCTGTTGGCCTGTCCTACGCCACCCGCGAACGACATTTTCGCGAGGCGCCCGAGCGCGTCGCCAAAGCCTGCAGGGAGCTGTCATGACCATTCGTAACACCCGCACCGGGGGCCAGATCCTGATCGATCAGCTCGTCGCCCAAGGCGTCGAGCGCGTCACCTGCGTGCCGGGCGAGAGCTATCTTGCGGCGCTGGACGCGCTGCACGACAGCCCGATCGACGTCATGATCTGCCGCGCCGAAGGCGGCGCCGCGATGATGGCGGAGGCCTATGGCAAGCTCACGGGGCGTCCGGGGGTCTGCTTCGTCACCCGCGGCCCCGGCGCGACCAATGCCAGCCACGGCGTCCACATCGCGATGCAGGATTCGACACCGATGATCCTGTTCGTCGGCCAAGTCGATACCGGCATGCGCGAACGCGAGGCGTTCCAGGAGCTCGACTACAAGGCCGTGTTCGGCACCATGGCGAAATGGGCGGTCGAGATCGATCGCCCCGACCGCATTCCGGAACTGGTCGCGCGCGCCTTCCGCGTCGCGATGCAGGGCCGTCCGGGCCCCGTGGTGATCTCGCTGCCGGAGAACATGCTGACCGAGACCGCCGCCGTCGCCGATGCCATGCGCATCGAGCCGGCGGTGAGCTGGCCCGCGCCCGCGGACCTTGAGCGTGTCAGCGCCATGCTCGCGAGCGCCAAGGCGCCGCTTGTCATTCTCGGCGGCTCGCGCTGGACCGATGAGGCGACCAGGAGCATCGCGCGCTTTGCCGAGCGGTTCGACCTGCCGGTGGCGACCTCGTTCCGCCGGGCCTCGCTGATCGACGCCGACCATTCGCATTATGCCGGCGATCTCGGCATCGGGCCGAGCCCGGGCCTGAAGGCGCGCATCGACGGCGCCGATGTCGTTCTGCTCATCGGCGGCCGCATGTCGGAGATGCCGTCCTCGTCCTACACGCTGCTCGACATTCCGACCCCGCAGCAGAAGCTGATCCACGTTCATCCGGGCTCCGAGGAGCTTGGCCGCGTCTATCAGCCGGCGCTCGCGATCCAGGCGACGCCCGCTGCGTTCGCCGCGGCGGTCGAGACGTTGAAGCCCTCCGGGGCGGTTGGCTGGAAGGGCGAGGCCGCCAAGGCACATGCCGATTACCTCGCCTGGACCGAGAAGGCGCGCGAGCTGCCGGGCACGTTCCAGTACGGCCAGGTCATGACCTGGCTGCGCGACCGGCTGCCGAAGGACGCGATCGTCTGCAACGGCGCCGGCAATTATGCCGGCTGGATCCATCGCCATCACCGCTTCCACAGTTTTGCCTCCCAGCTCGCCCCGACCTCGGGCTCGATGGGGTACGGCGTGCCGGCGGCGGTGCTGGCAAAGCGCCAATATCCGGATCGCACCGTCGTTGCCTTTGCCGGCGACGGCTGCTTCCTGATGAACGGCCAGGAGTTTGCGACCGCCGTACAGTACGACGCGCCGCTCGTTGTCATCGTCGTCGACAATTCGCAATACGGCACCATCCGCATGCACCAGGAGCGCGACTATCCCGGCCGCGTCGTCGGCACTCAGCTCAAGAACCCGGACTTTGCGATGTACGCCAAGGCGTTCGGCGGTCACGGCGAGCGCGTCGAGCGCACCGAGGAGTTCGCGCCGGCGTTCGAGCGCGCGCTGGCTTCGGGCAAGCCGTCGATCCTCCACTGCATCATCGATCCGCGCGCGATCTCGGTCGGCAAGGATTTTGTGCCGTCGGTGAAGGCGTAAACGATGCCCGAAGGCCGCCATGTCGCCATCATCGGAGCCGGCGCGGTCGGCGTGATCAGCGCCATCGAGGCGCTGCGCGAGGGCCATCGCGTCACGCTGATCGACCCCGGCGAGCCCGGTGGCGAACAGGCGGCGAGCTACGGCAACGCCGGCTGGCTCTCCTCGCATTCGGTGATTCCGCCGGCCGAACCTGGCATCTGGAAGAAGGTGCCGTTCTATCTGATGGACCCGCTCGGCCCGCTCGCGATCCGCTGGTCGTATTTGCCGAAGGCACTGCCCTGGCTGATCAAGTACCTGCTCTCGGGCTGGACCGAGGCGCGCGTGGAAAAGACCGCCTTCGCGCTCCGCGATCTCCTGAAGGACGCGCCGCTGCTGCACCGGAAGCTCGCGGAAGAAGCCGGTGTCCCCGAATTGGTCGAGCGCAACGGCGTGATGCATGTCTTCCCGTCGCGCGGCAACTTTGACCACGATCTCGGCTGGCGGCTGCGCAAGCGTGTCGGGGTCGAGTGGCTGGAGCTCAATGCCGACGAGATGCGTCAGCGCGAGCCGGACCTGCATCCGCGCTACAGCTTTGGCGTGGTGGTGGAAGAAGCCGGCCGCTGCCGCGATCCCGGCGCTTACGTTGCAGCACTGGCCAATCACGCGCTGGCCAGCGGCGCCAAGCTCGTGCGCGCCAAGGCGACGGGGCTGAAGCTTTCCGGCAACAAGCTCGTCGCTGTCGTCACCGAGACTGGTGAGATTGCTTGCGATGCTGCGGTGGTCGCCGCCGGCGCCAGATCGAAGCAGCTCACCGCGTCCGTGGGCGATTCATTGCCGCTCGAGACCGAGCGCGGCTATCACGTCATGATCGAGAACCCGGAATCCGGTCCGCGCAGCTCGATGATGGCGTCCGACGCGAAAATGGTCGTGAACTGGACCAACAAGGGCCTGCGCGCCGCCGGCACCGTCGAGATCGCCGGCCTCGAGGCCGCGCCGAACTGGAAGCGCGCCGAGATCTTGCGCGACCATCTCTTCAGCATGTTCCCGAAACTTCCGAGGGACATTCCGGCCTCGCGCATCAAGACCTGGTTCGGTCATCGTCCGAGCATGCCGGACGGACTGCCCTGCATCGGCCACGCGCGCGCCTCGCGCGACATCGTCTATGCCTTCGGCCATGGCCATGTCGGCCTGGTCGGCTCGGCCCGCACCGGGCGTCTCGTCGCCCAGCTTCTGAGCGGCAAGCAGCCCGAGATTCCGCTCGCGCCGTTTTCGCCCACTCGCTTCCTCTGAGGTCGCACCATGACCACTCCTGCCAACTCATCCTCCCGCATCGCCCGTGGCGGCAAGGCCATCTATGGCGCGCCGCTCGGTATCCTGATGCTGGAAGCGCGCTTTCCGCGCATTCCCGGCGACATGGGCAACGGCACGACCTGGCCGTTCCCCGTGCTCTATCGCGTGGTGAGCGGCGCCTCGCCGGAGAAGGTGGTGCTGAAGGGCGCGGCCGGCCTGCTGCCTGACTTCATCGACGCGGCCAAGGACCTGGTGCGGCTTGGTGCGGAGGCCATCACCACCAATTGCGGCTTCCTCTCGCTGTTCCAGAGGGAGATCGCGGCGGCCGTCGGCGTGCCGGTTGCGACCTCGTCGCTGATGCAGGTGCCGTGGGTGCAGGCGACCTTGCCGCCCGGCAAGCGCGTCGGCCTCGTCACGGTGTCGGGCTCGACGTTGACGCCGGCGCATCTCGAAGGTGCCGGCGTGCCGCTCGACACGCCGCTGGTCGGCACTGAGAACGGCAAGGAATTTTTCCGCGTCCTGATCAAGGCCGAGAAGGACGACATGGACGTCGGCTTGGCCGAGCGCGACGTGGTCGAGGCGGGCAAGCTGCTGGTCGCAAAGAACCCCGACGTCGGCGCAATCGTGCTCGAATGCACCAACATGCCGCCTTATGCGGCGGCGTTGCAGGCCGAGGTCGGGCTGCCGGTCTATGATATCTATTCCATGATCACCTGGTTTCATGCTGGACTGCGCCCGCGCGTCTTCGCCTGATTCCGGGTGTCGTAAAGCTCTGAACAAACGCTGCTACGCTGTCCTTTGCATTGCAATCGTCTTCACAGCCCCGGTATATTGGGCTGTGTTCGGGCATGAATGCAGCTTATGAAAAGCAACGTGGAACTGGCTTCCGATAGCATCGTCGATCGCGTCTATGAGCAGCTCAAGGCGATGGCCGTGAGCTACGAGTTCAAGCCGGGCGAACGGCTCAACGAAGGCGAGCTGGCAAAACGCCTCGGCGTCAGCCGCACGCCGCTGCGCGAGGCGCTCAACCGTCTCAACACCGAAGGTTTCCTGCGCTTCACGCCGGGCAAGGGCTTCTTCTGCCGCGAGCTCGACGCACACGAGATCTTCGATCTCTACGAGCTGCGCAAGTCGATCGAGGTCGCTTCGGTGCGTCTCGCCATCAAGCGCGCCAAGGACGAGGATATCGACGCGCTCCTGAAATTCCTCGAGGCGACCGGTCCCGATCCCGGCGAGCGCTCCTCGGTGGAGCTGGTCGAGCTGGATGAGACCTTTCACGAACGGCTGATGGCGATGTCGAACAACGCCGAGATGCTGCGCGTGCTGCGCAACGTCAACGCCCGCATCCGCTTCGTGCGCTGGATCGACATGGACCGCGTCAACCGCTCCAACACGCAAGCCGAGCACCGCGCCGTCGTCGAAGGGTTGAAGGCGCGCAATGAGGAGGCCTGCGTCTCCGTGCTGGAGAAGCACATCGACCGCCGCCTCGACCGCATCACGTCTGCGATCAAGGAAGGCTACGCGCAAATTTACATGCCGGCCGCGAGGTCGGCGGCGAATTGAGCAGCAAGCCTCGATGATGGTGCCCTCCCTTCTCCCCTTGTGGGAGAAGGTGGCGCGAAGCGCCGGATGAGGGGTATCTCTCCGGGAATTACAAACGCGCATGAGTGCGCGGAGACAAACCCCTCACCCAAGTGAGCTCGCGTCAACCTGCGGTGATGCCCTCTCCCACAGGGGGAGAGGGCGCAGCAATGCGCATCGCGCTCGTATTAGATTCATCCGAAAGAGCGTCAGCTATACAATCCGTCGATACCAGATCGTGCCAGACGGTCAGAGCTTTCGCGCGCGAACATCGCTAGCGTTCATCCGAGACTCACGGAGACAAGCGGTGCACAGCCCTCAACCGAATCCTGAAACGCGCAGCAGCGATGATTGGCCGTCCGAGCTCTATCGCGTCCTGAAGGCCGCCGACGTCAGGCAGATGTCATACGTCCCGGATGCCGGCCACAGCCAGCTCATCCGCATGTTCTCGGCCGACCGCGACGTCACCACCAACGTGCTGACGACGGAAGAGGAGGGCGTCGCGATTGCCGCCGGCGCCTGGCTCGGCGGCCAGCGCAGCGTGCTGCTGATGCAGTCGAGCGGGGTCGGCAATTGCATCAACATGCTGTCGCTCTCGGCGATCGGCCGCTTTCCGCTGCTGATGCTGGTGACGATGCGCGGCGAATGGGCCGAGTTCAATCCCTGGCAGGTGCCGATGAGCCGGGCCACGCAGCCCTCGCTGGAGGCGATCGGGCTGAAGGTGATGCGCGCGGAGACGCCGGAGGATCTGGTCGAGACGGTCGAATCGGCGGCATCGCTCGCCTACGATGCCGATCAGCAAATCGCAGTGCTGATCGGACAGCGCCTGATCGGCAAGAAGAAGTGGTGATGTCAATGCAAGCTCAACTCGATCGCCGTGCCGCCGTCGCTGCGCTTCTCAGGAACCGCAAGGACTCGCTGGTCGTCGCCGGTCTCGGCTCCCCGACCTATGATCTTCATTCCGTCGGCGACCACGATGGCAATTTTTATCTCTGGGGCGCGATGGGCGGCGCCGCGCTGATCGGGCTTGGACTGGCGCAGGCACAGCCCGGAAAGCGCGTTCTCGCTTTGACCGGCGACGGCGAGCAATTGATGGGCCTCGGCGGCCTCGCCACCATTGGCGTCGCGCGCCCGCGCAATCTCGACATCGTTGTGATCGACAACCAGCATTTCGGCGAGACCGGGATGCAGGCGAGCCACACCGGGCGCGGCGTCGATCTCACCGCGATTGCCATGGCCTGCGGCTTTGCCGCGACCGGAACCGCGCGGACAATCGCCGAGGTGGAACGTCTCGTGGCGCAGATCGCCTCCCCGGGCGAGGGGCCGCGACTCTTCGTCATCAAGGTTCTGGCAGAAAATCCGCCGCGCTCGCTGCCTTCACGCGATGCCGTCTTTATCAAGAACCGGTTCCGTGCTCATCTCGGATTTGCGGCGGCCTGAGCCGGGTATCTCACCCGGCGATAGCCTGCTGCCTAAGCAGCTACTCTGGAGTGAGACCATGAAACTATCCGGCAAGGTCGCCGCCATCACCGGCGCGGCACGCGGCATCGGCAAGGCCTGCGCGAAGAGGTTCCTCGACGACGGCGTCAAGGTCGTCATCTCGGACGTCGATGCCGAGGGACTTGCCGCGACGGCGGTTGAATTGGGACGGCCGGACGCCTTGCGCACCGTCGTCGGCAACGTCGCCAAGCGCGCCGACGTGGATCAGCTCGTGGCCACCGCCGTGAAGGAGTTCGGCCGGCTCGACATCATGGTCAACAACGCCGGCGTCGCCCGCAACCGGGACATCCTCGAGATCTCCGAAGAGGAATTCGACGAGATCATCGGCATCAATCTGAAAGGCGCGTTCTTCGGCGTGCAGGCGGCGGCGAAGCAGATGATCGCGCAGGGCGGCGGCGGGGTCATCATCAACATGTCCTCGGTGAACGCGCTGCTGGCGATCCCTGCGCTTGCGACCTACGCGATGTCGAAGGGCGGCATGAAGCAGCTGACCTCGGTCGCGGCTGTCGCGCTCGCCCCGCACAACATCCGTGTCGTCGCGGTCGGGCCGGGCACGATCCTGACCGACATGGTGGCCTCCGCGATCTACACGTCCGAGGATGCGCGCAAGACCGTGCTGTCGCGTACACCGATCGGCCGCGGCGGCGAGCCGAGCGAAGTGGCCTCTGTTGTTGCGTTCCTGGCGAGCGACGATGCGTCCTACATCACGGGGCAGACGATCTATCCCGATGGCGGCCGGTTGATCCTGAACTACACGGTGCCGGTGAAGGAGAAGTAGGGGGCGCGCGGCATCGCGAGCGGAGGACGAAGCAGTCGGCGAAGTCTTCGATGTCGTCCTGGCGAAAGCCAGAACCCATTACCCCGGAAAGATATTTGGCGAAAACTCGACGTTCGGTACGACGACCGACCGCGCTCGATAGATCACGCGGTATGGGTCCTGGCTTTCGCCAGGACGACTCGGAGAACTATCGCTCACTCCGCCGCGATCGTCATCCCGTAGCCAAGCCGCTTCGAAATCCCGCCGGCGCAGTCGCGCAAGGCATGCGCGATCGGGCTGTCCCAGCGGGCATCGAACGTGCCTTCCGGCCCCATCGCGGTGATGACCAGCGCGACATGGCCGGCGTGATCGAACACTGGTACCGAGAACGCATTGACGCCGGGCAGGGGATCGCCCAGCGCGCGGGCGAGGCCGTGCTTGCGGACCTCGGTGAGCATGTCGGCGACCTTCGCGCCTTTCACCGCCCGCTTCGGATTGTAACCGACGCCGTGACGGTCGAGGCCGCTTTCGAGCGCGGCATTGACGGTCTTCTCCGGCAGGAAGGCCGCAAAGGCGCGGCCGGTTGCGGTCTCCAGCAGCGCCATCACCGAGCCGGCCCGCATCACGATGTGCACGGGCTGACCCGGCTCTTCGAGCTGCACCACGGTCGGACCATGCGTGCCCCAGACGGCCAGCGAGACCGCATGGCCGATCTGGCTCGCAAGCGCCGCGATCTTTGGTCCGGCGATCCGCACGCCGGAGAGGCGGCGCAGGCTGATGAGGCCGAGCTCCAGCGCCAGCGCGCCGATCTCGTAGCGGCCGGTGGTCTCGTCCTGCTCGATCAGCCCGATGCGCGAGAAACTGGCGAGATAGGGATGCGCCTTGGCCGGCGTCATGCCGGCCTCGCGTGCGAGATCGCGCAGCATCATCGGCTCGCCGCTGCGGGCGAGGGCGCGGAGCAGTTCTCCGCCGACCTCGATCGACTGGATGCCGCGGCTTTCTCTCTTCATGCGCCTCCTGGCGTTCCGCTTACGCCGCGTTGCGCTTGGCGGCGCTGTCGGCAAGATGACGACCGGCAATGTAGCCGAAGGTCAGCGCCGGCCCAAGCGTGATGCCGGCGCCGGGATAATTGCCCCCCATGATGCTCGCCATGTCGTTGCCGGCGGCATAGAGGCCGGGGATGACCCGGCCTTCGGCGTCCAGCGCCCGCGCGTTCTCATCGGTGACGATGCCGGCATAGGTGCCGAGGTCGCCGATCACCATCTTGATGGCGTAGAACGGACCGTTCTCGATCGGCGCGACGCACGGATTGGGGCCGTGCAGCGCATCGCCCTGGTAGCGGTTGTAGGCCTTCGAGCCCTTGCCGAAGGCGGCGTCATGTCCCAGCGGCGCGGTCGTATTGAACTGCCTGACCGTCTCGGCGAAGGCCGTGGCGTCGATGCCGGCTTTCGCCGCAAGCGCCTCCAGCGTGTCGCCACGCATGAGATAGCCGGTACTGAGGTGATGACCCAGCGGCATCGGGAAGGGCGGCACGCAGCCGAGTCCGTACTTCCGCAGCGTCTTGTGATCGCAGACGAGGTACGCCGCGATCTCCTCGCCGGGCTTGGCCGCCTTGACCATGGCCTGGACGAAGTCGTGGTAGGAATTGCCTTCATTGGCAAACCGCCTGCCGTCGCGCATCACCGCGATCACGCCGGGCTTGGCGCGGTCGATGAAATGCGGCATCACGCCCTTCGAGCCGTCCTTGCGCGTGGTGAGCGACACCGGCACCCAGGCCGCGGCATTCGGCAGACGGTCCTCGACATGTCCGCCGGCGCTTTCCGCAAGGCGCAAGCCGTCGCCGGTGTTGCCGGTGGGACCCGGCGAAAAATGCTCGTTGCCGGTCGGCGCATGCGGAAACATCTTCTTGCGCCGCTCGACATCGTGCGGGAAGCCGCCGCAGGCGAGCACGACGCCCTGCCTTGCGCGAACACGCACCTCGCGTCCCTCGCGCGACACGATCGCGCCGGTGACAGCTCCGTTCTCGACCGTCAGCTCGCGCACCGGAGAAGACAGCCACATCGGAATCTTGAGATCGAGCGCGGATTTCGCCAGCCGTCCCGCCAGCGCATTGCCGTTGGTCAGCGTCATGCCGCGGCCGTAGCGCAGCACGTCCATCAGATGCCGCGACAGTCGCTTTGCGACATACACCGCCGAGGTCAGCGATTTCGTCACCCGCATGAAATGGATGATCTCCTTGCCGGAGCCCAGCATCATGCCGAATACGGTCAGCTCCGGCAGCGGCATGCCGAGCGTCCTGATCTGCTCGCCGAGCTCGCGGCCGTCGAACGGGCGCGTCACCATGGAGCGGCCGCCCTGCGCGCCGCCCGGTGCTTCGGCGTGATAGTCCGGGAACACCAGCGGCATGTCGAAGCGCAGGGCTGTCCTGGTGGTGAAGAAATCCACCGCCTCGGGGCCGGCGCTCAGGAATGCATCGATGCGCGCGCCATCGAAATTGTTGCCGGCCTCGTGTCGCAGGTATGTGCGGGCCTGCTCCGGCGTCTCCTCGATGCCATAGGCCTTCGCCAGCGAGGTGCCGGGGATCCAGAGCCAGCCTCCGGAGCGGGCAGTGGTGCCACCGAAACGCGGCTCCTTCTCGACGATCAGCACGTCGAGGCCGCGATAGCGCGCGGTGATCGCGGCCGACATGCCGGAGGCGCCCGATCCGGCCACGAGCACATCGCACTCGTAAGTCTCAGTTGCGCTATGCTCGTTGCCGGTCATGCGTGCCTCATTTCTTCAGCAGCGGACATTTGGACTCGGAGACCGGACGGAAGGCGTCCTCGCCCTTCACCGTCTTGATGATCTCCAGGTAATCCCAGGGTTCCCTAGATTGTTCGGGCGACTTCACCTTGGCCAGATACATGTCGCGGATGACGCGGCCGTCCTCGCGCAACTTGCCGCCATGGACGAAGATATCCTCGATCGGCAGCTCGCGCATCTTGGCCATCACCTTGGCGGGATCGTCGGTGCCGGCCGCCTTGATGCCTTTCAGGTAATGCAACACCGAGCCGTAGACGCCGGTGTGGATCATGGTCGGCATCACCTTGGTGCGCTCGTAGAACTTCTTCGACCAGGCGCGGGTGGCCTCGTCCATGTTCCAGTACGCGGCCGTGGTCATGTAGGTGCCCTGCGCGGCCTTGAGGCCGATCGCATGCACGTCGGTGTCGAACATCAAGAGGCCGACGAGCTTCTGGCCGCCCTGGACCAGGCCGAACTCGCCGGACTGCTTGATGGCGTTGTCGGTGTCCTGGCCGGCGTTGGCGAAGGCGACGACGTCGGATTTCGAGCTCTGTGCCTGGAGGGCGAAGGAGGAGAAGTCCGCGGTGTTGGTCGGGTGCTTCACGCCACCAAGCACCTTGCCGCCCATCTCGTTGATGAAGCGCGTGGCGTCCTTCTCGAGCTGCTGGCCGAAGGCATAGTCCGCGGTGATGAAGTACCAGGATTTTCCGCCCTCCTTGATCACGGCGGAGGCGGTCACCTTCGACAGGGCGTAGGTGTCGTAGGTGAAATGCACGGTGTTCGGGCTGCACAGCTCGTCGGTCAGCGAGCTCGCGCCGGGGCCCGAGAGCAGGGCGATCTTGTTGCGCTCGCGCACCATGTTGTGCACGGCGATCGCGATGCCGGAATTGGGGATGTCGACGACGGCGTCGACCTTGCCGTTGTCGAACCAGCCGCGCACGATCTGGACGCCGACGTCGGTCTTCATCTGATGGTCGGCGCTGATGATCTCGATCGGCTTGCCGAGCACGGTGGGGCCGAATTCCTCGACCGCCATTTTCGCGGCTTCGACCGACCCCGGCCCGCTGTTGTCGCGGCCCCAGCTTGACAGGTCCGTCAGCACGCCGATCCGCACGGCGTCGTCGGAGACCTGCGCGGTCGCGGTTGACGTCATGGCAGCCGAAGTCATGGCCGCGAGCATGGCGCAGGCCAAAAACCCTCTCATCGTCGTTCCCTCTCTTTTTGTGGGCCGCTTGGCGCGGCCGATTATCATGGCGACAAGTTAGATATTAGCGAATGAATTTGTCAATGGCGAATAAAAGCCCGGAAGGTTCCTCCGTGCTGGCGGACGACGGGAAGCGCAACTGCTTCAACACCCGTCATTGCGAGCGCAGCGAAGCAATCCAGACTCTTTCCGTGGAGGCAGTCTGGATTGCTTCGTCGCATCAGCGCAAAATTGCCACGCAATTTTGTCGCGAGCTCCTCGCAATGACGGCGTTGATGCAGTTGTGCGCCACCATTCCCGCTGTGGTCATCGCAGCAGCAACACCCCCGCAGGTTGCAACCGCCACCGCGATTGGCCATGATGCCGTCGGGAATCTTTGGGGCATGGAATGACGGCAGCAACGGGGGTCTCCGGCGCGGCGGAGCGATCGACGACGGCGCATGTGGTGTGGGCGAGCGCGCTCGGCACCGCGATCGAGTGGTACGACTTCCTGATCTACGGCACGGCGGCGGCGCTGGTGCTGAACAAGCTGTTTTTTCCGAGCTTCGATCCCTTTGTCGGCACGCTGGTGGCATTCTCGACCTATGCGGTCGGCTTCGTGGCGCGGCCGATCGGTGGCGCGATCATCGGGCATTATGGCGATCGGCTCGGCCGCAAGACAATGCTGGTCGCGACCATGATCGCGATGGGGCTCGGCACCTTCCTGATCGGCTGCCTGCCGACCTACAGCCAGATCGGCGTGTGGGCGCCGATCCTGCTCATCGTCCTGCGCTTCGTCCAGGGCATCGGGCTCGGCGGCGAATGGAGCGGCGCGGTCGTCATGGTGATCGAGCATGCCGGCAATCGCCGCGGCTTCTACGGCAGCCTGGTGCAGATCGGCTTTCCTGTCGGCGTTGCCGCATCCACCGGCATCTTCGCCCTGATGACGAAGCTGCCTGAGGCCGACTTCCTGAGCTGGGGCTGGCGCGTGCCGTTCCTGATCAGCATTGTGCTCGTCGGTGTCGGTTTCGTCGTGCGGCTGAAGCTTGCGGAGACGCCCCACTTCAAGGAGGTGGTCGAGCGCAAGGAGGTGCTGGCGCAGCCGGTCTGGGAAGTGCTGCGCCGCGACTGGCGCAGCTTCCTGCTGGCGATCGGCATCACGGTCTCGGAAGTCGGGCTCGCCTACCTCCTCACCGTCTTCACCGTGGTCTACGCCACGACAAAGCTCGGCCTGCCGCGCCAGGTTATCCTGGATGCGGTGGTCTATGCGGCGATCGTCGAATTCGCCACATTGCCGCTTGCAGGCTGGTTGTCCGATATCTTCGGCCGCAAGGCGCTGTATCTCGCCGGCGGCGTGTTCTCGGTGGCGCTGGCGTTTCCGCTGTTCTGGTTCCTCGACACCAGGGACCCGGCGTTGATCACGCTCGCGCTCGTCGTCACGATGACGCTGACGCATGCGCTGCTGTTCGGGCCGAAGGCCGCGTTCATGCCGGAACTGTTCCGCACCCAGGTGCGCTACAGCGGCGCATCGCTTGGTGCCAACGTCGCGGCCGCGCTCAGCGGCGGCTTCTCGCCGTTGATCGCAACCGCGCTGCTCGCATGGGCCGGCTCCTATTGGGCGGTGTCGGTCTACATCATCGCGCTGTCGATCATCACGATCGTCGCGACGCTGATGGCGCCGGAGACGGCGCGCGACGCGCTCAAATCGTGAGCGCCGTCATCGGCAGGCGGAGTTCGCGGCGCCCGGAATGGCGAGGAAGGTGATGGTCTGGGGTGCAAGGTGCACTGCGCCGGCCGCGGTCGCGCGCCCGGCGAGGTGCGGCAGCCCATCTTCGTCGGTCAGGGCCAGCGTGTTGCCGTTCAGTTGCACGGTTGTGCCTTCCAGCCTAGCGGCCTGGAAGGTGTAGCGCTCGGCGGGCAGCGGCAACACGATCGTGCGCGCTGTGCTGCGCGAGATATTGATCGCGAGCACGGTCACGGCGCCGCGCTTCGACGGATGACAGTGCGCGTAGACATGGAGGCCGGGTGCCATCGCGGCGCCTGCGTCGAGCACCGTCGTACCCATCAACCGACGCCAGAGCAGCGCGCCCCAATAATTCGGCCGCGGGCGGAACGTCTTCTCGTCCAGCAGTCCGTAATCGCTCGCGGCCAGCGTGTTGTGCATCACCACTTGAGCGCCAGCCCTGGCCATCCGTCCGAGCTGATCGAGATAGCGGAACGTATCGAGGAAAGTCTTGTCCCAGCGGTTGCCGCCGCAGGCGGCGTCCGCGGTTTCCGTCAGCCAGATCGCCTTGTCCGGCGCCAATTCGTCGCGCAGCGACTTGTAGGTCGCCAGCGCGGCATCGGTGCGGGCGAGCCACGCTTCGGACAGCGCGCGTGCCGGCTCATCGCGGCCGCCGCAGCGCGGCGAGATCGTGTTGTAGTGATGATAGGAGAAGCGATCGACACCGGCGCCCGAGGCGGCGAGCAGGTCGCGCGTGCGGAGGCCGGACGCGCCGGCGGAAGTTGAGTCACCGACCGAGCCTGGTCCGACGATCAGCGTCTGCGGCGCGGCGCGCAGCATCCACTCGCGAAAGATCCCGACATCGCGGACATAAGCCTTCGCATCGTATCCGGGCGGCGCACCGTTGGTCGCCGCGAGCGTCGGCTCGTTCATGAATTCGGCGGCGGCGATGTGGCCGCCCAGCGAGCGCGTATAGTCGATCAGGCGTTGCGCCTGATCCGGCCTCCAAAGGCCATCCGCATCGCGGCTGCCTGGGCTGATGGCAAAGGAGGTGACGATCTCTGCATCGACCGCGCGCGCAAAGTCGACGACGCCGCGCCACTGCGCGCGGCTTAGCACCGCGTTGAACCCCGGTGGCGGCGCGGCTGGCGCACTCTCGGTGTCGACGAAGAACGTCGCATTGGCCCAGGTGCCGCTCACGCGCAGATAAGCCGGCGACAACGCCGCCGCGAGCTTGCGCAGACGCGTGTTGCCGAGATCGATTGGAGGTCTGTAACTGTAGCGATCCTTGTCGGCCCACGCGCGCATCGCTTGCGGATAAGGCTTCCAGAACCGCCCGCCGGTCACCTCCACCATCTCGATGTTGTAGGACTGAAAGCGGGGATCGATGGTACCGATCGCTTGCAGCCCCGCAGGCGCGATCGCCACGGCGGCGGCGTGCGCTGCGCACGATGTTCCGGCCGCGAGCAGCGCAAGCCCTGTCGCCCGTGCTGCGTCAAGAAGTCCGCCGCGTGGCATTCGCCGTCTTGTATGCACGTCCTGACGCCTTACTTATGCGTGCTGCCAAAAGCAAATGCAGCCGCCCGAACCATTAGCCCCGCTACGTTCGAAGCGGCGCAGCCCTGGGCAAAGTTCTGGCCATAGCTGGCGTTGCGCGAGCAGAGCCTGGCGCATGTCAAGGCGTGAGTAGCCATGCGAGCATCTACGCGGCAGATTCTATATTCACCAGGACTTCTCCGGCGATGATTTCGGGATCCCCGAGATCAAGGTCATGCATGCTTGCTTGAACGAACTCCATCACCTTGTCGTTCGCCGCATTGGCGCATTCGCGGTCCTCAAATATCATCACGGCGACACCAACGCCTTCGCCCCCATCCAGCACATAGTAAGACTTGAAGCCGCGCGACTCCCTCAGGATCTGACCGACGCCGCTTTTGGCGCGGCGGGCAGCATCCGCGACCGAACGAACCTTGGTGTATTTTCGAATGAGTATGTACATCAGGCCACCCTTGCGTCTCGGTTCCTCCCCCACGCATCAAAGCATACCGGGCCGCTGCCGGACTAGGGCCTACTTATGGAATGGCCCAAAAGTGGAGGTCAACGCAGGCGCTGACAATGTCCGTCCTGCCGCATGACGGGTTGGATGCGGTTGAAGTTGGCTCATCAATAAGACGATGTCTCGTCGCGCCCGTCCAGCGTTGCTGGCATATTGAATATCGTCTAAGCAGACGGATCGGCGCGCATGAACGCCGACCTGCGAAGCAAAAAGGGAGCACAAAAGATGAAAAAGACCACGCGCCGGGATCTGCTCGCAACATCCGCCGCAGCCACCGCAGCTTCCATCGCGGAGGTTGCGCCCGCCGCAGCGCAGGCCGGACCGAAGCCGATCTTCCCGGTGCCGATGGTCGCGATCCCGATCGTCGGCGAGACCCAGGTGTTCCAGGTCCGCCGCATCTACTGCATCGGGCGCAACTATGCGGCGCATGCGATCGAGCGCGGCTCGGATCCGAACCGCGAGCCGCCGTTCTTCTTCCAGAAGCCGACGGACGCGATCCAGAACGTCGCGGTCGGCGAGGTCGCCGACCATCCCTATCCGTCGCTGACCAAGAATTATCATCACGAGGTCGAGCTGGTTGCCGCGCTGAAATCCGGCGGCACCAATATCCCGGCCGAAAAGGCGCTCGACCACGTCTATGGCTACGCGCTCGGTCTCGACATGACCCGGCGCGATCTCCAGAACGGCATGGCCGCGGAGAAGAAGCCGTGGGAAATCGGCAAGAGCTTTGACCACGCCGCGGTGCTCGGTCCGATCCACCCCGCGAGCAAGACCGGCCATTTCGAGAAGGGCGCGATCTCGCTCGCAATCAACGGCACCGTGAAGCAGAGCTCGGATCTCAGCAAGATGATCTGGAGCGTCGCCGAGCAGATCGCAAAGCTCTCGGAAGCGTTCGAGCTGAAGGCCGGCGACATCATCTATTCCGGCACGCCGGAGAATGTCGGCCCGGTGGTGAAGGGCGACGTGCTGCTGTGCAAGCTCGAGGGACTGCCGGACATGTCGATCAAGATCGTCTGATCGTCTTCGCCTCTCCCCGCGTGCGGGGGGAGGCCGGATTGCACCTTCAGATGCAATCCGCGTCGCGCGCTCGACGCTAACGGGTTTACCAGCGACAAGGTCGCGCCGTAGTTGCGCCGCGCGACCTCCGCTGGAATCGCGGTTTGAAGGCGAGGCCTCTGAATTGCCGGAGTTCCATCGGCGATTGCCCCGTGTTTGGCAACGAACAAACGTTCTGCAGCCATATTTCAGTAAGAAGTGATCTCCCGTGAGGGAGGCGCTCCGATGAACAAAGCTTTGATCACTGCCGTCGTGCTGCTGGCTGGCGTGCCTGCAAGCGCCGCCGCGCAAGAGCGCGCCGGTGCTGCAGCAATCGGAGCCGTATCAGGCGCTGTGGTGCTGGGGCCGATCGGTGCCGTCGCGGGCGCGGTGGTGGGCTATACCGCCGGACCTGCAATCGCCCGGTCCTGGGGCGCGAGAGATTCACGTTCGGCGAGACATCGGCAGCCGCCGCGCCGCGAGACGTATCGCGCAGCTGCAACCGGAGCTCCGCCGCGCGCACGTGAGGCGATGAATGCCAACGGCCAAATCAGGGCTGCCGGCAATCCGCCGGCCCAAGCCGCGCCTGCGGAGCAGCCTGTTGAAGCTGCACCGGCTGCGCCGGTACAGACTTTGGCGCCGCCGATTCAGGGATTCGAATGAAGCTTCGGCGTTAGGCCGCGGTGGTCTTCGGCCGCAGCCGGTCGACCGTGCGCGCGATCAGCGCCGCCACCTCGGCCACCTTCGGTCCAATCCGGAACTCCGGCCCCGCGACGACGACGGAGAGCCTGCGGTCGCCGATCGGCAGTGGAATCGCAGCGCCCGCGAGGTCGCGGCTGTAGTCGCCAAAGCTCTGGCAATAGCCGCGCTCGATCGAGTTGCGCAGTTCGGCTTCCACCGCCTCGATGCTGATCGGCGTCGACGGACCGTACTGCTTGAACTCGATCTTGCGATAGACGGAGTCGCGCTCCTCCTGCGAATATTGCAGCAGCAGCGCGCGGCCGCTCGCGGTCGCGTGGATCGGCACGCGGTGGCCGATGGTCGCGAAATAGCGGATCGCCGCCTTGGACTCGACGACGTCGATGAACACCGCCATCACGCCCGCGGGCGCCACGATCGACGCAGTCTCGCCGGTCTCGGCCGAGAGATCGGCAACCAGCGTATGCGTCCATGGCGGCAGCGGCTCGACCTCCGAGATCATCCGCGCCATGGCGAGCCAGCGCGGTGTCGGATAGAAGCCGGCGCGCGGCCGCGGCTCGTACAGATAGCCCTTCTCCGAGAGCGTCGCGAGCAGGTTGAAGGTCGACGAGCGCGGCCAGCCGAAATGATCGGCGATCTCCGCAAGCGTCGCCGGCTTCCTCGTATGGGCGAAGAATTCCATGATCTCCAGGACGTTTGCGGCTTGGCGAACGATCATGATCCGGTCCCGTCTGTCGCAGCGCGATGCCCTTGATCTAGGACTGGCCGAGGATCTTCTTCGCCGCGCGAAGATGCGGCTTGTCGATCATCTGGCCGTCAAGCCGCAGCGTTCCGGAGTTCGGATTGCTCGCGAACGCCGCGATCACCTTCTCCGCCCAGCTGCGCTCGGCTTCCGTCGGCTCGAATGCCGCGTTGACGACATCGACATGCTTGGGATGGATCAGCGCCTTCGCCGAAAACCCGTCGCGCCGCGCCGCCCGGGTTTCCTGCTCGAGGCCGGCCAGATTGTCGATGTCGGTATAGACAGTGTCGATCGGCGCGACCTCGGCCGCGGCGGCTGCCATCAGGCAGAGATCGCGCGCGAGGCGATAGGGACTGTGGAACACGCCGCCCGAGGACTTCTCTGTGGCACCCAAAGAGGCGGAGAGATCCTCCGCGCCCCACATCAGGCCGGCGAGGCGAGGGGAGCAGCCCTTGTAGCTGCCGAGCCCGAAGATCGAGCCGGCGGTCTCCGTCGCGACGCAGACGATGCGGGTTGCGCCGACCGTGATGCCGGCCGCCGCCTCGAGTGCTTCGAGCCAGGTCGCGACCTGCCGCACATCGTCGCCGCCTTGCGATTTCGGCAGCACGATGCCGTCGGGCCTGCCCGGCATCACCGCGGCGAGATCGGCCAGCGTCATGCCGGTGTCGAGCGCGTTGACGCGGACATAGAGCTGGTGTGGGCCGGGACGGCTCTTCAGCATCGCCAGCGTCAACCCGCGTGCTTCCGCCTTCTTCTCGGTGACGACGGAATCCTCGAGATCGATGATCAGCGCGTCGGCCTTGCCTTCGCTCGCCTTCTCGAATTTGCGCGGGGAATCCCCCGGCACGAACAGCATCGAACGCATCAGACCGGCCTCTTGTGCATCATCGCCATGCGGCGGCATTTTCCGACGATCTCGTCGTTCTGGTTCAGGGCGTGGTGCTCGAACTCGACGATGCCCGCTTTGGGGCGCGATTTGGATTCCCGCAACGAAAGCACCTTCGTCGTCGCCCGCAAGGTGTCGCCATGGAAGACCGGCTTCGGAAAGGTGACGTCGGTCATGCCGAGATTGGCGACGGTGGTGCCCATGGTCGTATCATAGACCGTCATGCCGATCATGATGCCGAGGGTGTAAAGGCTGTTGAAAATGCGCTGGCCGAACTCGGTCTTTTCGGCGAAATGCGCGTCGATATGCAGCGGCTGCGGGTTGAGCGTCAGCAGGCTGAACATGGTGTTGTCCATCTCCGTGACGGTCCGGGTCAGCGGATGCCTGAACTCCTGGCCCACGGAAAAGTCCTCGAAATAAAGTCCGGCCATCGCGATTTCCTCCCTGTATCGTGCGGTTTGGCTGGCGCTGCCGTTAAGGCGGCGCCGCCAGATGAACTGCTTTCTGCTGCGCGAGCGCCTCGATCTCGTCTGCCGAGAAGCCGGCCTCGTGCAGAATGTCGCGGCCATGCTGGCCGAGCGTCGGCGCCGGGCCGGCCGGCTCCGGCTGGGTCACGCTCCAGGTCGAAGGCACCCGCATCTGGCGGATGCGGCCTTCCACGGGGTGATCGACCGTCCTGAAGAAGCCGACCGCGTTGAGATGCGGATCGTCCAGAATCGTCTCCAGGGTGTGCATCGGCATCACCGGAATGTCGGCGTGCTCCAGCAGCTCGCGCCACTCCGCGGTGGTGCGGGTGAGGAAGATGTGGCCGATCTCCTCATAGATCTCGTCGATATGTTTCGTGCGTGACGCGTGGTTGGCGAAGCGCGGCTGCTGCAGGAATTCCGGCTGCCCGATCGCCTCGAAGAAGCTGCGCCAGTGCTTGTCGTTGTAGATCAGGACGCAGAGATAGCCGTCGCTGGTCTTGTAGGGCTTTCGGTAGCGCGAGAGCAGGCGGACATAGCCGCCATGGTCGAGCGGCGGATCGTAGGTGAGGCCGCCGAGATGATCGACCAGCACGAACTCGGTCATCGATTCGAACATCGGCACGTCGATGCGCTGGCCCTGGCCGGTGCGCTGCTGGTGCATCAGCCCGCCCATGATGGCGTTGACCATCATCAGACCGACGACGCGGTCGGCGATGGTCACAGGGACGTAGCGCGGCGTGCCGTCACCGGCGGCCGCGAGCAGCGTCGGAATGGTCGCTGCGCCCTGGATCAGATCGTCGTAGGCGGGCTTTGCGGCGTAGGGGCCGGATTGGCCGTAGCCGAAGGCGCCGACATAGACGAGGGCGGGATTGACCGCGGCCAGCGTCTCGTAGTCGAGGCCGAGCCGCGCCATCGCCTGCGGGCGCACATTATAGACGAGCGCGTTGGCGCGCCTCGCCAGCCGCAGCAGCGTGTCGCGGCCTTCCGTCTTCTTGAGGTCGAGGACGATGCTGCGCTTGCCGCGATTGGCGTTGTGAAACATCCCGCCCATGCCGGGCGTGCGGCCGGGACCGATCTGGCGGACAATGTCGCCCTCGGGGCTTTCGACCTTGATGACATCGGCGCCCATGTCCGCCAGCACCTGGGTGCCGTACGGGCCCATCAGGACGGAGGTCAGGTCGAGAACGGTGAAGCCGGCGAGCGGTCCCATGGGGCCTCGTTGGGTGCATTCATATTCGTGGAGTTAGAATTCATAAATCTGAGGTGTCAATTCGACCGTCCCGATGTTCCGTGCATGGGCCCATGCATAGTTCATATACTTGACTTATAAATTCACGTATATGTACATTTTCCTCAAGCAAGAAGTGGAGTGAGGGCCGGACGGATGGCAGCCGAAGGCTGCCGCCTTCGGCATGGGACGCGTCAGGGAGAACGAAATGAAGAAGAACAAGGTCTGGGCCGCAGCAGTGTTCGCGCTCGCGCTGCCGGTCTCGACGTTTCAGGCGCAGGCGCAGGCGCTGGAGCTGAAGGTCGCCGATAGCTTCCCCGCCGGCCACTATCTGGTTCGCCTGCTGCTCAAGCCCTGGATGGACGACGTCACCAAGCGCACCAATGGCGCGGTAACCTTCACCTATTATCCGAACCAGCAGATCGGCAAGGCCGCCGACATGTTGCGGTTGACGCAGTCCGGTGTGGTCGACATCGGCTACATCGGGCCGTCCTACGTCTCCGACAAGATGCCGCTGTCGGAAGTCGCGCAGTTGCCGGGGGCCTTTGAGACGAGCTGCCAGGGCACGCTCGCCTATTGGAAGACCGCGCGCGAAGGCGTTTTGGCCAAGCAGGAATACGCGCCGAACAAGATCAAGCTGCTGTTCGAGGTGGTGCTGCCGCCCTATCAGGTGTGGACCGCAAAAACCAAGGTCGACACGACCAAGGACATGCAGGGCCTGAAGCTGCGCGCCACCGGCGGCGCGCAGGATCTGACATTGCGTGCGCTCGGCGCCGTGCCGGTGCGCATGGCGGCGCCCGATGCGTATGAATCACTGTCGCGCGGTACCATGGACGGCCTGCTGTTCCCGATGGAGAGCGTCGTGGCCTATGGTCTGGACAAGCTGGTCAAGCACGCCACCGAAGGCGTCAGCTTCGGCAGCTTCATCGTCGCTTATTCCATCAACCAGTCGGTCTGGGACAAGCTGCCCGACGACGTGAAGAAGGCGATGAACGAGGCGTCCGAGGCGATCGAGCCGACTGCCTGTGCCCAGGTCGACAAGGAGACGGAGACCACCAGGAAGCACCTTCAGGACCAGGGCGTCAGCTTCGAGCCGCTGCCGGAGGCGACGCGTGCCGAGATGAAGGACAAGCTGAAGGGCGTCGGCAAGGAGTGGGCGAGCGGGCTCGACAGCCGCGGCAAGCAGGCGTCCGCCGCGCTGAAGGAGTTTGAAGATCTGCTCGCCTCCGGTGGCGCCAAGTAACCGTCCATGAAATACGGCAAAGGGAGGCGCTGGAGGTGATCAAGCGGGCGGGAGATGTGCTCGGCGCGCTGGAGCGCGCGCTGACGGTGATCGCGGTGTTGTTCCTGTTCGTGATCATGCTGCTTGTCGTGACCGACGTGTTCATGCGCTACGCGCTGAACCGTCCGTTTGCCTTCACCTATGATCTGATCGGCCTCTATCTTCTGGCCGGCGTGTTCTTCTTCACGCTGTCGGACGGGTTGCGCGAGCATGCGCATGTCGGCGTCGATATCCTCCTGTCGCGCTTCTCGCCGGCGGGACGGCGACTGTCCGAGATCATCACCGCGCTTGCCGGCCTGTTCGTGTTCGTCCTGATCTGCAAGGTCGGGTTCGAGCGTGCGCTGGAGAATTACGAGCAGCACGACGTGCTGGCCGGTGCGATCGCCTGGCCGACCTGGATATCGGCGGCGCTGGTGCCGTTCGGCTGCGGCGTGCTGGTGCTGCGGCTGGCGCTCCAGCTCGTCGGCAATGTGCTGAGCCTCGTCAGCGGGCGCGACCTCTATCCGCTGCCGCCGGTGACCGGCGTCGGCGAAACGCGAAGCTTTGAGTAACGGCAGGCATCCATGACACCTTTCATCGTTCTCGCCCTGCTGTTCGGCCTGCTGGCACTCGGCACGCCCGTCGGCTTCGCAATGGCCTTCTCCGGTTCGGTCGGCCTCGTGATGGTCGGCGGTTGGGGAACGCTGTTCGGCATCCTGCAAACCGCGCCGCTCTCGACTGTCTCGTCCTACGAGCTGATCACCATCCCGATGTTCCTGCTGATGGCGGACCTCGTGCTGCTGTCGGGTGTCGCGGACGACCTGTTCAAGACGGCGTCGGCCTGGGTCGGGCGCATTCCCGGCGGGCTCGGCATGGCGACGGCACTTGCCGGCGCAGGTTTTGGCGCGATCTGCGGCACCTCGACGGCGTCCGCCGCGACGCTGTCCTCGACCAGCCTTCCCGCGATGATCCGCCAGGGCTATGAGCCCAAGATGGCCGCCGGCGTGGTCGCGATATCAGGCACGCTGTCGATGCTGCTGCCGACCAGCGTCGCGCTCGTCATCTTCGGCCTGCTCGCCGAGGTGAACATCGGCAAGCTCCTGATCAGCGGCATCATCCCCGCGATCCTCGTCACCATCACCATCATGGCCACGATCTACTTCCTGGTCTGGCAGGATCCTTCGCGCGCGCCCGCCGCGAAATCGGTGCCGTGGCGCGAAAAATTCGCGCTGTTGTGGCAAGTCTCTCCGATGGTGGTGCTGTTCTCGATCGTGACGGGCACGATCTATCTCGGCGTCGCCACGCCGACGGAGGCTTCCGCCTTCGGCGCGTTCGGCGCCTTCCTGCTCGCGATCGGCAAGGGCAAGATCACGCCGTCATCGCTTTACCGGACGCTGCTGCGGGCCTGCCACGGCACCTGCATGATTATCATGATCCTCGTCGGCGCCTCGATCTTCGGCTACTTCTTCACGCTCACCCACGTCACGCAGGACCTCGTCGCCTGGATCGGCAGTCTGCCGACTTCGCGCTGGGTGATCATCACGCTGATCCTGTGCGGCTACATCGTGCTCGGCTCCTTCATGGACCAGATCGCGATCCTGGTGCTGACCGTGCCGATCGTGCTGCCGCTGATCAAGACGCTCGGCTTCGATCCGATCTGGTTCGGCGTCATCAAGATCGTCACCGCCGAGGTCGGCATGATCACGCCGCCGGTCGGGCTGAACTGCTTCATCGTCGCCCGTTATGCCAAGCGGCCGGTGGCGGAAGTGTTCCACGGCACTTTCCCGCATTTCATCGCCCATCTGATCGCGATCGCGATCCTGGTGGCGTTTCCGAGCATCATTCTCTGGCTGCCCTCGCAGATGGGGCGCTAGGATCGGAGCCCTGGCGGCTCCCAATCAGGAGATCGAGAACATGGATTTCGCGCTCACCGATCAGCAGGAAGCCATTCGCGATGCCATCGCCAAGATCTGTGAAGGCTTTCCCGATGCCTACTGGTTGAAGAAGGACCACGACGGCGGCTTTCCGCACGATTTCCACAAGGCACTGGCCGACGCCGGCTGGCTCGGCATCTGCGTGCCGGAGGCCTATGGCGGCTCGGGGCTCGGCATCACGGAAGCGGCGATCATGATGCGTACCATTGCCGAATCCGGCGCCGGCATGTCCGGCGCCTCCGCCGTGCATATCAACGTGTTCGGGCTCAATCCTGTCGTCGTGTTCGGCACCGAGGAGCAGCGCAAGCGCATGCTGCCGCCGATGGTCGAGGGCCGCGAGAAGGCGTGCTTCGCCGTCACCGAGCCCAATACCGGCCTCAACACCACCCAGCTCAAGACCCGCGCGGTGGCCAAGAACGACCGCTACATCGTCAACGGCCAGAAGGTCTGGATCTCGACCGCGCAGGTCGCGCACAAGATCCTGCTGCTGGCGCGCACCACGCCGCTGGAAGAGGTGCGCTCGCCCACCCACGGCCTCAGCCTGTTCTACACCGACTTCGACCGCAAGAAGATCAAGGTCCACGAGATCGAGAAGATGGGCCGCAAGGTCGTCGATTCCAACGAGCTGTTCTTCGAGGATTTCGAGATCCCGATGGAGGACCGCATCGGCGAAGAGGGCAAGGGCTTCCAGTACATCCTCGAAGGCATGAACCCCGAGCGCATCCTGATCGCGGCGGAAGCCGTCGGCCTCGGCAAGCTCGCGCTGTCGCGCGCGACCGAATACGCCAAGACCCGCGTCGTCTTCAACCGCCCGATCGGCAAGAACCAGGGCATCCAGCATCCGCTCGCGGTGAACTGGGTCGAGCTCGAGGCGGCCTGGCTGATGGTGATGCAGGCGGCCTGGCAATACGACAAGGGCTTGCCCTGCGGGGCCGGCGCGAATGCCGCGAAATATTTCGCAGGCGAAGCCGGCTACCATGCCTGCGAGCAGGCCGTGATGACCCATGGCGGCTTCGGCTATGCCAAGGAGTTCCACGTCGAGCGTTATCTGCGTGAAGTGCTGATCCCGCGCATCGCGCCGGTCAGCCCGCAGCTCGCGCTCAGCTTCATCGCGGAAAAGGTGCTGGGGCTGGCGAAGTCGTACTAGGTTGCCCGCGGATCGGTCGGGAGGATTGCCGATGCCCGAGGACAGCTCGCCGATCGATTTTGCCGGCCTGGTCCGGAACGATGATCTGGTCGTGTGCGGGCAGGCGACGGCGGAGCCGGTCACGCTGACGGAAGCGCTGATGGCGCAGGCAGCACAGCTTCCGCCCTTCCGCATGATGATCGGGCCAGTGTTCTCGGAGACGTTTTCGGCGTCGTGCGCGGGAAATGTGTCGTTCCAGAGCTACGGCGTGATCGGCAATTCGCGGCGGCTCGCGAAAGCGGGGCGGCTCGACGTGATCCCGAGCAATTACAGCGCCTTCTGTGCCGACTTCGCGGCGCGCCGCTACAAGGCCGATGTCGTTCTGGTGCAGCTTGCGGAGCTCGAAGGGCGGCTCAGCGCCAGCCTCTCCAACGACTACGTCATCGATGCCGCGCGCGGCGCACGCCTCGTCATCGCCGAGATCAATCCGGATACGCCCTTTACGTTCGGCGCCGAATGGCCGGAGGATGTGCCGATCCATGTTCGCGTGGCAGCCCGCAGGCCGCCGGTTGAATTGGCCTCGACGCCGCTCGATGACGTTTCGCGCCGCATCGCCGCGCATGCGGCAGGCCTGATCGCCGACGGCAGCACGCTCCAGTTCGGCGTCGGCCGAATTCCGGATGCGATCCTGTCCTCGCTGTCGCATGCGCGCCGTCTCGGCATCCATTCCGGCCTGATCAACGATGCCGTCGTCGACCTGATCGAGCGCGGCGCGGTGACGAATGCTGAGAAGGGCATCGATGTCGGCATCACTGTCACCAACCAGGTGATCGGGACCCGGCGGCTCTATCGCTTCGTGCACGAGAACAAGGCGGTCGCGGTGCGGCCGACGTCCTATACGCACGGCCAGAACGTGCTGGCGCGGATCAACCGGCTGGTCGCGATCAATTCGGCGCTTCAGGTCGGCCTCGACGGCAGTGTCAATTCCGAGACGCTGAATGGCGTCGCGATCGGCGCCATCGGCGGGCAGCTCGATTTCGTGCGCGGCGCCAACGCCTCTCGCGGCGGAAGGGCGATCATCGCGCTGCCGGCGACGGCCTCCGACGGGACCAGCCGGATCGTCGCTGACGTCGAGACGGTGACGACACCGCGCGCCGATGTCGATGCCATCGTCACCGAATGGGGCGTTGCGGAGCTGCGTGGCTGCGGCCTTGCCGAGCGCGCGCGCCGCATGATCGCGATCGCGGCGCCTGAGCATCGCGACGCGCTTTCGGCGCGGCTTCGCGGGCCCGCGCGCTAGCTCAGTTCATCATCGCGAGCGTCCATGACGAGATCGTCGAGGAGGTGGCCGGCCTATTCGGCGGCAATCCGCTCCATCGCCATGGCACGAAGCCGGGCGCGCTGGATTTTCACACCGTTGGCGCTGTCGGTGACGGGGAAAGCATCGACGACATAGATTCGTGCCGGCACCTTGTAGCCGGCGAGCCGCTCGCGCAGGCGCGCGACCAGCATCTCCTGTTGAGGCGGCTCCCCTGCTGGAATCACAAAAGCGACGCAGCGTGCGTTTCCCTTCAGGTCGACCGCGACCGCCTGGGCGTCGGCAACACCTGCGCAGGACTTGAGCTCGTCCTCGATCTCGCCGGGCGCGACAAGGAAGCCGCCGAGCCGCATCGCATCGCCCGCGCGGGTCTCGTAGACGAAGGAGCCGTCGCCGCGCAGCCGGCCGATGTCGCCGGTGCGGAAGAAGCCGTCCGCGGTAATCGCGTCGCGCGTGGCGTCGGGATTGTTGAAGTAGCCGAGGAAGCGTGACGGCGCGCTGATCTCGATCTCGCCGGAGACGCCGGGAGCTGCGAGTTCGCCGGTCTCGGTGTCGCGCACGCGGACCCTGGCCTCCGGCGACATCGGCCAGCCGCCGCCCTCGATCCGGTCGGCGAACGCGTCGCTGGCGCGGCCGATCGAGAACAGGGCCTGCACCTCGCTCGAACCGTAGAGGCCGTAAAGCGGCATGCCGCGCGCCTCGGCCTCCGCGGCAAGCTCGCGCCAGCCGGGCTGGAACGCGGCGAAGCCGAACACCTCGGCACGGAGGAAGGGCTGGGCCACGTCGGTGAGGGCGAGGATGCGGCGAAACATCTCGTCGGAGCCGAAGGCGTGGGTGATCTCATGCTCGCCGAGGATCTTCAGCGCCGGCGCCGCTTCGAAGGCGTCGAGCACATGGATGGTCGCGCCCGCCGCGATGAAGCCGAGCAGGCTCGTCATGCCGAAGGTGCCGCAGAACGGCAGCATGGCGAGGAGCGAATGGTTTTGCGGCGCGAGGCTTAGCGCCCTGGCGACGGCGGCGGCGTGCGCGGCCAGCGTCCGCTGCGAATGCGCGACGAGCTTCGGTCCCTTGGTCGTGCCCGACGTGGTGTAGAGCAGCACGGGGAGGTCGACGTCATCCTGGGCGGGCGGGGCCGGCGGATAGGGTTGGTCGAACGCATCGAACCGTACACACGGCCAGTGCGCCGGGATCGTATCCGCGCCGACCACTGCAAGCTGTCGCAGCGCGGGCACCTCGTCCTTGGCGATATCGGCGAGGATGGCGGCAAAGTCGATCGAGCGGAACGCGGCCTCGACCACCATCAGCCTGGCGCCGGACAAGCGAAGCAGATGGGCGACTTCCGCGCTGCGGTAGCGGGTATTGACGGCGGAGACGATCGCACCGAGGCGGGCGGCGGCGAACAGCAGCGCGACCCATTCGATCCGGTTGACCAGCCAGACCGCGACGACGTCGCCCTTGCCGACACCCTGCGCAGCAAGCCAGGCCGCGGTCTTTTCGATATTTGCCGAGAATTCCGCGCGCGAGACCGGCGTGCCGTCGAACACGAAGGCGGGATCCGCGAAGGCCTCGGTGCAGATCAGCGATTGCAGCGAAAATTCGTTGGAGCTCATGGCGCCCGGAGTAACCCGATCGCGCAAAACTGTCTACTTGGTGCCGAACATCCGGTCGCCGGCATCGCCCAGGCCCGGCACGATGTAGCCGTGGTCGTTGAGCCGCTCGTCGATTGCGGCGGTCCAGATCGGCACGTCGGGATGTTCGCTCTGGAACTGCGCGATGCCTTCCGGCGCGGCCAGAAGGCACACGAAGCGGATGTCGCGGGCGCCGCGGTTCTTGAGCAGGGACGCGCCGGCGCAGGCCGAGTTGCCGGTCGCCAGCATCGGGTCCATCAGGATCACGGTGCGGTCGGACAGGTCCTGCGGCGCCTTGAAGTAATATTCCACGGCCTGCAATGTTTCGGGGTCGCGGTAGAGCCCGATATGGGCAATGCGCGCCGAGGGCATCAGCGCCAGCATGCCGTCGAGGAAGCCGACGCCGGCGCGCAGGATCGGCGCCAGCGTGAGCTTCTTGCCGGCGATCTTCGGCGCCCGCATCGATGCGATCGGCGTCTCGATCTCGACCAGCTCCAGCGGCAGGTCGCGCGTCACCTCGTAGCCGAGCAGCATCCCGATCTCGTTCAGGATCTCGCGAAAGCTCTTGGTCGAGCGGTCCTTCTCCCGCATCAGCGAGAGCTTGTGCTGGACCAGAGGGTGGGCGACGACGTTGACGCTGCTTGTGCTCATGAAACCGCTCTACACGGTTCCGTGAAATTGCGCCAGATCGGCCGGGTATTTTCCGCGGGATACGTGGCCTCAAGCCGGCATCGCGACCTCCTTGCGGGCACGGCTGCTCGCCTCGTAGGCAGCCATGGTCAATTCACGCTCGATCGCCGTCCGCATGGCATCCATGGCCGGCTGGCGCAGGCGCTTGCCGTGCTCTGCACGTCGGCGCTCCAGGGCGCGCTGATCCAGGCGCGCGTCGAACGCAGCGGCCGGCCGATCGAGGTCACGGCGGCGGAACTGGCGCGTGAAGCGGTAAAGGCTAGACCCCGAGCCCCCGCGCGACGAGCGTGATCACGATCGTCAGGACCGCGCCCCAGACCAGGCTCAGCGTCATGGTCAGGATCGTCGTGGTGACTGCGTGCTCGAGATTTCCCTTGAGGAGCTGCACGCTACTTGTCCGGGGCGGGCGCCGCGCCGATGCGCATGCCGAGCAGCAATGCTCCCATCAACACAACCAGGATCGCGATCTTGAGCTCGATCATGTCCGCCGTCTCGCGGTCACGCGTGCAAGAAGCTGCCTCGCTCCCTCCGCGAGCACAATCAGCGGATTGCCGCGGTTCTCGATGTCGAGCTCGAAGGTCTCGGCGGGAAACACCAGCGCGCACCGCGCCGGCGCGCTCTGACGGTTGGCGAAATCCACCGCCGAGCTCTTGAACAGGAACAGGCCGCCGACACGTCCGTTCGCTTCGCGCACCACCCAGAGGCCGGCGCTGTTGCGTCCAATGAAGAACGCGGGAATGGCGGCGCTGACGACATCCGGATCGAGTGGCTTGAGCGCCGCCGCCTGCCTGGTATCGGGGCGGCGACGGGAAGCCTGAAGCGCAATTGCGGCCATGGCGGCTTCCTCACACATCTGCAAGGTCATAGGGGCCTCCCTGCGGGTCAGCCGTGCATGTGCCAGACATAGATTGCGGTCCTCAGCGCGATCAGCGCGGTGAGCACGCTACCCATCGAGAGCAGCGTCAGTGTGCCGAGAGCGAAACCTTTGAGCTGCGCCTTGCGTGCCTCGGAGATGCGCGCCGAACGCCCAGGCACGAAGGGGCGGTCAAGGCCATGTGTCAGGATCGACATTTTTTCAGTCCTTATCCGGAGTGGCGAGACGGCCGCTCCGATCTGTCCCGTATGATGGCCACCGCTGCGTATGATTGCGAGGTGACCGCCGCAGTTGCCGTATAGGAAAGTCATAAAGGCGCCGGCGGTCGCGCCAGCAGTCCTCTGAAGAGGTTCTGGTCGCGTTTCGGTTGCGGTTTGGATCGCGCAGGCTTCGAACGCGCCAGCCCGACGGCGGCGACGAAGGCGAGCCGCAGCCGCGGCTCCTCGATCTGCTTGCAGAAGCAGTCCAGGGTCGCCTCCGCGTCTTGCTGCCGGCCGTCGATGGCCGCGCAGAGACGGGAGCTGGTGCGCCGGAAGAAGTGCAGCGAGTCCTCGCCGCTGCGCCGGCCGCCGAGACGATCGAGTTCAACCGCGAGTGCGGCGACATTGTGCCTGTCGGAGTCGCTCAGCGTCACGGCAAAGCGCAGGATCGCCAGCTGCCAGGCGCCGAGCAGCCTCCGATGATCTTCAACTGATGGCGGCATGCGAGATCCGAACGACTGCGCGAGGCGTCAGGCGCCGACGCGGTCGATCAGCTCCTCGTCGGCGATCGCGGCGAAGGCGCGTACCACCTCCCGCTGCGCGGCCGCGTCCAGCGGCACGATCGGCAGCCTCGTCGCCGGCGACATCAGGCCCAGCACGCTCAGCGCGCCCTTGAGCGCCGCCGGGCTGTCCTTGGAGAGGCAGGTGATGAGCGGGATGAGGCGCCTGTGCAGGTAACGTGCCGATTGCAAGCGGCCTTGCCTGACCTGCGAGAAGATCATGCGGCACAGATCGGGGGCGATGTTGGAGACTTCCGAGATCGCCCCGTCGCCGCCGCTTGCGATATAGCCGAAGGCGGAGACGTCGTCGCCGGAGAGCAGGCGAAAGCCGGCCGGGAGCAACCGGGCGAGGCGCATCGGACGGGTGATGTCGCAGCTTCCATGGCGCAGGCCGACGAATTGACGGGACTCGACGAGACGCACCAGCGTCTCGTCGGCGAGCGGGCGCAGCGTGCGGGAGGGAATATCGTGCAGGATCACGGGCAAGCCGGTTGCACCGGCGATGGCCCGGAAATGCGCGAGCATCCCCTCCTGCATCGGCTTGTTGTAGGCCGGCACCACCGCCATCACGGCATCGGCGCCGGCGGCCTCCGCGCGCCGCGCGAGCGCGATGGCCTGGCTGGTCGCGTTCGACATCGCGCCGGCGATGATCCGCACCCGGCCGCGGGCGACGTCCACCGCGGCGCGAATGACGAGCTCCTGCTCGGCCGGGGAGAGCGTCGGCGCCTCGCCGGCCGTCTCGCAGACCACGATCGCGGGGACGCCAGCCGCGATCTGGCGCTCGCAGAGCGCGGTGAACGCCTTGAGATCGATTGTGTCAGCCGCGTCGAACGGCGTCGGCAGGTCCGGAATGAAGCCCGTGAACCAGGCAGAGGGAGGAGTGAACATGGCGTTTTCGCGGGATGGCGCCGGCTCAGGCGGCGCGCCGCGAGACGATGGCGTTGGGGCTCTTGCCCATGTCGAGCTCGATCTCGCGCGGCAGCTCGACGATGGTCTCCGGATGCTGTCCGTTCTCGAACAGCGCATATTTGACGGCCTGGGCGCGGCTGACGAACAAGCCGCCATAGAGGCCGTTCTGCTCCTGCGCGACCCATTGTCCCCGGCGGTTGCGGCCGATAAGGACGATGGTTGAGGTGGAGGTGGACGAGGGAGGGTCGACGAGTTTCACGGATGTATTCCTTCTGAACGACGCCGGCGCGGGATGCATGTCCCTGCCTGCGCGCTCAATATCCCGTCTCGCGAATATGATTTCGAGGGCGGGTGCGCGGTGATCTCATAGGAAGGTCATAAAGCCGACCGCTCAGGTCACATCATTGGCAATGTGGACCAGCGCGAAGAGCGCACCGAATGCAGCAGCTTCGTCCCAATGATTGAGGGCAGGGCCGAACAGCGCTTCGCGTCTGACGAGGCCGGCGAGCGCGCACAGGATGATCGACATCCAGAGCAGAACGGCAAGGCTTCGGCCGAAACCGATGCTACCGAATGCGGCAAAGGCGGCGAGCAGCGCGATGCGGACGGCGAAGCGTGCGATCACGCGCGCCGGGCTCAGCTTGTGCGGCATGTCCGGAGCTTGCGACAAGGTGTGAACCCGTCAGGCTGCTCTAGCCGAAATTGTCGCAGGCGACCGGCTCGTAGAGCGGATCCGGCACAGGACGAACGGAGGGAACGCTCGGCCGCGATACGTCCACGGCCAATGCCCGGACCTCGACGAAGGCCGACAGCAAGGCCAGTGCGAGGTCGGCGTGGCGTGCCTCGACCGCAGCGTCGAGCCAGTCCGGCAGCTCACGCTCGCGCGAGAGCGCGCAGTGCCACTCGCCCTCGTCATAGGCAATGCGGCGGACCTGCCATAGCGGCAGCTCGAGCTCGATCAGCGCCAGCGCCGCATCGGCCCAGGCCTCGGCGTCGATCAGGCGCATGACGCGCGTGGTGCGTTCGTTCTGGCCGAGCGAGGGGATGCGCCGGCAAGCATAATCGATGACGTCGTGCATCAGCGGTCGCGTCATCGCCGGCGCCGCGTGAAGCCGCTGGCTGAGGGATGGTGGGTCGAAACGTCGGAGAGCGGCGGTCATGTCAGGCCTCCCGGAGTTGGCGTCGGTCAGTCGGCCGGCATTGCCAAGATGGCCGGGAAGGCATTTGAAAACGAGATGGGGATCGGGCGAGAGATATAGGGATTTCATAAGTGCCCGGATTCTTCCGTGTAAGACCGACAGATCCTCGCCTGCCGTCTCGGTCGTAGGTGGAGGCTTATAGAAGCAGGGCTTTTTGAAAAGACCTTGGCCTCGGCCCGCCGTAACAACGGGAGGCGAAAGCGTTGGTGGATTGCGTCGCTGCGCGGCCTGCCTGGAACGATCGCCTGGAATGCGTCGTCCGTGTCACACGGCCGGCGGCTACGACGGGCCGGCCTTTATGAGATTCCTATAACGTCGCCATAGGCCTCATCTCGAAAACCTATGTGCGCGGTGGCACTTCGGCGCGGTGACGTTTCCCGGCCGGGAGAGACACGTGTTGCATTCGCCCGCAGCAAGCGGCCCGCCGGCGGGCAATGCCGGAGATCGTCTCGCATTGAGGAGTATCGCCATGATGGACATTCTGATGCTGGCGCTGGGCTTCGTCTTCTTTGCCCTCGCGATCGGCTACACCTACGCCTGCGAACGGCTGTGATGGAGCACACCATGATTTTCGATTATGCGCTCGCCGGTGCCGTCTCGTTCGGCCTCCTGTTCTACCTCACTTATGCACTGCTGCGGCCCGAGCGGTTCTGAGCCGTGCTGCTGCTTGCCGAATTGCTGCTGGCCGACGTCGCACTCGTCGCGGGCCTGCTTGCGCTACTCCTGCCACTGTTGCGGCGGACACAAAGCCTGAAGGGTTAATGCCATGACCATGATCGGTTGGCTCCAGATCATTCTTTTCTGCGTCATTATCGTCGCGCTGACCAAGCCGCTCGGCTGGTACATGACGCGCGTGTTCAACGGCGAGCGGACCTTCCTGTCGCCGGTGCTGCGTCCGATCGAAGCCGGGATCTACTGGATCTCCGGCGTCGATGAGAGGCGCGAGCAGCATTGGCTGACCTACACGGTCGCCATGCTGCTGTTCCATGTCGGCGGCTTCCTGGTCATCTACGGCGTGATGCGGCTCCAGGCCGTGCTGCCCTTCAATCCGGCCGGGCAGTCGGCGGTGGCGCAGGATCTCTCCTTCAATACCGCGATCTCCTTCATCACCAACACCAACTGGCAGAACTACGGCGGCGAGAGCACGCTATCCTATCTCGTGCAGATGCTCGGCCTGACGCACCAGAACTTCCTGTCGGCGGCCACCGGCATCGCGCTGGCGATGGCCCTGATTCGCGGCTTCTCGCGCGCCTCGGTGCGCACGGTCGGCAATTTCTGGGTCGACGTGACGCGCTGTACCCTCTACGTGTTGCTGCCGATCTGCGTCGTCTACACGCTGTTCCTGGTCTGGCAGGGCATCCCGCAGACGCTCGGCGACTATGTCGAGGCCACCACGCTCGAAGGCGCCAAGCAGACCATCGCGGTCGGCCCGGTCGCCTCGCAGGTCGCGATCAAGATGCTCGGCACCAATGGCGGCGGCTTCTTCAACGCCAATGCCGCGCATCCCTTCGAGAACCCGACGGCGCTGTCGAACTTCGTGCAGATGCTGTCGATCTTCGCGCTCGGGGCCGCGCTCACCAACGTGTTTGGCCGCATGGTCGGCAACCAGCGCCAGGGCTGGGCGATCCTCGCCGTGATGGGCGTGCTGTTCGTCGCCGGTGTCGCGGTCACCTACTGGGCGGAAGCCAACGGCACCTCGACCATGCATGCGCTGGGCCTGACCGGCGGCAACATGGAAGGCAAGGAGGTCCGCTTCGGGCTCGTCGCGTCCTCCCTGTTCGCCGTAATCACGACGGCCGCCTCGTGCGGCGCCGTCAACGCCATGCATGACAGCTTTACCGCGCTCGGCGGCATGATTCCGCTGATTAACATGCAGCTCGGCGAGATCATCGTCGGCGGCGTCGGCGCAGGCCTCTACGGCATGCTGCTGTTCGTCGTGCTCGCGATCTTCGTGGCCGGCCTGATGGTCGGCCGCACGCCGGAATATGTCGGCAAGAAGATCGAGGCGCGCGAGGTCAAGATGGCGATGCTCGCGATCCTGGTGCTGCCGCTGATGTATCTCGGCTGGACCGCGGTCGGTGTGGTCTATCCGGCGGCGGTTGCCTCCATGGCGAATGCCGGCCCGCACGGTTTCACCGAGGTGCTCTATGCCTTCACGTCGGCGACCGGCAACAACGGCTCGGCCTTCGCGGGCCTGACCGGTAACACCCTCTTCTACAACCTCACGCTGGCAAGCGCGATGTTCGTCGGCCGCTTCTTCATGATCGTTCCGGCGATGGCGATCGCGGGCTCGCTCGCCGCCAAGAAATCGATCCCTCCGTCGGCGGGCACCTTCCCGACCACGGGCGGGCTGTTCGTCGGCCTTGTTGTCGGCGTCATCCTGATCATCGGCGGCTTGACGTTCTTTCCGGCCCTCGCACTCGGCCCCATCGTCGAGCACCTCGCGATGAACGCCGGCCAAGTCTTCTGACCGCAAGTCTTCTGATCGACAAGTCTTCTGATCGACAATCTTCCGATTGGTTTGGAGTGACCTCCATGGATACGATGAAACTGCAAAAACGTGCTGCCGTATCGGCGATGCTCGATCCCAGGATCGTAGTGCCCGCGATCCGTGCCTCCTTCACCAAGCTCGATCCGCGACTGATGGTGAAGAATCCCGTGATGTTCGTGGTCGAAATCGTGGCCGCGCTCACCACCGTGATCTTCCTGCGCGACCTCGTCACCGGTGGCGCGAATCTCGGCTTCACGTTCCAGATCATCCTCTGGCTCTGGTTCACCGTGCTGTTCGCGAACTTCGCCGAGGCGGTCGCCGAAGGCCGCGGCAAGGCGCAGGCTGAATCGCTGCGCAAGACCCGTACCGAGAGCCAGGCCAAGCTGCTCACCGGCACCGGCCAGGCCTTCAAGCTGGTTCCGGGCACGAGCCTGAAGGTCGGCGACATCGTGCTGGTCGAAGCGGGGGACACCATTCCCTCCGACGGCGAGGTGATCGAGGGCGTCGCCTCCGTCAACGAGGCCGCCATCACCGGCGAATCCGCGCCCGTCATTCGCGAGTCCGGCGGCGACCGCTCGGCGGTGACCGGCGGCACGCAGGTGCTGTCGGACTGGATCCGCGTCCGCATCACGGCCGCGCAAGGCTCGACCTTCATCGATCGCATGATCAAGCTGGTCGAGGGCGCCGAGCGGCAGAAGACGCCGAACGAGATCGCGCTCAACATCCTGCTCGCCGGCCTCACCATCATCTTCGTGTTCGCCACCGTCACGATTCCGAGCTATGCGGCCTATGCCGGCGGCTCGATCTCGGTGGTCGTGCTGGTCGCGCTGTTCGTGACGCTGATTCCGACCACGATCGGTGCGCTGCTGTCGGCGATCGGCATTGCCGGCATGGACCGCCTGGTGCGCTTCAACGTGCTGGCGATGTCGGGCCGCGCCGTCGAGGCGGCCGGCGACGTCGACACGCTGCTGCTCGACAAGACCGGAACGATCACGCTCGGCAATCGTCAGGCGACCGCGTTCCGCCCCGTTCGCGGCGTGACCGAGCAGGAGCTGGCCGACGCAGCCCAGCTCGCCTCGCTCGCCGACGAGACGCCGGAAGGCCGCTCCATCGTCGTGCTGGCGAAGGAGAAGTACGGCATTCGCGGCCGCGACATGGCCGAGCTCGGGGCGACCTTCATCCCGTTCACGGCGCAGACCCGCATGAGCGGCGTCGATGCCGGCGGCGCGTCGGTGCGCAAGGGCGCGGTCGATGCCATGCTGAACTATGTCGGAGGCGGCGCGCCGCTGGCGGTGGCTTCCGGCAACACCGCACGGGCGATCCAGCCTGCGGAGCTCTCGGAGGTCGGCCGCGAGATCCAGATCATCGCCGACGAGATCTCGAAAGCCGGCGGCACGCCGCTGGCCGTCGCGAAGGACGGCAAGCTGCTCGGCGTCATCCAGCTCAAGGATATCGTCAAGGGCGGCATCCGCGAGCGCTTTGCCGAGCTGCGCCGCATGGGCATCCGCACCATCATGATCACCGGCGACAACCCGATGACGGCCGCCGCGATCGCGGCGGAAGCCGGCGTCGACGATTTCCTGGCGCAGGCAACGCCCGAGGACAAGCTCAAGCTGATCCGCGACGAGCAGGCCAAGGGCAAGCTGGTGGCGATGTGCGGCGACGGCACCAATGATGCGCCGGCGCTCGCCCAGGCCGATGTCGGCGTCGCAATGAACACCGGCACGCAGGCGGCCCGCGAGGCCGGCAACATGGTCGATCTCGATTCCAACCCGACCAAGCTGATCGAGGTGGTCGAGATCGGCAAGCAACTGCTGATGACGCGCGGCGCGCTGACCACGTTCTCGATTGCCAACGACGTCGCAAAATACTTTGCGATCATCCCGGCGATGTTTTTGGCGTTCTACCCGCAGCTCAACGTGCTCAACGTCATGAACCTGTCGAGCCCGCAGAGCGCCATCCTGTCGGCGATCATCTTCAACGCGCTTGTCATCATCGCGCTGATTCCGCTCGCGCTGAAGGGCGTCGCCTACCGCGCCGTCGGGGCCGGCGCACTGTTGCGACGTAACCTGCTGATCTACGGGCTTGGCGGCATCGTCATTCCCTTCATCGGGATCAAGGCGATCGACCTTGTCGTCGTCGCCTTGCACCTGGCCTGATCGTTGTCATGCGAGGAGCAAATTCTCTCTGTCATTCCGGGGCGCCTCGAAGAGGCGAACTACGGTGCGCAATTGCGCACCTGAGAATCTCGAGGTTCCGGGTTCGATGCCTTGCATCGCCCCGGAACGACGACAGAGATGCTTCGCTCGCAATGACGAAATAACTGGAGATTTGATATGCTCAGAGAAATCCGCCCCGCCATCGTCCTCCTGCTGGTGTTAACCGCCATCACGGGCCTTGCTTATCCGCTCGCGATGACCGGCATCGTCGGCATGCTCTTCCCCGCGCAGGCGCAAGGCAGCCTGATCGAGAGGGATGGCAAGGTGATCGGCTCCGCCCTGATCGGGCAGGAGTTCAAGGACGACAAATATTTCCACGGCCGCCCCTCGGCGACCCTGGCGCCGGACCCGAATGATTCGACCAAGACCGTCTCGGCGCCCTACAACGCCGCCAACTCGGGCGGCTCCAATCTCGGCCCGACCAGCAAGGCGCTGGCCGACCGGCTGAAGGAAGACGTGGACAAGCTGAAGGCGGAGAATCCGAACGCCGCCGTGCCGGTCGACCTAGTGACGACGTCTGCCAGCGGCCTCGATCCGGATATCTCGCCGGAAGCCGCGCAATTCCAGGTGCCGCGCGTTGCCAAGGCCCGGAATATGCCGGAAGAGGCGGTGAAGCAGCTTGTGGCTTCCAACGTCCAGGGCCGTCTGCTCGGCCTGCTTGGCGAACCGCGCGTTAACGTATTGGCGTTGAATCTCGCGCTCGATCGCGCCGCCGCCAAGTAGCGGTCTAGGCTCCCGGTGCGCAGATGATTATATTGGCAAAATGGTCCGAGAGCGCCGCGATTCCGAACAACGTCCGTCTCCCGAGGCACTGCTGGAAGCCGCGCGCCGGGAGGAAAGCGCGAGCGGCAAGCTGAAGATTTTCGTCGGCGCGGCTCCCGGCGTCGGCAAGACCTACGAGATGCTGCAAAGTGCCCATGCCAAGCGCAAGGCCGGCATCGACGTCGTGGTCGGCTTCGTCGAGACCCATGGCCGCGCCGAGACCGAGGCGCTGGTGCGGGGGCTCGAAGTCGTCCCGCGCAAGAGGCTCGACTACCGCGGCCAGACGATCGAGGAGATGGACCTCGACGCGGTGATCGCGCGCCGGCCGCAAATCGCGCTGGTCGACGAGCTCGCCCACACCAACGCGGCCGGCAGCCGCCATCCCAAGCGCTATCTCGACGTCGAGGAGCTGCTCTCCCACGGCATCGACGTCTACACCGCCGTCAACATCCAGCACATCGAGAGCCTGAACGACGTCGTCGCCCAGATCACCCATGTCCGGGTGCGTGAGACGGTGCCGGACTCGGTGTTCGACCGCGCGGATGCGATCGAACTGATCGACCTCACGCCCGATGACCTGATCCAGCGGCTCAGGGAAGGCAAGGTCTACGTCCCCAAGCAGGCCGAGCGGGCACTGGAGCATTATTTCTCGCCGGGCAATCTGACCGCGCTGCGCGAGCTCGCTTTGCGGCGGACAGCCGAACGGGTCGACGAGCAGCTCCTCACCCACATGCAGGCGAATGCCATCGCCGGCCCCTGGGCCGCGGGCGAGCGTATTCTCGTCTGCGTCAGCGAGGATCCGCGCGCCGCCGGCCTCGTGCGCTACACCAAGCGGCTGGCCGACCGGCTGCATGCGCCGTTTACCGCGATTTCGATCGAGACGCGGCGCTCCCTCCAGCTTTCCGATGAGGAGCGCGACCGGCTCGCCGACACGCTGCGGCTCGCCGAAGCCTTGGGCGGCGAGGCACTGACGATTCCCGCTGTCGGCCGCCGCATCGCCGACGACGTCGTCAATTTCGCACAGGGCAACAACGTCACCCAGATCGTGATCGGAAAGTCGACGCGCTCGCGCTGGTTCGAGATCACGCGCGGCTCGGTCGTGCATGACCTGGTGCGCCGTGCCGGCAATATCACGGTTCATGTCATCGCCGGCGACGATGTGCCGGGCGAGGCGGCGCCCAAGACCGCGGTGCAGACCGCGGCGCGGACGGAGCCGTTCGATCCGCTGCCCTATCTGAAGGCGCTCGGCATCGTGCTGATCGGCCTCGGCGCTGCCGAGCTGATTCAGCCGAGGTTCGGCATCGAGAACGTTGACCTCGTGCTGCTCACGGCCGTGGTGGCGGTCGCGGTCCGCTATGGCCTGTGGCCGTCGCTGCTCGCCACCGTCGCGGCCTCGCTGTCCTATAATTTCTTCTTCCTGCCGCCGATCTACACCTTCACGATCACCGATCCGACCAACGTCGCCGCCTTTGTCCTGTTCATGGTGGTGGCGATGATCGTCTCCAATGTCGCCGCGCGCGTGCGCACGCAGGCCGACACCGCGATCGGCCGGATCAGGACCACCGAGCAGCTCTATGCTTTCAGCCGCAAGCTTGCCGGCACCGCCACACTCGACGACGTCTTGTGGGCGACGGCCTATCAGATCGCGCTGATGCTGAAGGTTCGCGTGGTGCTGCTGCTGCCGGAGGATGGGCTGCTCACGGTGAAGTCCGGCTATCCGCCGGAGGACCAGCTCGACCAGGCGGACCTTGCCGCCGCCAACTGGGCCTGGAGCAATGATCGCCCAGCCGGTCGCGGCTCGGACACGCTGCCGGGCGCGAAGCGGCTGTTCCTGCCGATGCGCACCGGCCGCGGCCCGATCGGGGTGATCGGCATCGACAACGACCGTACCGGCCCGTTGCTGACGCCGGACCAGCGCCGGCTGCTGGACGCGCTGGTCGACCAGGGCGCGCTCGCGATCGAGCGCGTGCTGCTGGTCGAGGACATGGACCGCGTCAAGCGCACCGTCGAATCCGAGCGGCTGCGCTCGGCACTGCTCACGTCGATTTCGCATGACCTCAAGACGCCGCTCGCCTCCGTGTTGGGGGCCGCCTCCACGATGCGCGATCTGGCAGGTGCCTTGTCCGACACCGAGAAGCGCGACCTGCTGGCCACCGTGATCGACGAATCCGAGCGGCTCAACCGTTTCATTGCCAATCTGCTCGACATGACGAAACTCGAATCCGGCGCCATCGTGCCCAACACGGCGCTGCATGATCTTAGTGAGATCGTCGGCAGCGCACTCCGGCGGGCAGCCAAGATCCTCACGGCGCACAAGGTCGAGCTGGTGCTGGCCGCCGATCTGCCGATGCTCCAGCTGGATGCCGTGTTGTTCGAGCAGGTGCTGTTCAACCTGCTCGACAACGCCGCGAAGTATTCGCCGGCAGAGACGACGATCTCGATCAAGAGCCAGCGCGAGCGAGATCAAGTGGTGCTCCAGATCGCCGACGAGGGGAGCGGTATTCCGCCGGACGAGGTCGAGAGCGTGTTCGACAAGTTCTATCGCGTGCAGAAGGGCGATCACGTTCGTCCCGGCACCGGGCTCGGGCTCGCCATTTCCCGCGGCTTCGTCGAGGCAATGCATGGCACGATCTCGGCCGCCAACCGCAGCGACCGGAGCGGCGCGGTCCTCACCATCCGTTTGCCCGTTCCGGCACAGACCCACGCATTGGATACCGCCGCATGAGTGCCGCCCCGATCAAGGTTCTGGTCATCGACGACGAACCACCGATCCGCAAACTGCTGCGGATGGGGCTGACGACGCAGGGCTATGAGATCCTGGAAGCGTCAAACGGCAAGATTGCGCTGGAGAAGCTCACCGAGGAGCCTGCCCTGATCATCCTCGATCTCGGCCTGCCCGACATCCAGGGCCACGAGCTGCTCCGCACCATCCGGGCCCGCAACGAAGCGGTGCCGATCGTGGTGCTGTCGAGCCGGGGCGACGAGGCCGGCAAGGTGCAGGCGCTCGATCTCGGCGCCGACGACTATTTGACCAAGCCGTTCGGGATGGACGAGCTGCTGGCGCGCCTGCGCGCCGCGCTGCGGCACCAGCTCCAGGTCCAGGGCGAGCGACCGATATTCCGCACCGGCGATCTCTCCGTCGATCTCGTCCGCCGCATCGTCAAGGTCGGCGAGCGCGAGGTCAAGCTGTCGCCGAAGGAGTACGACCTCCTGCGCGTGCTGGTGCAGCACGCCGGCAAGGTGCTGACCCACAGATTCCTGCTCAAGGAGCTTTGGGACGAGCTGACGGATGCGCAATATCTGCGCGTCTACGTCCGCCAGCTCCGCCAGAAGATCGAAGCCGATCCGGAACGTCCGCAATATGTGCTGACGGAGACGGGGATCGGGTACCGCCTGAAGGCGGGGGATTGACTAAGCCGTCGTTCCGGGGCGATGCGAAGCATCGAACCCGGAACCTCGAGATTCTCAGGTGCGCAATTGCGCACCATAGTTCGCCTCTTCGAGGCGCCCCGGAATGACAAGCTAACCCGCCTTCCTCTGTCGCGCCGTCGACCGGTGCACCTTCTTCGCGGCTCGTCCCCGTCCTGTCGTCCGTCTTCCATGCGACTTGGCCGACGGCCGTCCCCCGCCGCGCCCCCTCAGGCTCTGCTTCAGCGCATCCATCAGGCTGACGACATTGCTCGGCCGCTCCTCCGGCTCCGGCAGCTTGATCGTCTTGCCGCTCGCCTTCCGCTTCACCAGCGCCTTCAGCGCGGTCTCGTACTGGTCCTTGAACTTGCTCGGATCGAAATGCGCAGCCTTGGTGTGCAGGATGTGACCGGCGAGCTCGACCATGTCCTTGGTGATCTTCGGACTCTTGATGTCGTCGAAGAACTGGCCCTCGTCGCGGAGCTCATAAGGATAGCGCAGCGTGGTGCCGAGCAGGCCCTTGCCGAGCGGCTCGATCGCCATGACATGCTCGCGGTTGGTAAGCACGATTTTTGCGAGCGCGACGCGCTCCTGGTCCTTCATGGCGTCGCGGATCACGGCAAAGGCGTCGATTGCGGCCTTGCCGTCTGGTGCGATGTAATAGGGATGGTCCAGGTAGCGCTGGTCGATCTCGTCGCTCGGCACGAAGCTCTCAATGTCGATGGTGTGGTTGCTCTCGATCTGGACCGCCTCGAGCTCCTCCGGCTCGATCTCGACGTATTTGCCCTTGCGCAGCTCGTAGCCGCGTCCCTTCTGGTCGCTCTCGACGACGTCGCCGGTTTCCGAATCGACCATTTGCTGCTTGAGGCGATTGCCGGTTTCGCGGTTGATCATGTGAAACCGGGTCTTCTCGGCGGCGGTCGTTGCGGGATAGAGCACGACCGGGCAGCTGACCAGCGACAGCTTCAACGTTCCCTTCCAATAGGCGCGGGGGGCCATTCCATTCTCCAGCGTTTTCAAGGCGTTTTGGAACTCCAACCGGCGCGTCGGGTTTTGGTTCCGGATGGGACTTTTGCCGTGATAGGCTTGAAGCCGAAAGAGATGCGGGACCGGTCGTGCTGCGAAAACTCTCCACCTATCGACAGAAGCGGGACTTCGAGAAGACCCCTGAGCCCTCCGGCGAGGCCGCGGTAGCCTCTTCGAAACAGCGACGCTTCGTGGTCCAGAAGCATGACGCCAGCCGGCTGCACTACGATTTCCGCCTCGAGTTCGACGGCGTGTTCAAGTCCTGGGCGGTGACGAAGGGCCCCTCGCTCGATCCGCACGACAAGCGGCTGGCGGTCGAGGTCGAGGACCATCCGCTCGACTATGGCGATTTCGAAGGAACGATCCCGGAAGGCCAATATGGCGGCGGCACGGTCATGCTGTGGGACCGCGGCACCTGGCAGGCCGATGATCCCGAGCGTGGTTTTCGGAAGGGCGACCTGAAGTTCACGCTGCACGGCGAAAAGCTGCACGGAAGCTGGGTGCTGGTCCGCATGCGCAACGATCGCGATGGCGGCAAGCGCACCAACTGGCTGCTGATCAAGCATCGCGACGAATTTGCCCGCGAGGGCGAGGACATCCTTGCCGAGGACAAGTCAGTCGCCTCCGGCCGCGCGATGGCGCAGATCGCCGAAGGCAAGGGCCGCGCGCCAAAGCCGTTCATGCTGGCGAAGGGTGCCAAGGGTAAGGCCGATGCTGTGTGGCAATCCAACCGCGTCGAGGAGACGAAGGGGCGGACCGTCGCGCCGGCGCCACGCGCGGCGTTGAAGGGCGGCAAGACCGTAAACAAGGCCGCAAAGAAGAGTGCCACGGCGGCTACGAACGCCAAGACGGTCTCGGAGATGCCGGATTTCGTCGCGCCGCAGCTCTGCACGCCGGTCGAGCGTCCGCCGGCCGGCGACGGCTGGTGCCACGAGATCAAGTTCGATGGCTACCGCGTGCAGCTTCGCATCGAGGACGGCAAGGCGACGCTGAAGACCCGCAAGGGTCTCGACTGGACCGACAAGTTCGCCTCCATCGCGAAGGAGGCGAATTCGCTGCCGGAGGCCATGATCGACGGCGAGATTGTCGCGCTCGACCACAACGGCGCGCCGAACTTTTCCTCGCTCCAGGCCGCGCTGTCGGATGGCAAGACCGAGGACCTCATCTTCTTTGCCTTCGATCTCCTGTTCGCCGAAGGCCGCGACTATCGCCGCCTTCCGCTCAGGGAGCGTAAGTCGCGGCTCAAGGAGCTGCTGGAGGCACAAAAGCGGAAATCGAACCAGATCCGCTATGTCGAGCATTTCGAGAGCGGCGGCGACGCCGTGCTGCAATCGGCCTGCAAGCTCGAGCTTGAAGGCGTGGTGTCGAAGAAGCTGGACGCGCCGTACCGGTCGGGACGGACGGAGAGCTGGACCAAGGCCAAATGCCGGGCCGGCCATGAGGTCGTGATCGGCGGCTGGAAGACCACCAACGGCAAATTCCGCTCGCTGATGGCCGGTGTGCATCGCGGCGATCACCTCGTCTTCGTCGGCATGGTCGGTACCGGCTTCGGCGCCGACACGGTCAAGCGCATCATGCCGCTCCTGAAGGAGGCGGCGTCGAACGACAGCCCGTTCGGCGGCAAGAACGCGCCGAAGAAGACGCGGGACGTGCACTGGCTGAAGCCGGAGCTCGTCGCCGAAATCGAGTTCGCCGGCTTCACCGCCGACGGCAACATTCGCCAGGCCGCGTTCAAGGGGCTGCGGCAGGACAAGCCGGCCGAGGAGGTCGAGGCGGAGACGCCCGCCGATACCGAGCTCGCCAGGCCGTCTGCTGGAAAGCGCGTTCGTGCGAAGTCCGGAAAGAAGAAAGATGCCGGCGCTGCCGAGGTCATGGGCGTCGTGATCTCGAAGCCGGACAAGGAGCTGTGGCCGGATGGCGGCGACGGCGAGGGCGTCACCAAGCTCGATCTCGCGCGCTATTTCGAGGCGGTCGGCGGCTGGATGATCGAGCACCTGAAGGGGCGACCTTGCTCGATCCTGCGCGCGCCCGACGGCATCGGCGGCGAGACATTCTTCCAGCGCCATGCCATGCAGGGCACCTCGAACCTGCTCGAGCTCGCCAAGGTGTCCGGCGATCGCAAGCCGTATTTGCAGATCGATCGCGTCGAGGGCCTCGCCGCGGTCGCGCAGATCGGCGGCCTCGAGCTGCATCCCTGGAATTGCGCGCCTGATGCTTATGATACGCCGGGCCGGCTGGTGTTCGATCTCGACCCCGCGCCTGATGTCGGTTTCGCCGATGTCGTCGAGGCGGCCAAGCAGATGCGGCAGCGGCTCACTGACGTTGGCATGGAGAGCTTCTGCAAGACCACCGGCGGCAAGGGCCTGCATGTGGTGGTGCCGCTGCTCCACGGCGCGCGCGACAAGGTGAGCTGGAAGGAGGCCAAGGCGTTCGCGCAAGGAATCTGCCAATGGATGGCGGATGACGAGCCCGAGCGCTATCTGCTCAACATGTCCAAGAAGCTGCGCAACGGAAAGATCTTTCTGGACTTTCTGCGCAACGATCGCCTGGCGACGGCGGTGGCGCCGCTATCGCCCCGCGCCCGCGACGGCGCGACCGTGTCGATGCCTGTCACCTGGGCGCAGGTGAAGGGCGATCTCGATCCGAAGCGATATACGGTGCGCACGGTGCCGGGCCTGCTGGCGCGTTCCAAGGCGTGGGAGGGCTATGACGATGCGGCCGCGTCGATCAAGGCCGCGATGAAGAAGCTTGCGGGGAAGATGAGGTAGTCGCTCTTTTAAACGTCATTCCGGGCTGCGCGAAGCGCAGACCCGGAATCCAGAGGTTTGCGGCGCGAGATTCCGGGTTCGCGCTTGCGCGCGCCCCGGAATGACCGACTTGGCTAGATCCGTCCGAGCAGCAGCAGGATCAGCAGGATGACGATGACGAGCCCGAGGCCGCCGCCGCCGTAATAGCCGGTGCCGTAGAACGGCCCGCCGCCGATGCCGCTGAAGCCGCCGAGCAGGGCGATGACCAAAATGATCAGAATGATCGTACCGATAGACATGCTAGTCTCCTCCAGCCCTCTGTTGAAAGGGTCGTTTGCACCTGTCCCTTTGGTGCGGGGGCAACTTGCCGCAGGTTTTAAAGTTCCGGTTTTGAAACGGGGCGACAGGTGCAAGTTGCATGGAACCTTTGCCGCTCGGGCCGGCATGATGAATGAGATTCAATCAGCGTAGGGCACGGCCATGTCAGCACCGCTTGTCGTTTCAATTCCCCATCGTCTCGGCCGCGAGGAAGCGGTGCACCGGCTGAAGTCCGGGCTTGGCCGCGCGGCGGCGAGCATTCCCGTGATGCAGGTGGAGGAGGAGCGCTGGAGCGGCGACAGCATGACCTTTCGCATCCGCGCACTCGGGCAGATTGCCACCGGCCAGGTCGACGTCGCCGACGACCAGGTCAAGGTGCAAGTCGTGCTGCCCTGGCTGTTGCAGCGCTTTGCCGAGATGGCGCAGGCGACGATCCGCAAGCGCGGGCAGTTGCTGCTGACCAAGGACGGGGGAAAGTGAGTTTCAGGCGCGCACGCGCTGCCGCGCAGGCCTGATGGCGCCCGCTGTACGGGCCTCGATGACGGCCGCGGGAAAATCACGAAAAGCCTGCGCGACCGGCAGTTCGTTGCCTGCAAGTCCCGGCGCAGCGTAGCCGGTGATGTCGATGGTGGCGTCAAAACCTTCGAGCGCGGGCCATTCCCGGCCGCCTTGCGAAAATGGCGCGAACAATCGCCCGACCACGACAATCGCCGCAGCGCGGTCGTGGCGACGGGCGAAAGCGATGACATGATCGGCGTGCGCGCCATGGACGTCCAGCGACTGGTAGTCGCCTTGCGTAAAAACGCCGGCGAGCTCGTTGCGCAGCTTGAGGAGGTGCCGCGTCCAGGCCAGCTTGAGCTGGCCATCCGGCCAGGTCTTGATAAGGCTGCTCCAATCCGGACCGGACAGCGAACCAAGCGCCGTATCCCGCGCGGAAAAATCCACCGGACGGCGGTTGTCGGGATCGACCAGCGACAGATCCCAGAATTCGGTGCCCTGGTAGAAGTCAGGAACGCCCGGCAGCGTTGCCTTGAGGGTGAGCTGGCTCAGCGAGTTCAACGCGCCGAGCAGCGCGACGCGGCGCGCCAGGGTTTGCAGCGCCTCCAGGAATTCGCGCGACTGCGCGGGATCGAGGATCTTCGCGACGAAGTCTCGTAGTCCGGTCTCGTAGGTCTCGTGCGGGTTGAGCCAGCTCGTCTCCTCCTTGCCCTCGCGGGCGGCCTTCAGCGCATAGGCCTGGATACGCTCGACGAAGCCGGCGTTCGCGGGTGTCTGAAGCGGCCAGGCGCCGAGCAGGGTCTGGTAGAGCATGTATTCGAACGTCGCCGACGGCGCGCGCAGATGGCCATGGAGCGCGAGATGCGGCGCGTTCAGCACCTTCCAGCGCGAAACTGCGCTGGTCCATTCGCCGGGAATTTCGCTGAGCGCTGCGATCCGGGCGCGGGCGTCCTCGCCGCGCTTGGTGTCGTGGGTGGCGGTTGCCGTCATCCCTTGCGGCCATTCCTTGGCGCGCGCGCGCATGGCCTCGTGGAAGGCGGGAATGGCAAGGCCGGTGCTCGCGGGATCGCCGCCGACCTCGTTCAGCGCGAGCAGCCGGTGGAATTGGTAGAACGCGGTGTCCTCCAGCGACTTCGCCATCACCGGCCCGGTGAACTGCTGCACCTTTAGCGCGAAGCGGCGCACGCGTGGGGCACTGTGCGGGGGCCGGCCGGGCTTGAGCAGGTCCATGGTGAGGGCATCGCGCAGGAAATCGAAAATGCCCTCGTCCGCGGCGAACCACTCTGCCCGGGCACGCGCGATGGTATCGTCGATCAGCTTGCGATCGTGCGCGGCAGGCGCGCCGGACGTGAGATAGGTGCGATAGACCGGGAAATGCAGCACGTAGAGCTCGAGCGCCTGCCGCAGGCTGTCGGCCGAGAAGTCGCGGGTCGAGTAATGCCCGTTGGCAATGCGTGCGAGCAGGCGCGTCAGCACGATGAATTCGCTGGTGAGCAGCGTCTCCAGCACCCGCCGCTTGGCCTCCTTGACGTAAGGCGCAAGCCGCGGTGGGCGATTGCTGACTTGCCGCCAGGTCTCGTCCAGCGCCTCCAGCCCCTTGGCGTCGACCAGCACTTGCGTGATGACGTTCATCCACTCATAGCCGGTGGTGCCCTGGATGCCGGCGAAATGCGGCAGGTGCTCGTGCTCGCACAGGATCTTTTCGATCACGGTGTAGAACGGCTTGGTGTTGCCTTGCGCGTCGCGCACCAGCCGGCGCAGCCGCTGGCAGTACTGGGCGGGATCGCGCAGGCCGTCGATGTGATCGAGCCGGATGCCGTGCAGCTTGCCGTCGGCCACGAGCTGCTTCACCAGCCGGTGCGTGGCAGCGAACGTGCCGGGGTCCTCGACGCGCAGGCCGGCGAGCCCGTTGACGTCGAAGAAGCGGCGGTAGTTGATGTCGCTGGAGGCGAGCCGCCAATGACCGAGCTTGTAGTGCTGGCGCTCCAGCAGATGATGCAGCGCCAGCGTCTGCGCCGGACGATCCTTGGCGGCACGATAGGCGGAAAGGCCGCTCGCGATGATGTCGGCCGCGCCCGCGATCTCCTTCAGCTCCGCCTTGAAGCCAGGGGCTTCCTTGCGGTTGGGACGGCGAAGGCCGGTGTAGCGGGCCGCGAGCGCGAGCAGGCGCTTGCCGGCCTCCGTCTCGGCGGCATCGGCTTCCTTCACGAACATCCGCAGCATTTCGCCATAGCGCTCCGGGGCGATCGGCAGGCGATGCTCGAAATACCAGGCAGAAAGGCTGCCTTCGCCGGCATCGTAGCGCAGCTCGATGTCGCCGCGCTCCAGCGCCTCGCCATAGGACGAACCGAGGATCGGCAGCAGCACGCCGCCGCGGGCGCGGTGGGGCAGCAGATCCCAGTCGATATCGAAGGCGGCCGCGTGCGGCGAAGTCGGTCCCCATTCCAGCACGTCAAGCCACCAGGGATTGTCAGCAAAGTGCACGCCGACATGGTTCGGCACGAAGTCGATGATGAGGCCGAGGTCGTTCCTGCCGAGTGCCTCGCTCAGCCGCGCAAAGCCGGCCTCGCCGCCGAGCTCCGGATTGAACTGGCTGTGATCGACGGTGTCGTAGCCGTGCGTCGAGCCCTTGCGCGCCTTCATCACCGGCGAGGCATACAGATGCGTGATTCCGAGCGATTTGAGATAAGGCACCACTGCGGCAGCCTTGTCGAAGTCGAAATCCGCGGTGAGCTGAAGCCGGTAGGTCGCGAGAGGAATGGCCGGAGGCATGTCAACCTCCGAGGCGCCAGACCACCGACCAGGGCGGAAGGCGATCGCCGGCCGCGCCGCCCCAGATCGGCGTGCCCGCATTGTCAGTGGAAATGATCTCGTGATCCGAGAGATTGGCGACGAGGCGCAGCGTCGTGCCGTCGCCCATGCGCCAATGCGCGCGGAGCAAGCCGCTATCGGTCGCCTCGGCGTCGCCGAAGCGCGCGCCTTTTAGCCGCGGCATGATCTCCTTGCGGCGGAGCGCGAGCAGGTCACGCACCAGAGCCAGCCGCGCATCCTGCTCCGGCGTGCGGCCGCCCCAATCGAGCACGGCCGATTGCAGTGTTGCCGGATCGAGCGGGTCGGGCACCTCGTCGCCGTATTTCTCATAGGCCCAGGCATATTCTTGCCTGCGTCCCTTGCGCACGGCGTCGGCCAGCCCGCCCTGGAAGTCGCAAAAGAACGGGAAGGGGACCTTCGAGCCCCATTCCTCGCCCTGAAACAGCATCGGCACCATCGGCACCAGCAGCGTGACCGCGAGCGCGGCTTCGATCTGCCGCGGCGATGCCAGGCTTTCGAGCCGCTCGCCGAGCGGACGGTTGCCGATCTGGTCGTGGTTTTGCAGGAAGTTGACGAAGGTCGCCGGCGGCAGCTCGCGGCTCGGCTCGCCGCGTGGCTTCTTGCCCCAGAACTCCGAGATCTCGCCCTGGTAGACGAAGCCCGAGGCGAGCGCGCGTGCGAGATCCATGCGCGGCGTCTGGTAGTCGGCATAGTAGCCGGCGAGCTCGCCGGTCAGCATCACATGCCAGACGTGGTGATAGTCGTCGTTCCACTGCGCGCGATATTTGCCGTTCGGCGGCTCCTGCGCGGCGTCGAGCAGGCTGGCGCGATTGTCGCCGTTCTCCAGCACCAGATGGATGTGCCGCCCCGTGGCCTTGGCAAGCTCGCCGGCGGCGACGCTGAGGTCTTGCAGCATCGACTGCTCGCCGGGCAGCGCCATGATGTGGTTGGCGGCATCGAGCCGCAGTCCGTCGAAGCGATAATCGCTGAGCCAGGACAGTGCGTTCTCGACCGCAAAGGCCCGCACCTGCGGCACGCGATAGTCGATGGCGCTGCCCCAGGGCGTGTGCGCGTCGGTGAAGAAGCTCGGCGCATAGCGTCCGAGGTAGTTCCCTTCGGGGCCGAAATGATTGTAGACGACGTCGAGAAACACCATCAACCCGCGCAAATGCGCCTCGTCGATCAGCGTCTTCAGGTCCTCGGGCCGACCGTAAGCGCTGTCGGGCGCGTACCACAGCACGCCGTCATAGCCCCAGCCGCGGTAGCCGGCGAAATCGGCCAGCGGCATCAGCTCAAGCGCGGTGATGCCGGTCGCTGTGAGATGATCGAGCCTGTCGATCATGGCGCGGTAAGTACCTTCCGCTGTGAAGGTGCCGACATGGCTCTCGATCAGCACCGTCTCTTCCCAGGGACGGCCGCGCCAGTCGCGCGCGCGCCAGGCGAAGGCGTCGTGATCGATCACCTCGCTCGGGCCGAACACGTCCTCGGGCTGGAAGGCGGAGGCCGGATCGGGCACGTCGATCTCGTCATCGATCCTGAACTTGTAGGGACTGCCGGTGGTCAGGCTGGCGATCTCGGCCACATACCAGCCGTCCTGCCGGCGCTGCATCGCGTGCCTTCGGTCGAGCAGGAGATCGACTCGTCGCGCGCCGGGCGCCCACAGGCGAAACGACACGCCCTCCTTCGTCGGCCTCGCGCCGAAGGACGGCCTCATAGCGCCCCCGCGAAGGCGAGCACGGAGCGCGGCGGCGCCTTGCTGTCGCTTCCAGGCTGGAAGTCGATCGTGTTCAGCTTGGCATCGGTCGTGTTGAGGATCTGCTGCCAGCTCTTATATTCGGTCATCTTGGGCAATTTGAATGCGATCTCTTCGGGAGCGGCGTTCAGGACGATAAAGATCGCGGCCCCGCCCGGTTCCATCGGCCCCATCACATAGGAGAGGAACCGCCCTTCCGGGAATTTCCAGTCGTTCTCCGTCATCTCCTCTCCGGCAGGCGTCAGCCACAGCGCGCCGTAGGAGAGGCCGTCTTTGGGGCGCCCGTCGAGCCAGCGATGGCTGCGAAGCTGCGAGAAGCGGCGGCGGATGTCGGCGAGACCGGCGACGAAATCGACCATGTCGTCGCCGTCCTTGCCGAGATTGCCCCAGCCGACCCAGCCGACCTCGTTGTCCTGGCAATAGGCGTTGTTGTTGCCGGATTGCGAGTTGCCGACCTCGTCGCCGGCGAGAAGCAGTGGAACGCCCTGTGCCAGCATCAGGCAGGCCAGCACGTTCTTGCGAAGCTGGCGGCGCAGACCGAGAATCCCGGGATCGTCGGTCGGCCCTTCGACACCGCAATTGTTGCTGTGGTTGTCGTTGGAGCCGTCGCGATTGTCCTCGCCATTGGCCTCGTTGTGCTTCTCGTTGTAGCTGAACAGGTCGGCCAGCGTGAAGCCATCATGCACGGTGATGTGGTTGATGCTGGCGCGCGGCCGACGTCCGTCGTGGTTGAACAGGTCGGACGATGCCGTCATGCGGCTGGAGATGTCGCCGATCAGGCTGCCTTCGCCGCTCCAGTAGCGGCGCATGGCGCTGCGATAGCGGTCATTCCACTCCGACCATTGCGAGGGGAACGCCCCGACCTGGTAGCCGCCAAGCCCGAGGTCCCACGGCTCGGCGACGAGCTTGACGGCGGCCAGCACCGGATCCTGCCGGATCGCGGTCAGGAGCGAGCTGCCGCGATCAAAACCGTTGGGCCCGCGCGCGAGGGTCGTGGCGAGGTCGAAGCGGAAGCCGTCGACATGGCAGACCTCGACCCAGTAGCGCAGGGAATCCATCACCATCTGCAGCACGCGCGGATGGGTGAGGTTCACCGACGAGCCGCAGCCGGTGAAATCGTCGTAATAGCGCGGGTTCTCGCGGTTCAGCCAGTAATAGGAGGCGTTGTCGATGCCGCGGTAGCACAGCGTCGGGCCGAGGTGGTTGCCTTCGGCGGTGTGGTTGTAGACGACGTCGAGCATCACCTCGATGCCGGCATCGTGCAGGCGCGCGACCGTGGTGCGGAAGGAATCGAGCGCGTTGTCCTGGGCGTAGCGGGGCTCGGGCGCGAAGAAGGACAGCGTGTTGTAGCCCCAGTAATTGGCGAGCTTCTTCTCGACCAATATGCGGTCGTCGACGAAACTGTGGATCGGCAGCAGCTCGATCGTGGTGACGCCAAGCTTCTTCAGATGCTCGATCATCGCCGGCGACGACAGGCCGCCATAGGTGCCGCGCAAGTTCGGCGGGACGTCGTCGCGCTTCTGCGTCAGGCCCTTGACGTGGGCCTCGTAGATGATCGTGTCTTCCCAGGCGATGTTGGGGCGGATCTCGCGCCGGCCCCAGTTGAAGGTCTCGTCGACCACGACGGCCTTGGGCATGCCGCGCGCATTGTCGCGCCGGTCGAAGGACAGGTCCTCGCGCGGGCTGCCGGTGCGGTAGGCGAAATGCGCATCGCTCCAGACCAGTCGTCCGGAGAGCCGCTTGGCATAGGGATCGAGCAGCAGCTTGTTGGCGTTGAAGCGGTGGCCGTGCTCGGGCTCGTAGGGGCCGTGTACGCGATAGCCATAGAGCTGGCCCGGCGAGACGTCGTTGAGATAGCCGTGCCAGACGTCCTCGGTCCGTTCCGGCAATTCGACGCGCTCGAGCTCGCGGCGGCCTTGCGTGTCGAACAGGCAGAGCTCGACCTTCTGCGCGTTGGCCGAGAACAGCGCGAAGTTGGTGCCGCGTCCGTCCCAGCTTGCGCCGAGGCGTGCGGGCGATCCGGCAGTCAGGCGCATCGGTCAGCTTTCCGGAACGAGGAAGATCGCGGCGAGCGGCGGAATGGTGAGGCGGAGCTCGGGCGTCTTGCCGTCGACGGCATGAACCTCGCCGATGTTCCCGACATTGCTGCCGCCATAATGGGCGGAGTCCGAGTTGAGCACCTCTTTCCACTTGCCGGCAAAGGGCACGCGAACGCGATAGTTGCGATAGACGTTGGGGGAGAAGTTGACGATCACGAGGCAGCGCGCGTGCTCGTCGAGCCCCTTGCGCAGCCAGGCGAACACGTTGCGATTGGCGTCGTCGGTAATGAGCCATTCGAAACCGGCCTGGTCGCAGTCCATCTGGTGCAGCGCCGGCACCGCGCGATAGAGCCGGTTGAGGTCGCGGATCAGCGCCTGGATGCCCGAGTGATATTTGTATTCGAGCAGGTGCCAGTCGAGCGACTGGTCGTGATTCCATTCGCGGCTTTGCGCGATCTCGGCGCCCATGAACAAGAGCTTCTTGCCGGGATGGCCGAACATGAAGCTGTAATAGGCACGCAGGTTCGCGAAGCGCTGCCATTCGTCGCCGGGCATGCGGCCCAGGATCGAGCGCTTGCCGTGCACGACCTCGTCATGCGACAGCGGCAGGATGAAATTTTCCGAGAAGGCATAGTGCAGGCCGAACAGGATTTCGCCGTGATGATGCTTGCGGTGAATCGGATCCTTGCTGATGTAGTTCAGCGTGTCGTGCATCCAGCCCATGTTCCACTTGTAGCCGAAGCCGAGCCCGCCGAATTCGACCGGGCGCGAGACTTGCGGCCACGCCGTGGATTCTTCTGCCGCCGTGGTTGCCTGCGGAAAGCGGGCGAACAGTTCGGTGTTGAAGCGGCGCAGGAACGCGATCGCCTCGATGTTCTCCCGTCCGCCATACTGGTTCGGAATCCAGGCGCCGGGCGGACGGCTGTAGTCGAGATAGAGCATCGATGCGACGGCATCGACGCGCAGGCCGTCGATCGCGTAGCGCTCCAGCCAGAACAGCGCGTTCGACACCAGGAAGTTCGTCACTTCGGTGCGGCCGTAATTGTAGATCAGCGTGCCCCAGTCGAGATGCCGGCCCTGCAGCGGGTTGGCGTGCTCGTAGAGCGAGGTGCCGTCGAAGCTGCCGAGCCCGTGCGGATCGTCCGGGAAGTGACCGGGCACCCAGTCGAGCAGCACGCCGACGCCTTCGCGGTGGCAGGCGTCGACCAGCGCGGCAAAATCTTCCGGCGTGCCGAACCGGCTGGTCGGTGCATAGAGGCCGGTCGGCTGATAGCCCCAGGAGCCGTCGAACGGGTGCTCGCTGACGGGGAGGAATTCGAGATGGGTGAACCCCATGTCGCGGGCATAGGCCGGCAGCTGCTCGGCCAGCTCGCGGTAGGTGAGCCATTCATTGTCGCCCTTGCGCCGCCACGAGCCGAGATGGACCTCGTAGATCGACATCGGCGCCGACAGCGCATTGATGCCGTCAGGCGCCGGGCGCGGCCGCGGCAGGTGCGCCTCGTCGAACACGATGGAGGCCGTCTTCGGACGCACCTCGCTCGCGAACGCCATCGGATCGGATTTCAGCGGCAGCTGATGGCCGTGCGGCCCGACGATGTCGAACTTGTAGTGATCGCCCCGCTTGGCGTGCGGGATGAACAATTCCCAATAGCCGCTGCCGCGCACCCGCATCGGATGGCGCCGCGAATCCCAGAAATTGAAATCGCCGACGACAGACACGCGCCGCGCATTCGGCGCCAGCACCACGAAGCCGATGCCGTCGACGCCGTCGAGCGTCATCGGGTGCGCGCCGAGCTTGTCATAGAGGCGCTGATGGGTGCCTTCGCCGAGCAGATAGAGGTCGAAATCGGTCAGGATCGGCGGAAAGCGGTAGGCGTCCTCGAACTCGACGACGCTGTCGCCGAATTTGGCGCGTAGCTGGTAATGCTTCGAGCCGTTCGGCAAGGCGCCGACGAACAGGCCTGCGTCGTGGACGCGGTCGAGCCGGGCGACCTCGCCGTGCTCGCCAACCGCCTCGACATTGGAGGCCTCGGGCAGAAAGGCGCGCACCACGCTCTTGCCGCCCTCGGGATGCAGCCCGAGATAGTGGAAGGGGTCGGCGTGGCGGCCCTCGATGATCGCGTAGGCCTCGGCAGGTAGTTTAGGCATGGGCTTCGCTCTCGGCATTGGACAGAATGCGAAGCAGTCCGGTCAGCGGCGCATGGAGCCCCTCAGGCCGGTGGGACAGCTCGTACTCTACTTCGTCGAACGCTTGATCAAGCAGGAAAAACCTTAACAGGCCTTCCGCGGATTGCGGATCTTCCGGCCACAGCCGCCGATCGGTCATGGCATCGCGATAGGCGGACAGGAAGGTCGTGGTGGCGCGCTCGCGCCATTCACTGAGCGCGGCTACAAGCCGGCTCTGCTCGTCAGTGCCTCCTGAAAGGGCCCGGCCAAGCGCCACGTTCACCGAAAGATCGATCGAGCGGATCAGACCGGCGACGTCGCGCGCGGCAGGCAGCTTGCGCCGCTTGTCGGCCAGCGGCAGACGCGGATCGCCGTCGAAGTCGATGATGCAGATATCGTCCTTCACGATCAGAATTTGCCCGAGGCGGAAGTCGCCATGATGACGGATGTTCAACCCGTCGATGTCGGATGGCAAGAGCGCATTCAGGCGGTCGGGCAGGCTCGTGCGCAATGCCGTGAGCTGGTCGATCAGCGGCCGGTCCGCTTCCCGCAGGCCGTCGCGGCTGTCGGCCAGTCGCTCGAACACCCGCCCGGCGCGTGCCTTGAGGTCGGAGACCCAGTGCCTGATGTGGGCGGAGCCGATCGGCTCCGGAGCGAGATCGTTAGGCCTTGCCGCGGCCAGAGCGACATGCAGCTCGGCGAGGCGCCGGCCGATCTGCATGACGAAGTGCAGGTAGGGCGACTGCTCCTGGGTCTCGCGCGGCGCTTCGCCCGCCGACAAGACGCGCTGCTCGTCGATATAGCGGTCGAGATAGCCCGTGGTCACCGCCCAGCCGTCGCCCTGGTTCTCGACATAGGCATGCAGCACGCCGAGTGTGCTGCGCTGATCGCCCTCGACCAGCTCGACGCTGCCGAGCAGCGCCGGCGTATTGGCAAAGCGGGCGACTTCCGTGAGGTAGTGGCCGATCTCGATCTCGGGATTGGTGCCTCCTTCGAGCTGGCGATAGATCTTGGCGACGTACTGGTTGTCGACCAGCGCGGTGCTGTTCGACTGCTCGATCGCGCGGATGCGTCCGGGTTCCTTGATGGTGTAGTCGGCAAACCGGCTGGTCGCCTTGAACTCCAGCCGCAGATTGTTCTCTTCCACCACCAGGTTCTGCGACAGGTTGCGCAGGAACAAGCCGATGAAGATCTGGTCGGTCGCGACGTCGAGCAGCGTACCTTCGCGCGCGCCCTGGCGCACGGCGGCGAGCGCCTTCGGGTTGAAGCGCTCGCGGTCGAAGCGCACCCATTCGATCTGCATCGGCAGCACGTAGCGGGTCGCAACGGCGTCCTGTTGCGCCGCCTCGAAGAACGCGATCCAGGGCCGGTTGTCGCCGATGTCGCAGAACGGCACCGCCGAGGTCAGCGTCGGCTTGATGTGCTTGGGATTGTGCTCGGGATACCAGCGCGTCCGCGACAGGAATCCCGGCAGCACATCGTGCTCGAACACGCCGCGCTCACGCGCCAGCGACACCCAGGTCGAGTTGACCGGCACCACCAGCGTTTCGAATTCCGGCACCGCGCGCGGCGTCACCGGCTCGGACTTGTCGCGCTCCATGAGATGGAACCAGTAGAAGCCGTATGGCCCCAGCGTGATCATGTAGGGCAGCTCGCCGATCGGCGGGAAGCGGGTGCGGCCGAGCATCTCCTGCGGGATGCGGTCCTTCCACGGCGACAGGTCGAGCTCGGTCGCCTGCGCCGCCCGCGAGAGGTTGGCGACGCAGAGGATCACCTCGTCGTGGTACTGCCGGACATAGGCCAGCACGGCGCGGTTGGCCGGGCGGATGAAGGTCATGGTGCCGCGGCCGAAGGCGAGCGTCGACTTGCGCACCGAGATCAGCCGCTTGGTGGCGCTGAGCAGCGAGGACAGGCTGCGCGACTGCGCCTCCACGTTCACCGATTCATAGCCGTAGACCGGATCCATGATCAGCGGCGCGTAGAGACGGGCCGGGTCGCAGCGCGAGAAGCCGCCGTTGCGGTCCGGGCTCCACTGCATCGGCGTGCGCACGCCGTTGCGGTCGCCGAGATAGATGTTGTCGCCCATGCCGATCTCGTCGCCGTAATAGATGATCGGCGTGCCGGGGAACGACAGCAGGAGCGAGTTCATCAGCTCGATCTTGCGGCGGTCGTTGTCCATCAGCGGCGCGAGACGCCGGCGGATGCCGACATTGATGCGGGCGCGCGGGTCGTTGGCGTAGGTGGTCCAGAGATAGTCACGCTCGACGTCGGTGACCATTTCCAGCGTCAGCTCGTCGTGGTTGCGCAGGAACAGCGCCCATTGGCAGCTTGCCGGAATGTCCGGCGTCTGGCGCAGGATGTCGGTGATCGGGAAGCGGTCCTCCTGCGCGATCGCCATGTAGATGCGCGGCATCAGCGGGAAGTGGTAGGCCATGTGGCACTCGTCGCCACGGCCGAAATATTCCTGCACGTCCTCCGGCCATTGATTGGCCTCGGCCAGCAGCAGCTTGCCCTTGGAGTAGGAATCCAGCTCCTGGCGCAGACGCTTGATGATCGCATGCGTCTCGGGGAGGTTCTCGTTCGAAGTGCCCTCGCGCTCGCAGAGATAGGGAATGGCATCCAGCCGGAAGCCGTCGACGCCGGCGTCCAGCCAGCGCTTCATCACCTGGATGAGCGCGCTGACCACGCGCGGATTGTCGAAATTGAGGTCCGGCTGGTGCGAGAAGAAGCGGTGCCAGTAGAAGGCGCCGGCCTCGTGATCCCAGGTCCAGTTCGACTTTTCCGTGTCGGTGAAGATGATGCGCGTGCCCTGGTATTTCTGGTCGGTGTCACTCCAGACGTACCAGTTGCGGGCGCTCGAGCCCGGATGGCTGCGGCGCGCACGCTTGAACCATTTGTGCTGGTCCGAGGTGTGGTTGACGACAAGCTCGGTGATGACGCGCAAGCCGCGCTTCTGCGCCTCCTGGATGAAGCGCTTGAAGTCCTTCATCGTCCCGAAATCGGGATTGACCGAGCCGTAGTCCGCGATGTCGTAGCCGTCGTCGCGCCCGGGCGAGGGATAGAACGGCAGCAGCCACAGCGCGGTGACGCCGAGCTCCTGGAGATAGGGCAGCTTCTCGGTCAGGCCGGCGAAGTCCCCGATGCCGTCATTGTTGCTGTCCGCAAACGCCTTGACGTGCAGCTGGTAGATGATGGCGTCCTTGTACCAGAGCTCATCCACGACCTCGGCAGCCTCAATCTTCTTGGTATCGACGGAAGACAGAACATTCATGGCGTTAAGCCTTTACGCCAGGCAGCGGAACAGCAGCGCCGGATCGCGGTCGGGATCGATACGCAACCTGATCCCGCCCCATTCGATGCGGGACTGTTCGCCGGTGAGGAGATTTTCGAGTGCGGTGACGTGGCGGCGCTGGCCGCCGGCGTCGATGGTGAGGTCGCCGAGCGGCAACCAGAATTCGCGCGCATCGCGCGAGAGCGCGATGGCGGCGACGACGGTGTTGGCCGGATCGGTCGCCTCTTTCACGAAGCTTATCGTCTCGCCGTCCTCGATGCCGAGAAACCGCAAATTCGCCGTCTGCTGGAGTGCCGCATTGTCGTTGCGGATGCGGTTGAGAGCGGCGATGTAGGGCTTGATGTTGCCCGGCTTGTCCCAGTCGCGATGCTTGATCTGGTACTTCTCGGAATCGAGATATTCCTCGCGGCCGGGGATGGCTTCGTGTTCGAGCAATTCGAAGCCGCTATAGATCCCGTAATTGCCCGACAGCGTCGCGGCCAGCGCGAGCCGCGACTTGAAGGCCCAGGCTTCGCCGCTCTGGAGATGAAAGGGCAGCAGGTCCGGCGTGTTCACGAACAGGTTCGGGCGATAGAAGTCGCGCTCGGGATAACGCGTCAGCTCGCCGAGATATTGCTCCACCTCCCACTTCGACGTGCGCCAGGGAAAATAGGTGAAGGACTGCGCGAAGCCGAGCTTGGCGAGGCCCTTCATCAGCTTCGGCCGTGCAAACGTCTTCGAGAACAGGATCACCTCGGGATGCCGGCGGCGGATGTCGCGGATCAGCCACTCCCAGAACGGAAGCGGCGCGGTATCGTGATTGTCGATGGCGAAGATGGTGACACCATGGTCGATCCAGAACAACATCGCGTCGCGGAACGCATTCCACAGCCCGGCCCGGTCGACGGAGGCGAAATCGGGGATGACGATGTCCGAATAGGGGCCATCAGCCGTCCGCACCGAGCGGTCCGGCCGCCATTTGAACCATTCCGGATGCTGCGTCAGCCAGGGATGGTCCGGCGAGCATTGCACGGCGAAATCGAGCGCGAGCTCGAGGCCGTATTCCAGGCAGGTCGCAACCAGCGCGCGGAAATCCTCGATGGTGCCGAGCTCGGGATGCAGTGCATCGTGTCCGCCCTCGGCGGTGCCGATCGCATAGGGCGAGCCGGGTTCGCCTGCGGTCGCCGAAGGCGCATTGTTGCGGCCCTTGCGCCTGTTATGCCCGATCGGGTGGACCGGCGTGAAGTAGAGCACGTCGAAGCCCATCGCGGCGATATCGGGCACGCGCGCGATGCAGTCGCGCAGCGTGCCGTGCCGGCCGGGGATCCGGCCCTGGCTGCGCGGCATCATCTGATACCAGGCGCCAAAGCGCGCCTTGTCGCGGTCGGCGATCAGCGGGAAGAGCGGCGAGCGCGTGAGGTCGGGCCGCGACTGGCTCTCGGCCATGGCGCTGCCGAGCTCGGTTGAGAGCAGCGGGGTGACATCGCCGGTCTGAAGATAGTCCTCGCATTGTCTGACGATCACCGCCGCGGCGTCCTGCCGCGCGCCATGCGCCTTGGTCAGGAGCCCGGCGCCCTCGATGGCGTCGAGGCTGACATCGGCGCCGGACAGCCGCTTGCGCGCGACCGCGTGAGACCAGGTCGCGAACTCGTCGGTCCAGGCCTCGATCGCGTAGAGATATTGGCCGGGCTCGACGGGCGTGAACGCGCCGGACCAACGGTCATTGCCGTGATGGATCATCGGCTCGCTCCGCCATTCCCGGTCCTGCTCGCGTCGCCAGATCAGCGCGGCGCCGACCACGGCCTCGCCGTCGCGGTAGATGTCGGCCCACACCTCGACGCACTCGCCCGCGATCCGCTTCACGGCGAAACGGCCGCCGTCGATCAAGGGATAGACGTCTTCGATGAGGAAAGCGCTGCCGGCTGCGGCACTTTCGACAGTTTGAATTGTCTTGTTCACGGTGATGCCATTGACAAGAAAGCAGGGCCCGTTTCCCTTGTCGGGAACCTACGCTTGATACCTATATAGAAAGCCGCTTGTGTGTCATTAGTTCCGCCTGGGAACGGCAGGCCCGTTTTTGAGTTACCCCTGACTAACGTCTTCCGCCACCTCGTTAAAATCCCTGCCCCCGGCCACACAATGGCCTGCAAGCTGCGTGCCGAATGGATCTTTTAGCTCAAGCCCAGATCAAGGGTGTTCAGTCCGAATTCGTGGACGCCCTCGGAAAGCTGCGGGTCACCGATCCCGTGGCCCTCAAATCCATCCTCGACGCCCTGCCGGAGAAGCGGGTTTATCGCTTCGTCAGCGGGCCCGTGGTGGTTCGCGCCCTGGGACATCCGCGGACGGAATTGGCGGCCACCGGCGCGCCGCCGCTGCAATGGAAAATCGCCGGCAACGGCAACGTGATCGCGCAAGGCGAGACGCGCGAGCCTGTCATCGCCTGGCCCGCCGGCCTGCCGCTCGGCTACCACCGCTTGACGCTGACCGATGCCGAAGGCGTGACCGAAGAGGTGCCGATGATCGTGGCGCCCGAGCGCGCCTTCGGCGGCGATTTCGACCGCGGCTGGCTGCTCGCCGTGCAGCTCTACGGCGTCCGCTCGGAGCGCAACTGGGGCATCGGCGATTTCACCGACCTTGCCGATCTCGTCCGGCTCGCAAAACAGCTCGGGGCCGACGGCGTCGGCCTCAATCCGTTGCACGTGTTGTTCGACGACCACCCGGCCGATTGCAGCCCCTATTCGCCGAACAGCCGGCTGTTTCTCAATCCGCTCTACATCGACGTCGAGGCGATCCCGGAATTTTCCGCGGACCTCGTCCCCGATGCGGCCGCGACCGCCGCGCGGCTGCGCGAAGGCGACCGTGTCCCCTATGCCGACATGGCGGCGCTGAAATGGCTGGCCTTGCGCGCTGCCTTTAACAGCTTCGTGCGGAGCGCGAGCGGCGTCCGCCGCAATCAGTTCGACGCCTTCCGCGCGGACCGCGCGCCGCTGCTGTCCCGCTTCGCCTGCTTCGAGGTGCTGCGGCATCGCTTCACCGGGCCGTGGTGGGAATGGCCCCCCGAGTGGCGGCAGCCCGACGAGACAAAATGCGCCCAGCTGCGCAACGGCCCTGACAAGCGCGAGGTCGAGTTCGTCGAATTCGTGCAATGGACCGCCGATAGCCAGTTGCACGCGGCCAAGGAGCTGGCCGGCCAGCTCGGCATGCGGGTCGGGCTTTATCTCGACGTTGCCGTCGGCGTGCAGTCCAACGGCTTCGATGCCTGGAACGAGCAGACGGCGATCTCGCGCCATCTCGCCGTCGGCGCGCCGCCCGACGTGCTCAACACCGTCGGCCAGGACTGGGGTCTCGCCGGCTTCAACGCCGGCGGCCTAGAGGCGCAATCCTTCGTGCCGTTCGCCGACATGCTGGCCGCCTCGATGCGCCATGCCGGCGCCATCCGGATCGATCACGTGCTCGGGCTGAAGCGGCTTTATCTCGTGCCGCGCGGCTTCAAGCCCGACAACGGCGCTTATGTGCAGATGCCGTTCGAGGCGCTGCTGGGCGCCGTGGCGCGCGAGAGCGCGGCCCATAAGTGCATCGTGATCGGCGAGGACCTCGGCACGGTGCCGGAAGGTTTCCGCGAGACCATGCAGGATTTCGGCATCTGGTCCTACCTCGTCATGATGTTCGAGCGCGACGATGCCGGCCACTTCCGCAACATCGACTATTACCGGCCGAACGCGCTGGTGACGCTGAACACGCACGACCTCTGCACCTATGCGGGTTGGCGCTCCTTCAGCGATCTCAAGATGAAGCTGTCGCTCGGGCTCGATCCCGGCGAGGACGACAAGGCCCGCTGGCATGCGCTCGGCATGCTCGATGAGATCCTGCGCCAGAACGGCATCAACGCCAACGATCTCTATTCGGTGCTCGCCTTCCTGTCGCGCACGCCCTCGCGGCTGCTCGCGGTGTCGCTGGAGGATCTGCTCGGCGTGATCGACCAGCCCAACATTCCCGGCACGATCGACGAGCATCCGAACTGGCGGCAGCGCCTGCCTGTCACGCTCGACAAGATCGCCTCGAAGGTCGATCTCACGGCCTTGAGAGCGGCGACGCGGGAACGTTCGTTGCTCGGCGGGAGTTAGTCCGCCGGGGTTTTTAGGCTCGCACGACATTGTCTCAGAGGATCGAGGACTATGCGCTGATCGGCGACTGCGAGACCGCGGCGCTGGTCGGGCGCGACGGCTCGATCGACTGGCTGTGCTGGCCCGCCTTCGATTCCGACGCCTGCTTTGCCGCAATCCTCGGCACGCGCAAGAACGGCCGCTGGCAGATCGCACCGGCCGGGGACGTCACCACGACGTCACGCCGCTATCTCGGCGATACCCTCATCCTCGAAACGCAGTTTGAGACGAGGAGCGGCATTGTCGCCTTGATCGACTTCATGCCGCCGCGCGGCAAGGCGTCCGACGTCGTGCGGCTGGTGCGCGGCGTCAGCGGCACGGTGAAGCTGCGGATGGAGCTCGTGATCCGCTTCGGTTTCGGCGTCGATATTCCCTGGGTACGCCGCTGCAGGGACGGTTCGCTGCTGGCGGTCGCCGGCCAGGACATGACCGTGCTGCGCACGCCGGTCGGGACCCGCGGCGAGGACCTGACGACGGTTGCCGAATTCGAGGTGAAGGCCGGCGAGACCGTGCCGTTCGTGCTGACCTATGGCCCCTCGCACCTCGATCCGCCCGAGCCGATCGACCCGGAGATCGCGCTCCAGGAGACCGAAAGATTCTGGAAGGACTGGTGCAGCCGCTGCACGCGGGACGGCGAGTATCACGATCTCATCATGCGCTCGCTGATCACGCTGAAGGCGCTGACCTTCGGCCCGACCGGCGGCATCGTCGCGGCGCCCACGACCTCGCTGCCCGAGAAGCTCGGCGGCAGCAGAAACTGGGACTACCGCTTCTGCTGGCTGCGCGATGCCACCTTCACACTGCTGGCGCTGATGAACTCGGGTTATACCGAGGAGGCCTTGGCCTGGCACAATTGGCTCTTGCGCGCCGCCGCCGGCTCGCCGGCGAACATGCAGATCATGTACGGCATCTGGGGCCAGCGGCGCCTGTTGGAATGGGAGGCGCGCTGGCTCGACGGCTATGAGGGCGCCCAGCCGGTCCGCGTCGGCAATGCCGCGCATGCACAGCTGCAGCTCGACGTCTATGGCGAGCTGATCGACGCCTTCCACCAGTCGCGCATGGCCAGGCTCAAGCTCAATGACGAAGCGACCTGGGCGCTGGAATGCGCGGTGCTCAATCATCTCGCCGAGGTCTGGGACCAGCCCGACCACGGCATCTGGGAGCGGCGCGGCGAGCCGAAGCACTACGTCTTCTCCAAGGTGATGACCTGGGTCGCCTTCGACCGCGGCATCAAGAGCGCCGAGACCTTTGGCTTCAGGGCGCCGCTGCTGCACTGGCGCGCGCTGCGCGAGGCCATTCACCGCGACGTCTGCAACAATGGCTTCGACGCGGAGGAAAATGCCTTCGTCGAGTCCTACGGCTCAAAGCTGCTCGACGCCAGCTTGCTGCTGGTGCCGGCGGTCGGCTTCCTGCCGGCGGAGGACCCGCGCATCCGCGGTACCATCGCGGCCGTCGAAAAGCACCTGATGCGCGACGGCTTCGTGCTGCGGCACGATCCGCGCGAGGTGTCCGAGGAAAAGCAGCCGATCGAGGGCGCGTTCCTGGCCTGCACCCTCTGGCTCGCCGATGCCTATGTGCTGTCGGGCGATCTCGACACGGCGCAGGTACTGTTCGACCGCGTGGCCGCCCTTGCCAACGACGTCGGGCTATTGGCCGAGGAATACGATTCCGTGGCGGGCCGCCAGACCGGCAACTTCCCGCAGGCGCTGACCCACATCGCGCTGGTCAACACCGCGCACAACCTGTCGGCTGCACGGCAGGAGAGCGAGAAGCCGGCGATGCAGCGGTCGAAGTAGTGACTTAGCCGACCCCGTTCCGCTTCAAGATCATCTCCATTGCCTCCGCAAAACCGTCCTGCTCGTTGGTTGCGGTGACGTGGGTGGCCTGGTCCTTGACGTCGTCGGTGGCATTGCCCATGGCGATCGAGGTGCCGCTGACGCGGAACATCGCAAGGTCGTTCTGCATGTCGCCGATGGTGGCGACCGCGTCGGTCGCGATGCCGAGGCGCTTGGCCATCGCCTCGACGAAGGTGCCCTTGTTGAAGCCGGGCGGGGTGATGTCGAGATAATAGGTCTGCGAGCGCACCGCGGTCGCCTCGCTGCCGAGTGCCTCCTGCATCGCCTTCTCGCAACGCTCGAGCCCGGCGGCGTCGGTGCTGGCGCCGACGATCTTGCAGGCGCTGGCAAGGTAAGGCGAGAAATCCGTCACGATGGTCGGATCGGAGCGGATGGTGTGCTGCTCATGGGCGACGTATTTACCGCCAGGGTTGTCGATCAGCCATTTGTCGGTGGTGAACAGCCAGATATCGGCGCGGAACTCCCGGAGGATCTGCAAGGACCGCTCGACCGCGCCTGCGGGGATGAGGTGCTGCTCGACCGGCTTCATCTCGGGATCGACGATCGAGGAGCCGTTGAACGGGCCGACCGGCAGCCACAGCGCCAGCGGCTCGATCAGGAAGCGCATGCCGATGGCGGGGCGGCTGGAGGTGATGGTGAAGCCGATGCCGGCCTGGTGCAGCCGCTGCACCGCGGACCTCGCACGTTCCGTCAGCGTCTTGTCCTTGGTCAGCAGCGTGCCGTCGACGTCGGAGACCACGAGTGAGATTGGCGTCATGGCAGAACCTTGGGTATTGCGCCGCCCAGTTTCAATTGCCGCACGACGCCGTCCACGATCGCCTCGACGGTTTCGTCGATCGAGACGGTGACGACGTGCTCGCTCGCCTCCGGGGCTTCCAGCGTGTTGAACTGGCTCGTCAGCAGCCCTGGCGGCATGAAGTGGCCCTTGCGGTGCGCGAGGCGTTCGGCGATCAGCTCCTTCGTGCCCTTCAGGAAGACGAAGCGGACGTCGTCGCGCCCCCGCAGCAGTACGTCACGATAGGTGTGCTTCAGCGCCGAGCAGGCGATGATGACGTGCTTGCCGCTCTTGCAAACCCGTTCGATCTCGTCGGCGATGGCGTTGAGCCAGGGCCAGCGGTCCTCGTCGGTGAGGGGATGGCCGGCCTTCATCTTCTCGACATTGCTGGCGGGATGAAAGCTGTCGCCGTCCTCGAAGCGCCAGCCGAGCCGCTCGCCCAGCGCCTCCGCAACCGTGCTCTTGCCCGAACCCGACACGCCCATCACGATCAACGCACAAGGTGCTTCAACGCGGCCCACGAATTTCCTCCGGAAGCGCGGCCTGGTCGACCAGCCAGACGGTCTCACCATTCGAGCGCGCGCGTACAGCCGGCAGAGTCTCGCCATTGAGGAGGCGCGTCAAGATCGGCTGCTTGTCATGTCCCGCAATCTCGAACAGCATTTCGCGGCAGGACGCAAGGACGGGCAGGGTGAGGGAGACCCGCGGCACGAAGGGTGCCACATTGGCCTTGGGCACCCCGACGACCCAGCGCTGCATTTCCTCGATTTCGGGGTAGCCGGGAAACAGCGAGGCGGTGTGACCGTCCGGACCGGCGCCCATCAAGACCAGGTCGAACAGTGGCCGGGCCGGATCGAGGCTTTCCGAACCGTAGAAGGCCTGCAGCTCGCGCGCATAGGCGGCGGCGCCTTGATCCGGGTTCTCAGTCGCGGTCGGGATCGGGTGGACATGGCCGGAGGGCGCATTGCGGTCGAGAAAGGTCGCGCGCGCGACCGCCATGTTGTTGAGGGGATCGTTCTCAGCCACGAAGCGCTCGTCGCCGATGAACCAGTGCACGCGATCCCACGGGATTTTTCCACGCCAGGAATCGCCGCCGAGCAGTTGATAGAGCTTTTTCGGGCTCGAGCCGCCGGTCAGGCAGATCGCGATACGCCCCGGATTGGCGCCAATCCGCGCCATCACCCGTTCCGCCGCGGCCTGCGCAAGGGCCTCGGCGTCGGCCGCGACAATCAGCTTCGGCTTGCCGGCCGCCGCCATCACGAAAACTTCCGCCAGCTTCGTCCGTCGCGCCGGAGCAGCTCGTCCGCGCAGGCGGGGCCGTCGCTGCCGGCTTCATAGGTCTCGATGCCGTTGGTGCCCTCGCTCTTCCAGGCGTCCAGGAACGGCTGCACCGCCTGCCATCCGGCCTCGATGCCGTCGGCGCGCTGGAACAGTATGTTGTCGCCGATCATGCAGTCGTAGATCAGCGTCTCGTAGCCGGTCGAGGGATCGACGCGGAAATAGTCGCCATAGCGGAACTTCATCTCGACGCCGTCGATGGTGATGCTCGGGCCCGGAATCTTGGCGTTGAACTGAAGCTCGATGGTCTCGGTCGGCGCGATGCCGATGGTAAGGAAGTTCTGCGACAGGCGGTCGACGTCCGTGCCCGAAAACATCGACAGCGGCGCCTGCTTGAACTTGATCGCGACTTCGGTGCGCTTGTGACCCAGCGCCTTGCCGGTGCGCAAGTAGAAGGGGACGCCGGCCCAGCGCCAATTGTCGATCATCAGCTTGAGCGCGACAAAGGTCTCGGTGGTGCTGCCGGGCTTGACGTCCTCGGTCTTGCGATAGTCCGTGATCTCCTCGTCGCCGATGCGGCCGGCGAGATATTGCGCGCGCACTGAATTCTTCAGCGCCTCTTCCCGGCTGGGCTGCTGGATCGAGGTGAGTACGTCGGCCTTCTCGGAGCGCACGGAATGCGCGTCGAAGCGGGCGGGGGGCTCCATCGCGACCAGCGACATCAGCTGGAACAGATGGTTCGGTACCATGTCGCGCAGCGCGCCGGTGGCGTCGTAGAAGCCGCCGCGATGGCCGACGCCGAGCTTCTCTTCCACCGTGATCTGGATGTGGTCGATGTGGTTGCGATTCCAGATCGGCTCGAACATGCCGTTGGCAAAGCGCAGCACCAAAATGTTCTGCACCGTCTCCTTGCCGAGATAGTGATCGATCCGGTAGATCTGGTGCTCGTCCATGATCTTCAGGAGCTCGGCGTTCAGCGCGCGTGCCGAGGCGAGATCGGTGCCGAACGGCTTTTCGATCACGAGGCGTCGCCAGGCGCCGTTCTCCTCCATCATGCCGGTGCGGCCGAGCTCGCGCGCGGTCGGCGCGAACGCGGCGGGCGGCGTTGCCAGATAGAACAGCCGGTTGCCGCCGGTGTCCTGCGCGCATTCCAGCGAATCCAGATGCTCGCGCAAGCGGTCGAAGGACGGCGAGTCCTTCGGGTCGGCCTCGACGAAGGTCAGGCATTGCAGCAGCTTCTGGGCGATATCGTCGTCCACGGGTCGCGTCGCGAACTGGCGCAGGCCCTTCAACAGGCTGCTGCGCAGCTCGTCATCCGATTGGCCCTTGCGGGCCACGCCGACGACACAGAACTTTTCCGGTAACAGGTGCTCGGCCGCGAGATTGTAGAGCGAGGGCATCACAAGGCGATGAGTAAGGTCTCCGGTCACGCCAAAGATGACGAAGGCGCAATTTTCCGGCTTGCGCTTGGCTTGCGGGTCTTTTGTCACGAATGATCGGCCTTCGCTCTGTTACTTGATACTTCGCCTTTTATTTGGGCTTCGAAGCGCCCGGCTGCTTCGGCTCCTTGTGGCCGCCGAAACCCGCGCGCATCGCGGAGAGAATTTTTTCGGCGAAGGTGTGTTCCTTGCGGGAACGGAAACGTGTGTAGAGCGCCGCGGTCAGGACTTCGGCCGGCACCGCCTCGTCGATCGCCGCATTCACGGTCCAGCGGCCTTCGCCGGAATCTTCGACGAAGCCGGAATATTCCGCCAATGCCGGGCTGTCGGCGAGCGCCGTCGAGGTGAGATCGAGCAGCCAGGACGGGATCACGCTGCCGCGCCGCCAGACTTCTGCGATGTCGGCGAGATCGAAATCGTAGCGATGGTCCGCCGGCAAGGCATCGATGTTGGCGTTCTTGAGGATGTCGAACCCTTCGGCATAGGCCTGCATCAGGCCGTATTCGATGCCGTTGTGGATCATCTTGACGAAGTGGCCGGCGCCGACGGGGCCGGCGTGGATATAGCCCTGCTCGATGCGGGGATCGCGCCCCTCACGTCCTTCCGTGCGCGGAATGTCGCCGGCGCCGGGCGCGAGCGCGGCGAAGATCGGATCGAGCCGGTCCACCACCTGTTTCTCGCCGCCGATCATCATGCAATAGCCGCGGTCGAGACCCCAGACGCCGCCGGAGGTGCCAACGTCGACATAGTGGATGCCGCGTGCCTTCAGCGCCTTGCCGCGGCGGACGTCGTCCTGCCAGAAGGTGTTGCCGCCGTCGATGATGACGTCGCCTTCCTGCATCACGCCCGCGATCGTGTCGATCGTCGTCTCGGTGATGCGCCCCGCAGGCAGCATCACCCAGGCCGTTCGCGGCCGCTCCAGCTTTGCGACGAACTCCTCCAGCGTCGCCGAGCCTACCGCGCCGTCTGCGGCAAGGCCGGCGACGGCCTTGGCGTCCTTGTCATAGACCACGGTCGAATGGCCGTGGCGCATCAGCCGGCGAACGATGTTGCCGCCCATCCGGCCGAGGCCGATCATGCCGAGTTGCATCTGAGAGATTCCCTTAATTCAGCGCGTCGTTAAGCGCCGCGTTGAGCGCCGCGAGACCCTTCTTGAGTCCGCCCTTCAGGTGGACGCGCAATGCGCGCCGCCCGCGCTCGGTGAGCACATCGAAATCGCCGCGCGCCTGCGCCGCCTTGATCACGCCGAAGCTGGCCTTCTGGCCCGGCACGGCCAGGTCCTTGGCGTCGTCAGCGGTGATCTGGAGGAACACGCCGCTGTCGGGCCCGCCCTTGTAGGCCTGTCCCGTCGAGTGCAGGAAGCGCGGTCCGAACTCGGCGCAGGTCGCGACATGGCGCTTCTCGCGCACCTCGAGCCGCATCGCCTGAAGCGCGTCGATGGTGGCCTTGTCGCGCGCGATGTAGCCAAGCAGGGCGACATAATCGCCATGGCCCGAGCGCGAGAGATGCGCCTTCAGCCAGGAAGTGAGGTCGCCGTTGGCGCCGGCGGCGCGCAGTGCCGTGGCGTTGGCCTCGTCGGTATAGAGATCGGCCTCGTCGGTGCTGACCACCGGCTGCTCCGCCGGCAGCGCGCCGGTCTTCTCGAACGACGCGGTGAGCTCGCGGGTCTTGATCTTGGCCGCTTCCACGTCCGGCTGGTCGAACGGGTTGATGCCGAGGATGCTGCCTGCCACCGCCGTGGCCATCTCGAAGCGGAAGAACTCCTGACCGAGATGGTCGATCGACTTCATGACGATGCGCACAACGGGATGGCCGGCCGCTTCGATCGCGGCAAGCTTCGAGTCATGGGCGGCGTCCGCCTCGCCCTCGGTACGGATGTCGATGAAGAAGCGGTCGTTGCCGTAAGCTGCGGCTTCGCCCAGCGGCTCGCCGTCGATCGGGATCAGGCCCTTGCCCTCCTTGCCGGTCGATTCCGCGATCAGCTGCTCGGCCCAGGCGCCGAAATCGGTGATCTTCTTCGACGACAGGATCGTCACCTTGTCACGGCCTTCGAGGCCGGCGAGGCCCATGGCAAGGCCGAGCTGCACGCCGGGATTCTCGCTTGGCGGCACGTCCGGTCCGCAGGAGCGGGCCATCGCGAGCGCATGCTTGACGAAGGTCTTGACGTCGATGCCCGCGGTCGCCGCCGGCACGAGGCCGAACGGCGAGAGCACCGAATAGCGGCCGCCGATCGAGGGCTCGCCGTGGAAGATGCGGGCGTAGTTCAGCGTCTTGGCCGATTTCTCCAGCGACGAGCCGGGATCGGTCACCGCGATGAAGCGGTGGCCGGTCTTCACCTTGGGGCCGACCGCCTGCGCGACGCGGTCGTGGAAATAGTCCTTCATCGCGTTCGGCTCGGTGGTGCCGCCCGACTTGCTGGATACGATGAACACGGTGTTGGCGATGTCGATCTTCGCTTCCATCGCCCGCACCTGGGCGGGATCGGTGGAATCGAGCACATGCAGCTTCGGAAAGCCTGACTTTCGCGCAAAGGTCTCGGCCAGCACCTCGGGCCCGAGGCTCGATCCGCCCATGCCGAGCACGACCGCATCGGAGAATTTCTGGCCCTTCACGCGGCTCGCATAGTCCTCGTAGTCGGCGACGTCGGCCTTGGCGGCGCTGTCGAGCCAGCCGAGCCATTTGTCCTCGTCGGCCCCGGTCCAGACCGATTTGTCACGCTGCCATAGCCTGCGGATCTTGGCCGACGCGCGCCATTCCTCGGTGCTCTTCGCCACCGCCTTGCCGAGCCCGTCGCCGAGCGACAACTGCTGGCGGTCGAGCGCGGGCCCGAGCACGGTGGCGCGCTTGTGCGCAACGGCGCCGTAGAGCTTGTCGGCGGCGTCGACGAACAGCTTGACGCCGTCCTTGACCAGCTCTTCGGTGATCGCGTCGAGCGAGACGCCGGAGCGCTCCAGCTCCTCCAGCACGCGCCTTGCGTCGTCGATGTTCTCTTCCAGGCTGTCGCGCGGCTGGCCGTGGTCGCGGAACGCATCCAGCGTCGCCGGCGGCACGGTGTTGATGGTGTCGGGGCCGATCAGCTCCTCGACATAGAGGACGTCGCTGTAATCCTTGTTCTTGGTGCCGGTCGAGGCCCACAGCATGCGCTGCGGCTTGGCGCCCCTGGCGGCGAGCCTCTCCCAGCGGGAACCGGAGAACAGGCGCTTGTAATCCTGGTAGGCGACCTTGGCGTTGGCGATGGCGACCTTGCCCTTCAGCGCGGCCAGCCGTTCCTTCTCGCTGGGGTCGTTGGCGCGCGCGATCTTCTCGTCGAGCTGCTTGTCGACCACCGAGTCGATCCGGCTGACGAAGAAGCTCGCGACGCTCGCGACATGCGACGGATCGCCGCCGCCTGCGACGTATTTATCGAGGCCGGCGAGATAGGCCTCCGCGACCTGGAGGTAGACGTCCCTGGAGAACAGCAGCGTGATGTTGATGCTGATGCCCTCGCCGATGAGCGTCTCGATCGCCGGCAGGCCTTCCGGCGTCGCCGGCACCTTAACCATCAGGTTCTTGCGGTTGACGTCCTTCCAGAGCCGCCGTGCCTCGGCGACCGTCCCGGCGGTGTCCATCGCAAGATAGGGCGAGACCTCCAGGCTGACATAGCCGTCGCCCCCCTTGAGGCGGTCATAGACCGGGCGGAGCACGTCGGCGGCGTTCTGGATGTCCTCGACCGCGACGGCTTCGAACAGGTCGGCCACGCTCCGGTCGCCGCGCTTCAGCGCCTTGCCGATCGGGGCGTCGTACTCGTCCGAACTGCCGATCGCCTTCTCGAAGATCGACGGATTGGAGGTGACGCCCTTGACGCCGTCGGTGTCGATCAGCCGCTTGAGGTCGCCCTTGGCGATGAAGCCACGGGCCAGGAAGTCCAGCCAGACGGCTTGTCCGTGCTTTTCCAGTTCTTTGACGGGATTCATGATACTTATTTATCTCCAAGCCTGCGGGCGAGGGGTTTCCGCGCCGGTCCTGACGCGCTATCCTCTAGCTTACATGCTCCCGGGAGGGAACCAATCAAGGGAATAGGCGTCATACCCTCCAGTGTAACTCCGTCGCGATCATGGCGATCCAGGCGGTTGTGGTCGTGTTGCGTAAAAAGTCGCTGGCCGGGGAGGTTCGGTCGAGGTCTCGTTGCGTAACGTCTGCCGGCCGCTGCACAGAGTGCATCGGCGGATTCCGATCCGCCTGATGCTTCATCGCCCGGTCGCGAATGGCCATGCTGGGGGAAGGCATGCACGCACATCCTGACGGCCCACCGCTCGCCGTCACCGACGGATCGCAATCAGTCGTGCCGGCCGTAGGTATCGACGCGGCCCACGATCTCGAAATCAACCCATGCACGACGTATCTGCGGCTGCTGGTCGCGGCGGGCTTTGCGATGACCCTGCTCAGCGCCGGCCTTGCCGTCGACTGGTGGGACGGCCTCGGCGACTACGACACGACGGTCGGCTATGCCGGCGTCGCGGTGTTCGGCCTGGTCACCAGCCGGCTGATCTGGATGCTCCCCGCCGAACGCGGGCCGGTGGTGATCGTCACCCCCTATGGCATCCGCGATCTCCGCATCGGCAATGAATTTCTGCTGTGGGAGTCGATTGCGGAGGTTTCGACCGAGGAGCGGCGCGGCCGCAAGGCGATCGTGCTGACGCCGACGCCGGGCTTGCAGCGGCAGCTCTCCTGTATCCGCGCCAACATCCGGTCGACGTCGCGCGGCGTGCAGGACGATCGCATCATCATACGCCCCGACGGACTGGCGACCGATTTTGACACATTGCTGCGCGCCTGCCGCGACTGTCACGCCGCCAGCGATTCACGCACCGCATTGCGGCGGGACCGCGATCAAGGCGCGGAAGGCTCGGGTCCGGTCTCACAAGGCTTGGCCGCACAAGCGTCATAAAGCTGCCGCCGGCTGACGGCTATGCTGCACCGCCGGATAGGCTGATCCCCGGTAACGCCCGGATGTTGCGGCCGAGTGACATTTGCTGGAAATGAGCGAAGATATACATAGATTCGCATAAATAACAGGCAGGTGCCTGTTCGTAACTCACCTGGTTGCCTACGTTGTGCGTTGCGTCGAGTCGGCCCCCGGGTGTCCAATGATCGTCATGTGCTCACGCTGATTCGAAACGGCCTGAGGAACGGTCCGGTAACTGCTTTCGTTTCAGCTTGTAGCGGAACTCACGCGGAGAGGGATCATGTACAACGATTCTCTATTCAACGCTTTCGCTCGGTCGTTCGAGGCGAGAAGCCAGCACGACATGTCGATGGCGGAATATCTGGAATCGTGTCGAAGCGATCCCATGAAATACGCGAACGCGGCCGAACGACTGCTAGCAGCGATCGGTGAACCCCAGACGATTGACACGGCCAAGGACCCACGCCTTGGCCGTATTTTTTTGAACCGCACCATCCGTACCTATCCGGCCTTCGCCGGCTTCTACGGCATGGAAGAAACCATCGAGCGCATCGTTGGTTTCTTCCGGCACGCGGCGCAGGGCCTGGAGGAGCGCAAGCAGATCCTCTATCTGCTCGGCCCCGTCGGCGGCGGCAAATCCTCGCTCGCCGAGCGGCTGAAGTCGCTGATGGAAGTGCATCCGATCTACGTGCTCAAGGCCGGCGACGAACTCTCGCCCGTGTTCGAGAGCCCGCTCAGCCTGTTCGATCCCGATCAGCTCGGGCCGATGCTGGAGGAGAAATACGGCATTCCGCGCCGGCGCCTCACCGGATTGATGAGCCCGTGGTGCTACAAGCGGCTTGAGGCCTTCGGCGGCGACATTTCCCAGTTCCGGGTCGCAAAAATCCAGCCGTCGCGGCTGCGCCAGATCGCGATTGCCAAGACCGAGCCCGGTGACGAGAACAACCAGGACATCTCCTCGCTGGTCGGCAAGGTCGATATCCGCAAGCTCGAGACCTACGCGCAGAACGACCCCGACGCCTACAGCTATTCCGGCGGTCTCAACCGCGCCAATCAGGGTATCCTCGAATTCGTCGAGATGTTCAAGGCGCCGATCAAGATGCTGCACCCGCTGCTCACGGCGACGCAGGAAGGCAACTACATCGGCACCGAGAACATCGGTGCGATCCCGTTCACCGGCATCATCCTCGCGCACTCCAACGAGGCGGAGTGGGCGAGCTTCAAGGCCAACAAGAACAACGAAGCCTTCATCGACCGCATCTGCGTGATCAAGGTGCCCTATGTCCTGCGGGTCACGGAAGAGCAGAAGATCTACGAGAAGCTGATCCAGGGCTCCGAGCTGGCGTCGGCGCCGTGTGCGCCGTCGACGCTGGAGACGATGGCGCGTTTCTCGGTGATGTCGCGCCTGCGCAAGCACGAGAATTCCACCGTGTTTGGCAAGATGCGGGTCTACGACGGCGAGAGCCTGAAGGAATCCGATCCGAAGGCGCGCAGCGTCCAGGAATATCGCGATGCCGCCGGCGTCGACGAGGGCATGGACGGCGTCTCCACGCGCTTTGCCTTCAAGATCCTGGCTGCGACGTTCAACCACGATCCGCAGGAGGTCGCCGCCGACGCCGTGCATCTGATGTACGCGCTGGAGCAGTCGATCAAGCGCGAGCAACTGCCCGAGGAAGTCGAGAAACGGTACCTCGAATTCATCAAGGCGGACCTCGCGCCGCGCTATGCCGAGTTCATCGGAAACGAGATCCAGAAAGCCTATCTCGAATCCTACTCGGATTACGGCCAGAACCTGTTCGATCGCTACGTCGACTATGCCGATGCCTGGATCGAGGACCAGGACTTCAAGGATCCCGATACGGGACAGCTCCTGGATCGCGAATTGTTGAACCAGGAACTGACCAAAATCGAGAAGCCGGCGGGCATCGCCAACCCCAAGGACTTCCGCAACGAGGTGGTCAAATTCTCGTTACGGTCGCGGGCCCAGAACGGCGGCAAGAATCCGACCTGGACCTCCTACGAGAAGATTCGCGACGTGATCGAAAAGCGGATATTCTCCCAGGTCGAGGACCTGCTTCCGGTCATCTCCTTCGGGTCGAAGAAGGACGGCGAGACGGAGAAGAAGCACGGCGAGTTCGTCGCACGCATGGTGGAGCGCGGCTACACCGAGCGTCAGGTTCGCCGGCTCGTCGAATGGTATATGCGTGTGAAGCAGGCCGGTTGAGGCGGATGGAAAAGTGCCCATTCACATTATTGACAGGCGCCTGAATCCAGGCGGCAAGAGTCTTGAGAACCGCCAGCGGTTCTTGCGTCGGGCCAAATCCCTGGTGCAGGGCGCCGTCAAGAAGACCTCGCAGGAACGCGACATCAAGGACGTCCTGGAGGGTGGTGAGGTCACGATCCCGCTCGACGGGATGCATGAGCCGCGTTTCCGCCGCGAAGGCGGAACGCGCGACATGGTGTTGCCCGGAAACAAGAAGTTCGTCGAGGGCGACTATCTGCAGCGTTCCGGCCAGGGCAGCGCCAAGGATTCCGGTCCCGGCGAAGGCGACAGCGAGGACGCCTTCCGCTTCGTGCTGAGCCGCGACGAATTCGTCGATCTCTTCCTCGACGACCTCGAGCTGCCGGATCTTGCCAAGCGCAAGATCGCGCAGACCGAGAGCGAGGGCATCCAGCGCGCCGGCTACACCACGTCGGGCTCGCCCGCCAACATCTCGGTGAGCCGGACGGTGAAGCTCGCGCTCGCCCGCCGCATCGCGCTCAAGCGTCCCCGCAAGGACGAGATCGAAGAGCTCGAAGCCGCAATCGCCGCATGCACCGACGAGGACGAGCGTGTGGTGCTTCTCGCCGAGCTGGAAAAGCTGATGGCGAAGACGAAGCGGATTCCGTTCATCGATCCGCTCGACATCCGCTACCGCCGCTTCGAGACGGTGCCGAAGCCGGTCGCGCAGGCCGTGATGTTCTGCCTGATGGACGTCTCCGGCTCGATGTCCGAGCACATGAAGGATCTCGCCAAACGCTTCTACATGCTGCTCTACGTGTTCCTGAAGCGCCGCTACAAGCACGTCGAGATCGTCTTCATCCGCCACACCGACCGCGCCGAGGAGGTGGACGAGCAGACCTTCTTCTACGGCCCGGCCTCCGGCGGCACGCTGGTCTCCAGCGCGCTCCAGGCGATGCACGACATCGTGCGCGAGCGCTTCAATCCGTCGGACTGGAATATCTACGCAGCGCAGGCCTCCGACGGCGACAACTCCTATTCCGACGGCGAGCTCACTGGGCTTCTGCTGACCGACAAGATCCTGCCGGTCTGCCAGTTCTTTGCCTATCTCGAGGTCGGCGAGTCCGGCGGCAGCGCCTTCGATCTCTCCGACTCCTCGCTCTGGACCCTCTATGAGCGCCTGCGCAACAGCGGCGCACCGCTCTCGATGCGCAAGGTCAGCGAGCGCAGCGAGATCTTCCCGGTGTTCCACGACCTGTTCCAGCGCCGCGAAACCTCTCAGGAGAAAGCCGCTCCATGACGGAAAGATTGTTCGAAGGCGCGGATTGGGACTTCCACACCTTGCAGCGCATCACCGATGCCTGTGAGGAGGTGGCGAAGAACGATCTCGGGCTCGACGTCTATCCGAACCAGATCGAGGTCATCACCGCCGAGCAGATGCTGGATGCCTACTCGTCGGTCGGCATGCCCCTGTTCTACAAGCACTGGTCCTTCGGCAAGCACTTCGCCTACCACGAGGCCTCCTACCGCAAGGGCCTGATGGGCCTCGCCTATGAGATCGTGATCAACTCCTCGCCCTGCATCTCCTATCTGATGGAGGAGAACACGGCGACGATGCAGACGCTGGTGATCGCGCACGCCGCCTTCGGCCACAATCACTTCTTCAAGAACAACTATCTGTTCAAGCAGTGGACCGACGCCGACGGCATTCTGGACTATCTCGATTTCGCCAAGAACTACGTCATGCAGTGCGAGGAGCGCTACGGCCGCGCCGAGGTCGAGCGTACGCTCGATGCCGCGCACGCGCTGATGTCGCACGGCATCGACCGCTACCCGGGCAAGAAGAAGCTCGACCTGCGCGCCGAGGAGAAGCGGGCAGGGCGTCGCCGCCAGCACGAGGAGGAGGTCTTCAACGACCTCTGGCGCACCGTGCCGGCGGGGAAGAGCAAGAGCCGTTCCGCGCTCAGCGTCGAGCGGCGCCGCAAGCTGCTCGGCCTGCCGCAGGAGAACCTGCTCTACTTCCTGGAAAAGAGCGCGCCGCGGCTGGCGCCCTGGCAGCGCGAATTGCTGCGCATCGTCCGCCACATCGCGCAATATTTCTATCCGCAGAGCCAGACCAAGGTGATGAACGAGGGGACGGCGACCTACGTCCACTATCGCATCATGACCAAGCTGCACCAGCAGGGCCGCATCACCGACGGCAACTTCCTCGAATTCCTGGGATCGCACACCAATGTGGTGTTCCAGCCCGAATTCGACGATCCGCGCTTCTCCGGCTTCAATCCCTACGCGCTCGGCTTCGCCATGATGCAGGACATCGAGCGCATCGTCACCAGCCCGTCGGACGAGGACCGCGAATGGTTCCCTGACATCGCCGGCAAGAACGACGTGATGGGCGTGCTGCGCGACGTCTGGGCCAACTACCGCGACGAGAGCTTCATCGGCCAGTTCCTGAGCCCGAAGCTGATGCGGCAGCTGCGCATGTTCCATCTGCACGACGACCCCGAGGAGCGTGCCGGCATCCGCGTCGATGCCATTCACGACGAGCGCGGCTTCCGCCGCGTCCGGCGCGAGCTGGCGCGGCAGCACGATGTCGGCTACATCGACGCCAATATCGAAGTGGTCGACGTCGATCTCTCCGGCGACCGCCGGCTGATCCTGCATCACCACGTCATCAAGGGCGCACAGCTCAACGAGACCGACGCCAAGCGGGTGCTCCAGCATCTGGCGGACCTCTGGACCTACGACGTCGCGCTGATCGAGGTCGATGCCAACGACAAGGTCCTGCGCGAATATGTCGTGAGCCCGCGCCCGATCCCGGCGGCGGTGGCCTGAGGCGCCGGCAACTTCTGGCGCTTGACGATGAGTCCCTACTAGTGCGCCGACGAAGGTGCGTTCCCTCCCCCCTTGTGGGGGAGGGAACGGAGAGAGCGTTGCCTTGCCCTGGCCAGACTCGATTTGACCTCAGCTCATCACGCTTTCGTCTTCGCTGGCTTCTTCTTCACCTTGGACGCGTTCAGGGCCACGGCTGCGCGGATCAGCGCCTTCAGCGCTTTCTCGTTGATTTTCTCGCCTTCGCGAATATCGATCGCGCGCCGCACATTGCCGTCGAGGCTGGAATTGAACAGGCCGGCCGGGTCATCGAGCGCCGCACCCTTTGCAAAGGTCAGCTTCACGACGGCCTTGTAGGTTTCGCCGGTGCAGATGATGCCGTCGTGCTCCCACACGGGAACGCCGCGCCACTTCCATTCCTCGACCACGTCAGGGTCGGCGTCCTTGATCAGGGCGCGAATCCGCCCGAGCATCTCGCCGCGCCAGTCGCCGAGCTCCTTGATCCTGCCGTCGATCAACTTGGACGCCGACGCTCCGTCCGCGTCCTTCGGGCTGCTTGTCTTCATCGTGGCGGCCTTCTTCATGACCGCGCCTCGCGCTGCACGCCGCTGCGCCGGTCAAGATAGGGCAGCGCAAACAGATACAGCCCGGTCGCGAGCAGCGGGATCAGCGGGACGAGCGCCAGGAAACCGATCCACACGGCCTGGATCTGCATGGTCATCGCGACGATGTTCGCGATGACGGCGATCGTGAAGGCGATGGACAGCCAGCGATGGATTTGTCGAATGTTCAACGAGACCTCCTTTGCAATGGTCGGAATGGATGTACGCCGCCGGCTCAATCCGGTCGCGCCAGCAGCTCGTCCAGCTTGGTGAGAAACTGCTTCCAGCCGGCATGCGCGCCGCCATAGGCCTGCTTCTGCGTCGGGCTGAAGCCCGCCTGCTCGACGCGCAGATGCGTGCCCGCATTCGTCGGTGTCAGCGTGAAGGTGACGACGCTTCGCAAGTCGAACGCCGCGTCCTCATGCGCGAAATTCCAGGTGTAGGCGAGCGTCTTCTGCGGCTCGATGGTGAGCACCTCGCAGTCCAGCACGCCGCCCCATTCGCCGCGAAGATTGAAGCGATGGCCGACTGACGGCTTGAAGTCGTTCTTCATCAGCCATTCCTCGATCAGGTGCGGCTGTGTCAGCGCGCGCCAGATCCGCTCGGCCGGAAAGGCAAATTCGCGCTCGATGACGACGGCGCGGGTCTCGCTCGAGGTTTCGGTCATTGGTCCATCCTCTTCAGGAGATCGTCGAGTGCGTCGAGCCGGTTCTGCCAGAACCCGGCCATCTGGCTGGTCCAGTCGAGCAGCGGATTGAGCGCACCGGGCTGGGCGCTGTAATGGGTCTGGCGTCCTTCATGGCGATCGCGCACGAGGCCGGCCTGCTTCAGCGCGCCGAGATGTTTTGAGACCGCCGGCTGGGAAACGCCCGACCGTGCCGTCAGTGCCCCGACCGTCTGCTCGCCCTCGCGGCACAACCGCTCGAAGATCGCCCGCCGGGTCGGATCGGCGAGCGTCCTGAACAGGAGGTCGGGGGCGGCGGACATGCGAATTCCATAACCAGGAAGTTATGGATTAATTCATAACCGCAGGGTTATGGGTAAGTCAAGCGCGATGCGAGCAGTTTTGGCGCGTTCAGATCCGCGCTCAGGGCCGCAGATAGAGATATCCCTGCGACTGGAGCTCGGCCAGGCGGACCACGCCGCCTTTCTCCGCGCTGACGAAGCCCGGCAGCAGATCCGTCAGCGTGACGTTCTGCGCCTTCATCGTGTTGCCGCAGGCCGCGAGCTCGACGCCGTCCTTGGAGAACTCGCCGACGCGCTTGCTGACATCGGGGTTGGCTTGCGCCGAGTGAAACGCCTTCAGCGCCGGCCCGTGGATCACCAGCGCGATCGTGACGTGCTCGGGGCCGCCGACGCCGTCGATGTGGTTCTGGATGTTGCCGAGCACGAAATTGACCTTCTCGGCGTCGCTGAGGTGATAGACGACCTTGAGCCTGTTCGACGGCGGAGCCTCGGTCGCGGCCTGTGCGCGGGAGGCGCCGAGCGCCGCACCTAGCGCTGAAACGGCGCTCCACAGGATGTTCCGGCGGTTCATGGCGATCTCCCTCGGCTGCGCCCGAATTTGCCGGACACATATCACTTGTGGCGGAGCGCGGCGAGTTCCTTGCGGTCGGTCACCAGCGAGGCGCACTCGCCGTTGTCGGTGCGGTCGAGGCGGAAAATCTTGTCGTCGGCGCCGGCGACCAGCGATTGCTCGGCCTCGTCATCCGGCTTGTTGTTCTGCCAGACCCTGACCTGTTCGAGCCGAATGATGGCGGACTTGTTGTCCTTGGACAGCGCCACTTCGATGCCGCCGCCTTCGCAGTCGACGCCGCAGCCCATGCGGACTTCGTCGCCCTCCGTGAGAAGCACCGCGTGGCTGCCGCACGACCCGCTGGAGTCGAAATCGCCGCTGCGATGGCGATAGCGGAAGCCCAGGCGGAAGGAATTGTGGAGTTGCTTGTCCTCCTTGTCGGTTTCCGCGGAGATCAGCAGCTTCATCGACGCGACCTTCTGCTTGGGATGCCGCGCCAGATGCTCGGCATCGTAGCGGCGGACGAAGCAGGCATAGGCCTTGTCACCCGGCGCTCCCGCATAGATTCGGGCCGTGAAGGCGTCGGCTTCGGCCTTTGTGGTTTCCCGGACTTTATCGGCCTCATCGGCGTGGGCGAGGCCGGTGAATGCGGCAAGGACAAGCGGCAGGAGGAGGGCAAGCTTCATGGTCGCACCGAACGCGTGAGCCGTTGACGGCCCGCGGCGGGACGGTCAGGGCCGATTGGCCGTTAGTCGCGGACGGAAAGCGTTGCGTTCAAGCGTTCCTGGCCGCACGCCTCGCGGGCAGCCTCGCGCAAGGTTCCCGCTGTAACAATTTGGAAGGAGGGGTGTCGGTAAGCCCCTGGTTGTTGCAGATGACTGGTGGCGGTCAAAATGTCCATAAGTCAGAACTTGCCCAACCTTGCGATAGGCTATTCCCTTGCGCGGCTGTTCAAGTTGCTGGGAGCCAGCCTGCTGGCGACGCTGCTGTGCGGCGCGCTCGCATTCAGCTGGCACTATGGCAAGGACATCGCCACGATCCAGATCGCGCTCAGCTATTTCGGCATCGTGTTTTTCGGCCTGACCACCTGCAAGACGCTCTCGACATTGATCTCCGCCAGGGAGCCGGTCCTCTTCATCACCCGTATCGGCATTCGCGACACCAGGATCGCCGATGACACCATCTCGTGGAGATCGGTGAGGGACATATCGATCTTTCGGTATCGCAGCCAGAAGATCGTCGTTCTTCAGGTCGATCCTCTTCTTGCCGGGCGGTTCGAAGGCGGCTTTCTGAAGCGCGTCTTGTCGCTGCTGAACAAGCCCATTGGCGCGGACGGTGTGCTCGTCACGGGTGGCCTGACCATGGACGGCGAAACACTGTTCGAGACCTGCAAGCAATACTGGACGGCCGGCCGGTTGGCATATTCGGGTCGCGCCGCAGCTGAGCCCGAACCTGTCCATTGAAGCCCGATGTGTCTTGGCTGAACCAGTGGCGGACTTCGTCGCCCTGTGTGAGAAGCACCGCGTGGCTGCCGCACGACCCGCTGGAGTCGAAATCGCCGCTGCGATGGCGATAGCGGAAGCCCAGGCGGGCCGTTAGTCGCAGGGTAAGCGCGGCGCGTTCACGTTCGCTCCTCCCAGAGATCGTCATCACTGGACCGACATGAGATGGATGTTCCGAGCGGTGCTTTAGTCGCTGGTTGGACCGGAAGGGTTCAAGGTCCTCGCTCCCTGGAACTCGATGTCGCGAGTCCTTCGACATTGTCCCAGTTTGTCAATGTGATAGCCTTCACAGACGATTGCTTCTCGAAATCGTAGGGTGGGGCGGCCTTTGTAAGTTTGTGGAGTCCCCGCGCAATGGGCGAAATTCGCAACTTCAGATCCGGGAATCAGAACGAGCCGCCTTCGCACGGCGCCATGCCTCGTCGTCTCGCAGCAATCATTGTCGGTGACATCGCTTCCTACAGCCGCTTGATGCAGGCCGACGAGGAAGGCACGCATGTCCGCGTCAAGCGGATTGAGCGGGACCTCATCGAGCCCAGTATCGTCGAGCACCATGGAAGCCTGGTGAAGACGACGGGCGACGGCTTCATCGCTATCTTCGATAGCCCTGTTGAGGCCGTTCGCTGCAGCATCGTCATCCAGCAGAATCTCATCGGCCGCAATGCCTCGCTTCCGAAGCACTCCCGGATCGAGTACCGAATTGGCGTCAATCTCGGCGATGTCATCATCGAGCCGGACGACGTTTACGGCGATGGCGTCAACATCGCCACGCGTATCGAGGGCATTGCCGAGCCCGGTCAGGTCTACATCTCGGGCGCGATCTACGAGCAGATCAAGCACAAGGTGGTGTGCGGCTACGAGGCCCTTGGCGACCGCAAGGTGAAGAACATCACCGACCCCGTACGCATCTATCGCGTCCTGCCCGACGCAGATGCCGTCGGCGGGACGCGAGGCCGGCGCGAGAATACCTTGATCTTTCTCCTCAGCTTGACGTTGCTGGTCAGCGCAGCCGGCGTGCTCTGGTATCTTCTGGCGCAGCCGCCCGGCAAGGGAAGCGAGCAGGCCGCCACGCCGACTGCCTCTCCGGTCGCATCTCCTGTCCAGCAGCCTCCGGCGCGCGAATCGGCCGTGCCGACGCCGCAACCGTCGCCCTCGTTGGCTTCACCTGCGCCGCCGGCACCGACGCCGACGCCCAGCCAATCGCCGACGCCCGCCAGCGAGCCGGACATGACCGCCATTCGCGGCGGTAGCTTCACGATGGGAAGCAACGACGATCCGACCGAACGCCCTGTTCACCAGGTCGCGATCAAGCCATTCTCGATCGGCAAATACCCTGTGACGGTGCGGGAGTGGAATGAATGCGCCGCCGCAAAGGCGTGTGGCTTTACGGCGATCGGGAAGGACGACGCCCCCGTCACGAATGTAAGCTGGACCGATGCCCAGCAATATGCGGCCTGGCTCGCGCAGGCGACGAAGAAGCCGTACCGGCTTCCGAGCGAAGCGGAATGGGAATATGCGGCGCGCGGCGGAACGCAGAGCAAATATTGGTGGGGCGACAAGCTCCAGCCGGGCATGGCCGGGTGCAAGGATTGCGGTGACGCAGCCGGCGAGCAGCCGGCGAAGGTCGGCAGCTTCAAACCCAATCCATTTGGACTCTACGATATGGGCGGCGGCGTCGATCAATGGGTCGCCGATTGCTGGCACAGGACTTATCAAGGCGCGCCCAATGACGGTTCGGCATGGAGCGGTGGGGACTGCAGTTCGCACGTCCTGCGCTCGGGCTCCTGGAAGAACGATTCGAGATACGTGCGGCCGTCCAACCGCGACGGCTACGATACCAATGTTCGTTACCCGACGCATGGATTCCGCGTCGCGCTCGGTCCTTGAGTGCAGGAGTAGATCCGATGCAAATCCTTCGCTGCGTTGCGCTGTCGGCGGTGCTCGCATTGCTCCCGGGCGTGGCCTTCTCGCAGGGTAAGGCTGCTCCAAAGGACGCAAAGGTTTATTTCATCACCCCGTATGACGGGCAAAGGGTGCGCGCCGGTTTCCTGGTCCGGTTCGGCTTGCGCAACATGGGCGTGACGCATGCCGGCGACGACTACCAGAACGCCGGCCATCATCATTTGCTGGTGGACGTCAGCGACCCCATCGATCCGAAGGAGCCGATCCCGCAGGACAAGTCGCATCTGCATTTCGGGGCAGGGCAGACCGAAACATTTCTCGAGCTTCCGCCCGGGACCCATACCCTTCAACTGGTGCTGGGCGACGCGAAGCACTATCCGTTCGAGCCGCCTGTCGTGTCGGACAAGATCACCGTGCGCGTCAGGCCGCTGCCTCAGCGCGGCAGATGATCACCGCAGGCTGGCGTTGAACTTGTCCAGGGCCGCCGAGCCCGGGCACAGCGTGTCCGCTTCCAGCGTATTGAGCGGCGTCTCGACCGTGTTGAGATGCGCGTGCAGGTCTTCCGCGTCGGGATCGACATAGAGCAGGCCGGTGACGATCTGGCCCTTGGCGGCGTGCTTCGCGAGGAAGGTCTGGGCGCCGAGCCGGTCATGCGGATCGTAGTCCGCGTCGATCTTGCGCAGCGCGATCTTGCTGCCGTCATGCTGCTCGACCAATTGCACCGTGCCCGGCGCATAGTCCACCGCGATCGGATCGCGGCCGACCAGCACGTCGAGCCGGTTCACGGCGTCGTTGTGCTCGCGGACATAGTCAAAGCTCTTGGTCGAGCCGGCATGGTTGTTGAAGGCGATGCAGGGGCTGATGACGTCGATGAAGGACGCGCCCTTGTGGCGGATCGCGGCCGCGATCAGCGGCACGAGCTGGGTCTTGTCGCCGGAGAACGAGCGCGCCACGAAGGTTGCGCCCAGTTGCAGCGCGATCGCCACGAGGTCGATGGCGTTGTCGGTGTTGGTCACGCCCTTCTTGGACTTCGAGCCGCGGTCGGCGGTCGCCGAGAACTGGCCCTTGGTGAGGCCGTAGACGCCGTTGTTCTCGACGATATAGGTCATGTTGACGGCGCGCCGGATCGAATGCGCGAACTGGCCGAAGCCGATCGAGGCGGAATCGCCGTCGCCGGACACGCCGAGATAGATCAGGTCGCGATTGGCGAGGTTGGCGCCGGTCAGCACGCTGGGCATGCGGCCGTGCACGGAGTTGAAGCCGTGCGAATTGCCGAGGAAATAGTCCGGCGTCTTCGACGAGCAGCCGATGCCGGAGATCTTCGCCACCCGGTGCGGCTCGATCGACAGCTCATAGCAGGCCTCGATGATCGAGGCCGTGATCGAATCGTGGCCGCAGCCGGCGCACAGCGTCGAGATCTTGCCCTCGTAGTCGCGATGGGTGTAGCCGAGCTCGTTCTTCTTGAGGCCCGGATGATGGAATTTCGGCTTGGCAATATAGGTCATGATACGGCCTTGCGGAGCGGGGTCACCTTGAGTTGATCCTGGTGATCGCCAATGGCTTTTGCGATGAAACGGGCGGTGATTGGTGAGCCGTCGTAATGCACGATCGGCACGAGGCGGACGGGATCGATGCCGTTCTCGTTGACGATGAGCTGGCGGAGCTGGCTGTCGCGGTTCTGCTCGACCACGTAGACGAAATCGTGCTCGGCGAGGAAGCTCGCCACGCTCGAGTGGAACGGGAAGGCACGGATGCGCAGGCGATCAAGCTGATGCCCGCGTGCCTCGAGCAATCCGATCGCCTCGTCCATCGCGGGGGAGGTGGACCCGAAATAGATCACGCCATATTTGGTCGGCCGTTCCGCATTGGCCTGCAGCGGCCGCGGCACGAGGTCCTGCGCGGTCTCGAACTTGCGCACCAGGCGCTGCATGTTGTCGGCGTAGACCGGGCCTTCCTCGGAGTAGCGCGCATAGCGATCCCGGGACGTACCGCGGGTAAAATAGGAGCCCTTGGTCGGATGCGTGCCGGGATAGGTGCGGTAGGGGATGCCGTCGCCGTCGACGTCGAGATAGCGGCCGAAGTCGCGGCCTTCCTCCAGCATCTCCGCGGTCATGATCTTGCCGCGGTCATACTGCCGCGCATTGTCCCACTTCAGCGGGCGGCAGAGGCGGTGGTTCATGCCGATGTCGAGGTCGAGCATCAGGAAGATCGTGGTCTGCAGCCGCTCGGCGAGGTCGAAGGCGGCGGCTGCGAACTCGAACGCCTCCGCCGGATCTTCCGGGAACAGCAGCACATGCTTGGTGTCGCCGTGCGAAGCATAGGCGCAGGCGATGATGTCGCATTGCTGGGTGCGGGTCGGCATGCCCGTCGAAGGCCCGGCGCGCTGGATGTTCATGATCACGGCCGGGATCTCGGCAAAATATGAAAGGCCGATGAACTCGGTCATCAGCGAGATGCCGGGGCCGGAGGTCGCGGTGAAGGCGCGGGCGCCGTTCCAGGAGGCGCCGATCACGATGCCGATCGAGGCAAGCTCGTCCTCGCCCTGCACGATGGCGTATTTCGCCTTGCCGGTCTCAGGGTCGTGCCGGTACTTCTTGCAATGAGCGGTGAAGGCTTCCGCCACCGACGAGGACGGCGTGATCGGATACCACGCGCACACCGTGGCGCCGCCATAGACGGCGCCGAGCGCGGCGGCGCTGTTGCCCTCGATGAAGATGCGGTCGCCCACCTTGTCGGACTTCTTCACCCGCAGCCCGATCGGGCATTTCAGGTTCTGCAAGGCCCAGTCGCGGCCGAGATGCAGCGCGTGGACGTTGGAGGAGAGCAGCTTCTCCTTGCCCTTGTACTGCTCGCCGATCAGCTGCTCGATCAGCTTGGCGTCCATGTCGAGCAGCGCCGAGAGCGCGCCGAGATAGATGATGTTCTTGAACAGCTGGCGCTGGCGCGGATCGGTGTAGGTCGAGTTGGTGATCGCGGTGAGCGGCACGCCGATCACGGTGATGTCGTCGCGGAATTTCGTCGACGGCATCGGCTTGGTGGAATCGTAGAACAGATAGCCGCCGGGCTCGATACCGGCGACGTCCTTGTCCCAGGTCTGCGGGTTCATCGCCACCATCATGTCGACACCGCCGCGGGCGCCGAGATGGCCGTCCTCCGTCACCCGCACCTCGTACCAGGTCGGCAGGCCCTGGATGTTGGAGGGGAAGATGTTGCGCGGGGAGACCGGCACGCCATGGCGCAGGATCGCGCGCGCGAACATCTCGTTGGCGCTGGCCGAGCCCGAGCCGTTGACGTTGGCGAAGCGGACGACGAAGTCGTTTACGCTGCTGATCGGCTTTTTGTCGGACATGCTGAACCTGCGTGAGTCATTTCGATCAAATATTTCTGCATGTCCCAGGCTCCGGTGGGACAACGCTCGGCGCACAGCCCGCAATGCAGGCAGACATCCTCGTCCTTCACCATCACGCGTCCGGTCTTGAGATCGGAGGACACGTAAAGATCCTGGTCGGGGTGCGGCGAGGGCGCCTTCAGGCGCTGGCGCAGATCGGCTTCCTCGCCATTCTCCGTGAAGGTGATGCAGTCCATCGGGCAGATATCGACGCAGGCATCGCACTCGATGCAGAGCGAGGTCGAGAACACCGTCTGTACGTCGCAGTTCAGGCAGCGATGGGCTTCGCCGAGCGCGAGCTTGACGTCGTAGCCGAGCTCGACCTCGGTGCGGATGTCCTTCAGCGCGATCACCTTGTCGCGGTGCGGCACCTTGAAGCGCTTGTCGACGGAGATGTCGTTGTCATAGCTCCATTCGTGGATGCCCATCTTCTGCGAGGAGACGTGCACCTCCGGCAGCGGCCGCTCGGTGATGTCCTCGCCCGACAGCAGTCTGTGGATCGACAGCGCGGCGTCATGGCCCTGCGCCACCGCCCAGATGATGTTCTTCGGGCCGAAAGCGGCGTCGCCGCCGAAGAACACCTTGGGGTTGGTCGAGACGAAGGTCTTGGGGTCGACCTGCGGCATATTCCACTTGTCGAACGCGATGCCGCAGTCGCGCTCGATCCAGGGGAAGGCGTTCTCCTGGCCGACCGCGACCAGCACGTCGTCGCAGGGAATGGTCTGCTCGGGGTCGCCCGAAGGCACCAGGTTGCGGCGGCCTTTGGCGTCGTATTCGGCTTTGACGTGCTGGAAGGTGACGCCGATGAGCTTGCCGGCGACATGCTTGAATGCCACCGGCACCATGTAGTTGAGGATCGGAATATCCTCGTGGATCGCGTCCTCCTTCTCCCACGGCGAGGCCTTCATCTCCTCGAAGCCGGAGCGCACGATCACCGTGACTTTCTCGCCGCCGAGGCGGCGCGCGGTGCGGCAGCAATCCATCGCGGTGTTGCCGCCGCCGAGCACGATTACGCGCTTGCCGATCTTGTCGGTGTGACCGAACGAAACGGAGGACAGCCAGTCGATGCCGATATGGATATTGGCGGCTGCCTCCTTGCGGCCGGGAATGTCGAGCTCGCGGCCGCGCGGCGCGCCGGAGCCGACGAAGATCGCGTCGTACTTCTCCGTGAGCAGCGCCTTCATGCTCTCGATGCGGTGACCGCCTTTGAACTCGACGCCGAGATTGAGGATGTAGCCGGTCTCCTCGTCGATCACGGAATTGGGCAACCGGAACTTCGGGATCTGCGAGCGCATCATGCCGCCGGCTTCCGGATCGGCATCGAACACGGTGCAGTGATAGCCGAGCGGCGCCAGATCGCGCGCCACCGTCAGCGAGGCCGGACCGCCGCCGACCAGCGCGACGCGCTTGCCGTTCTTCGGCGAAGGGCGCGGCAGGCGCTGCGTGATGTCGTCCTTGAAGTCGGCTGCGACGCGCTTGAGGCGGCAGATCGCGACCGGTGTTTCCTCGACGCGTCCGCGGCGGCACGCCGGCTCGCACGGACGATCGCAGGTGCGTCCCAGGATTCCGGGAAACACGTTCGATTTCCAATTGATCATGTAGGCGTCGCTGTAGCGGCCTTGGGCGATCAGTCGGATGTATTCGGGAACCGGGGTGTGTGCAGGACAGGCCCACTGACAGTCGACCACTTTGTGAAAGTAGTCGGGGGCCGCGATATCGGTCGGTTTCATTCCTACCCTGTCCGCGCAGGCCCAAAGACCCGGCGGCCTCTTCTGAGCTTGGCGAACGCTTAACGCGCGTCGATCTGGTTTCTGAATGACGTCATTGGGTTAGCTTATTAGAACTCTTCCGAAGTACAACGGCAAATTTGGGGGATCACCCGCTTTCATGGGAGCTGCGCGTGCACAGCATTAACGGCTGCGCGCAGCAATGCGGCGGTGCAATATGTTGCGGTGCATGGAGTCGCGTCAGCGGTGCGCGATGTCGCTCTTCGCGAGGTCCCACATCAGCGCGTAGGTGCCGACGGAGACGGGAAGCGGGAAGGGCGATGCGGCGGGGCCGGTGAAGCGTTCGGCAATGACAGCCGAGACCGCGCCGACATGCGTGCCGTCGATCAGCACGAACCAGTCGCGTGCACCTTCGTTGCGCACTGCCGGAATCCCGGGCGCTGCGCCCGACAATTCCGGCTCGCTCTCGAGCAGATGCATCGAGATGATGCCGTCGCGCTTTTCCGGCGCCAGCCTTTCTTGCAGCGCATCACGCCATGGCGCGGCGTTGTCGGGCGTCGGCCGCAGCCGCACCACGCCGAGCGCAGCTCCGCGTCCGCTGCCGTTGCTGATGGTGACGCGCGCGACGACGCGCAGCATGTCCTTGAAACGCGCCATGGTCTGCCGCGACCAGTCGGTCGGGCTCGCGAGCCTTGCCCGGTAGGCGGGGCTGTCGAGCACGTCGAGCGTCGCGGTCGAATAGAGGCAGAGATATTTGGGATTGGCGGCGTGCGCGACATAGCGCCGCGCTTCCAGGAATCCCTCGATCGCGACACGCTCTTCCAGATGCTCGCGATCGTACCAGCGGTTGAAATCGGCCTCATCGGCCGCGTCGATATTCATCGAGGTCAGCAGCATGCCTTTCCCGGCGAGCGGCATTTTTCTTGTCCTCTCATCGCGCGGACTTCGAGGCAAGGTCCGCGATCGACTTCATGACCGCGTCCCTCACGCCGGTATCATAGAGCGAATGCCCGGCTTCTTCCACGATGCGAAGCTCGGAACCCGGCCAGACTTTCGCGAGCGCATGCGCTGTCTCGGGCGGGCACAGCAGGTCGTAGCGGCCCTGGATGATGATGCCGGGAATGCCGGCGAGCCTCCCTGCATTCTGCAGCAGCTGGTTTGCGGTCATGAAGCTGTCGTTGACGAAGTAGTGCGCTTCCATGAACGGCGTCGCCGGTAATGTGCGCCAGACGTTCAGCGAGGCGAGGTCGAGCCGCGTCCGTGCGGGCTTGTGCTCGGACAAGATGCGCTCGGTATCGTGCCAGGCCCGCGCCGCCGGTCCATGCACGGCCGGATCGGCATCGAGGATGCGGCGCCAATAGGCGTCTACCGGCCGGTCCCGCTCCTCGGGCGGCAGCACGCTGAGAAAATCCTCGTGCAGCCCGGGATAGAAATGCGGCAGGCGCACGGTGAAGCCGGTGACGACTTCCGCCCGCGTGCCCAGGAAGGTCGCGCGCAGCGCGATGCCGGAGACGCGCTCGGGATGCGCCTGCGCATACGCCAGCGCCAGCGTCGCGCCCCAGGAGCCGCCGACCACGATCCAGCGTTCGAAGCCGAATTTCTCGCGGATCTTCTCCATGTCCGCGATCAGATGCGCCGTGGTGTTGTGCTCGCGCGAGCCCTTCGGCCGGCTGCGGCCGCAGCCGCGCTGGTCGAACAGCACGGCATGGAGACGCTCAGGATCAAAAAGCCGGCGATGATCGGGCTGGCAGCCGCTGCCGGGCCCGCCATGCAGGTAGATCGCAGGGATTCCGCCGGCGCGGCCGACGCTCTCGACATAGAGCTCAAAGCCGTCGCCGACGTCGAGCATGTCGGAGGTCAGCGGCGCAAAGGGATCGGCACGCCTGAGTGAGCTGGCCGCGTCGGCGTCAGGCGTCATTCTCGGGTTCCAGGGTGCCGCCGGCGAAGTTGCGGTAGAGGAAGCGGCTGGTCTCGCCCTCGGCCTCGCGCTCGGCCTGCTTGAAGATGGTCTCGTGCAGCGGCGACAGCGCACAGGCCGGATCGGTGTTGGCGGCATCGCCCGTCAGCGCGAAGGCCTGGCAGCGGCAGCCGCCGAAATCGATCTCGCGGAATTCGCAGGATTTGCACGGCTCCTTCATCCAGCCGGTGCCGCGATAGCGGTTGAAGGCCTCGGAGTTCTGCCAGATCCAGGCGATCGAGTGGTTGGAGCGCACGGATTCGAAGTCGAGCCCGGTGATGCTCTCGGCGGCATGGCAGGGCAGCACCTTGCCGGCCGGCGAGATGTTGAAGAACTGCCGGCCCCAGCCGCCCATGCACTTCTTCGGCCGCAGCGCGTAATAGTCCGGCACGACGTAGTCGATCGAAAGCCGGCCCTTCAGCCGTTCCCGCGCTTCCTCGACGAGGCGGGTGCATTCGTCGAGCTGCGCCACCGTCGGCATCAAGGCGGCGCGGTTCTTCAGCGCCCAGCCGTAATATTGCACGTTGGCGACCTCGAGCCGGTCGGCGTCGAGATCGATCGACATCTGGATGATGTCGGGGAGCTGGTGCAGGTTCTGCCGGTGCATCACCGCATTCACGGTGAGCGGCAGGTCGAGCTCGCGCGTCCACTTCGCGACTTCGAGCTTCTTGCGGTGCGCGTTCCGGTAGCCGGCGACGCGATCGGCAAGGCCCTCCTCGACGCCCTGGAAGCTGATCTGCACGTGGCACAGCCCGGCGTCCGCCAGCTCGCTCAGCCGCTCGCGCGTCAGCAGCACGGCCGAGGTGATGAGGTTGGTGTAGAGGCCGACGTCGCTGGCATGCTTCACCAGCTCGACGAGATCCTTCCGCGCCGTCGGCTCGCCGCCTGAGAAATGCACCTGGAGCACGCCGATCTCGGCGAGCTCGCTCAACACCTTCTTCCATTCCTCGGTCGTCAGTTCCTTGCCCGAGCGGTCGAGCTCGACCGGGTTGGAGCAATAGGGACATTGCAGCGGACAGCGATGCGTGATCTCGAGCAGCACGGCGAGCGGAATGCCGAAGGTCTCCGCCGTCGAGCGCTGCTTCTCCAGCACCGCGAGGCTGTCACTTGTCCCGGGCGGGATTTTGGGATTACCGAGCACATCGCTCATGACGTCTTCTCCCGGGCCTCGGTGAGGAAGCCCTTGTCGGCGAGATCCTGGAGCATGGCGACGACATCGGTGAGGATCGCCTCGCGCGGCGCGGCGTATTTCGCCGCCAGCTGGTCGGAAACGTCGCCAACGCTGCGCTCGCCGTTGCAGAGCTGCAGGACCTCGACCGCGATCTCGTCCGGTGCCAGCACGCGCTCCGGCGCCAGGATCACCCACACTTTGCGCGTCTCGTCGTATTTCAGCTTGGCATGCCGCGGCAGCACGGGGCGGCTCGCCTCGCTGACGCAGATATGACGCGGCCCGGCCATGACAGTTCCTCTTCAGCTCGCCTTTTTAGTTTTCTTTGGGCACGAACGCGCCCGGCGGAATGTGGCCCTCGACATAGGCGTGCTGGAGCGCATCGAGCTGCACCCACAGCACGTTGGTCTTGAAGATCAGCGCATTGCACACGGAGGCACGCTCCTCCGGCGTCCTCGCATGCGTCCTGACATATTCGAGCGCGAAATTGGCATCGCGCGGCGCCTGCGTGAGGCGGCGCTTGAAGTAGCTCATGATATCAGGATTGACGAAATCATAATGCTGCAACATGCCGGCGATGCGCTCTTCGTGGATGCTTGGCGCGAACAGTTCCGTGAGCGAGGAGGCGATCGCCTCCAGCGGGCTCTTCTCGCGGCAGTAGTGGACATAGGCCTCCACCGCGAAGCGCGTAGCGGGGAGAATGCCTTCGGTGGATTCCACATAGGCGGTGTCGAGGCCGAGGCCTTCGGTCAGCTTCAGCCAGCGCTCGATGCCGCCTTCGGAGCCGACATCGCCGTCATGGTCCTCGATGCGGTGGCGCCATTCCAGGCGCGTGGCGCGGTCGCGGAAGCGCGAGATCACCACCGCGTCCTTGATCGGGATCGTGCTCTGGTAATAGTAGCGGTTCAGCGCCCAGGCCTGCACCTGGCCCTTGTTCAGCATGCCGCCGTGCAGCAGCTTATGGAACGGATGCAGGCTGTGATAGCGGGTCGCGCCGATATGGCGCAGCGCCGCTTCCAGCTCCTCGGCCGAGTTGAGCTTGATGTCCTTGCCGATCGAGAGCGCGGTTATTCCAGTCAGTGATGCGGCATTCACAGCACGATCTCCGTTCCATCCGCGGGTATCTGCCAGCCCGCCTGCTCGGCCGCTTTCCGCTCGGGTGAAGCGGGCAGCAGCGCCGGGTTCGAGTTATTGATATGCAGAAACAGCTTCCTGTCGATATCGAGGTCGGCGAGCCGCGCGATCGCGCCGTCCTCGCCGGACATGGCGACATGCCCCATGCTCTTGCCGGTCTTGTGGCCGAGCCCGGCTTTGATCATCTCGTCGTCCTGCCAGACCGTGCCGTCGAAGAACACCAGCGCGGCGCCGTCGATCTCGGCCTTGAGCGCGTCGGTCACTTCGGCGCAGGCGGCGATGAAGTAGAAGCACTTGCCGGTTGTCTTGTCGGTGATCTTGAGCCCCAGCGTATCGCCGTCGCCGGTCTCGCCGCCCGGATGCGCCTTGCCTTCCAGGTACCAGGCCGATTTGCCGGGGACCGCGAACGGCAACACCTCGATTCCAGACCGCGCACCGTCAACCAGCCGCGGCTCGAACGGCTCGCTGATGGCGATCGGCTGGCGCCGCACGTTCTTCTCGTTCAGCACGTTGAAGATGCTGTTGGCGCTGAGGATCGCCAGCACCTTCTCATGCGCATAGACCGTGAAGGGCGAGCCCTCGCGCATCGACAGCAGGCCTGCCACGGCATCGACCTCGCCATTGGTCAGGATCACGCCCGCGACCGGCGTATGACGCAGCGCGCCCGGCTTGGGGTGCAGTTGCGGCGTGGCATTCAATTGCTGGCGCAGATCGGGGGAGGCGTTGATCAGGAACCAATGCTCACCGTCGCCGCTGAAGGCGACCGAGGCCTGGGTTCGCAAGAGCTCATCGCCGATGGCACGGGCCGTGCGGCAACCTTCGCAGCCACAATTCCATTGCGGCACTCCGCCGCCGGCCCCGGCGCCCAGGACGACGACGCGAAGCATGATCCGTCTCCTGGAGGCAACGTCGCGAGGTGGATCTCAGGCCGACACGAAATCTATCTTCCGGAAATGCATCGTGACCGGAAGACATCGTAGCCGAGAGTGCCCGACCGAAAGAACCACCTGCGCAGAACGCAAACTCACCAACCGCTTACTTGCGGGTGGCGCTCACATACATGTTGATTTCCATGCCGCAGGGCACTTCGACGATCTTCGGGGCTTTCCAGGCCATTTGGCTCTCCATTTTCGTGAATTCGGACGCATCCGCCCACGGGTTAAATTACTGCGGGTGGAAAAGTTCGCCAGTGAAATTTTCCCGACCTAAGTAGTAGGCTGGCGGAATTGTTGCACTGCAAAGAGAGCGTATTGCGGCCGTAAAGTTGAGCGAATGACATAAGAAAAATTACCGATAGGTCGTGATCCCTGTCGGGATAAACCAGTTGTGAGTATGGAACGGCTTCCAATCGGCTACAGGCGACCCAATCTGGACCTCGGTGATGCCCAAATATTTCTTCAACACCCGCATCGGCGATGAATTGATCGTGGATCCCGAGGGCGAGGATCTGCGGAATCCCGATCGCGCCTGGGAGGTCGCCCGCCAGATGATCCTGGAGGTCCTGAGATCGGAAGGGACCCAGCCGGCGCTGCTGGAGGCGGTGATCGAGGTCACCGATGTCGACGGCGAAGTCGTGCTGGAGTTTCCCTTCACCGAAGCGCTGCTGGACATGCCGGATCAGTCCGCGACGAGGCATTAGAGAGGTCCGCCGCTCTCTCCACGTCATTGCGAGGAGCGCGCGACAAAATTGCGAAGCAATTTTGCGCTGATGCGACGAAGCAATCCAGACCGGTTCCGCGGAGACAGTCTGGATTGCTTCGCTGCGCTCGCAATGCCGAAAGATGCCGCAATCCGAGCCCTTCGCCCTGCGAAATCCGCATGGCTTTACCGCGTTCCCGGCGCTAAAAGACGCCGGTTACACGGAGCAAGCCATGCAAGATCTCTGGCGCCTGTCGGCTGCCGACCTCGCCACCCTCGTCAAGACCAAAAAGGTGTCCGCCAGGGAGGCGGCCAAGGCGGGCCTCGCCCGTCTGGACGCCGTCAATCCCCAGCTCAACGCCGTGATCGACCACCGGCCGGAGGACGTGCTCAAGCAGGCCGACGCCGTCGATGCCGCAATTGGCCGGGGCGAGGACCCCGGCGTGCTGGCCGGCGTGCCCGTCACCATCAAGGCCAATGTCGACCAGGAGGGCTTTGCCACCACCAACGGCCTGAAACTCCAGCGCGACCTGATCGCGCGGGAAGACAATCCGGTGGTTGCCAATTTCCGCAAATCCGGCGCCATCCTGCTCGGCCGCACCAATTGCCCTGCCTTCTCCTATCGCTGGTTCACCACAAACCTGGTCCACGGCGACACCAAGAACCCCCGCGATGCCTCGCTGACGCCGGGCGGCTCGTCTGGCGGCGCCGGCTCGGCGGTCGCGGCCGGCATCGGCCATATCGCCCATGGCACCGACATCGCCGGCTCGATCCGCTATCCCGCCTATGCCTGCGGCGTGCATGGCCTGCGGCCGACCCTGGGCCGCATCCCCGCCTTCAATCCGGCGCTGCCGGAACGCCCGATCGGCCCGCAGATCATGGCGGTGTCGGGACCCCTGGCGCGCACCGTCAACGACATCAGGATTTCGCTCGCGGCCATGTCGGCGCGCGACATCCGCGACCCCTGGTATGTGCCGGCGCCGCTGGAAGGTCCCGCGCGGCCGAAGCGCGCCGCGCTCTGCCTCAACCCGGACGGCCTTGCGACCACGCCGGAGGTGAAGGCGGCGGTGACCGATGCCGGCAAGCGCCTCGAGCGTGCCGGGTGGACCGTTGACGTGATCGAGAACACGCCGCCGATGCGCGAGGCGGTCGAGTGGCAGATCAAGCTTTGGCTCGGCGACGGCTATGAGGCGCAGCTCGAGATGGCAGAGCGCGAAGGCGATCCCGGTGCGCTGGCGTGCCTGCGCGGCAACCGCAGCAGGGTGACGCCGATGGACCAGGCGAATTACGCGAAGGCATTGACCCGCCGCGCCACGCTGACCCGCGACTGGATGCTGTTCTTCGAAAAATATGCGGTGCTGCTGACGCCGGTCTCCGGCGAATTGCCGTTCCCGGATCATCTCGACCGCAAAGACGACGAATCCTTCAAGCGGGTCTGGGAGGCGCAGCTGCCCCAGATCGCGATTCCCTTCATGGGTCTGCCGGGCCTCGTGGTCTCCACCGGCCTCGTCGGCAAGGCGCCGGTCGGCGTGCATATCGTGTCCGGCCGCTACCGCGAGGATCTGTGCCTGCTTGCCGGCGAAGCGATCGAGGCGGGCGGCGTGCCGCCGTCGCCGATCGATCCCGTGGGTTAGCGATGTCGGCGATTTACGACTTCAAGGCCAACTCGCTGCTCGGCGAGGAAGTGCCCATGCGCCGGTTCGAAGGGCAGGTGCTCCTGATCGTCAACACCGCGAGCAAATGCGGCTTCACGCCGCAATATCGCGGCCTTGAGGATCTCTACCGCGATCTCTCGCCGCGCGGCTTCGCGGTGCTCGGCTTTCCCTGCAACCAGTTCGGCGCGCAGGAGCCGGGGCAGGCGAGCGAGATCCAGGAATTCTGCTCGACCAATTACGACGTCACCTTTCCCCTGTTCGAGAAGATCGACGTCAACGGCGCCAACGCGCATCCTTTGTATGAGTATCTGAAACGCCAGCAATCCGGGCTCCTCGGCGCCTCCATCAAATGGAATTTCACCAAATTCCTGGTGGACCGTGCCGGCCGGGTGATCGCGCGCTACGCGCCGACCGCGCGGCCCGAAGGATTGCGGCAGCAAATCGAGACCCTGTTATGAGCGAGACAATCATGAGCGACGAATTTCCGGACCGCCTGTCGGTCGATCCGAACAGCCCCTATTACAACGCGGACATCCTGGCGCGCGACGTCGGCATCCGCTTCAAGGGCATCGAGAAGACCAATGTCGAGGAGTACTGCATCAGCGAAGGCTGGGTCCGCGTCACCGCCGGCAACGCCAAGGACCGCCACGGCAACCCGCTGACCATCAAGGTGCACGGGCCGGTCGAGCCGTATTTCAGGGATAAGAAGTAGCATGCTGTCATTCCGGGGCTCGCGAAGCGAGAACCCGGAATCTCGAGATTCCGGGTTCGATGCTGCGCATCGCCCCGGAATGACGAAAAGGGAAAGTTGAGACCCCATGTCCGTCCGCATCGTCGACGTCCGCGAGATCACCAAGCCGATCTCATCGCCGATCCGCAACGCCTATATCGATTTCACCAAGATGACGACGAGCCTCGTCGCCGTCGTCACTGACGTTGTGCGCGAAGGCAAGCGCGTCGTCGGCTACGGCTTCAATTCCAACGGCCGCTACGGGCAGGGCGGCCTGATCCGCGAACGCTTCGCCTCTCGCATCCTGGAGGCCGATCCGAAGAAGCTTCTGAACGAGGCCGGCGACAATCTCGATCCCGACAAGGTCTGGGCCGCGATGATGATCAACGAGAAGCCGGGCGGCCATGGCGAGCGCTCGGTCGCGGTCGGCACCATCGACATGGCGGTGTGGGACGCGGTGGCGAAGATCGCGGGCAAGCCGCTGTTTCGCCTGCTCGCCGAACGTCACGGCGTCAAAGCCAACCCGCGCGTGTTCGTCTATGCCGCCGGCGGCTACTACTATCCCGGCAAGGGGCTATCGATGCTGCGCGGCGAGATGCGCGGCTATCTCGACCGCGGCTACAACGTCGTGAAGATGAAGATCGGCGGCGCGCCTATCGAGGAGGATCGCATGCGCATCGAGGCGGTGCTGGAGGAAATCGGCAAGGACGCGCAGCTCGCCGTCGACGCCAACGGCCGCTTCAACCTCGAGACCGGCATCGCCTACGCCAAGATGCTGCGGGACTATCCGCTGTTCTGGTACGAGGAGGTCGGCGACCCCCTCGACTACGCGCTGCAGGCCGCGCTCGCCGAATTCTATCCCGGCCCGATGGCGACAGGCGAAAACCTGTTCAGCCACCAGGACGCCCGCAACCTGATCCGCTATGGCGGCATGCGTCCGGACCGCGACTGGCTGCAATTCGACTGCGCGCTGTCCTATGGCCTCTGCGAATACCAGCGCACGCTCGAAGTGCTGAAGACCCATGGCTGGTCGCCAAGCCGCTGCATCCCGCATGGCGGCCACCAGATGTCGCTCAACATCGCCGCCGGCCTTGGCCTCGGCGGCAACGAAAGCTACCCGGACCTGTTCCAGCCCTACGGCGGCTTCCCCGACGGCGTGCGCGTCGAGAACGGCCACATCACCATGCCGGACCTTCCGGGCATTGGCTTCGAGGGAAAGTCGGATCTCTACAAGGAGATGAAGGCGCTGGCGGAGTAGTTCACTCCACGCCGCGCATGTATCGTTGCGATAGGCGCGAGAACTCTCCCCAACGTCGTCCTGGCGAAAGCCAGGACCCATTACCCCAGGGAGGAGTTATCGCGAAGACTCGTCGTCGCCTGCATCACCCACGCAACGCGGAGTCTTCGCCAAATGGGCTGCGGTGGTAATGGGTCCTGGCTTTCGCCAGGACGACAGAACCCTACGACAGCCGCATATCCAGCAGCCGCCGTCCTTCGCCCTTCAGCAGCTTCTTCACCGCGCTCGAGGCAACGATCTCGCCGTCATTGGCGTAGGCTTCGTGGTTCTTCTCGATGTCGTCGAGGCGGTAGAGGTAGTTGACCATCACGCCGGCCGACTCGCGCACGCCCTTGGGCGAGAGGTCGCCGAGCCAGTTGATGCGCTCGAGCCGCGCGCCGTTGCCGAGATGGAAGCGGGCGACGGAGTCGATCAGCCGGCCCTTCGCCGTGCGGGCCTTCAGGAAGTAGTGCGCCGCGAGCGGCTCCAGTATGCCGCGCAGCAGTGCCGTCGTCTCGGGGTTCTCGAACCATTTGGGATCGTCGAGGCGCTTCAGCACCTCGCGATCCTCGTCCGACAGCGGCAGCTCCTTGTCCTGCTTGACCCATTGCATGAAGCCCGGCACCGGCGACAGCGTCACGAAGCTGTCGAGCTTCGGCAATTCGCGGCGCAGCTCTTCCACCACCTGCTTGATCAGGAAGCTGCCGAACGAGATGCCGCCGAGGCCACGCTGGGTGTTGGAGATCGAATAGAACACGGCGGTGCGCGCGCGCTCGATCGGCAGATGCTGGCGGTCGACCGCCAGCAGCGGCGCGATCGCGCCGGGAATCGTCTCGGTCAGCGCCACCTCGACGAAGATCAGGGGCTCGTCCACCATCGCCGGATGGAAGAAGGCGTAGCAGCGGCGGTCGACCGGATCGATGCGACGGCGCAAATCGTCCCAGTCGCTGATCTCGTGGACGGCTTCATAGCGAATGATCTTTTCGAGGATGTTGGCCGGGGTTGACCAGTCAATCCTGCGCAGCACGAGAAACCCCCTGTTGAACCACGAAGAAAGCAGATGCGAGACGTCGCGATCGAGCGCGGCGAGATCGGTGTGTCCGTTCATCATGCCGAGCAGGTCGGCACGCATGTTGACGAGGTCGCCGGTGCCGCCGGGCGCGCGGTTGAGGCGGCGGATCAGCTCCTGCCGGCGCGGCTCGGAGGCGAAATGCAGCGAGCTCGCGTCCTCGTCGCTGGGCTTGGCGCGCCATTTCTCTATCGCCTTGGACAGGCGTTCCCGGTCGGGGCCGAAATCGCGCACCAGCGCCTCGAAGAAGGCGCGGCGTCCTGCCGCATCCAGGTCCTGGTAGAGATCGAGCACCTCGCGCGCCATGGCTGTGCCGGAGGCTTCGCCCCGGCCCGACAGCAGCGCACCGCAGAGCGCGATCAGGCCGTCGGCGTCCTGTTTGGTATCCGCGGAATCGCGACGAAGCAGCGTACGGCCGCGCTCGGAGATGGTGGCGAGGAGATCGGAGAAGAAGGCGTTAGCCATCTGGGCCTTTCGAAACCGGTTTGTGCGGTGCGGAAGCTTACACGGGATTTAGGCAGAAGCCGATCACAATCAAGCAGGGGAATTTGGCAACTTTAGTCAGGGCAGGCGACTCAGGAACGTTGTCATGCCCCGCGAAGACCGTCGCGCTTCACAACCGCTGTCATGCCCCGCGCAGGCGGGGCATCCAGTACGCAGCGGCGTCTCGGTTCTAGCCGCGCCGTCTCGGAGTACTGGATTGCCCGCCTTCGCGGGCAATGACACCGGGAGTGGAGCGGCGAGCAACGACACCGAGGTTGCCGCTACCCCTTCCCCGCAAACTCCGTCGGCGTCCGCCCTGTCACCTGGCGGAACGCGGCCGAGAACGCCGGCACGCTGGCATAGCCGAGCTGGGTCGCGAGCTGCTTCACCGAAACGTTCGCATCTGTGGACAGCCGCTGGATTGCCGCGGCGATCCGGGCGCGCTGGCACCAGCTCTTGAAGCTCAGTTGCGTCTCCGTGGAGAACAGCCGCGACAGCGTGCGCGCGGAGGTTCCGACCTCGCGCGCCAGCGTATCGATGTCGTGCAGGCCGGTTGGGTCGTCGAGCACGATCATCGCGGCGCGCCGGCAGCGCGGCTCGCGCGGCAGCGGCACGAAGGTCGCGGAATCCTCGGCCTGGTGCAATTCCAGCATGACGAGGCGGACCAGCAGCTCGGTGCGCTCTTCCGTGTTGCGCGCGTCGAACAGCGCGAGGATCGCCTGGTTGAGCAACGGCGAGACCCGCACCACGAATTCCTTGGTCAGGCCTTCATAGCGTTGCTCGCGCTTCAGCCAGGGCAGGTCGAAATACAGCGTGCGCAACTCGATGTCGGCGAGCAGGTCGATGGCATGCTCGAGCCCGGCCGGGACCCAGACGGCGCGGTCCGGCGGCACCAGCCAGCGGCCCTTCGGTGTCGTCACCTGCATCGTGCCCTTGGCGGCATAGACGAGCTGCGCCTCGCGGTGCATGTGCGGATCGAGCCGCAGGCCCCTGGGGTAGTCACGCGCGACCAGATGCACGCCCGCAGGCGAGCGATGGTTGCTCCGGACCTCCCGGAGGATTGGCGTTTCCAAGACAGTCATTGGCTGCATCCCGTCATTTGCCCGAAATATAACTCATTTCGGAGCAGGAGAGGATTCGTATGAACAGCCCCAGCCGGGTCATCAGTTTCGTCAACGCAGGCCATTTCATCGACCATTATTCGATGCTGATCTTCGCCGCCGCCGTGATCATCATGGGGCCGGCGCTCGGCATGGCCTATTCGGAACTTTTGCCTTACGCGACGCCGGGCTTCATCGCGTTCGGCGCGGGCTCGCTGCTGACAGGCTGGCTCGGGGACCGCTGGAGCCGCCGCCACATGATGCTGATCTTCTTCGTCGGCATTGGCCTCTCCATGATCTCGGTCGGCTTCGTTCAGACCCCGGTTCAGCTCGGCGCGGCGCTGCTGGCGATCGGCATCTTCGCCTCGATCTACCATCCCGTCGGCACCGCCATGATCGTGTCCTATGCCGACAGGCTCGGCCGCGAGATGGGCATCAACGGCGTCTGGGGCAATCTCGGCGTGGCCTCGTCCGCGCTGGTGACCGGCGTGATCGGCCAGTATCTCGGCTGGCGTTTTGCCTTCATCGTCCCCGGCGTCGTCACCATCCTGATCGGCATCGCCTTTGCGATGATCGTCGTGCACGAGGACCGCAAGGGTTCGAAGCAGGCGGCGGCGCAGGCGCGCGTCGCCAAGCAGGACATGTGGCGCGTGATCCTGGCGCTGCTGATCGTGGTGATCGCGATCTCCACCACCTTCAACGCCGTCACCGTCGCGCTGCCAAAACTGTTCGCGGAGCGGCTCGCCGATCTCACCAGGAGCCCGGCGCTGCTCGGCGTCATCGCGGCCTGTGTCTACGTGTTCGGCGCCATGACGCAGTACACGATCGGCCGGCTGCTCGACCGCTATTCGCTGAAGACGGTGGCGCTGCCGCTGTCCTTCATGCTGGCGCCGTTCCTGTATCTGGCTGCGAGCCTGTCCAATCTGCCGCTGATCCTGGTCTCGATCGGCATCGTCATGGGTGCGTTCGGGCAGGTCACGGTCAACGATGCCATGGTCGGCAAATACACCACGGAAGAGTGGCGCTCGCGCGCCTATGCCGTGCGCTATTTCGTCGGCTTCACCGCCGCCGGCGCCTCCGTCGGCCTGGTCGCCTGGCTCTACGAGCAGGGCGGGTTCGTCACCATGCTGCACGCCTTCGCCGCGCTCTGCCTGCTCGCGATCGCCGCCGCGTTGATCCTGCCGCGCGAGATCCGGACGCCGCAAGCGGCGTGAGGGGCAGTGAGGCGGGCGGCTCGCGCCACCCCGTCATTCCGGGGCGTCGCACAGCGACGAGCCCGGAATCCATTTACCCGCAGCTTCTGCCGCCCAATGGATTCCGGGCTCGCGCCTGTCGGCGCGCCCCGGAATGACAGAAGAGATGCGCGCAGCTGCTTCAACCTCGTCATTGCGAGCGTAGCGAAGCAATCCAGAATCGTTCCGCGGCGGGACTCTGGATTGCTTCGCTGCGCTCGCAATGACGGGGGAGATGGCGGCACATCGTGCATGCCACCCATGATGCCATTCTGCCAGTGTCTTGCCCGACGGGTCAAACGCTGGCGTCGCTGAAAAAAACTCAACGCCATCAACGCCGTTCTACTGTGCATGGGGTTGTTTTCGACTTTTTTATCGGAGCGGGCCTCCGCAGAAAAAGCCTACGGCTTCACCTCCACGGCCGGCTGCCCCTTCGGCGCCTTCTTCGACGCCCGCCAGTTCTCGAACCGCTGCACCACCACGAAGAACGCGGGCACGAACAGCACCGCGAGGCAGGTCGAGGCCAGCATGCCCGAGAACACGGTGATGCCGATCGACTTGCGGGCGCTGGCGCCGGCGCCGGTGGCGATCACCAGCGGCACCACGCCGAGGATGAAGGCGAACGAGGTCATCAGGATCGGGCGGAAGCGGGCGCGGGCCGCCTCGATCGCCGACTCCAGGATCGGCTTGCCGTCGCGGCCGTGCAGCTCCAGCCCGACCTCGACGATCAGGATGGCGTTCTTGGCCGACAGCGCGATCAGCAGGATCAGGCCGATCTGGCAATAGAGGTTGTTGTCGATCTTGAGGCCGTTGAGGATCAGCATCGGCCCGATCAGCGACAGCGGCACGGCGAGGATCACCGAGATCGGCGCGTACCAGCTCTCGTACTGGCCGGCGAGCACGAGATAGACCAGCAGCATGGCGAGGCCGAACACCCAGTAGATCTGGTTCGAGACCGCCTTCTCCTGGTACGACATCGCGGTCCATTCATAGCCGGTGCCGGGCGGCAGCGTCTTGTCCGCGATCTCCTCCATCAGCTTCAGCGACTGGCCGGACGAATAGCCCTGCGCCGGCAGGCCGATGATGGTCGAGGAGGGATAGAGATTGTAGAGGCTGATCAGCGACGGGCCGGTGGCCGGCGTGATCGTGGCCACCGTGCCGATCGGGATCATGTCGCCGTTCGAGTTGCGCACCTGCATGTTGGCGATATCGCGCTCGGCGACGCGGAAGGCCGGATCGGCTTGCGTATAGACCTGGAACACGCGGCCGAACTTGTTGAACTGGTTGACGAAGGACGAGCCGAGATAGGTCGACAGCGCCGAGAACACCTGATCGGTGGTGACATGCAAAGTCTGGGTCTTGACGCGGTCGATCTCGACGTTGAATTGCGGCACCGACGAGCGGAACGAGGACTGGACGCGCTGGAGCGCGCTCTGGCTCTGGCCGTTGCTGACCACCGCGCCGGTGATGGCCTGCAGCTTGGCGAAATCGCTGTTGCCGTCGCGCAGCTCGACCTGCATCGAGAAGCCGGCGGCGTTGCCGATGCCCTGGATCGGCGGCGGCGGCAGCACGATGGTGCGCGCCTCCATGATCACAGCGAGCTTGTCGTTCAGCCCGTAGACCAGCGAGCGCAGATCCTCGCCGGGACCTTTGCGCGCGTCCCAATCCTTCAGGATGATGTAGGCGACGCCGGCATTGGCAAGGCTCGCGCTGCTGTCGAGCGCGGAGATGCCGGCGATGGTGATGACCTGCTGGACGCCAGGCGTCTCCTTGATGATCTCGCTGGCCCGGTCGAGCACCTTCTGGGTCCGCTCCAGCGAGGCGCCGTCGGGCAGTTGGATGGCGGCGATCAGATAGCCCTGGTCCTCGATCGGCAGGAAGCCGGTCGGCACCCGCGACAGGCCGTAGCCGCCGATCCCGATCAGCACCAGCGCCACCGCGACCGACACCGTGGCGTGCCTGACCAGGAAGGTGATCAGCCGCGTGTAGCCGCGCTCGACGCGGTCATAGACGTTGTTGAAGCCGCGATAGAAGAAGTTGCGCCGCTCCGGCGGCACCGCCGGCCGCAGCCACAGTGCGCATTGCGTCGGCTTCAGGGTCGCCGCGTTGATGGCGGACAAGAGCGCGGTCGCCGCGATCACCAGCGCGAATTGCGAGTAGATGCGGCCCGTGAGGCCCGCCAGGAACGAGGCCGGCAGGAACACCGAGATCAGCACCAGCGTGATGCCGACGATCGGCGCGAATAGCTGGTCCATCGCCTTGATCGCGGCGTCGTGGCCGTTCATGCCCTGCTCGATATTGTGGGCGGCGCCTTCGACCACCACGATGGCGTCGTCGACGACGATTCCGATCGCCAGCACGATCGCGAACAGCGTGGACATGTTGATGGTGAAGCCGAGCGCCGCCATCGCGGCGAAGGCGCCGATGATGGTCACCGGCACGGTCGTTGCCGGCACCAGCATGGCGCGCCAGTCCTGCAGGAACACCAGGATCACGACCAGCACGAGCAGGCCGGCCTCGATCAGCGTCATGTAGACCTCGTGCACTGAGGCCTCGACGAATTTGGTTGTGTCGAACGGCGTGTCGTATTTGATGCCTTCCGGGAAGCGCTTGGCGAGCTCCGCCATCTTCTTCTCGACGGCCTGCTCGACCTGGAGCGCGTTGGCGCCCGGCGACTGGAACACGCCGATGCCGACGGCGGGCTGCTTGTTCAGCGAAAAGATCTGGCTGTAGGTCTGCGCGCCGAGTTCGACCCAGCCGACGTCGCGCACCCGCGTGACGTCGCCGCTGGTGCCTGACTTGACGATGATGTTCTCGAACTGGCTGGTGTCGTCGAGCCGGCCGTTGACGTTGAGCGTGTATTGGAACGCCTGGCCCGGCGGCGTCGGCGGCGCGCCGACCTGGCCGGCGGAGACCTGCTGGCTCTGCTGCTGGATCGCCTGGATCACGTCCTGCGGCACGAGGCCACGGACTTGCAGCTTGTTCGGGTCGAGCCACACCCGCATCGAATACTGGCCTGCGCCGAACACCGTGACGTTGCCGACGCCGGGCAGGCGCGAGAGCTCGTCGCGGATGTTGATGGTGGCGTAGTTGCTCAAATAGAGACTGTCGAACCGGGAGTCCGGCGAGGTCAGCGTCACGAACAGCAGGATCGAGGTCGATTTCTTCTGGACGGTGACGCCCTGGTTCTGCACGGACGTCGGCAGTTGCGACAGCGCGCTGGAGACGCGGTTCTGCACCAGCACCTGCGCGAAGTTGAGGTCGGTGCCGATCTTGAAGGTCACGGTCAGCGTATAGGTGCCGTCGGAGCCGCTGTAGGACTGCATGTAGAGCATGTCCTCGACGCCATTGACCTGTTGTTCGATCGGCAGGGCTACCGTGTCGATCACGGTCTTGGCGCTGGCGCCGGGATAGCGCGTGGTGACCTGCACGGTCGGCGGCACCACGTCGGGGTATTGCGCGATCGCGAGGTTGAACAGCGCGACGCCGCCGATCAGGATCATCAGCAGTGCGATGACGTTCGAGAGGACCGGCCGCTCGATGAAGAATTTTGAGATCATGGCAGGCAGCTCCTACTTGGCAGACGCCTGCGGCTGCTCGATCTTCGTCACTTGCGGGTCGATCTTCTGGCCCGGGATCACCCGCAGCAGCCCCGCGATCACGACGCGGTCGTCCGGCTTCAGCCCGCTCTCGATCACGCGCAGGCCGTTATCGGTGGGGCCGATCTGCACCTTGCGCTGCTCGACGACGTTGTCGCCATTGACCACCAGCAGATAGCGGCCGCCCTGGTCGCTGCCGAGCGCGGTGTCGGGAACGAGGAGCGCGCCCTTCTCCTGGTCGAAGGGCACGCGGACGCGGACGAAATAACCGGGCAGCAGCACCCGCTTGTCGTTGGGGACGAGGCCGCGCACGGCAAGCGTACCGGTCGACTGGTTGAGGGTCGGCGAGACGTAGTCGAGCTTGCCTTCATGCGGATAGCCGGTCTCGTTCTGGAGCCCGACTTGAATCGGAAATTGCTTGAGGTCGGTGGGCGTCAGTCCCCGGCGGGCCGCTTCGGCGCGGATGCGTAGCACGTCCTGCTCGTTGACGGTGAAGTTCACCCAGATCGGGTCCATCGCGACGATGGTCGCGAGCTGGGTCGGGGAGGAGACGCCGACGAGCTCGCCGATCGAGACCATGTGGGCGCTGACGACGCCGTCGAACGGCGCGGTGACCTTGGTGTAGCCGTAATTGACCTCGGCGATCCTGGTGTTGGCCTGCGCCTGCAGGAGATTGGCCTGCGCGTTTTCGCGCGTTGACGTCGAGGTGTCGAGGGTGGCCTGCGAGACCGCCTGCCGCTGCACCAGATCGCTTTGCCGCTTGAAGTCGGCCTCCGCCTGCCGGAGCGAGGCCTGGGCGCCGGCCTCGGCCGCCTGGGCCTGCTCGAGCTTCAGCTTGTAGGTCTCGGGCTCGATGGTAAAGAGCTGGGTGCCCTGCTTGACGAAGGTGCCGTCCTGGTAGTCGATCGACTGCAGGAAACCCTGCACGCGCGCCACCAAGTCGACATTCTTGATCGGCGCGGTGTTGCCGGTGGCCTCGACATAGCGCGTCACCGGCCGCTGCACGGGCGTCGCCACGTCCACCTTGGGCGGGGGCGGAGCCACGTAGGCGTTCTTGTCCTCGCAGCCGGCGAGCGCGATCACGGCGGCCGTGGCGGCTAGCGCCCGTCCAACATGTCTCCACGCTCCATTGCGATGTGCGGGAGATGCGGGATTCGCGCGCGTCATTCGGTGGCCCCCGATTGCTGTCTGTCGGTGCGGCAGGCTACCAACAAATGTCCGGCCGTGGAACACCATAGCCATGGCGGTCGTCGGCCTTGCACGGCGAACGGCGGTGTGGCCTTTGACAGGTTTGTCATGACAAACCGCTTTTCACCGCGCGCACGATCGACCAGAATTGTGTCAAAGGTCGTGTGGCGGAAGCGAAGCGGTCGGGACGACGAGAACAAGAAAACGCGAGGAGAACATGACATGTCCGCGTCCGTCCAATCGGCCCTCTCCGGTCTCGTTCTCGCGGCGGCGGTTGCCATGCCCGCGCTAGCCGATGGGCTGAAGGACGAGATCGCGCCGACCGGCAAGCTGCGGGTCGCGATCGCAATCAGCCCCGCAGGCGGCGCATTCTGGTCGACCAGGACGGAGACCGGCTATGCCGGCGTGCCGGTGGACCTCGGCAAGGAGATGGCGGCCCAGCTCGGCGTTGGTGTCGAATATGTCGTGCACCAGAACTCCGGACAGATCACCGACGCAGCCAGCAAAGGCACCTGGGATGTCACCTGGCTGCCAAAGGACCCCGAGCGCGAGAGCAAGATGATGTTCGGGCCGATCTACGAGGTCGCGGACGCCACCTACATCGTCAAGGCTGGTTCGAACGTGACCAGTTTTGCCTCGCTCGACCAGCCCGGCATCAAGGTCGCGGCCGTCAACGCCACTACCACCATGCGTGGCGCTGTCGCGCATCTCAAGAACGCTGAGGTCACCGGCTATCAGACCTATGATGAGATCTTCGGCCTCCTGAAGAACGGCGAGATCGACGCCTTTGCGCTGTCGCGGGACCAGCTCAACAAGATGGCGCAGAAGATTCCGGGTACAAAGGTGCTGGACGAGACGTTCAAGAAGACGGTGACGGCCGTCGCGGTGCCGTTCGGCCACAGCCTGGCGCTGACCTTCGTCACCAAATTCATGAACGAGGCGACGATCAACGGCACCTTGCGCAAGGCCTATGACAACAATGGCCTGAAGGATTCTCCGATCCGCACCGAGTAGACGCCCGCTGTGGCGGACTCCTCACCATGAGGGTCGAGGAAGGCAGCTTCGGGCAAATCGCCCGTGTAGAAAATCTTGTCTGAACAACTGCGCAAAGTGTCTCTTGCGTCAAACTGACACAGCTCTGTCATCGCGCGCCATTAACGTTCCCGGGGTCGGCGTCAATCCTTCGGGGCAACACAACAATGAAATCCAGATTTCTGACGACGGCCGCGATTTTCGCGGCCGCGACGGCACTCGCATGCGCCATGCCTGTTCTCGCGGACGATTTCGGTCGGGACCGCGATCATGATCACGATCGTCACCGTCATTCGCATGACATCCACACCGAGACGCCGATCAAGCATCTCGTGATCATCTTCAACGAGAACCGCTCGTTCGACCATTATTTCGCGACCTATCCGAACGCGGCCAATCCGTCCGGCTCTATACCCTTCGTGCCGAAGCCGCACACGCCGAAGGTCAACAACCTCGTCACGGCGAACCTGCTGGTCAACAACCCGAACAACAGCCCGGCCAACGGCACCGGCGCGACGGATCCGTTCCGTCTCGACCGCACCCAGGCCAACACGCGCTCGCAGAACCATGCCTACACGCCCGAGCAGCAGGCGGTGGACAACGGCAAGGAAGACCTGTTCCCGAAATTCACCGGCCGCGGCACGGCCGGCGGCGCCGGCGCGTTCGGCACCAACGGCCAGGTGATGGGCTATTTCGACGGCAACACCGTCACGGCCTTCTGGAACTACGCCCAGCACTTCGCCATGAGCGACAATCACTGGACCGACACGTTCGGTCCGTCCACGCCCGGCATGCTGGAAGTGGTCTCCGGCCAGACCAACGGCGCGCAGAACGTCGTCGGTACCTCGTCCTCGATCGCCGACGGCCAGGGCGGCCTGACGCTGATCGGCGACACCGATCCTGCCTACGATTCCTGCTCGAGCACGACCAGCACCGTGCTGATGACCAGCAAGAACATCGGCGATCTGCTCAACGACGAGCGCATCAGCTGGGGCAGCTTCATGGGCGGCTTCGACCTGACGCTCAAGAACGCCAACGGCACCACCGGTTGCGGCCGCAGCACCTTCTCGAGCAACGTCAACGGCACCATCGTGGACTACAGTCCGCACCACGCCTTCTTCCAGTACTACAAGTCGACCGCCAACCCGACCCATGCGCGGCCGAGCTCGGTCCAGGCGATTGGCCATACCCACGACTTCAACGGCAAGGTTGATCCGGCCAACCACAACTACGATCTCGAGGACTTCTACGCCGCGGTGAAGGCCGGCAACTTCCCGGCCGTCTCCTACATCAAGATGCCGGCCTTCCAGGACGGTCACGCCGGCAATTCCGATCCGCTCGACGAGCAGGTGGGCAATGTCGAGCTGATCAACTTCCTCCAGAAGCAGCCGGAGTGGCGCGAGACCGCGGTCATCATCACCTATGACGACTCCGACGGCTGGTACGATCACCAATACGTCGCGCCGAAGAGCGCCTCCTACGATCCGACCGCCGACCAGGTCAACGGTCCGGGCCTGTGCGGTCTCGGCCCGCAGAAGCAGCCGGCGCCGAAGGGGCTTAGCGGCAAGCCGGTGAACGGCCGCTGCGGCCCGGGCACCCGCGTTCCCTTCATCGTGGTCTCGCCCTATGCGAGGACGAACTTCGTCAGCCACACCTACATCTCGCAGGCCTCGGTGGTGCGGTTCATCGAGGACAATTGGCTGCGCGGCCAGCGTCTCGGCGGCGGCTCGTTCGACGCCAGCGCCGGGTCGATCATGGACCTGTTCGACTTCGATCATGATCATCGCCACGATCTCCGGGTGGACGCACTGTTCCTCGATCCAACTTCCGGCACTGTCATGACCAGCCCGCCGGACGAGCACCACCACCACTAGGACGCAAGGTCATATGAACAGCCGCACCATGTGGCTTTTCGGCGCCGGCCTGCTTTGTCTGGCCGGCGCCGTCCTTGTCGTCGCGACGCAGGGATTTGCGGAAGCAAATCCCGCGGGTGCGAATCCGAACCCGGTTCGTCTCATGCGTCCGCCGGCCGCTCCGCTCTCGGCGATGGCGCAGCTCGGCAGGGAGATTTTTTACGACGCCTCGCTGTCGTCCTCGGGCGCGCTGTCATGCGCGTCCTGTCACAGCCCGGATCACGCCTACGGTCCGCCCAATGACGGGCCGGTCATGCTCGGCGGCGCGACCTTGTCGCGCCCGGGCGCACGCGCGGTGCCGTCGCTGACATATCTCGATCGCCATCCGAATTTCAGCATCGGCCCCGACAAGGGTGACGACGACAACGTCGTCGACCTCGCGCAGATGGCCGCGCTCGGCCAGCTGGCTGCGCGCACCACCAAGACCGCGGGCGGTAGCGGCGCGTCAGCGAACATCGTTCCGCAAGGCGGCCTGTTCTGGGACGGCCGCGCCGACACGTTGCAGGACCAGGCGCTGTTTCCGCTGCTCGATCCCAACGAGATGGACGGCGGCCGCGCCGAGATCGTTGCAGGCAAGCTGCGCCGCGCGTCTTACGCCACCCGCTTCGTCGAGCTGTTCGGCGCTGGTGTGCTGAAGAATCAACGGCTCCTGATCGCGGAGGCGATGTTCGCGGTGGCGCGCTATCAGGTCGAGGAGCCAAGCTTTCATCCCTACACCAGCAAGTACGATTACTGGCTCGAGGGCAGGGCGCGGCTGTCCGAGAGCGAGCTGCGCGGGCTGCAAGCGTTCAACGATCCCGACAAGGCCAATTGCGCCGGCTGCCACACCTCGGCGCCGACCCGCGACGGGCTGCCGCCGCTGTTCACCGATCACCAATACGAGGCGCTCGGCGCCCCGCGCAACGCCGAGCTTGCCAACAATCGCGACCCCAATTATTTCGACCTTGGCGTTTGCGGCCCGCATCGCACCGACATGCCCGAGCAGACCCAATATTGCGGCATGTTCCTGACGCCGACGCTGCGCAACACCGCGGTGCGTCACGCCTTCTTCCACAACGGCGTCTTCCGCAACCTCGAGCAGGTGCTCGACTTCTACAATTTCCGCGACACCAATCCGGAGAAGGTCTTTCCGCGCGCCGCCGACGGCACCGTGCTGAAGTACGATGACCTGCCGCAAAAATATCACGCCAATGTCGACGTCACCGATCCGCCGTTCGATCGTCGCCCCGGCGACAGGCCGGCGATGACCGAGCAGGACGAGGCCGACATCATCGCGTTCCTGAAGACGCTGACGGACGGCTACAAACCGGAAAATTAGGGCGTGTGTGTATAAAAGCGGTCTGGGCGTGCGGGGGGCGCCGGCGCCACCAAGGCCTCGGCCGTGGTCGCCGCGGTTGAGCCAAAAGAGTCGGTTGTCGCCTGCATGAACACGCTGGCCGTTGCCACGGCGTGTCGCGGCTATATTCAAAAGAACTCGAGCGAAGGAAAGTGATTGACCAGTCTGTCCCAGAGCGAGAACGGTGGCCGTGGCTGCCTTTTGGCATCCCTGAGGGATAGACACCGCGGTGCCAGTCTCATCCCGTAATAAAGGTTCGCTCCGGAGACGCTCTGACCGCCCTGTATGCTGACAGTCGGATCGAAATTATTCTTTATCAGGTCTGTCGTTTGTTCCACGGAGCCCGCCGCTGAATTGTCGTAGGCCGCCACGTATTTCGTCGACGCCTTGAGGACCCGCTGTCCCTGGCAAACGTACTCGCCGTTTTCCAGATACCGTTTCACTTCCCGATCACAGGACTCGCGACGGAACAGCTCCTCAGCGATGATTGATAGGTCTTCAAGTGAGATCTCCAGCACTTGAACGTCATCGAGCTCCAGCTTTACAGCTTCCGCCAATTTTGCATCGGTATGTGACTGAATCGAACGCACGACTTTTGAGTCGAGCGAATATTGCGTCTTTCGTAGTTCGGAGGTGACTTGGGTTGCAGAAGATGACGTGCGGGTGACGCCAACCAGTCGCTCAGGCGAGACTTCGCACAGCATGTCGTAATCCTGGCCGTTCGGAGAGACATGATAGATGGAGCCTGGAGCGCGCAGGAGCACCGGCGGCGTTATCGGGTGAAAGCCGATAGCGGTGATTGCTTCGTTGAGTTTATTTGGGGGCGTGTGGTGACGTATCGCAGCCACGGATGCCAGTGGTGCGATGCTCACGATCGTCACTAATGCCCCCCACTTGATCAATGGGCGCATTGGAATTCTCCGCCGATTATCCGCAACAATAGTTTCCGCAGGGGCGCGCGCATGCGTTGGCCGAATCTGCCGGAATAGCCGTCGCGAATGCGGCGAGAGCAAAGATCAAAAGCAGTGCTGCGAACTTCATGACCTGTCCTCCTATGGGTTGACAGATGTTCGCTCGACTTGACGTCCGGAAACCCATGACGACTTGGCGCCGGGAAGCGAGACATCTTCTCGCCAAGCTACGCGCGGCATGGGGCCGCCGATATGAACCAGCTCACACTCTATCTAGAATTGTGGCGGGTGATCTCGCCCTTCTGCATGTCGTCGTTACCAAGGAACGACCGCTGTCGGTCACAAGACGATATCAAGATTATGAGTCTGCCCTAGCTCGTCATGCCCGCGTGCCACGCGGCGAGCACGTCCTTCTCGTCGTCGCTGGTGAGACCGATGACCGGCCCGTTGCCGGCGCGGAGCCAGTCGAACGTATCGCGCACGGTGGCGGCCACCGGGCGCGAGGTCAATCCGGCCTCGCGTGCCGGCGAGGTGTCGCGTGTCAGGAAGCCGGCGAAGTCGGGCAGGGGCAGCCACATCGGCAGTGATCGCGGACCTGCCCAGCGCCGTACGTCATGCGCTTCCAGGAAGGCGCGATCGACCCAGGTGAAGGTGCAGGCGGAGTTCAGCGCGGATGCACATTCGGTCAGGAATTCGCCGCGCGTGCGCACCGGTCCAATCCCGTCATAGATGCCGGTCAGGCCAACCTCGGCCGCATGCACGATCCATTGTGCGAGATCGCGCACGTCGATGAACTGGACGGCATCGTCAGGCGCTCCCGGCGCCAGCACCTCGCCGCCGCGCGCAAGCCGGGCCGGCCAGTACGCGAACCGTCCCGTCGGATCCTCCGGCCCGGCGATGAGGCCGGCCCGGCAGATGAAGGCATCAGTGCCGACGGCCTGCTCGCACGCGACCTTGGCGGCGCCATAAATGGCGTCGGTGCTGTGCTCGACGTCTTCGGCCATGGGCTCGCGCAGCGGCGCCGTGTCGGCGCGTTGTCCCGGTATGCGGTTGTCTGCGTAGACGCTGATCGTGGAGACGAAGGTCCAGTGCATGCCCGGCCGCTTCAGCGCCGCGACGGCGCGGCGAACCTGGCCGGGATGACGCGAGACGTCGACGACGGCATCGAATGTCTCACCCGCGAGCGGCGCGAGACCGTCCGCGACGTCGCGATCGATCCGGATCAGTCGGCTGCCTGCCGCGATCGGCCCGGCGAGACCGCGGGCGGCGCAGGTCACGTCGTGACCGTTGGCGCAGGCATGGGCCGCAATCGCGCGTCCGAGAAACTGGCTGCCGCCAAGGATGAGGATGCGCATGAAACTGCCCGTGCTGCTGATGAGATCACGAGCCTACTACGTCCGGTAGCGGTTACAACCGATGCCTCAGTGCGCCCTGATCTCCGCGTATTTCGCCATCGCCTTCTCGAACTTCCGGTTGAACAGCCACATCGCAGCGAGAATCTCGCGGAAGCTTGCCGAGCTGCGCGATCTGTCGGCCTGGCCGAACGCGAAGATGCTGTTGTTGCGCAAGTGCCTCATGATCGTGGGGCTCGACACCCGGTAGTTCAGGAGATCGCCCGATTTGAGCGCGGACCGCGTCGGGGTGGGAACGATCTGGATCAGCTCGAACAGCTTCATCTGGTCGATCGGGTCGGGCAGCGTCTTCACGATTCCCGGGATCTCCCGGAACAGATCGGCATGCGCGTTCATCAGGCCGTCGCGCACATTGGTCCAGTGATTGAAACGGTGATCGGTGCCGCGGGCGCGTGCCTCTTCCCTGTCGTCACGCGCGGCCAGCGCGGGATCGGCCGCCGCGATCTCGCTCTTGATAGACTCCCATTTCCTGCGGCCGTTGCGGTCCTCGGACGGGCCGGTCTGGAAGCTGCCCATATAGGTGTTCGAGCGCGCATTGCGGACGTTCTGCTTGCCGTTGGTCTCGGCAAAGAACAGCCCGAGGCTGATACGTCCCGCAGCTTCGGCGTGGCCAGGCGCAAGTCCCTTGGCGCGCGCGATAGCGACTGCGAGATCGACGACGTCCTTGAACGGCGTCGGCGAGTTCTGCGCGCCGGCGGGCGGCGCCTCCATGATCTCGAAGAGTCCAGCATATTCGTCGACCAGCGGCTCGATGTCGGCGTCGAAATAGGCCGGCGGAATCTCGAACTTGTTGGGCTTTCCGATCCGCGACGGCATGGCGTCGGTGAGATCCTTGTAAGCACTGATGACCGCGACGCGTGCCAGATAGAGCGCCTGTCCCGGCAGGTTCGGCAGCGGCTCCTTCGCCGCGATCTGTCGGCGCCGCTCGGCAAGGATGGATTTGAAATCGCCGAGCGCGCGATCGTAGGTGGCGAGCGCCTCCGATTGCCTCGCCGTGAGCGTTTGTGCCTGGCTCGCCGTGAACGTCGTGAGGATCAGCCCAAGCACCGCCAGGGCTGCGGCGGCGTGACATCGTCGTCCCATGGCGGGTTCCCGTGTGCCGGAGATTCGTCGATCATGGGATCGTAAACATCAAACGCGCGGACTGGCGAGTTGCAAATCCCGCTCAGCCCGGGTTCTCCGACCTTACGCTGTGGCCCGGTAGTCCGGCGCCGTCGCCAGGAACTTCGCATAGGCATCCGCATCCGGCGGCTGGAAGTGTCCGGCGAGCCCGCCGCGCTTCTGGTTCTTGGCGCCGATATCGGCCATCAGCTCGTCGAAATGGCGATAGTGATAGGGCGCGACGCACAAGCCGCCATAGACGCCGGCGGCCGGCCGCTCGACGCGCTTGAAGTGCAGCATCATCTCGATGTTGTCGCGCATCGCCTGCGCCGTCGGCTGGTTGGCGAGCTGGCCGTCGGCGTAGCGCACCAGCCAGTTGGCGGCGAGGTCGGCGCACAGCACGGTGCAGAACGAGGAGTTGAAGCCGACGAAGCCCAGCTCCGGCAGATCGGGGTTGGCGATCAGCCGGTAGAGCCGGTACTGACCGTCCGCGTCGACCAGTTTCTGCTGATAGGCCGCGGGCAGGAACGGCACGCCGAGCTTGTAGCCGATCGCGAGCACCGCGACGTCGGCGCCGACGCGCTCGCCGCCGCTCATCACGATGCTGTCGCCCTCGTAATGATCGAACGTGCCGAACACCGCCTTGATGCGACGGTCCGCGACCATCGGATAGAAGCCCGGCGTTGCGATCGGCACCGAGCAGTTGACGCCGTCCTCGATCCGCTCTTTCGGTACCATCTTGCACGGGCCAAGCTTGAGCTGCGCCTTCAACAGGCTCTCCAGCCCGCGCCAGTTCGCCCAGATCAGGGGCGCTGCGATGCGGTGTGCGAGCCGCGCCATCGCGCTGGCGCCCCAGCCCGGAAACATCTCCTCCTGCGCACGGATGTAGAGGATGCGCTTGAAGTTCACGAGGCCGCCGATGAAATAGGGGATCCGCCAGACCGGCTCGCGCATCACGATGGTGACTTCGCGTGCGCCTGATTTCACCGCGTTCACCGCGATGTCGGTCGCCGATTTCGAGCCGCCGAGCACGACGACGCGGCGTCCTTTCGCCAGCGTCGGATCGCTGTATTTCGACGAATGCAGGATCTGGCCGCCCTGCGCCAGAAAGCCGTCCTCGCCCGGGCAATGCAGCTCGCGCGGCTCGTTGAACTGCCCGATGCAGACCGCGACGAAATCGAAATCCTCGTTCGTCGCCTTACCGTCCTTGGTGGTCAGCGCGAGCGTCCAGCCCGGCTTCCCGTCGGCGCGGCGCGCCATGCCGGCGACCTCGGTGTTGAGGCGCAGCATGCGGTCGAGGCCGAAGCTTTTGGCGTAGTCGGCGAGATAGGCGTGGACCTGCGGCCCGGTCGGCCATTCCGGATAAGCGTCCGGCATGGCGCGATCGGTGTAGCGGTAGAGATCCTTCGGGCTCTGGGTCTGCACGTCAGGGTAGGAGCGCGCAGGCTCCCAGACGCCGCCGAGATCGCCGCTGCGCTCGAGAATGGTGACGCGGTGGCCGCGGCTGGAGAATGCCTTTGCGGCGGCGAGACCGGAGACTCCGGCGCCGATCACGCAAACATGCTTGGGACTGACCATGGGATTGCTCGCAATCAGGGTGTTTCGCGCGCAAGCGGCCACGTTCGGCCGCAAGGTGCGGCCGGCGGGGCTGCAAGCTGATGATAGGCGACGGGGAGGCGGCTGCCTCGAGCATGATCCGGAAAAGTGTGAAGCGGTTTTCCGAAAAGATCATGCTCAAACAACAGCTAAAGCGCGGCGATCGCGCTTTAGTCGTTGGCCTCGGGTGGCAGGAAGTCGACCTCGTGCAGTGCCGAGATGCGCACGACCTCGGCTGGGTCGGTCAGATTGTGGAGCTGGTTGAACAGCGCCTCCAGCTTCTGCATCGGCGAGACCCAGAACAGCGCGCGGCAGGGCTTGTCGGATTTGTTGAAATAGCCGTGCGGGATGCCGCGCGGCATGCGCACGAGGTCGCCGGCATGGGCCTTGACCCAGACGCCGTCGAGCTTGAGGTCGAGCGTGCCCTCCTGCACCAGGATGAACTCGTCCTGGGTCGGATGGATGTGCACCGGCACGAACTGGCCGGGATCGCTGTTGGTCTCGAACGCGAAGGTGGAGTCGGTGACGGCCTTGGGGAAATAGACCTGACCAAGGATGTTCCAGCTCTTGCCGCCATAGCCCGTGCCAACAGCGGTTATGCCCTTTTCGAGTGCAGTCATGGCTCGCTCCTCATGGATTCCGGCGAGGATGGAGCTTCGGCCAGCGACCGGCTGCCTGTCTATCCGCTAAACGAATCCGGATGGAGCTTTTGCCATGCAGCACGACGATTTTGCGACGCGGCCCTTTCCGCGTCCAGGGAACTATTATAGGCTTAAAGCAATTCCGTGACGCGAAGCGTGGTCGACGATGTCCGCAGCCGTGCTGGAAATGAGCGCAAGTGCGTCCGCAGCAGAACGGCTTGCGGACTTTGCCCGCGTCGCCACCGATGATGTCGATGAGGCGGCCGAGCAGATTGGACGCATCTTCTGTCCGCACGATCTCAAGCCGGCGCAGGCGCGGGCGGCCGGCTTCTCCGCCCGGCACAATTGCGCGGCGTTCGACGGCTTTTCCATCAACTACGTTACCTATGGCGGATCGGTCAGCATCGATCCCGGCTGCCTCGAGCGCTTCTTCCTGCTGCAGGTTCCGCTCACGGGCACCGCCCGCATTCGTGCCGGCGCCGGCGAATTCGATGCCGTACCGGACCGGACGGCGTCGCTGCTGTCGCCGACGATCCCGACCCGGATGATGTGGAGCGACTGTGCCCAAGTGATCCTGTTGCTTGACCGCCGCATGGTCGAGCAGCGCGCCGCGGCCTTGTCGGGGAGGGTCGCGGGCACGGTCGAGTTCGATCCTGTGATCGACCTGGACGCGCCGTCGGGGCGGGCCTTGCGGACCAGCCTTGGCGGGCTGATGACGCTCGCCGAACGTCTTGGCCCCTCCGGCAGGCTTTCACCGGTCGCGACCGCCGATTGGCGGGAGGCGCTGCTCGATCACCTGCTCAATGGCCAGCGTCACGGCCTGTCGGATGCGATCAGGACGTTCTCGGGGCAAGCCGAGCGTCTGCCGCGTGCGCTTCGCGTCGCGCGGGACCGTCTTGCGGACAATGCCGGCGAGCCGCTCGACCTTGCGCAGCTTGCCTGCGCCGCCGGGATCGGCATCCGCGCGCTCCAGCTCGGCTTCCGCCGTCATTTCGGGGTTTCGATCTCGGAGATGCTGCTCGACATGCGCCTCGCTGGTCTGCACGCCCGGCTCGCGCAGGCCCGGCCCGATGCCTCCATCACCGAGATCGCCTTCGATCTCGGCTTCACGCATCTCGGCCGCATGGCCGGCGCCTATCGTGAAAAATTTGGCGAGACGCCGTCGGCAACGCTGCGGCGAAGGATGAGCTAGCGCAGAGAGCTACTTTCGCGACCGCGTCGTGCCGCTGTCTTCAGCTGCTTGCCTGCGCAAAAAGCCCTCGACATCGGCCTGCACCGAGTAGGGTGTCGGGATCGGGTCGCCCACGGAATCGACGGCGGTGTCGAGAGAGCGGCGCAGCATGCGCGCGAGCTCGGCCTTGCGATAGGGTTTTGTCAGAAGCGGGGCGCCCTTCGTGGCGCGGCCCTGCGCGTGCATCGAGTCGTAGGCGTATCCGGAGGTGAACAGCACCCGCAGGGACGGCCGCGCGGCCACCATCTGCTCGGCGAGTTCGCGTCCGTTGATGCCGCCGGCCATCACGATGTCGGTGAACAGCAGGTCGAACGCCTTGCCCTCAGCGGCGATGGCGAGCGCTTCGGTCGCGTTGGCGGCGGGGATGACCTTGTAGCCGAGGCTCTCGAGCTGGACCGTGACGTATTGGCGGACGTCGCGATCGTCCTCGACGCAGAGGATAGTCTCCTGTCCGCCCACGACCTTGCGATCGTCATAGCCGGCGGGGCGCAGAGTGCTGGTCTCGGCCTTCGGCAGATAGATCGTGAATGTCGTGCCGCGGCCTTCCTCGGACGCGACCTTGATGCCGCCGCCGGATTGCTTGACGAAGCCGAACACCATGCTGAGCCCGAGCCCCGTGCCCTTGCCGACCTCCTTGGTCGAGAAGAACGGATCGAAGATCCGCTCCAGGATCGCCCGCCGGATGCCCGTGCCGGTGTCGGCGATCTCGATCTCGACATAGTCGCCGGCATAGCCGGCGCCGACCGCCACGGCCTCGCGCACGCCGAACACGACGTTGCGTGTGGTCAGGGTCAGCCTGCCGCCGTCCAGCATGGCATCGCGGGCGTTGATCGCGAGGTTGAGCAGCGCCGAGCTCAGCTGGCCGCGGTCGACGAAGGCGAGCCAGACCTTGCTGTCGAGCTTTGTCACGATCTCGATCTTCTTGTCGAAGGTCGCCAGCAGCAGTTTGGCGAGCTCCTCGAGCAGTTCGTTGACGTCGATCTCCGTCGGCTGCAGCGCCTGCTTCCTTGCAAAGGACAGCAGGCTCGAGGTCAGCGCGGCGCCGCGATCGGCGGCCTCGCTGATCAGCTTGGTGATGGTCGCAAGCGGCGGATTGTCCTTCACGGCGTCGGCAAGGATCTCGATCGTGCCGGTGATCACGGTGAGCATGTTGTTGAATTCGTGCGCGATGCCGCCGGTGAGCTGCCCGACCGCCTCCATCTTCTGGGCCTGTATCAGCTGCTCCTCGGCGGCGCGCTTCTGGGTGATGTCCTTGACGAAACTGTTGATGATGGTGCGCCCGCCAAGCCGGAGGGCCGTGCCCGACGCCTCGACCAGGATCGCATCGCCGTTCCTGTGCAGCAGGCTCACCTCGAAGCGAATGCCGATTGGCGTATCCGACAGTTCCGGCAGCAGCCGCATCATGCGCTGCCTGAAGCCGGCGCGGAGCGGCTCGGCGACGAGGAGGTCGACGACGTCGGCGCCGATGGCCTCCTGCCGCGACCATCCGGTCAGGGCTTCGGCCTGAAAGCTCCATTCCACGACGATGCCGCGTTCGTCGGTCTGAATGAAGGCGTCGAGCGCGGTCTTGATGACGGCTTGCGTCATCTGTGCGCTCTCGGCGACGGCCTTCGCCCGATCGGCCAGTTGCGCGGCAGCCCGCTCGGCTTGCGACGTCTCGATCGCGCTCGTGCAGAGACGCGCGAGCAGCACCGCAACGACACCGCTCGCCATCAGGGCGATGAGCTGGGCCATGCCGAACCCGCGCGGGCCGGCGGTGCCGGTCATGGCATAGGAAGCGAGAAGGAGTGCGGCGGTCACGACGACCTGGGTGGCCATCGCAAATGTCACAACCCCCCTGAGTTTCATGGTCTCACACCCAAGACGCCAGCCGCGGACCGTAACGGCCCCGTCCTGTCGAGGAGTCCGCCATTATGTGAGCTACAGATTCCGTGCGTTTCCGTCGAGGGGCAATTTCAGGTGGCGCGGGACGGCCGGCCGTCCCGGAAACGAGGCCCGGCCTGCCTCGGGCTTCAACCCGCCGGCGAATCGGTCTGGCGCAATGTCGTCACCCAGATCACGCGCGCCGTCTGCTGGGTCGGGTTGTCGAACATGTGCGGCACGATGCTCGGGAAACGAAAACTGTCGCCGGCCTCGAGCACGTGGGCCTGGTTGTCGAGCCACAGCCGCAGGCTGCCGGACAGGATGTAGCCGGCCTTCTCGCCGGTGTGCTGCAGGAAGTCGGTGCCGGACGAGGCGCCGGGATTGAGCGTGAGCTCGTAGAGTTCGAGCTGGCCCTTGCCATCCGGGGTGAGCGCTTCCTTGACGACGCCGCTCGCGGTGAGGCGCAGCAGGCGGCGGCTGTTCTTGCGCACGATGTAGCGCTGCACGTCGCCGGGATCGGTGGTCTCGAAGAAATAGGAGATCGGCACGTCGAGCGCGATGCTGAGCAGGCGCAGCGTGCGGATCGACGGCATGGCGCGCGCGCGTTCGAGCTGGCTGATCATGCCGTTCGACAGGCCGGTCTTGTTGGCGACGTCCTGGATCGAGAGGCCGGCGCGCTGACGCAGCAGCCGTACGGTTTCGCCGAGGCGCTGGTCGACCGCATCGTCGGCCTCGATCGTCGGAGCGTCCTTCGGACCGTTGGTATCGCCGCGACCATCCATGTCGCTCTCCCATGCATCATCTCAGCCTTGGACCGCATCGGTCCGAGGCTTCAGTCGGAGTGAAAAGGTCGCGCATACTAGCAATGCGATTGACAGCTGTATTTAGTCATGATGAACTTTTGATCGAAAAATTTAGAAGCACTAAAGCCCACTCCTGTCCCCTGCCGGGGTCTCGGGGCGCGGGAGACGGTGCCGTGTGCGACAACGGAGAGTGGGTCATGGCAAACGACACCGGCAGGTTCGGCGTTGGGGCAGTGCATCTCGGTAGTCCGAATCGCCGTCAATTCTTCCAGCTCGGGGCCGGCGCCGCGGCGGGATGGAGCCTCGCAGGCAATGCCTTCGCCCAGACCGAGCGCCCGACCAATCCGCCGGACAAGCCGCGCGGGCAGGTGATTGCGGCGCTGTCGCAGGAGCCGACCGTCTTCCATCCGCTGATGCCCGGCATCGAGGTCGATCAGGGCGTCTGGTGGCAGGTGTTCTCGCTGCTCTGGTACATCGATCCCGAGGGCAATTTCGTTCCCGATCTGGCGCGCGAGGTCCCGGCCATCGAGAATGGCGGCCTGTCGGCCGACGGCCTGACCTGGAAGATCAAGCTGCGCAGCGACGTGAAGTGGCATGACGGCACGCCGTTCACGGCGGACGACGTGAAGTTCTCGCTCGAGCTGATCAACAATCCCGATTTCCGCGCGCGCAGCCGCGTCGGCCACAGCCTCGTGAAGGACATCAAGGTCGTCGCGGCGGACGAGATCCACTGGCGAATGGAAGCTCCCTATTCGCCCTATATGTCGATCCTGGGATCGCTGACCTTCATCGTGCCCAAGCACATCCTGGAGAAGGTGTCAGATCCGAACGCCTCGCCGTTCCACAATGCGCCTGTCGGCACCGGACCGTTCCGCTGGGGTGAGCGCGTGCCCGGCGACCACATCCTCCTGAATGCCCACACCGGCTATCACGGCAAGGGGCCGTACGTCGAACGCGTGGTGTTCAAGTACATCCCCGACCTCACCGTGCTCTACACCCAGTTCCGCACCGGCCAGGTCGACTACACCGGCCTGCAAGGCATCCTGCCGAACTTCGTGCAGGAGGCGAAGACGCTGAAGGGCCGCAAGATCTTCGTCTCGGCGACGTCCTCGGTGGAGCATATCGCGCCCAACCTGGATTTCGGTCCCTTCGCCGACCGCGCGGTGCGCGAGGCGCTCTATCTCGCCATCAACAAGCAGGCGATCATCGACGCGCTCTATTACGGCCTGCCGACGCAGACCGAGAGCTTCGTGCCGCAGCAGGCGTGGTCGTTCCAGAAGGGCCTGCCGCAGCACAAATACGATCCCGCCAAGGCCAATGCGCTGCTCGATGCGGCGGGATGGGTTCGCAGCTCCAGCGGCGTTCGCGAGAAGGGCGGCGTCAAGCTCGAATTCACCAACTCGACGACGTCAGGCAATGCGGTGCGCGAGCAGACCCAGCAGCTCCTGGTCCAGGACTGGCGCGCGATTGGTGCTGCGATGCGCGTCAACAACATGCCGGCGGCGGTGATCTGGGGCGACTTCTGGCAGCAGTCGAAGTTCAACTCGGTGCTGGTTTCGGTGAACTTCATGCTGGGCAGCGACCCCGACGTGACGCCGCGCTTCGGCTCCGGCGCCATTCCCGCCAAGGGTGGCCGCGGCTACAACACCTATCAGTACCAGAGCCCGGAGGCCGATCGTCTTCTCGCCGAAGGCGCCAAGCAGTTCGATCTGTCGCAGCGCAAGACCACCTATGGCGATCTGCAAAAGCTGATCCGCAACGACCTCGCGATCCTGCCCATGTTCCAGGGCTTCATCGCCGAAGGCGTGAAGGAAGGGCTGCAGGGTTTCCGTCCCAACATCAACACCTCCATCAATTGCTGGAACATCCGCGAATGGTACTGGGCCTGATGGATCCGGCTCGCTGGATCGCCTGAGATGGCCCGTTATGTCGTCAATCGCCTGGCGCAGGCGATCATGCTGCTTGTGATCGTCTCGGCGATCGGCTTCGCCCTGCTGCATCTGGCGCCGGGCGGTCCGCTCTCGCAATTTGCCGCCTCCGCGCAGATGACGCAGGAGGATCTCGACCGCGTCACTAGGCAGCTCGGCCTCGATCGGCCGCTGCCGATCCAGTATCTCGACTGGTTCGGCCGCATGCTGAAGGGCGATTGGGGCAAGTCCTACCGCGACGGCGAGGCGGTGCTGTCGGTGATCTCCTCGCATCTCGGCGCAACGCTGGAGCTGATGGCGACGGCGACGATCATTGCGGTGCTGCTCGGCTGCTGGATCGGTATCCTTGGCGCGCTGCGCCGCTACTCGCTGTTCGACACGCTCGCAACCGTCGGCGCCATGATCGCGCTGTCGATCCCGACCTTCTGGTTCGGTCTCGTCACCATCTACGTGTTCTCGGTGAAGCTCGGCTGGCTGCCGGCCGGCAACCGCGAGACCGTCGGCGACGGCTCCTTCCTCGACCTGCTGCATCATCTGATCGCGCCGGCCCTGGTGCTGGCGCTGGTCGAGACCGCGATGTGGGGCCGCTTCATGCGCTCCTCGATGCTCGAGGTCATCAACCAGGATTACATCCGCACCGCGCGCGCCAAGGGCATGCCGGAATGGCGGATCCTCACCGTGCACGCGCTTCGCAATGCGCTGCTGCCGATGATCACGGTGGCCGGCCTCCAGTTTCCGACGCTGCTCGGCGGCGCGCTGGTCGCCGAGACCGTGTTCACCTGGCCCGGCATGGGGCGTCTGTTCCTCGATTCCATCGGCTACCGCGACTATCCCGTGGTGATGGGCATCCTGATGTTTTCGGCGACCATGGTGCTGATCGGCTCGCTGCTCGCCGACATCCTCTATGCCGTCGTCGATCCGCGCATCCGGGTGGGTTAGCGATGACGAGCGCGCTTCTCTCCACCGACCAGCTCGCGCCCGGCCAGGCCGCATGGCGGCGCTTCCGCCGGCACCGGCTCGCGCTTGCGGGCGCCGTGATCATCCTCGTTCTCGTCCTCGGCTCTGCGTTGGGTCCTTACCTGCTGCCGTTCGACGACACCTATATCGACATCATGAAGCGGTTCGCGCCGCCGCTCTCGGGCGCACACATCCTCGGCACCGACGAGCTCGGCCGCGACGTGCTGGCGCGGCTGATGATGGGCGGACGGGTGTCGCTCTCGATCGGCATCGTCGCGATGGTGATCGCGATGGCGGTCGGCATCGCCGTCGGCGCCTTCGCCGGCTTCTATGGCGGCGTGGTCGGTGCGGTCCTGATGCGGCTCGTCGACGCCGTGCTGTGCTTTCCGACCATCTTCCTGCTGCTTGCGCTCGCCGCGCTGACCGAGCCCGGCCTCGTCACCACCACCGTGCTGATCGCGGCGACCGCCTGGATGAGCGTTGCCCGCGTCGTCGAGGCCCAGGTTCGTTCGCTCAGGGAGCGCGAGTTCGCGGTCGCCGCCGTCGCGTTCGGCTCGTCGAACCTGCGGATCATGTTCCACGAGCTCGTGCCCAACGCGATCGCGCCGATCGTGGTCGCGGCGACGCTGAACGTCGCCAAGGCGATCCTGCTCGAATCCTATGTCAGCTATCTCGGCTACGGCATCCAGCCGCCGGCCGCGAGCTGGGGCAACATGCTCAACAACGCGCAGATCTATCTCACCAGCGCGCCGTGGCTCGCCATTGCGCCGGGCCTCGCCATCACGCTCGCGGTCACGAGCTTCAACTTCCTCGGCGACGGCCTGCGCGACGCGCTCGACCCGCGAATGAACATCCCATGACGAGCAAGAGCTCGATCGAACTGAAGTCCAGGAGTGTCCGATGTCCCCGCCGCTCAACCGTATAAATAGCGACGAACGCCTGCCGGCGCAGGCCGACGTCGTCGTCATCGGCGGCGGCGTCATCGGCGTCTCGGCTGCCTATCATCTGGCGAAGAAGGGGCTTTCCGTCGCGCTCGTCGAGAAGGGGCATGTCGGCGGCGAACAGTCGAGCCGCAATTGGGGCTGGTGCCGCCAGCAGGGCCGCGCGCGTGAGGAGATTCCGCTGGCGCGCGAGGCGCTGCGGCTGTGGGAGGACATGCAGAACGACGCCGGCGTCGATGCCGGCTTCCGCCGCACCGGCGTCTTGTTCCTGACCAAGAGCAAGGACGAGCTCGCCGGCTGGGAACGCTGGGCCGCGATCGCGCGCGAGCAGCAGGTGCATTCCACCGTCCTGACGCCGGCGGAGGTCGCCGAGCGCATGCCCGGCAATGCCGACAAGTGGGTCGGCGGCCTGCACACGCCGAGCGACGGCCGCGCCGAGCCGTCGATGGCCGTGCCCGCGCTTGCGACTGCCGCGCGAAAGCACGGCGTTACGATCCACCAGGGCTGCGCCGCGCGCGGGCTGGAGACGACCGGCGGGCGGGTCAGCGCCATCGTCACTGAGAAGGGCACCATCCGCGCGCAATCCGTGCTGCTGTCGGGCGGGGCATGGTCGTCGCTGTTCTGCCGCCGTCACGGCATCGAGCTGCCGATCGGTCTCGTCAACGCCACCGCGTGCCGGACCACGCCCGGGCCGGAGATCACGTCGGGTGCACTCGGTACCGATTTTTACTGCATCCGCCGCCGGCTCGACGGCGGCTTTACGCTGGCGCTGCGCAACCGCGGCACGGTCGAGCTGTCGCCCGATCTGTTCCGCTACGCGCGCACCTTCTGGCCGACCTATCTGCATCGCCGCAACGGACTGAAGATGTCGTTCGGCAAGTCGTTCTTCGACCAGCTCATGCGCGGCACCAGCTGGAGCCTCGACAAGCCGTCGCCGTTCGAGACCGAACGGGTGCGCGATCCCGCGCCCGACATGTCGCTGGTCAATGCGGCGCTATCAGCGCTGATCAAGTCCAACCCCGAATTGAAGGACATCAAGATCGCGGAAGCCTGGGGCGGCACGATCGACTGCACGCCCGATACGATCCCGGTGATCTCGCCGGTCGATGCGCTGCCGGGCTTCTTCCTCGCCACCGGCTTCTCCGGCCACGGCTTCGGCATCGGCCCTGCGGCCGGCAAGCTCGCCGCCGACATCGTGACCGGCTCGACGCCGCTGGTCGATCCTGAGCCCTACAGCCACAAGCGCATGATCGACGGCCGCCGGCTCGCGCCGGTCAGCCCGTTCTGAGGGCCTTGGCCGCATGACGGTTCTCTACAAGGCCAACATGGTGCGCGGCGCGGAGTGGGCGCGCTTCTTCGCGGAGCGCGCGCCGCATCTGCCGTTCCGGCTCTGGCCCGACATCGGCGATCCCGCCGAGGTGCGCTATCTCGTGGCGTGGGTGCCGCCTGACAACATCGCGGCGACCTTTCCAAACCTCGAGCTGGTCTTCTCGGTCGGCGCCGGCGTCGACCAGTTCGACGCCAGCAAACTTCCACCGCACATCCCGCTGGTGCGCATGCTGGAGCCCGGCATTGCCGAGACCATGGTGGAATACGTCACCATGGCCGTGCTCGCCCTGCATCGCGATCTCCTGCACTTCATCGCCCAGCAGAAGGAACAGGTCTGGCGCGAGATCCGGATCACGCCGGCGAAGCGGCGGCGTGTCGGCGTGATGGGGCTCGGCCAGCTCGGCCGGGCCGTGCTCGAACGCCTCAAGGCGTTCGGCTTCCCGCGTCTCGGCTGGAATCGCTCGCCGCGCGAGATCGAGGGCGTTATCTGCCATGCGGGCATGGCCACCTTGCCCGATTTCCTTGCGCAGACCGACATTCTCGTCTGCCTGCTGCCTCTGACCGATGAGACAAGCGGGATCCTGAACGCGGACCTGTTCGCGCGCCTGCCGCGCGGCGCCTCCCTGGTCAATGTCGGGCGTGGCCCGCATCTCGTCGAGGCCGATGTCCTCGCGGCTCTCGACAGCGGCGCACTCTCGGGGGCTGTCCTCGACGTCACCGATCCCGAGCCACTGCCGGCGGGCCATCCATTCTGGAGCCATCCGCGCATCCTGCTGACGCCGCACAACGCCAGCATGACCACGCCGGATACGGCCGTCGACTACGTGCTCGACGTCATCGCACGTCACCGTCGCGGCGAAGAGTTGCCGGGGCGGGTTGATCGCAGCCGTGGTTACTGAGGGGGGATGGTGATTTTGACATCGGTGCGGCCACGGGCTCAGTTCACCTCTCCCGCTTGCGGGAGAGGTCGGCGCGTAGCGCCGGGTGAGGGTTCTCGCCTCTTGGGGGTTCTCGATTGTAGAGACACCCTCTCCCCAACCCTCCCCCGCAAGCGGGGGAGGGAGCGCACCGTCTGCGCGGCATGTGCAGGGGGCTTTGCATGAGTATCGGTGCGAGCGGAGCTCACAAAGTGATCGCCGACGCGCAGGCACCTGTGCTGTCGGTTGCCGGCCTCGTCACCTCCTTCATGATCGAGCGGCGATGGATTCCCGTCGTGCGCAATGTGTCATTCGACGTCGCGCCCGGGGAGACCGTGGCAATCGTCGGAGAGTCGGGCTCTGGCAAGAGCGTCACGGCCCTCTCGATCATGCGGCTCATTCCGAGAGACATCGGCCGCGTCGAAGGGCGCGTCACGCTCGCCGGCCGCGATCTCCTCGCGCTGCCCGAAGCGAGCATGAAGGACATCCGCGGCAACGACGTTGCCATGATCTTCCAGGAGCCGATGACGAGCCTCAATCCGGTGCTCACCATCGGCTTCCAGATTGCGGAAGCGCTGATCCAGCATCGCGGCATGTCGCGGGCGGCGGCCGAGGCCGAGACCGTCCGGCTGCTCGATCGCGTCTGCATCCCCGCCGCGAAATCTCGCTTCCACGAGCATCCGCACCGCTTCTCCGGCGGTATGCGCCAGCGCGTGATGATCGCGATGGCGCTGGCCTGCAAGCCGAAACTCCTGATCGCCGACGAGCCGACCACCGCGCTCGACGTCACGATCCAGGCCCAGATCCTGGAGCTCCTGAAGGAGCTCCAGCAGGAAGAGGGGATGTCGATCCTCTTCATCACCCACGACATGGGCGTGGTCGCGGAGATCGCGGACCGCACGGTCGTGATGTATGGCGGGCAGGCGGTGGAGACCGATGCGACTTCGCGCATCTTCGCCGCGCCCTCGCATCCCTACACCCGCGCGCTGCTCGCGGCGGTGCCTCGCCTCGGCTCGATGGACGGGCGTCCGCGGCCGATGCGGTTTCCGATTGTCGACAAGGTCACCGGCACCTCGGATGAGCCGACCGAGACACCGGATACGGTCTCGACTGCCGAGCGCCCGCTGCTCGAAGTCTCGAACCTCACCACGCGCTTTCCGATCCGCTCGGGATTGTTCGGCAAGGTCTCCGGCCGCGTCCACGCGGTCGAGAACGTCTCCTTCACCTTGCACGCCGGCGAGACGCTGGCGCTGGTCGGTGAATCCGGCTGCGGCAAGTCGACGACCGGCCGCTCGATCCTCAAGCTGCTCGAGCCGGACAGCGGGACGGTTCTGCTCGACGGCCAGGATGTGCTGGCGATGAACGGCCGCACCTTGCGCGACTTCCGCAAGCAGATGCAGATCGTGTTTCAGGATCCGTTCGCGAGCCTCAATCCGCGCATGTCGGTGGGCACGGCGATCGCAGCGCCGCTGCTGGCCAACGGCCTCGCCACCGCTGCGCAGGGGCGCGACAAGGTCGCCGACCTGCTCGTGCGCGTCGGCCTGACCGCCGACATGGCCGCGCGCTTCCCGCACGAATTCTCCGGCGGCCAGCGCCAGCGCGTCTGCATTGCGCGCGCGCTCGCGCTCGGGCCGAGGCTGATCGTCGCGGACGAGGCGGTCTCGGCGCTCGACGTCTCGGTGAAGGCGCAGGTCGTCAACCTGATGCTCGACCTTCAGGCCAGCATGGGCCTTGCCTACCTCTTCATTTCCCACGACATCGCGGTGGTCGAGCGCATGAGCCACCGGGCCGCGGTGATGTATCTCGGCGAGATCGTCGAGATCGGCCCGCGCGCAGCCCTGTTCGGCAATCCGCAGCATCCCTATACGAAGAAGCTGATGGCCGCCGTGCCGGTCCCCGATCCCGCGCGCCGCGGCACCAGGCGCGAGGCCTCCAACGACGAGATCAGGAGCCCGGTGCGCGCGCCGGACTACCAGCCGCCGGTGCGGCAATATCGCGAGGTCTCGCCTGGTCACGTCGTCCAGGTGTGGGGCGAGGAGTGGTCGGCCTGAGGCGCGCAGGATGCGGTACGTTTCCGATGACGTGACCGAACGCATGAGTTGACGTGTACGAAGCAGGCAAGTGTAGATAGGTTTGATGTCGGCGAAAGCGCCGGGCAGATGCGGACTCGTCCTCCGGAAATCGTGACCGGATCGAGCGACAGGGAGCTGCGGAATGTGAACGATCTCATATTCCATCACACTCTTCTCGAGCTACCAATTCCGCAAGAAATTGCCGCACCCGAAGCTAACTGACAGACACGGGTGAGATGCAATGCCTGCGAAGCCGCGTGCTCGCAGCTTTGGATTGGCTCTCGTCTTTCTCACGAGCAAGCCAGCCCCATCACTCAGCACAGATTTTTCAGAAGTTGGAATCAGGGGAATCGCAAGACGTGTCCACGAGGCTGCCTCTATTCGGGGGCGGCCGGTAGGCTGCTACTTACCCAAGAAGGAGCTCACCAATGAAGCTAGGCGATGCAGTTTCCAGTGCAGTGTCCGAAACGAGGCAAGCCGGCAATCTTCGGATCGCTCGTTCCAGCCTGATCAAATCGGCCCATCTTCTTGAAAGAATTGGGCTCGCAGCCGTTGGCGCCTCTTGCGGCCTCTATGTGGGCGCGACCCTGTTGCGTCAGAGAGACGGACTGTTTGAAAGCGGCTGGATTGTGCTGATGACCACGCTCTACGGAGCTCTCAGCTATTATGTTGGAATTGATTTGTCTCGCAGTGTCGCTCGGAAGTCGATCTCGAGCCTCTCGGAAGAATACACCGGTTCCGAGGCGGTTGAGATCATGAGTGCGGCCGGAACGTTCGTCGCCGCCATTGCCGCAACCCTTTCAGTCAGCATCCTTGTCCTTGATCAAAATCTCCCCAACGGCCTGATAGGCTTTGTTGCCGGCTGTTGGGTGGTTGGCTCTTCGCTTCAAGTTGCGGCGGGCACGATGGCTCGCAGCTACGAAGCGTCGATGGACAAGGAATGAAGGACTGCGCTCACGGAAAGCGTCTGCCAGGCGTGGTGACGCGGACACGAGCCGCAGTGTTGGAGCGGGCCTCAGGTACGGGGTGAGTAGCCACGAATCATCGCAACCTCCGTCGTTCAACGCTGCGTGCTGACGATTTTTGGTGGCGCTGCCGTTCGCATCGGGCAATGCCGCTGCTTGGAAGCCGTATCGGTACTGAGCAACCTGAGTTTATCGCGCAACAAACAAGACGTGCCATCATGATGATGTTGGGATATCGTCCCCGCGCCGTGGTCCAAAATTCTGCTAACCGCCAACCACAGGATCGGTGGAGCCAATGCAGATTGCGGAGTGGCTCGAGAAGCTGGGACTTGGGCAGTACGCAGAGCGTTTTGTCCAAAATGGCGTCGACATGGGCGTCCTTCCCGAGCTGATGGACGAGGACTTCGATAAGCTCGGAGTCCTGCTCGGCCATCGCCGTAAAATGCTGCGTGCTATTGCCGACCTCGATCCCGCCGCGTTGATCGCATCGCCGGCTCCTCCTCATGACGCCGAGCGGCGCCACCTCACCGTCATGTTTTGCGATCTGGTCGGCTCGACTGCACTCTCGGCGCGTCTCGATCCCGAGGATATGTGGGAAGTGATCCGGGCCTATCGCGCTGCCTGCGCGAGGGTCATTTCCGCCTATGACGGCAGCATAGCGAGGTTCGTCGGCGACGGAATACTCGTCTATTTCGGCTATCCGCGCGCCCACGAGGATGACGCGGAGCGCGCAGTGCGCGCGGGCCTCGACGCCATCTCTGCGATGCGACAGCTCAAGACGAGCGGCGACGAACGGGTTGAGTTGCGGATCGCAATCGCGACCGGGCTTGTGGTGGTCGGCGACCTCATCAGCGGAGATGCGTCAGAGGAGAGCGCAACGGTCGGCGATACACCAAACCTCGCTGCCCGGCTCCAGAGCCTGGCGGAGCCGGGAGCGGTCGTCGTTGCCTCGTCGACGCGCCGGCTGCTCGGTGATCTCTTCACTTTTCGCAACCTCGGCCGCCGCGAGGTCAAGGGGATATCCGAACCCATCGCGGTCTGGGCGGTCGAGGGAGCGCCTGCATCGGAAAGTCGCTTCGAGGCGGTCCACGCGGCGCGCTCGATCGGCTTTGTCGGCCGCAAGGAGGAGATCGAACTCACGCTCTCGCGCCAGCGGTTGGCATGGCAGGGGCAAGGGCAGATGGTGCTGATTTCCGGCGAAGCCGGCATCGGCAAGTCGCGCATGGTCGCAATGCTGTCCGAAAGCCCCGTGTTGGGGGCGCACCGCCGCGTGCGATATCAGTGCTCGCCGTACCACACCAACAGTGCGCTTCATCCCTTTGTCGCGCAACTCGAGCGCGCTGCCGGCATTTGCTCGCACGACACGCCCGGGCAAAAGCTCGACAAGCTCGAGGCGATGCTGGCGCTTGGAACGCAGCAGGTTGCCCGGGCGACAGCGCTCATTACGGCACTGCTTTCGATCCCAACCGGCGACCGTTATCCGCCGCTCGGTCTGAGCCCGGCGCAGCTGCGGCGACAGACCTTTGCCACCCTTCTCGATCAGCTTGAGGGATTGGCGCGAGAGCAGCCCCTGCTGATCATCTGCGAGGATATGCATTGGGCCGATGCCACGACACTTGAACTGTTCGATCTCACGGTCGACCGGATCAGGCGACTGCCGATACTCGTGCTCATGACGTCGCGGCCGGAGTTCGAGCCCTCCTGGTCGGGCCTTGCCAACGTCACTCTGTTGCGGCTCGACCGGCTCGATCGGCAGGACACGCGGGCGCTGGTCGAGCAGGTGACTGTCGGTCGCCAGCTGCCACGCGAGATGATGAAGCAGATCATCGACAGGACGGATGGCGTCCCGCTATTCGTCGAGGAATTGACCAAGATGGTGCTGGAGTCCGGATGGCTCGTCGAAGGTGCCGGGCGCTATCGCCTCGAAAGTCCGCTCCCGCCGCTGGCTATTCCCGCGACGCTGCAGGATTCGCTGATGGCGCGGCTCGACCGGCTGGCTCCGGTCAAGGAGGTGGCGCAGATAGGCGCCGCCATCGGCCGCGACTTCTCGTACGCGCTGCTGAGGTATGTGGCGGGACGCGATGATCTGACGCTGAGCGCTGCGCTGGGGCAACTCGAGGAGGCCGAACTGCTGGTGTGTCGCGGGGCTCCGCCCGAGGCAAACTACAGTTTCAAGCACGCTCTCGTTCAGGAGGCGGCCTACGAGAGCCTGCTCAAGAGCAAACGGCAGGTGCTTCACACGCGCATCGGCGATGTCCTGCGCGAAAAGTTTCCAGTCGTCGCCGAGACCGAGCCGGAAGTTCTGGCACACCACTTCACCGAGGCTGGGCTGAACGAGGTCGCCCTCGAGTGGTGGCGCAAGGCGGGCCAGCAGGCGCTGAAACGCTCGGCCTATTCCGAGGCAATTGCGCATCTCGGCAAGGCGATTGCCATCGCCGATGAGTTGCCTGACGAGCCTCGCCGGATGATGAGCAGGCTGCATCTTCAAATCGCATATGGCCGCGCGTTAAGGGGCGGCCTCGGGCACAGCGCCCCCGAAACGGTAGCCGCATGGACGCGCGCCCGGCAGTTCGCTGCCGACATCAATGATCCGGTGGAACTTGCGCCGATACATTCGGGCCTCTTCAATGCCTGTCTGACACACGGCGAACTTGCTCCAATGCGGGAACTGGCCGACGCCATCATGAGTGCCGCGGAGCGACGACCGGACGCACCGGTGGCCGCCGTCGTTGCGCATTGGACAGGCGGCGTCACCTGCTGGTTCGGGGGCGACTATTTGAACGCGAGAACGCATCTCGAGCGGGCACTGGCGATCTATGGTGCCGAGCCGGATCCCGCGACGTTCAGGCCCTCGGCGCTGGATCTGCCGTTCGTGATCATGAGGTTTCTTGCTCTGGTACTTTGGCCGCTTGGCAGCATCGCTCGCGCGCGCCGGCTCGCAGCCGAAGCGGTGAGCGCTTCGGGAGAACAACGGGCGCTGTCCCGGGCCAATGCGCTTGTTCATCGGGCCGTGTTCGACGGACTGTGCGGGGGCATGTTGCAGCAGACGGATACCATCCTGGCGCTTGGTCTCGCGCGCGACCACACGATGCCGCTGTACGTGGCCGCCGGTACCTATCTGAATGGCCTCGCCAAGTGGCGTGCCGGCGACCGGATGGCCGGACTGACGGAAATGCGTCGCGGATGGACCATGCTGCGCGAGAATGACTGCTACCTCTGTGAACCGTTTTGGGGGATGCAGGTCGCGATGGCGGATGCAGAGGTGGGCCAACTCGAAACCGGGCTGGAGATCTTGAGCGAATTGATCGCATGGGCGGGACAATCCGGTCAGCATTGGCTTGATGCCGAGCTGCATCGCGTCCAGGGCGAGCTTTTGTCGCGACATGACCCTCCGAACGGTTCCGGGGCCGAAAATGCCTTCAGCCGGGCGCTGGAAATCGCACGACACCAACGGGCGAAGAGTTTCGAGCTGCGCAGCGCCCTTGGACTTGCGCGCCTGCACAAGACAAATGGCCGAGCCGGCGCGGTTTTCGAACTGCTCGCTCCCGTCCTCGCCGAATTCGAGGCGGAACGAAATCTTCCCGAAGTCGAAGAAGCGAAAGAGCTGCTTAGGAATGGGCGTTAGCCGCGCCGCCATTCAATCGGCGCAACCGGCGCGCCGACTTCAAGCCGGAATAGGTCGGCATCCTGGTCTTCGATTCGGGGAGCCGTAGTCTTCCGGTTTTGACACAGCTTAACCTAATGTGGTGAAAGCTAAATACGCTTCTCTTGGTTGTGAACGCGAGTCTGCTGCGGCGGCGAATCCCGATCTCGGCTAGCACCAATGTTGTCGGATTGCTCAGTGCCTCAAGGCGCAGACTCCATCCCAGGGCCGGGCCATGCGGCGATTGGCTTGCCTTCGCTGGGGCAGGCGCAGCGACCAAAGCCCATTGGAGATCCAGTCGTGGTTCGCTTGCATGTCGAACGTTTCATTCGCAGCCGGATTGTTCGCCGATCCTTGGCGCTCGGGATCATCGCTCTGAGCGGATGGACCCTGTTGCCGTATGTGACATACCGAATCGCTCCCTCCGCCTATGTCAATGCCGAGCTCATGCGGGTGACTGCACCGATGGCGGGTCAGCTCTCGTCAGATCTTCCACGCAAGGGTGAATATTTCCAGCGCACCCGGGTGGTGCCGCTGGTCGAGGCGCGTTCGCCGGATCGCCGACACCTCATGGACCTTGATCAGCAGCTTGCCATGTCCACCAAACGCGCCGAGCTCGCACGTCGGCAACTGGAGGAAATCGCCGAGCTCGATCGCAAGCTCGGCGAGCGCAGCGAGGACTATCGTTTGGGGATGGTGGAGCGCCTGAGCCACGAGATCGGCGAAACGGAAGCTGAAAAAGGCGGCTGTCTCGCCGAGGCGCGGCAGCGGAACGATGTCGCGGGCCGGATGGAGAGGCTCGTGAAGCTCGGCATCAGTTCGCAGATCCGCTCCGGTGAGGCCCAGGCCTCGCAGGAGGCAACCGCAACGCGGTGCCAGATGGCCGATGAACGCCTGCAGCGCCTCAAGACCGAGATGGGGGCGGTCGAGAAGGGCATCTATCTTCGTGGCGATGCCAATGACGTGCCCTATTCTCAGCAGCAGCGCGAGCGGCTTGTCCTCCGCCGCCAGGAGCTCGAGACGGACCTGTTGCAGAACAGCTCACGCGCCGCGCAGCTTGCCGCGGAAATCGCAGAGGAACGCACTCGACTTGATCGTCTCGATCACTACGATCTGTCCTTGCCCGCAGCCCATGTGGTCTGGTCGGTCGCGGCCAGCCCGGGCTCGATGGTCACGGAAGGGCAATCGGTCTTCGATTTTGCAGATTGCGAGCGCCGGTTCATCGTTGTTGAACTCCCCGAGCGTGATTTCGAGAAGATCAAGGCCGGAGATGCGGCTACCGTCCGCCTGATTGGGAGCCGCGAATGGAAGACCGGCCAGATCCGGCAAGTCCGCGGATCGGCAGCCTACGGCGATGATCGGCTGCTTGCGGCTCGGGTGCCGCGGCCTGATCCGGGCAACATCACCGTAGAGATATCGCTTCCGCCCAATGAGACGTCGGCCGACCGCAACGGCTCCTGCGATATCGGACGGTTGGCTGAGGTGCGCTTCGAGCGCAGCGCCGACGGCCTGCTACGATTGGTCAGCTCGAAGTTGAAATGGCTGACCGCTCGCCTGGAGCTCGACCAGTCGTCCCTGTAAGCGAGATGTTCCATGCAGGCCATGACTCTGCCGCTCTCTCAGCTGTTCGCGCCGATGCTGGGCATCTTTGCGGCGATGTACCTGTTGGCGCCGACCTTTCCAGTCGCGCGCCCTTGGGCGCGAGTCGCGGTCTTTGTCGTGGTTTGGCTCGTGGTCGCCCGCTATCTCGAATGGCGTATTTGCACCACCGTGCTGCCGGCAAGCGGGAGCTGGTATCAGGTCGGCTGGATCTGGTTCTGTCTGTTCGTCGAGCTTCTGACCTTCACAGATCAGTTCATTCTCTATCTGACTTTCCTTCGCAGGACCGATCGCCGCAGCGAAGCAGATCAGCACGAGCGTCGGCTTCGCAGCCTGCCGGATGACGAGCTGCCCTCGGTCGACGTCTTTATTCCGACCTATGACGAGCCATTCGAGGTGCTGGAAAAGACGATCACGGGCGCGCTGTGCCTGGGCTATCCAAATTTCCAGGTCTGGGTCTTGGATGATGGTCGCAGGCCTTGGCTCAGGGAACTCTGCAAGCAAAAGGGCGCGGGCTATCTCACGCGCGCCGACAACTTGAATGCCAAGGCCGGCAATATCAATCATGCCCTGACGAAGACGAGCGGCGACTTCTTCGCGATCTTTGATGCGGACTTCGTGCCGCAGCGCAATTTCCTGATGCGCACGATGGGCTTCTTCGCCGATCCAAAGATCGGAATCGTTCAGATCCCGCACACCTTCTACAATGAGGACCCGATGCAGGCGAATCTCGGCCTGCACAGGGGGCTGCCGGACGAGCAACGGTTCTTCTTCGATTCCATCATGCCGGCGCGCGACGGCTGGGATGGTGCCTTTTGTTGTGGTTCGAACTCCGTCACGCGTCGCGCGGCACTCCGCGCGGTGGGCGATGCCTTGCCGACCCAGTCCATCACGGAAGACATGTTGCTAACGCTGGTCCTGCTGCGCAAGGGGTACGTCACTCGCTATCTACGCGAGCCGCTGGCGATCGGACTGGCGCCGGAAAGCCTTGACGCCTTTTTCGTGCAGCGGCAACGCTGGGCGCGTGGCGCGATCCAGACGCTGTATCTCGCCGACGGCCCGCTCGGCCCCGGACTGGGCTTGATGCATCGGCTCCTCTTCTTTCCGACGCATTGGCTCTCAATGGGCCTGCGGGCGCTCGCGGTCGTCTTGGTTCCGATCGTGTTCATGTGGACTGGGCTAGCGCCTGTCGTCGACGTCACTCCTGAGTCGGTCTTCTATTACTTGTTCCCCGCGATCCTGGCGCTTAACGGCGGCATCTCCTGGTTCGCGCCGCACGAGCACTTTCCGCTCGCCGCTCAGGTATCGGCGACTATCCAGAGCTTCAAGATCTTGCCAACGGTGCTCGGGACTCTCGTCAAGCCGACGGGGCATGCGTTCAGGGTAACGCCCAAGGGCGCAGCCGCGCGACGCGCAAGCTACGCCGCGGAGATATTCTGGCCATCGGCGGGTCTGATGGCGTTGACGGTCGTCGGCGTGGTTCTCAACACCATCCCGGAATGGCGGATCATCGATCATCCGGGCGCTTTACCGATGGTCGCCTTCTGGTCGGTCGTGAACATCGTCGTGCTCTTCTTCGTCTGCATGACCTCGCTGCAGGCGCGGATGGGACGTGCCGAGGAGCGTTTCGATGTCGATGAATCAGTCTTGATCCTGACTGGGACCGGCGAGGTGCTTTCTGGGCGCGTGAGCAACGTCTCCCTCTCTGGCGCCGGCGTTCTGCTCGGCGCCGGCATTGACTGTCCTCGCGCTGGAGAACCGCTGCGCGTGCACATCGCGCAGGTGGGGTGGATCGACGCGATGGTCGTGCAACAAAGAGGCCATCTCGTCGGGCTGCAGTTCCATTTGCCGCAGTCGCTTGAACGAGACCTGCTGATCCGGAAGCTCTTTACCGTCGCCCGCCTGAGGGGCAACGGCGTCATCGCGTGCTCGGTGAACAGGGCGATGCTCAAGAACATCTGGTCAATGGCCGCGCCGTTGCCCCACATTGTTGCAGGCGGCGCCAAGCCCGCGTCGTTTTCGCCGACCGAACGCCTGCCGGCAGAGAGCCTGGTCATTCGGCCTCAACCGCGGATCGACGACTTGGCACATCTTGCCGGAGTTCGAAGCCTGCATCCGGCGAGTTTTACTGAACCTCACTTTGGTCGAGTGGCCGGCACAGTGCTCGAGGCCGTCAAGCTGAGCTGATTGCTGTGTTATCCTTCTCGTCCGATCAGTCCATGGGCTATCGATCGACGGTCAGGCCGCTCATCGATGCCGTCAGTCTCCTTCCGGTGCTCTGCCAAAAACCTCAACCGGAACGAGCAACCATTCCTTAGCCCAAGGCGTTTACGGGGTTGAGGGTGGAGGGAGCGTCTCTTGATCGATCACCGTAGTGATGTTCGCCAGGGGCGTCTGACGCTCTGGGCCTCCGCATTTGTGGCGGTCGCTTGCTTGGCGATGGTCGCGCTCAGCGGCTGGCGGGAGTGGTCCTCGCGACAGACGCTGCTGAAGGGCTCCGAAACGGACATGGCCAATCTGGCCCGGTCGGTGACGCAACACGCGGACGATACGTTCGAACTCGCGGACACCGTTCTCAATGTGTTGGTTGGCCAACTCGAACTCGAGGGAACCAGCCCGGCGGCAATCGCCAAGATTCAGACCTTTCTTTCCCGGCGCAAAGCCGCGAACCGGATCCGCGCCGTGTTCGTCTATGACGAGACCGGCCGCTGGCTCGCGACCAGCGAGCCTGTGGATTTCGCCAGTCTCAACAACAGCGACCGAGAGTATTTCCAGCATCATCGCGCCATGGCTGACCGGGGAACCTTCATCGGGCCTCCAGTGAGGAGCAGGTCGGGCGGGCAATGGATCATCACCGCGTCAAGGCGCTTCAATCATCCTGACGGCAGTTTTGCCGGAGTGGCTCTTACCACGATCGATGTCGACTACTTTCTGCAATTCTATCGCGGGTTCGACGTTGGCCAGAACGGCTCAATTTCACTGGCGACAGCGAAAGGCATTGTCCTCGCGCGTAGCCCGGACAACGGATACACGGGCCGCGATCTGTCGAATGCACCGCTCTTTAGGAATTTCCGCGAGCGGCCGGCTGCGGGCGTCTACTACTTCACGTCGCCTCTCGACGGCGTTCGGCGACTGAGCTTTTATCAACTGAGCAGTCGCTACCCCGTTCTCGTGGTTGCGACGGAATCGGAAGACGACGTCTTGGCTCCATGGCGCAGGGCCGCGCTGATGCGCATGGCTGCGGTGCTGGGACTGATAGGAGGGCTCGCTGTTGCGGGGCTTTTGCTGGTGCGCCAGTTGCACCTGCGGCAAAAGATGGCCGCCGCCCTGATCGCCAAGGAGGCGGATTTTCGCCTCCTTGCGGAGCAGTCGGGAGACATGGTCATGCGCATCGCGCTCGATGGACGCATCCTCTATACGTCGCCGTCCAGCGCGCGGGTTCTCGGCTGGGCTCCGAACGAATTGGTAGATACGTCGGCCCTTGCCGGCATAAATCCCGCGGACCTGGCCCGGGTTGAGCAAACGATCTCCGCGCTGATGAACGGCGAAGCCGAGGAGGCTAGAATCACTTATCGCACTCGGCATCGCGAGAAAGGCGAGGTCTGGATCGAAACCGCGCTGCGCGTCGCAAGGAGTGCGCAGAGTGGAGACATCAACGGCGTGGTGGCGATCTCGCGCGACATGACCGAACGTAAGGACCTGGAGGATAAGCTGTCGGCTCTCGCCAGTTCGGATGGCCTGACGGCCCTGGCAAACCGCAGACACTTCGACGAGCGGCTGGAGGCGGAATGGGACCGGGCGAGGCGCGAAGGAACGCCTCTGTCACTGTTGCTGATGGACGTCGATCATTTCAAGCGTTTCAACGATCAGTACGGGCATCAGGCGGGCGATGCATGTCTTCGCTCGGTCGCCGGGGTCCTGGCGAAGCAGGCCAGACGGCCTGCAGACGTAGCCGCTCGGTATGGTGGTGAGGAATTCGCCTTGCTGCTGCCAAACACGGACATGGGAGGGTGCGAGCAGGTCGGCGAGCGAATCCGGCAAGCGATTCAGGACCTCGGCATCCTCCACGCGCTCAACCCGCCATCCAAGCAGGTCACCCTCAGTATTGGTGGCGCCACACATATGTCGTTCGGCGACAAGGCGGATTGCACGTCGTTGATCGTGGCTGCGGATAAAGCGCTCTACGCCGCCAAGGAGAGCGGACGCAACCGCCTTGTGATGTCAGGGCAAGTCGTCGCGTGGCCCGGCTCGATACGGGCTTGAAGAGCAGCCCTCGCGCGGCGCGGCGTGCGCCTCACGAATTCACGTGCACGAAATCCCGCAGCAGCGGATAGATCTCGTTGTTCCAGCGCTTGCCGGAGAACACGCCGTAATGGCCGACGCCGGCCTGCATGTGGTGCACGCGGCGATAGGCGCGCACGCCGGTGCAGAGGTCTTGCGCGGCGAGCGTCTGGCCGATCGAGCAGATGTCGTCCTTTTCGCCCTCGACCGTCATCAGCCCCATGCGGCTGACGGCCTTGGTGTTCACCGGCCGTCCCCGATGCATCAGCTTGCCCTGCGGCAGCAGATGCTCCTGGAATACGTCGCGCACGGTCTCGATGTAGAATTCCGCGGGCAGATCCATCACCGCGAAATATTCGTCGTAGAAGGTCTTGATGGTCGCCGCCTTCTCCTTCTCGCCCTTGGCGATGTGGTTGGCGAGGTCCATGTGCTGCTTGATGTGCCGCTCGAGATTCATCGAGACGAAGGCGGTGAGCTGCACGAAGCCGGGATAGACCTTGCGCAGCGCGCCGCGGCACTGCACCGGCACGTAGTTGATCAGGTTCTGCTCGAACCAGTCGATCGGCCTGCTCTTGGCGAATTCGTTCACCCTGGTCGGCTGGATCCGCGTGTCGATCGGCCCCGCCATCAGCGTCAGCGTCGCCGGCCGCGAGGGATGGTTACCTTCGCACATGACGGCGGCGGCCGCGAGCGCCGAGACCGACGGCTGGCAGATCGCCACCATATGCGGGCGCGGGCCGAGCTGGCCGAGGAAGTCGATGAGATGATCAGTGTAGTCGTCGAGCCCGAAGCGGCCCTCGCTGCGCGGAATGTCGCGCGGATTGTGCCAGTCGGTGATGTAGACGTCGTGGTCCTGGAGCAGCGTCTTCACGGTGCCGCGCAGCAGCGTCGCGAAATGGCCGGACATCGGCGCGACCAGCAGCATGCGCGGCTGCTCGGGCACGCCCTGCTTCTTGAAGTGCAGCAGCGAGCCGAACGGGGTCGCGTAGGCGATCTCCTCGGTGACGGCGACCTCACGGTTGCCTACCATGACGCTGTCGATGCCGTAGGCCGGGCGATGGTAGGTGAGGGTAGAGCGCGAGATCAGCTCCAGCGCCGCCGACAGCCGGCCGACGACCTGGTGCGATACGCCCTGCGGCACCAGATTGAGGAACTTGAGCGCAGACGAGGCGCCCGCGCGCCAAGGCGCCGTCAGGTCCATCTGGTTCTGAAAGGCTTGATAATACATCGACATCATACTGAAGCGCCCACCTGTCCCATGGTGCCATGCAATATCGAAGCCAAAACTGAGTCAAATCGCCCGTAAAACTGGCACATCGCTTGCTCTTCAAGCGGGGTGTACACATTGGAAGCACAGGTAGTGGGCATGCCCGCGGGCCGGGCGGGGTGCCCATCTCAGGCGTGAGGGAAGAGGCCATATGGCGAAGGCGACACTGACCATCAGCAGCAAGAACTACTCGTCCTGGTCGCTGCGTGGCTGGCTGCTGACGAAGTTTTCCGGGCTCGATTTCGAGGAGATCGTGACCGCGCCCGACGATGCCTCCGCGCGTGCCGAAATCCTGTTGCTGTCGTCGTCGATCCTGGTGCCATGTCTGCGCCACGACGGCGCGACTGTCTGGGATACGCTGGCGATCGCCGAATACCTCAACGAGGTGATGCCGGACGCCGGCCTGTTGCCGGATGACCGCGTCCAGCGCGCTCATTGCCGCTCGATCTGCGGCGAAATCCATTCCGGCTTCACCACGCTGCGCGCCTCGCTGCCGGTCAATCTGAAGGGACACTTCCCCGGCTTCAAGATCTGGTCGCGCGCGCAGGCCGACATCGACCGCGTCTGGTCCATCTGGCGCGACTGCCTGGAGAAATCGGGCGGCCCGTTCCTGTTCGGTGAGAGGCGCACCATGGCGGATGCGATGTACGCGCCCGTGGTGACGCGCTTCGTGACCTATGACGTCAAGCTCGAGCCGCTTCTGAAGGCCTACGCCGATACCATCATGGCCATGCCCGAGATGCAGGAATGGATCGCGGCGGCCAAGGAAGAGCCGGCCGAGATCGAGGAGCTCGAGGTCGAATATTAGGCAGGCGTTGCGGTGGCCTGCCTGTTTCGGGGGCGGGGACCGGCTGGGGCGGCGGTGCGAGCCATGCCTTGTCCACCGTTAACCTTTGGCGTCGGCTCCAGGCTCGAGCCCACCCGGCCGTCGCGCAGATATTGTGCGCGAAAACAGACCCGCGTCGACATCTAGCCGTGAACAGGCGTGGACGAGGCGATTCGGCTGATTCGGACGCGATTCGTTCGAACCGCGTTCCGAAGGTTAAGGCGGAGCGCGGCCCCGTTGCATTTTGGAACAGAAGCCGCTGTCAGGCGACGCCGGAGTGCTTCACACGCGGCAAGCGCCAGCCGATCACGGTCGCTTCGACCGCGATGCCGGCCTCGTGGTTCTGCCAGCGTCCCTCGACATAGCGGCAGGCGAACGGCAGTTGATACGTTCCGCTGTGATCCTCGCACAGCACTTCGACCGGCAAGCCAGGAGGCGGTTCACCGGCTCCGTCGAATTCCGCCAGACGTCTATCGCGCGTTGCCATTCCAAAAATCTCCCCTAATCAAAGCCGCGGAAAGAGCGCCCATTTCTTCCGCGCGCGGTTCACTGCTCCCTGTCCCAAGGATCGTCCAAAGGGAACAAGCCAAGCTCAACGCGAGAATGCGGTACGAGTGTGGTAGCGTCCGGCGGCTGTGCGCAAACAGCGCACATTGCCGTGATCAATTTGACGAGGAACCTGCATGCCGTTTCGAAGCGCCGGCGTCTGTGTCGTGATGTTGCTGCTCGCCACGCTGGCGATCGCGCCGCTCCGCGCGCAGGACGTGCCCGGCATCGAGATCTGCACCGTCGAGAAGACCATGGAGCGGCGCACGAGCTGCCTCCAGAGCAACGTCGATTTCCTCCAGAAGACGATCACCAAGCTCAACCTCGATCACCAGCAGAAGCTGGATGCCGCCAATCGCCAGATCGACGCGTTGAAGACGAGCCTTGCCGGCTTGCAGAAGACGCTCGGCGATCTCCAGGCCGCGCAGACGAAGATCGCGGAGGACGTGAAGAAGAAGCAGGACGCGCCGCCGGCCAAGGACGCGGCGAAATAGGCGCCGCGCTCACGCGACGCGATATCGCTCCATCACGCCGCGGTCGGGCTCATAGCCGAGCCCAAGCCCAGTCGGCACCGCGACATGGCCGGTGGCATCGACGTCGGCGCGGCCGCCCCAGAGGCAGGCTTCGCGCTTCAGGTAGAACATCTCGACGAACCCGTCGTCGCGCCCCGCCAGCAGATGCAAGGTCGCAAGCAGGCCGGGGCCGAAATACGGGGAATGCGGGACGATCTTGACGCCGAGCCGATCGGCGAGCGCCGCGACCTTCAGGAACTCCGTGATGCCGCCGACCTTGATCACCGACGGCTGGGCGTGGCTCACCGCGCCCGCATTCATCATCTGGCGGAATTGATATTCCGTGCAGGCGTTCTCGCCGGCGGCGACGCCGAGCCCGCCCTTGCTGCGGACCTCGGCGAGCGCGGCAAAATCCTCCGGTGGCCAGACCGGCTCCTCCAGGAACATCGGCTGCGCGTCCCGGCATGTCCCGGCGAACGCGATCGCCTGCTCGCCCGACAGCGGGCAGTTCATGTCCACCATCAGCGGTACGCCCGGCCCGATCGCCTCGCGCGCGGCATAGACCGCCGGCGCCGTGGTCTCGTGCAGCTTGATGGCGCCATAGCCGAGCGCGAGCGCCTTCTTGCATTCGGCCGCGATGTTGTCGGGCGAGCCGATCCGCAACAGGCTCGCATAGGCCGGAATGGCCGGGCGCCTGGTCTCGCCGAGCAGGCGGTGCACCGGCACGCCCTTGATCTTCGCGGCGAGGTCCCACAGCGCGATGTCGAGCCCGGAGATCGCGAACATGGTGATGCCGTAGCGGCCGAACAGATGCAGATTGCGCTGGATCTGCTCCATCACCGCGGGAATGCCGGCGGCATCGGGAACCTCAAGCCCAAGTGCCTGCGGCGCGATCATCTCCTCGACGGCGCTGCGCGTGGTGCGGGGGCAGACATAGGCGAAGGCATCGCCCCAGCCGGTCAACCCGGCATCGGTCGTGACCTCGACGATCACCATGTCGAGCGCGGTGATGGCGGAGGCGCCCTGGCGGAAGCTCGCGACACCGGCGTCATAGGGGATGCGGATCTGGTGCGCCCGCACATCGGTGATCTTCATGACGCGGTTCCTCCTGCTTTCTTGTGAGCGGTTTCAAGGACGTCCCGAGTGTAGCCATGAACGCCGGGACGTTGCCAGTGGCTGTGCCGGCGTTATTCTCTTGCGGGACCGCAACGCCGATCAAGCGAAGCCCGCGGCGCTCCGTGCATCATGGTCGCGCTTCGAACGAGGGCCCGAACCACCATGAATCCAGCCCAGCGCGCGCTCTGGTATATCGAGAGCCATCTTGCCGAGCCGATGACGCTCGACGAGATCGCTGCGATCTCAGGCGTGTCGCGGTTCCACATCGTGCGCGCGTTTGCCGCAGCCACCGGCCTGCCGGTGATGCGCTACGTGCGCGCGCGGCGGCTGACCGAGGCGGCGCGCAGCCTTGCGAACGGCGCGCCGGACATTCTGTCGCTGGCGCTGGAGGCGGATTACGGCTCGCACGAAGCATTCACCCGCGCGTTCCGCGACCAGTTTGGCACCACACCCGAAGCGGTGCGGGCCGCGACGTGCACCGGCCATCTCAAGCTTCAGGAGCCGATCCTCATGGACTCCACCATCTCAGACACTCTCGCCCCGCCGCGTTTCGAGACCGCAACCGCCTTCCTCGTCGCCGGCATCAGTGAGCGCATCTCCTGCGACAACGGCGCGATCATCCCGGGGATGTGGCAGCGCTTCCACCAGGAGGTCGCCGACATCCCGGCGCGTGTCGGCAACGTCGCCTATGGCGTTTGCTGCAACGGCGACGATGCCGGCAATTTCGACTACATCGCCGGTGTCGAGGTCAGCGATTATTCCGACCTGCCGCGCCGCTTCGGCCGCATCCGCATCCCCGAGCAGCGCTATGCGGTGTTCGCCCACACCGACCACGTCGCCTCGATCAGGCGCACCGTCAACACGATCTGGAATCAGTGGCTGCCCGCCTCCGGCCTGAAGGCCGCGGACGCGCCGAGCTTCGAGCGCTACGACGAAAAATTCGATCCCGCGACCGGCAATGGCGGCTTCGAGATCTGGGTGCCGGTGCGCGGGTAGCACGATCCGCGATGACCCTTAATCGCGCCTTGCGGCGCAACGCTGGCATACCGTCCCGCTTGCTTGGCAAGCCCCGGTGACTTTGTCATAACCGCAGGCAAATCTTGCGTGTGGGGCCCGTGCCGGACATCCCGTGCAAGCCATAACAAGCAGCCGGGAGGGTCTCAATGTCTGACGTCCGCGTTCTCGCCACCGACCTCGAATTTCCCGAAGGGCCGGTCGTGATGCCGGACGGTTCGGTGGTGCTGGTGGAAATCCGCGGCCAGCGCCTGACCCGCGTCTATCCCGACGGCCGCAAGGAGATCGTGGCGAAGGTGCCGGGCGGACCGAATGGCGCCGCCCTCGGCCCCGACGGCAAGATCTACATCTGCAACAATGGCGGCTTCTCCTGGATTCCGACCGGCCAGATGATCATGCCGGGCCCGCAGCCGGACAACTATCTCGGCGGTTCGATCCAGCGCGTCGACCTGCAATCCGGCAAGGTCGAGACCGTCGTGACCAAATGCGGCGAGCACGAGCTGCGCGGGCCGAACGATCTGGTGTTCGACAGGCACGGCGGCCTCTGGTTCTCCGATCTCGGCAAGCGCCGCGCGCGCGAGATGGACGTCGGCGGCATGTACTATCTCAAGCCCGGCATGAAAGAGATCGTTGAGGTCGTGCACGGCGTGTTGCCGGCCAACGGCATCGGGCTCTCGCCGGACGAGAACACCGTCTACATCGCGGAGACGCCGACGGCGCGGCTCTGGGCCTATGAGCTCTCCGCGCCCGGCACGCTGAGGCCGCGCGAGGTGATCTATCGCGGCGAGCGGGGCAAGCCGATCTGCGGCCTCGGCGGCTACCAGATGTTCGACTCGCTCGCGGTGGAGGCTGGCGGCAATGTCTGCGTCGCCACCCTCGTCTCCGGCTGCATCTCGGTGATCGCGCCTGACGGCACCCTGATCGAGCAGGTCCCGACCGGCGACCGCGTCACCACCAACATCGCTTTCGGCGGCCCCGGGCTGAAGACCGCCTACATCACGCTGTCAGGCAAGGGCGAGCTGATCGCCATGGACTGGCCGCGCGGCGGTTTGCCGTTGAACTTCTTGAACAAGTGACAATCGCGCATTACGCGATTGTCATCCCGGGGCTATGCGGCGCATAGAACCCGGGATCTCGAGATTCTCAGGTGCGCAATTGCGCACCATAGTCTGGTCCTTCGGACCATCCCGGAATGACATTCATGAGGAACGATTCAATGCCCTGGCCCGATCCCATCACCCTGCGTGGACAGCACGCCCGTCTCGAGCCGCTGTCGCGTCAGCATATCGAGGGGCTGACCGAGGCCGTGAAGGACGGCGAGCTCTCGAAGCTCTGGTACACTGCGATTCCCCTGCCTGAGAACATGGGCAAGGAGATCGACCGCCGCCTGGCCTTGCAAGCCGCAGGCTCGATGCTGCCGTTCACCGTGTTCGACGCCGGCGGCAACATCGTCGGCATGACGACCTACATGAATATCGATGCCGCCAACCGCCGCGTCGAGATCGGCTCGACCTGGTATGGCAAGAGCGCGCAGCGCGGCCCGCTCAATACGCAGTGCAAGCTGCTGCTGCTCCGGCACGCCTTCGAGACGCTGAACTGCATCGCGGTCGAATTCCGTACGCACTACTTCAACCACCAGAGCCGCCGCGCCATCGAGCGCCTGGGCGCCAAGCAGGACGGCATTCTGCGCAGCCACCAGGTCGCGCCGAACGGCACGCTGCGCGACACGGTGGTCTACAGCATTACCGCCGCCGAATGGCCGACCGTGCAGGCGCATCTCGAATTTCAACTCAACGACAAGCCGCGCTGAGCGGCCGAGGCACCATGGACAGATTTGATTATGTGATCGTCGGCGCGGGCTCCGCCGGCTGCGTGCTTGCCAACCGGCTCAGCGAAGATCCGAACGTTAGCGTCTGCGTGCTGGAGGCGGGCCCGAGCGACTGGCACCCGTACATCCATCTGCCGGCGGGCTTCATCAAGACCTTCCACATGAAGAGCATCAACTGGGCCTACCAGCAGGAGCCGGGGCCCTACACCGGCGGGCGCAGCATCTACGCGCCGCGCGGCAAGACGCTCGGTGGCTCGTCCTCGATCAACGGCCACATCTACAATCGCGGCCAGCGCATGGATTTCGACACCTGGGCGCAGATGGGCAATCGCGGCTGGGGCTATGCCGACGTGCTGCCCTACTTCAAGCGGCTGGAGAAGCGGGTCGGCGAGGGTGAGGACACCTATCGCGGACGCGACGGCAACCTCATCGTCACCACCATGGACTGGCGCGATCCGCTCTGCGAGGCCTTCATGGAGGGCGCGGTCTCGCTCGGCATCCCGCGTAACCCCGACTACAACGGCGCGAAGCAGGAAGGCGTCTCCTACTGCCAGCGCACCATCAACAACGGCCTGCGCGTCTCCGGCTCGACCGCGTTCCTGAAGCCCGCGATGAAACGGCCGAACGTGCATGTGCACACCCACGCGCACGCGACCGGGATCATCTTCGAGGGCAAGCGCGCCGTCGGCGTGCGCTACACCAAGGGCGGCCGCGGCGGCACGCCGGTGGAGGTGCGCGCCAACAAGGAAGTAATCCTGTCCGGCGGCACCTATAATTCGCCGCAGCTGCTCCAGCTTTCCGGAGTTGGCTCGCCCGACCTGCTGGCCGCGCACGGCATCGCGGTGCGTCATGCGTTGCCGGTCGGCGAAGGCCTGCAGGACCATTATGCCCCACGCACGGTGGCGCGCGTAAAAGATATCAAGACCATCAACGAGCTCCGCCGCGGCTTCTCGCTGTGGATCGAGGCGCTGAAATGGGCAACCGCGCGCCGCGGCCTGCTCTCGCTATCGCCGACCATGGTCTATTGCTTCTGGCATTCCGGCGAGAGTGCCGAGAGCTCCGACCTGCAGCTCACCTTCACGCCGGCAAGCTACAAGGAAGGCGTGCAGGGCCAGCTCGAGGACGAGCCCGGCATGACGGTGGCCTCCTGGCAGCAGCGCCCCGAGAGCCGTGGCTATGTCCGCATCCGCTCGGCCGATCCCTTTGCGCCGCCGATCATCCAGACCAACTACCTCGACGCCGAGCTCGACCGCCGCGTCATCGTCGGCGGCATGAAGCTCGCGCGGCGCCTTTTGAAGAGTTCGCCGCTGTCGCCCTACTATGCCTACGAGGATTTCCCCGGCCCCAACATCAACACCGACGACGAGTTTCTGGCCGCCGCAACGGAGCGCGGCACCACGACCTTCCACCCCGGCTGCACCTGCCGCATGGGCCCGGCGGACTCGACATGGGCAGTGGTCGACGACCAGCTCCGGGTCCACGGGTTGGAGGGCCTGCGCGTGATCGATGCTTCCGTGATGCCGCGGATGATCTCGGCGAACCTGAATGCATCCACGATGATGATCGCGGACCGTGCCTCGGACCTGATCCGCGGCAAGGTGCCGATGGAAGCCGCGCGGATTCCGGATGCAGCGGTGGCGTGAGATCTTCGTAGGGTGGGTTAGCTAGCGGCTGCGCGAAGAGCAGTCCGCGCGGCGTAACCCACCACTTCTCTGGACGCGGAGACAAAAGAGGTGGGTTACACTGTTGCTAACCCACCCTACTAGATTTGTTGTGTCGCTCACCCGTCAATCCCTCCCCGCAAAAATATTCCACTTTACCGAAATTCGGAATTGCGGCATAAGTCGAAACAGCCCGGCCCGACGAAGAGGGGCGGTTCGCGAGTCGTTCGAAACGCGGGCCGGGTTGCGGTGGACGCGGCAGCGTCGTGTGCGAGAGGCTGAGGGCAGGGCGGATTGCTCTCCGTGAGCCCAAAACTTCGTGCGGACGAGCGGCGCTGCGTGCGTACGGCAAAACCGTGTGGTCCTGGCCGTCGTTGCTACGGTCAAGCTCTTGCGGATGCGGCAGTCGCGTCAACCGGCGCGGTGTCGGTGAATTCCGCGAGGACGAGGGAGGCCAGAACGAACTCGGCTCCCGGGAGAGCACGGCATAAGCCGTCCGACCACTGCGCAGGGAAGGCCGTGTGTTGGGCTTCACCTGTATGCCGCTGTGCAGTTTTTCTGCGTGTGCCTTCGCACGGCGGACCGTGGGTGCCAGCCGGCACCCGGCCTTCCCTGCGCCCTCTTTCCTGGAGGGTGTGATGGAGAGAGCAAAGCTCGGGCGAGATGAGCCGCGAGGATGCGAAGTCGTGTCTGTGACCACACACTCGCTGTCATCGCCCGCGAAGGCGGGCGATCCAGTATTCCAGAGGCGGTTGTGATGGAGCCGAGAGGCTGCGGCGTACTGGATTCCCCGCCTTCGCGGGGAATGACAGCGTCATCTGGAGAACCAGCCCATACCTCATCCTCCGTCATTGCGAGCGCAGCGAGGCAATCCAGACTGTTTCCGCGGAGGGATTCTGGATTGCTTCGCTGCGCTCGCAATGACGAGGTTGGGGCAGCGCGCAAATGCCTCCCCAACGTCGTCCTGGCGAAAGCTAGGACCCATTACCCCAGGGAGTGGTTTGGTGGGCGGTACTGGCCTCGGAGTCTTATCGATAAATCACGCGGTATGGGTCCCGGCCCCCGTGCGCAATTGCGCACTAGGCCGGGACGACACCGGGCGTGCGGTTGGCGGCCCGACCTACACTTCCCTTCGGCTCAAGAACGCCAGCCGCTCGAACAGATGCACGTCCTGCTCGTTCTTCAGCAGCGCACCGTGCAGCGGCGGGATCAGCTTGCGCGGATCGCGCTCGCGCAGTTGCTCAACGCTCATGTCCTCGTTGAGCAGCAGCTTGAGCCAGTCCAAAAGCTCCGAGGTGGACGGCTTCTTCTTCAGGCCGGGCACCTCGCGCACTTCGAAGAAGATGCGCAGCGCCTCTTCCACCAGGCGCTTCTTGATGCCGGGGAAGTGGACGTCGACGATGCGGCCCATGGTGTCGGCGTCGGGGAACTTGATGTAGTGGAAGAAGCAGCGGCGCAGGAACGCGTCCGGCAGCTCCTTCTCGTTGTTGGAGGTGATCATCATGATCGGGCGCTGCTTCGCCTTGATCGTCTCGCCGGTCTCGTAGACATGGAATTCCATGCGATCGAGCTCGAGCAGCAAATCGTTCGGGAACTCGATGTCGGCCTTGTCGATCTCGTCGATCAGCAGCACCGGGCGCTGTTCGGCGGTGAACGCCTCCCACAGCTTGCCGCGCTTGATGTAGTTCCTGATGTCGGAGACGCGGGCATCACCGAGCTGGCTGTCGCGCAGGCGCGACACCGCGTCGTATTCGTAGAGGCCCTGCTGCGCCTTGGTGGTGGACTTGATGTGCCAGGTCAGAAGCGGCGCGTTCAGCGCCTTGGCCACTTCCTCCGCCAGCACGGTCTTGCCGGTGCCGGGCTCGCCCTTGATGAGGAGCGGGCGCTCCAGCACGATCGAGGCATTGACGGCGACCTTGAGATCGTCGGTCGCAACATAGTCCTTGGTGCCGGTAAATTTCATCGCGCGTCCTTGTTGGTCGTCGTCCCAGATCTTGCCCTGCAGGCATCGCCCTGGTCCAACAAACGGAACGGCCGCTCATGGCGGCCGTTCCTGGTTCGGTCAGGCTTTCAGACCCGTTTTATCAGCGAAAGGATGACGAGCACAATCACCGCGCCGATGGTGGCATCCACGATGGCGCCGACCGTGCCGGTGGCGAGCTGGATGTGCAGCTGAGGCAGCACCCAGCCCGCCACCAGCGCGCCGATGATGCCGACGACCATGTTGCCGATCAGCCCAAATCCCGCCCCGTGGACAATCTTGCCGGCGAGCCAGCCGGCGATCGCGCCGATGATGAGTGCTGCGAGAATTCCCATTGCAAACGTCCCCAAAACAACCCCGTGAGGCGGCCAATTCTAGAGCAAAAAGCCTCCCGGTCCAGCAGCGTTCGCGATCTCGCTTCACCTCTCCCAATGGGAGAGGTGAAGCGCCCCTTGACGTCCGCCCCCCGACGGGCAATCTGTCACCCATGTTCCTGCAATTCTTCACTTCTCTGCGCGATGCGCAGGTCCCCGTGACGCTGCGCGAATACCTCACGCTGATGGAGGCGCTCGACGCTGACCTCGCGGACTACACCGTCGAGAATTTCTACTATCTGTCGCGCGCCTCGCTGGTGAAGGACGAGCGCAATCTCGACAAGTTCGACCGCGTCTTCGGCACCGTGTTCAAGGGGCTGGAGAGCCTGCTCGAGGCCATGGACAAGGCCGAGATCCCCGAGGAGTGGCTGAAGAAGCTCGCGGAGAAGTATCTCACCGAGGAAGAGAAGAAGCAGATCGAGGCCATGGGCTGGGACAAGCTCATGGAGACCCTGAAGAAACGCCTCGAGGAGCAAAAGGGGCGGCATCAGGGCGGCTCGAAGTGGATCGGCACCGCCGGCACCTCGCCGTTCGGGGCCCACGGCTATAATCCCGAGGGCGTCCGCATCGGTCAGGAGAAGAACCGCAACAACCGCGCCGTGAAGGTGTGGGACAAGCGCGAGTTCAAGGATCTCGACGGCAATGTCGAGCTCGGCATCCGCAACATCAAGGTGGCGCTGCGGCGCCTGCGCAAGTTCGCGCGCACCGGCGCGCCTGATGAGCTCGATCTCGACACCACCATCCGCGAGACCGCCAATCACGGTTATCTCGACGTGCACATGCGGCCCGAGCGGCGCAACGCGGTGAAGCTCTTGGTGTTCTTCGACATCGGCGGCTCGATGGATTCGCATATCGAGCAGGTCGAGGAGCTGTTCTCGGCGGCGAAGAGCGAGTTCAAGCACATGGAGTACTTCTACTTCCACAACTGCCTCTATGAAGGCGTGTGGAAGCAGAACAAGCGCCGTTTCACCGACCGCACGCCGACCTGGGACGTGCTGCACAAATACCCGCACGACTACAAGGTCGTGTTCGTCGGCGACGCCTCGATGTCGCCTTACGAGATCATGGTGCCGGGCGGCTCGGTCGAGCATGTCAACGAGGAGCCGGGTTCGGTCTGGCTCGACCGCATCATCCGCACCTATCCGCATACGGTGTGGCTCAATCCGGTCGCGCAGAAGCACTGGGACTATTCGGAATCGACCACCATCATCAAGCGCATCTTCACCAATCGCATGTTCCCGATCACGATCGAGGGGCTGGAGGGTGCGATGAAGGAATTGACGCACTAGCTTCCCGTCATTCCGGGGCGCGCGTAGCGCGAACCCGGAATCCATCGGGCCGCAATGTTCGTCGATAAATGGATTCCGGGTTCGATGCTGCGCATCGCCCCGGAATGACGAAATAACAGAAGGGAAGACCCATGCCCCAGACCATCACCCGCGGCATCAAGGCGCTGATCGACGAGGCCAATGCCGAGATCGAGACGCTCACCGCCAAGGACGCCATCGAGATATCCAAGAACGGTGACGTCGTCATCGTCGACATCCGCGATCCCCGCGAGATCGAGCGCGACGGCCGCATCCCCGGCGCGTTCGCTTGCACCCGCGGCATGCTGGAATTCTGGATCGATCCGCAGAGCCCCTATGCCAAGCCGATCTTCCAGGAAGACAAGAAGTTCGTCTTCCACTGCGCCGGCGGCCTGCGCTCCGCGCTCGCTGCCAAGACCGCGCAGGACATGGGCCTCAAGCCCGTCGCCCACATCGCCGGCGGCTACGCCGCCTGGCGCGACGCCGGCGGCCCGACGGAGCAGTGGGAGCCGAAGAAGAAGGGTTAGATCTCTCCCTTCGTCATTCCGGGGCGCGCGTAGCGCGAACCCGGAATCCATTCATCCACCATCTCTGCCGCGCGATAGATTCCGGGCTCGCGCTACGCGCGCCCCGGAATGACAAGGAAAGATCGATGACCCCCGACCCCCTCGTCTCCACCGAATGGCTCGCCGCCCATATCAACGACGCCAACCTTAAAGTGCTCGACGCCAGCTTCAAGCTGCCGGGCGTGCTGCCGCTGCCGAAGGACGACTATCTCGCCGCGCATCTGCCCGGCGCGGTGTTCTTCGACGTCGACGCGGTGTCGGATCATTCCAACCCGCTGCCGCATATGTATCCGAGCGCCGAGCAGTTCGGCCGCGACGTCGGCAATCTCGGCATCGGTAATGCCGACACGGTCGTGATCTACGATGCCGGCGGCTGGGTCGCCGCGCCGCGCGCGTGGTGGATGTTCCTGGCTTTCGGCCACGGCAATGTACGCATCCTCAATGGCGGCCTGAAGAAGTGGCGCGCCGAGGGGCGTCCCGTCGAGAGCGGCGAGGTGAAGCCGAAGCCTGCGACGTTCAAGGCGAGCTATGATTCAAAACGCGTGCGCAGCATGCAGCAGCTCATCGCCAACGTCGAAAGCAACAAAGAGCAGGTGATCGACGCACGCGCCGCCGACCGTTTCGAGGGCCGCGCGCCCGAGCCGCGCGCGGGCATCCGCTCCGGCCACATCCCCGGCGCCCGCAACGTGCCCTACAATCTCCTGTTCGATGCCGCGACCGGAACGATGAAGCCGCTCGACGATCTGCGTGCCGCTTTCACCGGTGCCGGCGTCAAGCTCGATGCGCCGATCGTGACGAGCTGCGGCTCGGGTGTGTCGGCCGGCGTGCTGACGCTCGCGCTCTATCGCCTCGGCATCACCGATACCGCGCTCTATGACGGCTCATGGTCGGAATGGGGCCAGGCCGGCGGCCCGCCGGTCGCGACCGGGCCGGCGTAAGCTTACTGGCGCGCGCGCGTGGTCGTCGTAGCGAAGGTCTGCTGCGGCTGTCCAAACGGGTCAAGCGACTGCTGCAGCTGTTGAGGCGGCGGGCGCCGCACCACGCGGTGCCGCTTCTTCGCCTTCGCCCGCGGCTTCGTCGCCTTGCTGTCCGGTGCGCTGCTGTCCGCCTTGGCCTTGGCCGGCGGATCCTTCCAGGCCGTGGTCGCGGGATCGTTCAGTGCAGCCATCCTGGCCGAGGCGGCATCGAGCGCCGAGGATTCCAGGGCGAGGCTAGGGTCAGCCGGGGCCGGCGCGCCGGCGGTCGGGACAGGGGGGGCCTCGGGGATCGATGCCGTGGTGTCGGCAGGGGTGAGCGTGTCGGTGGGAGCTGGTGCCGTGGCTTCCGTCGTCGTCTCGGTCTTGGCCGGTTCGGCGGCTGGCGCCTCAGCCGACGGTGTAGCGACCTGGGGCTCAGCGTCAGCCTCACTCGTCACCGCCGCGACCTGCTCGGGCTCGCTCACCGGCAGAGCGATGGTCGGCACCTGGTCGCGCAGCGACGGCGCGGTGGGCTCGGCCGGCTCCGGCTCCGCCCGCAAGGCCGCGAGCACCGGCTGGGCCGGCTCGGATGCCTGGGCAAACATCTGCTCCTGCGGGCCGTTCCGCCAGGAGGGGTTGCTGACATACTGCTCGTGGCTCGCCCGCAGCAGCGCGGCGGCGCCCAAGCCGAACACCAGGATGGAGGTTGACAGCAGGATCGCGGCAAGCAGGAAGCGAAAGCCGGGAAGCATCGAGGGATTGCGAATTTCCGCCCCGGCGGCGAGGTGGCCAGGGCCAATGAGCCATCTGAACGCGGTGACAGTACTGGTTGCCGCGTTCGCCACGCGGAATCGGAGCTCAAAGCGGCGGCGAATCAGGCTGATTCGAACATATCGCAACCCCTCCGCGCCGTTCCCTTAAAATCGGGGTCGATGACTCCGGCAATCCACGGCGGAATGCGATTTCCGCCCCCGTGATGCAACGGAGCAACGGTAGTCTTGCGGATCACAAATCGGCAAATCCGGCGCAAATCGGCCTGTAATGTCTTGAATGTGCCGCTATCTTCGGTCATCTGGCCGTTAGCGGTCCGATAGGGCCTGGGGACTATACAAGAGCGATGATGATCAAACATTTTCTGACGATATGCGCTGCCGCAACAGTCGCTGCGGCGGGAACCTCGCTCGCACAGGCCCAGAGCTATCCGGTCCAGCAGGCGCCGAGCTACGGCGCTCCGGCTGAATACCGCCCCGGCGACCGCACGCCGAGTTTCGACGCGCTGGAAGATGACGACGACGCGCTGCCGCAGGCATCGCTGCCGCCGCCCGGCCCGGGCGGTCCGATCTCGCCCAACGATCCGCGCTACGGCCGCCCCGCTGGTCCTCCGGTCTATTCGGCTGCGCCGCCGCAGGGGCCGGTGATGTCGCCGGATGATCCCCGTTATGGCCGTCCCGCCGGCGCTCCCGTCTACTCGGCTGCGCCGCCGCAGGGGCCGGTGATGTCGCCCGACGATCCCCGCTACGGCCGCCCCGCCGGCCCGCCCGCGGTGATCTATGCCGACCGTCCCGCTCAGCAGGCCCCCGGCAGCGACGGCCTGCGTCCGCCGGAAGCCGTCGGTGGTCCCGCCGCGACCGGAGCGGTCCAGGCCGGGCAGCCGCCGGTTGGCGCCGATGGCCGGCCGATGGCGATCGCCTCGCTCCCGCCCGAGGAGCAGCCCGACGCCGCGCCGGCACAGTTGCCGCCGAACCTGCGCCGCCAGGAGGTCTCGCTCGCGACCAAGGAGCCGGCCGGAACGATCATCGTCGATACCCCGAACACCTATCTGTACTACGTCCTCGGCAATGGCCGCGCGGTCCGTTATGGCGTCCGCGTCGGCCGCGACGGTTTCACCTGGACCGGCGTGCAGAAGATCACCCGCAAGGCCGAGTGGCCGGATTGGCATCCGCCGACGGAAATGATCGAGCGCCAGCCCTATCTGCCGCGCTTCATGGCCGGCGGTCCCGGCAATCCGCTCGGCGCCCGCGCGATGTATCTCGGCTCGACCGTCTACCGCATCCACGGCACCAACCAGCCCTCGACGATCGGCAAGTTCGTCTCCTCCGGCTGCATCGGCATGCTGAACGAGGACGTCTCCGACCTGTTCGACCGGGTCAAGGTCGGCACGCGCGTGGTGGTGATGCCGGGTGGTCCGGCGCCGGGAACGGCGACCGCCTCGGCTGCGCCCACCCCCGGTGCGCCGGCCCCGATGGCGGCCCAGGCCGGCCCCGTCCCGGGTACGCAGCCGACCGTGGTGCCGCCGCTGCCCGCGCCGGTCACCGTGCGCTAGGCGCTGCGAGACAATTCAGATTGCGAAGGGCGTGCCGTCGGCACGCCCTTTTCGTTTCAGGCCAGCTTGCGCGGCATCTCGCCGGCGCGGGTCCAGGCGTCGATCGCCTCGACCATCTGGCCGTAATGGATGCGCAAGCCGTCCTCGGTCGCGTAGCCGAGATGCGGCGTCAGCACGAGATTGTCGAGCTTGCGGAAGGGATGGTCGACCGGCAGCGGCTCGACCGAGAACACATCCAAGCCGGCGCCCGCGATCTTCCGCTGCTGCAAGGCCTCCAGCAGGGCCTGCTCATCCACGATCGGCCCGCGCGCGGTGTTGACGAGGAAGGCCGTCGGCTTCATCCGCGCGAGGTCCGCAGCGCCGACCAGTCCCCGCGAACGCTCGCTCAGCACCACATGGATGGTGACGATGTCGGCCTTGGCGAACAGCTCCTCCTTGGTGGCGTAGCCGACGCCGGCCGCCTTGCATTTCTCCGGCGTGAGGTTCGGGCTCCAGGCGATCACGTTCATGCCGAATGCTTTCGCAATGCCCGCCATCTTGCTGCCGAGCTTGCCGAGCCCGACGATGCCGAGCGTCAGCCCCTCGATCTCGACACCGGCAAAGGTCTGCCAGGGCTCGCCGGCATGCATGCGCGCATTCTCGCGGCCGATGCCGCGGGTCAGCTCCAGGATCAGGCCCATGGTCAGCGGTGCCGTGGGATCGCGGGAATATTGCGTGCCGCCGATCGCAACGCCCTTCGCCTTCGCGGCCTCCATGTCGATCGAGGCATTGCGCATGCCTGACGTCAGCAGCAGCTTCAGCTTCGGCAAGCTATCGAACAGGCTCTTGGGGAACGCGGTGCGCTCGCGCATCGCGCAGACGATCTCGAAATCGGCGAGCGCGCTGGCCGCAGCCTGCTCCGAGGTGAAGGGATGGCTGAACACGGTGACGTCGATGCGGTCGGACAGTTTCGGCCAGTCGGCGACGTCGAGGGCGATGTTGAAATAGTCGTCGAGAATTGCACAGCGCAGCCGCGTCATCAGCGTTCATCCATGGCGAGAGGTGATGGCGCCAGGCGGGTGCCATCGTCGGAACCGGGCCATGGTTGCGCGCAATCACACCTGCGCGCAAGCAGCTCGCGTCTTCAAAAATCCGATAGCGGGAAAGGGCTCAGAGGTCGCGGGGCTTCAGCCGGATGGGCGCATCCATGCCGTGCTTGGCGCGCCAGGCGGGGCCGGGGCCGCGCATGTAGTGCAGCTCGGGCCGGTAGGGGTTGAAGGCGGTGGCGAAGAAGCCCTTCCAGAAGCCCTTGATCTCCGCGACGAGCGCGGAGGTGCTGCCGGCTTCTGCCGGAACGGGAAGAGAATGGGTCTCGATCAGAGCCATGATGCGGCCTCGCTGTTCTCCCCGCCGCTTCTGCCGCGGGTGGCGTCTTTTTCGGCGCCGTGACGAGCTTTGGCCTGCTTTATTAAAAAATGGTTTCAATTGTCCGGATTGGCGTCAGCATGGTGTCCATCCCGTATTCATCCGTGGTGAACGGAGGGAAAACGTTGCCCTTTGGGGGCGGGATCGCTACATCGGCGGCAAGCAAATTTCCTCAAATCGAAGGTTTCACGGGACCGATGGCGCGCCAGTTCATCTATTTCATGCAGGGCCTGACCAAGAGCTACCCGACCCGGAAGGTGCTCGATAACATCCATCTGAGCTTCTACCCGGACGCCAAGATCGGCGTGCTCGGTGTCAACGGCTCGGGCAAGTCGACGCTGCTCAAGATCATGGCCGGCCTCGACAAGGAGTATAATGGCGAGGCCTGGGTCGCCCAGGGCGCCCGCGTCGGCTATCTCGAGCAGGAACCGCAGCTCGATGCCAAGCTTTCCGTGCGCGAGAACGTCATGCTGGGCGTCGCCAAGCAGAAGGCCATCCTCGATCGCTACAATGAGCTGGCGATGAACTACTCCGAGGAGACCGCCGACGAGATGACCAAGCTGCAGGACGAGATCGAGGCCCAGGGCCTCTGGGATCTCGACAGCAAGGTCGACCAGGCCATGGACGCGCTGCGCTGCCCGCCCGACGATGCCGACGTCACAAAACTCTCCGGCGGTGAGCGCCGCCGCGTCGCGCTGTGCCGGCTGCTGCTTGACCAGCCCGAGTTGCTGCTGCTCGACGAGCCGACCAACCATCTCGACGCCGAGTCGGTGTCGTGGCTGGAAGGCCATCTGCGCAACTATCCCGGCGCGATCCTGATCGTCACCCACGATCGCTACTTCCTCGACAACGTCACCAGCTGGATCCTCGAGCTCGATCGCGGCAAGGGCATTCCCTACGAGGGCAACTACTCGTCCTGGCTGGTGCAGAAGCAGAAGCGGCTGGAGCAGGAAGGCCGCGAGGACGCCGCGCACCAGAAGACGATTGCGCGCGAGCAGGAATGGGTCGCGTCCTCGCCGAAGGCACGCCAGGCCAAGTCCAAGGCGCGCTACCAGCGCTACGAGGAACTGCTGAAGCAGGCGAGCGAGAAGCAGACCCAGACCGCGCAGATCATCATCCCCGTCGCCGAGCGGCTCGGCGCCAACGTGGTCGATTTCGAAGGCCTCAGCAAAGGCTACGGCGATCGTCTGCTGATCGACGATCTCACCTTCAAGCTGCCGCCTGGTGGCATCGTCGGCGTGATCGGCGCCAACGGCGCCGGCAAGACCACGCTGTTCAAGATGATCACCAAGCAGGAGCAGCCGGACAAGGGCACCATCACGGTCGGCGAGACCGTGCATCTCGGCTATGTCGACCAGTCGCGCGACGCGCTCGACGGCAACAAGAACGTGTGGGAGGAGATCTCCGGCGGCAACGAGCTGATCCTGCTCGGCAAGAAGGAAGTCAATTCGCGCGGCTATTGCTCGTCGTTCAACTTCAAGGGCGCCGACCAGCAGAAGAAGGTCGGCGCGCTCTCCGGCGGTGAGCGCAACCGCGTGCATCTCGCCAAGATGCTCAAGTCCGGTGCCAACGTCCTGCTGCTCGACGAACCGACCAACGACCTCGACGTCGACACGCTGCGCGCGCTCGAAGAGGCGCTGGAGGATTTCGCCGGCTGCGCCGTCATCATCAGCCATGATCGCTGGTTCCTCGACCGCATCGCGACCCACATCCTGGCCTTCGAGGGCGACAGCCATGTCGAATGGTTCGAAGGCAACTTCCAGGACTACGAGAAGGACAAGATGCGCCGGCTCGGCCAGGACAGCATCATCCCGCACCGCGTGAAGTACAAGAAGCTGACGCGGTGATGGCGGCATGATGCGGCGGGCGCTCATCGCTGCGGTGATCGTTGTCACCTGTGGCTGGTCGTCCGCCCGCGCCGCCGACGCCGCCTTCACGCAGTTCATCGCCTCGCTCTGGCCGGAGGCGCAGGCGGCCGGCGTGTCGCGCGCGACGTTCGAGCAAGAGACGCGCGGGCTCGAGCCGGATTACAAGCTGCCGGATCTGATCCTGCCGGGCCGGCCGGCGACCGGCGCGCCGTCGCAGGCCGAGTTCGTGCAGGTGCCGGCCGACTACGTCAGGGACGCCTCGATCGCGCGCCTTGCCGCCGAGGGGCAGCGGCTCCTGCAAAAATATCGTCCCGCGCTGACCGAGATCGAGAAGAGCTCCGGCGTGCCGGCGACCGTCATGCTCGCGATCTGGGGCCGCGAGACCGACTACGGCCGCTACACGCTGCCGTATGATTTGGTCCGCGTGCTGGCGACGCAGGCCTATGTCGGGCGCCGCAAGGACACCTATCGCAACGAGTTCATCCTCTCGCTGAAGATCCTGGGCGAGGGCGTGGTGACGCGCAAGGACATGCGCTCGTCCTGGGCCGGCGCCACCGGGCTCACGCAATTCCTGCCGTCCGAATATTACAAGCACGGCGTCGACTTCGACCGCGACGGCCGCATCGACATCTGGCACTCGGTGCCGGATGCGCTCGCCTCCGCCGCCCAGCAGCTCGTCAACAAGGGGTGGCAGAGCGGAGTGCGCTGGGCCTACGAGGTGCAGGCGCCGGCGAAGGTCGATTGCACCACCGGGGTGCCGGAGGTGACGAAGCCGATCAGCCAATGGCTGCGCGAAGGCTTCGTGCCGGTGCGTGGACAAAAGCTCAGCGCCGCGGAGCAGGCGCAGCCGGCCTCGTTGCTGCAGCCGGAAGGAATCTACGGCCCGTCGTTCCTGACCACGAAGAACTACTTCGTCATCAAGGAATACAATTTCTCCGACCTCTACGTGCTGTTCGTCGGTCATCTCAGCGACCGCATGACGAGCCCGTTGCCCTTCGCAACGCCGTGGTCGGCCTCGAAGCAATTGCGCACCAGGGACGTCGAGACCATGCAGCGCGGGCTCACGCGCGTCGGGCTCTACAAGGACAAGATCGACGGCAAGGCCGGCATGCAGACGCGCGCAGCGCTCGGTGCTTATCAAAAGTCGGCGGGCCTGAAGGTCGATTGCTGGCCGAGCGAAGAGGTGCTGCGCTCGATCGAGGCGGCGCGATAGCGCGCGGGACCAAAAGAAAAAGCCCGGCCGATGGTCTCGGCCGGGCTTCGATCGCGGCGCTCACGAGCGCCATGGCGATCAGATCAGTAGCAGACGCGAACCGGGCGGATGACCCAGCCGTAACCGTCCCAGTAACGCTGACGCTGCCAGTAGCAGGGCGCGGGCGGCGGGGGCTCGGCGACGTAGACGGGGCCGCCATAGGCCGGACGGCTCGAGGCGATCGCGCCGCCGACGATGGCGCCGCCGATCAGGCCGGCCGCGATGCCCGCGCCGACGCCGTCATGGGCCTTTGCGGACGGAGCAGCGGTCACCAGCGAACCGGCGACCGTCGCAACCGTGAGGGCGGCAACTAAAGTCTTCTTCATGCTCTTGGCTCTCCTGGGAGATGGGTTCCCCTTGTTAGAGGCGCCCGGGGTTCAAAGGTTCACGCACACTCTGATGGAATTAGCCTTGCAGCTAGGAAGCGCGCAAATGGTCAATCCACGGTAAACGCACACAGAGCTGTGACGAGAAAAAGCGGTCTTTTTCGGGCTCCGAGATGAACGGCGCATCCGTCGTGAACCGGCTTTTGGCGCCTCAGCCACAGACCCTGACGCGGCGGACGCGCCAGCCATAGCCGTCCCAGAAGCGCTGCCTCTGCCAGACGCAGCCGCCGTAATAGTCGTCGGCGGCATAACCCGGGCCCGGCGCGTAGTAGCGGGGCGGGTAGTAACCAGGGCCATAACCCGGACCATACGCGTAGCCCGGTCCGGGTCCGTAATAATACGGGGAAGCGAGCGCGCCGCCGACAATGGCGCCGCCGATGATCCCAGCCGCCACGCCGGCAGCGACGCCGCGCTGCGCATGGGCCGGCGTCCCGGCCGTCAGGGCCACAGCGGTGAGGGCAGCGACTGCCAGGAGCGACTTCTTCATTGGCTTGACCTTTCGCACAAACACGCGGGAACTCTTTGGGGGGTAAAGTTCCATACTTCGTTTGAATGATCAATGAACGGCACCTTGGCCGGGTGCGACGAATTGGTGTGGACCGCAGCTCCGCCAGGGAGGCGATGATGGGCAACGCGATGATCAATGCATTGATTGCTGCCGGGATCGTCTTCGCCATCGGCTACGGCTGGATCACCCACCTCCAGAATCGCGGCCAACGCCGCTCCCGCGCAGGGGCCGGCAGCGATGGCGGCGGCGACAGCTATTCGGGGACCAGCGACGGCTTCTCGCTGGGAAGCTGGTTCTCCAGCGACAGCTCGGGGAACTCGACCGACACCGGCAGCTGTTCCAGCAGCGATAGCGGCAGCAGCGGCGGGGATTGCGGAGGCGGCGGCGACGGTGGGGGAGGCGGTGGCGGCGACTAGATCCGGCCGCCACCATCTTGATCCAGCGCAACACCCTATTTTAGAGCCGTTCTAGGCTGTTTCCGGGTCAGTTTGGAATAGCTTCAAATACCGGTTTTTCCCTTTGCATCCGGCTGGCCCGTTAAATATCGATGATGGCGCATCACCGAAGGGCCTGCCGCTTCCATGATCGTTTGTTCCTGTAACGTGCTGAGCGATGACGACATCCGCGCCGCTGTGGCCGAGTCCGACGACGCCGTGCGCCATGCCAAGCAGGTCTATGGCTGCCTCGGCTGTAGCGCCGAATGCGGCCGCTGCGCGCGGACGATCAAGACCATCATCGATGAAGCGCTTGGCCCGTGCGCCAAGTCCGGCTGCCCGCACAGCCACACCGTGGCCGCCAATGACGAGACGGCCGAGTCCGCCCAGTTCGCGCTCGCGGCCTGCTGAAATCTTCCGCGCTGTCGGCTGAGCTTTTCCCCCGCTGCGTCCCCGTAGCCGGTTGCCCCCTTCCGTAAACTCATTTAGAAGCGTTCTAAATTCGGTTTAGGATCGAGTTGGACTGCAAGAGCTGGAGTGAACCATGCAGGGCGACGCAAAAGTCATCGACTACCTCAACAAGGCACTGCGTCACGAGCTGACTGCGATCAACCAGTACTGGCTGCACTACCGCTTCCTCGACAATTGGGGCCTGCTGGACATGGCCAAGGTCTGGCGCAAGGAATCCATCGAGGAGATGGAGCACGCCGACAAGCTCACCGCGCGCATCCTGTTCTTCGACGGCTTCCCGAACATGCAGGTGCTCGATCCCCTGCGCATCGGCCAGAACGTCAAGGAGATCATCGAGTGCGATCTCGCCGCCGAGATGAGCGCGCGGGCGCTCTACCAGGAAGCGGCGACCTACTGCCACGGCGTCAAGGACTACGTCACGCGCGACCTGTTCGAGAAGCTGATGAGCGACGAGGAGCACCACATCGACTTCCTCGAAACCCAGCTCGACCTGATCGGCCGCATCGGCCTCGAGCTCTACACCCAGAAGCACGTCGGCGGGCTCGAGGGCGAGGGGCATTAAGCTCAGCCCCCGCTCTCTCCATTCGTCATGGCCGGGCTTGACCCGGCCATCCCCGTGCTGCGCGCAATGAAGACGTGGATGACCGGGTCAAGCCCGGGCATGACGATCTGTTTGCGGAACGAAAGCGCGCCTACAGCTGCTGCTTGTAGCGCTCTTCCACGATCTCCTGACTCTCCGGTTCGCCCAGGCCCGTCTGGTCGTGAATGACTTCGACGATGCTCGGCATCACCGAGCGCTGCACCTTCTCCGGCGACCACAGCTTCGAGCGCATCAGCGCCTTGCCGCAGTGGAAATAGACTTCGCTGACCGCGACGTTCAGCACCGCGCGCGGTGGCTTGCCGAACTCCACCATCGCGGCGAGCAGATCCGGATCGGCCGAGAGCGTGCCGCGCCCGCCGACGCGCAGCGTCTCGTCGATGCCGGGGACGAAGAACAACAGATGCACGAAGCCCGAGCCCTCGACGACGTTGCGAAAACTGTCGATCCGGTTGTTGCCGGAGCGGTCGGGCATCAGCAGCTGGTTGGGGCCGGCGACGTGGACGAAGCCGATGCCGCCGCCGCGCGGCGAGGCGTCGACGCTGCCGTCCGCGCCTGACGTCGCGAGCACGCAGAACGGCGACATCTCGATGAATTTCTTCGCATGCGCATCGATCGCGGGACGTGCCTTTGCTATCACGCGCGGGCTCGGCTTGGCATAGATGGTGGCGAGGTCTTCGGCGCAAAGATCGGTCAACGGCGTGTCTCCGCATCAGCTTGGGGGCAAGCTACCCGATCGGGCCGCCCCAGCCAATGAAATCCATTACGACGCGCTACACTGCATCGGCGGGCACGAAGCAGCTGATGATGATGGTGCCGCGATGGTGGACGTACCACACCACGGCCTGGCCGACCGGGTTGCCGCGGTCGCGGATGATGGCGCGTTCGGGCACTGCCATCCACTGTCCCTCGATCGGTACCCAATAGGCGCCGTTGCGCACGTCATAGTCCGTGCGATGACCGTCGGAGATGTCGCAGCAGGGCACGCCGTTCGGCGCGATCACGCTCTTGAACCAAGCGCGGATGTCGGGCGGGACGTGATCATATTGCCCGTTGTCGAACGCAAGCGCCGCGCTCGTCAGCGCCGTCATCGCAGCCAGCCAAACGCACAGTGCGAGCCTGCGCATGCGATCCTCCTCATCGCGTGTCGTGCCAATGGCGCGCGATCGCTCCGCGCCTCGATTCGTGTCGCTGACGCGATTAAGCCCGAGCTGTCAGCGCATTGCATGCTCAAATAATATGCGGCGCGAGAGGCGCCGCACATGATGCATTGCGATATGAGGACGTGCGGCCCGCCGATTCTACATCGTCCGTTGCGGCGCGGTTTGCAGCAATTGCCTGACCTGCTCGCTGTAGAACTTTGCATTGCCGGTGGTGCCGTGACCGCGCGTTTCGGTGCTGGCGGGGATCAGATACAGGCGGCCGTTCTTGACCTGCTTCATCGCCGCGTCCGTGAGGCCGGTCTCCGGCGGGTTACGCTCGTCGTCGGCGGAGTTGATCAGGAGCAACGAGGCTTCGATCTGCTCCAGCTTCTCCCCGGCATTGTAGTCGTGCGAGGACTCCCACTGGTAGACGAAGTCGTTGGCATCGGCCGTGATCGGCGTCGCGAGCCGCTCGTCGACGATCTTGTCGGCCTTGGCCGCCGTCGGCGCCTGCGATTGATAGGCCAGCGTTCCGCCGATGCTCGCGATGCCGTAGGCGGTGACGGCGTATTTCATCATGCGCGGCTGGCTGGAGTAGTTGCCGCCATTGTAGTCGGGGTCGTTGCGGATGGTGTCGAGCATGATCCGCCGCAGCATCCAGTTGCGCGATGCCATCTCGGTCGGTTGCGAGGCCATCGGGATCAGCGCGTCCATCGCCTTCGGATATTTCTCGCCCCACAGCCAGGTGTGCATGCCGCCCATCGAATTGCCGATGACGAGCCGCAGATGCTTGACGCCGAGTCCTTCCGTCACGAGGCGGTACTGCGCCTCGACCATGTCGTCGTAGTCGTATTTCGGAAAGCCGGTCTTCATGCCGTCGGACGGTTTTGACGATTTGCCATGGCCGATGCCGTCGGGAATGATGATGTAGTATTTGGCGGCGTCGAGCGACTGGCCCGCGCCGAACAGCTCGCCGGCAAAGCCTGGCGTCAGCATGCTTGCGCCCGAGCCGCCGGTGCCATGCAGCACCAGCACCGGTTGCCCGCTCGGCTCGCCGACGGTGGTGTAATGCAGCCGCAACTCCGGCATGACCTCGCCGGTGTGGAACTTGAAATCCCTGGCGATCCAGTCGCCCTGTTTCGGTGCAGGATAATCGGCAGCCATCGCCGACGCCGAGATGGACAGCAGAATGGCCGACAGCGCCGCGCAAGAAGTCTTCATGTTTCTCTCCCCATGCGGCTCGTATCCGGCGGCCGCGTTGCGGCGGATCTTAGCAAAACTCTCCGGAAGGATGTAGGATTTTGGTTCCGCCGATCGTCCTCGAGGAAAACATCGGGAGAGACTGCATGTGCCGCAACATCAAGACGCTGTTCAACTTCGAGCCGCCGGCGACGGAGGACGAGATCCATGCCTCGGCCTTGCAGTTCGTGCGCAAATTGTCGGGCTTCAACAGGCCGTCGCAGGCCAACGAGGCGGCGTTCGATCGCGCCGTGGCCGAGGTCTCGGAGGCGGCGCGAAAGCTCCTCACCTCGCTGCACACCCATGCGCCGGCGCGCGACCGCGAGGTCGAGGCGGAAAGGGCCAAGGAGCGCTCGCGGCTGCGCTTTGGCTAGCGGATCCACTGTCCCGTTCCGTGATCTGGCTCACGGTTTGGGGCGCCTCGACTTGCGATGATGTCTGCCGGGGTTTTGCCAACCCGGAGCACGACCATGACCCGCCCCCTTCTTCCGCTCAAAGCAGGTGCCATCATCTTCACGCTGCTGTGGACCGCGTGGATGATGTGGTGGGGCGGTTCGTTCTCGAGCGCGAGCGTCGTCATCCTGGCGCTGTGCGGCGCGGCGGTCGGCTATCTCTGGTATCGCGCCATGCGCTGGCAGTTCGAGCGCATGGGCATGCTGCCACGTAAGGATGATTCCTCAAGGGCTTCCTGATCCGGGCTCGTGTCCCGGACGCGGCGCTTCTTCAGCGGTGCGCCGCAGAGCCGGGACCCGGAATCGTGAGCGGATCTCTTGCTGAGCCGGGGCTGCTAATCCCTGTTGCCGTGCTTCTTCTTTTTCTTCTTTTTCTTGTGGTCGTCGTCTTCGCCGTCGTCGCTCTCGTCACCGGCGATCGGCTCGTCGGTTTCCTGCACGGCGGCCTCCAGCGCCTCGCGCTCGGCGGCTTCACGCTCGCGCTGGCGGCGGCGCTCGTCCCAGGCGTCGAAGAGCTGTTCGAGCCAGGGCAATACCTGCTCGATCGACGGCAACTGGCCGGGCGGGCCGGCCTCGCCGCGCGGGCCCTGCGGACCCACTGGGCCTTGCGGTCCGACAGGTCCCTGCGCCCCGGCAGCGCCACGCGGACCGGCCTCGCCCTGCTTGCCTTGCGGGCCGGGCTTGCCTGCGGGGCCAGCCTTTCCGATCGGTCCCGGCTTGCCTTGCGGTCCCGGCTTGCCGCGCGCGCCGTCCGGGCCGCGCCGGCCCGGATGTCCCTGCGGTCCCGGCCGTCCCGGCTCGCCTTGCCGCCCGCGCGGGCCCTGAGGTCCCTGCCGTTTCTGTTCGTCTGCCACGCCACTGCTCCCTTGACCGGAAGCAAGCTACTTAGCGTCGTTTGACGACAGCAGCAATTCTGTCCGCGCATCGCCCCCCGATTGATCAACATCAACCGGCGGCACGCGACGGCGTGTCACTGAAGGGCGCGCGGCCACAACCTCACGAGGAGCGACCGATGCGCGAAGCGTGGAAAATGTTCTGCTTGTCTGCAGTCACTTTTGCCGCTGCGCTCGGCCTTGCCCAGCTGTTGGTGCCCGATATCGTGCCGGTTGCTTTCGCCGAAGAGCCGCAGGGGTCATGGGCTGTCATGACGGCCTTCGTTCTCCGCGCGATCGAGCTGATCGCGGCCGCGGTCGCGATCATCGCGCTCGCGGTTCTCGCCGGCGCGTATCTGCAGCAGGAGCTGCGTCGGCTGTTTCGCAGCACATCGTCGCGCCGCGCGCCGCCGGCGGACTGATCGACCTCCGCGCGGCCACGCGCTGGTTAGTCCTGATAGGCCGGCACGTCGATGCCGGAGGCGGCATAGAGCCTGATCTTGTTGCGCAGCGTGCGTACCGACAGGCCGAGCACGCGCGCGGCGCGTGTGCGATTGCCGTCACAGCGGGCGAGCGTCTGGAGCACGAGCTCGCGCTCGACCTCGTCGACGGTCGCACCGATCAGCAGCGGAACGATCTGGTTTGGAGCAAGGAATTCTGCGCCCTGCGGCGCGGCGACATGAACAGTGGTCATCAATACACCTCCCGACCAACGCCCGCTTCCATCTTTGGAAGCGGATCGAGAACAAACGACCCCCAAGCCGTAAATCCACGGTGGGCGGGTTTGGTTAATGAAAGGTTAACCGCGGGCGATCGCACCAATTGACCTTGGGATTGCCGCGAAGCCGCCGCGATTGGCGCGAGATGCATGGTGATGCGGACGTATCTTGCGCCGCACATTCGCTGTCATGCCCCGCCCCAGTGCGCAATTGCGCACAAGGCGGACGATGACACTGAGCGGGTGGTGAAAGCGTCCTCCTCACACCGTCCGATATCCGCCGTCCACCATCACGATCGTTCCCGTGACGTAGGCCGACATATCCGACGCAAGGAAGATCGCGGGACCCACGATGTCCTCGGGCTTGCCGGTGCGCGCCAGCGGGGTGTGATCGACGAAGGCCTGCACCAGCGCCGGATTGGTGGCGCGCACATTGGCGTTGATGTTGGTCTCGATGAAGCCCGGCCCGATCGCGTTGACGCGCACGCCTTCCTTGCCGAGCTCGGCCGCGAGCGCCTTGGTGAAGCCGAGTACGCCGTGCTTGGAGGTGGTGTAGGCCGCCGAGCTCGGCGTGCGCAGATGCACGAAGGACTGGATCGAGCCGATATTGACGATGCGGCCCTTGGCTGCGCGCAAGGGAGCGAGGAAGGCCTGCGTCATGTTGAAGACGCCGTTGAGGTTGAGCGAGATGATGTCGTTCCAGTCCTTCGCCACCGTCTCCGTCTCCGCGGTGAAGGCGTTGCGGCGGGTGATGCCGGCATTGTTGACGAGGATCGAGACCTGCCCGACCTTGTCGGCGACCTGCTTGGCCAGCGCAAAGCAGTCGTCGCGCCGGGTCACGTCGAGCGCGAAACTCTCGGCCCTGCCGCCGGCCTTGCGGATCTCCTGCGCCCCTTCCGCGACGGTGTCGGCGTTGACGTCGAGCAGCACCACTTGTGCGCCCTCGCGCGCGTAGCCGGCCGCGATCGCCCGGCCGATGCCGGAACCGGCGCCGGTGACGACGGCGATGTGGTTTGCAAGCAATGCCATGACATTTTCCTCCCGGATTCGTTTCGAAATTTCATGAAAGGCTAACTCGAAATTAAGGGGTCGGAAACGGCGGCCTTGGCATACTGATTCTCATTGCTAAACGTTGCGCGCATGATGGAACGGCTTGAATCCTGGAAATTGGCGCTCGAGCGCCTGCGGTCGGCGGAGCCGGCCGATTGGGCCGAGGCGGGCCGGCTCATAGCCGAGATCGCGCGGATGAGCCCCGATGTCACGCTGCGACAGGCCGCCGAGCAGGCGCTTCCGGTGCTGCGCCAGGCTGTGGACAATGACGATCGCAGCGTCATGCTGGCGGCCCAGCGCCGCCTCGGCGTGGTCCTCGATGTCGTCCATGGTCTGACCGCGCCGCGCTTCGGCCGCCGCAACGCGACGCCGAAGAAACTCTCGAGCGAGGATCGCGCCCGCAAGGTGCTCGGCCTGCCGCTCGCGGTGCAGCTCACGTGCGAGGACATCAACCAGGCCTATCGCCGCGCCGCCAAGGGCATGCATCCCGACCGCGGCGGCAGCGCGGAAGCCTTCATCGACCTCGCCGCCGCGCGCGACCTCCTGATCCATCCCGGCGCGCACAAGGACGCGTGAGAGCGCTCAGACGAGATCTCGTAGGGTGGGCAAAGACGCATTTGCGCCGTGACCACCATCTTCGCGATGGATGGAATGGTGGGCACGCTTCGCTTTGCCCACCCTACGGCGTCTGCGCTGCTTCTAATCTCAGCTCTTGCTCACGCAACTCGGATAGGGCGCAGCTTCCCCTGGTACGATCGGGCAGAGCTCGATCGGGCTGAGTTCGCGCAGGCGGATTTGCCAGCGCTCGTCATTGACCGGCGGCTCGTCGCTCTCGGGGCCGCGTTCGGCCCATTGGATGGTGTAGTAGTCGGTCGTGCCCTTCAGCGTGACCAGCAGCGCGGTCTCGCTGTGGCGGGTCGGGCCGCTGTCGACGCGACCGCAGCCGATCACCGCGACAAAACCCTCGAAGCGGCCGAAATTCGTGGCGCCGAGCGGCTGTGCCGCAAAGCTGTCGGGGCAGGCCGATTTGAAGCCGCCGGCGATGGAGCCTGCGAGTGCCTCGGGCGAGGCGCCTTGAGTCAGCGTCATGCCCTTCTCGCCGATGACCGTGATCATCTGCGTCCAGCGTTCCGGCGTCTCGCCCTTCAGCACGGCTTCGCGGATGTAGTGGCCGCCCTTGGTGTTCTCGAACACCGCGACGAAGTTCGACGGCATCGCGAAGCTGACGAGCTGGCCGAAGATCGGCGAGATCACGCGGAAGGATTGCGGCGCCTGCGCCGGCGATGTGGAGACGAGTGCGAGCGATGCAGCGAGGATCGCTGCCGTCGTGATGAGCGTGCGCATCGATTGATCCCGCGGGAGCTGAGTAGAAACGCGAACGGGCAAGGATGCTAGCAGCGCATCCTTGCCCGACCCTTGTCGTCCGCCGATCGAATCTTACCAGGTGCAGTGGCCGTTTCTCAACGCGTGGTCCTTCAGCGCGAGTGCGTCGACGAAGGTCGGCACGGTGGCGCTGACGCGGGCGTAGTCGGAGGGCCACGGCGTGGTCGGGATGCTTTCGTCCCAGATCTGGCAGAAGCCGGTGTCCTGCCAGCGGATCAGGTGATAGCTGGCCTCCGCGGGGCTCGCGGCGACGAAGGCAGTGACGGCAAGACCGGCGGCAGCGCACAGCACGGAAATACGACGCATGATCAGCTCCTCAAATGAAAGATGTGATGCGCCTCCCGACAATGACGGGAGGGGTGGTGCGGGGCGCTTTGGGGGAGCGCGCCCCGGACAAGATGTGAGTAGTTCCGCCTGCTGATCAGGTTCAAGGCGCGTGCGCCGGAAATGCGGGATTTTGGCCGGAAAATGTGGGGCCGCGCGCCCAAAGAAGAGGGCGGATCGCTCGCGCGATCCGCCCTGCAAATCCGGTCTGTCGCGTCAGGCTCAGAGCGTGCAGCGGCGCTCCCCGCGCAGCTTGATCTGGAGGTCGGAGGCGGCCGTGAAGGTCGGGAACGGCTTGCTGACGACCTTGTAGGTCGAGGCGCCCCACTGGAACGGCTTGTACTTCAGGTCCTCGTTCCAGACCTGGCAGATGCCGGTGTTGTCCCAGCGGATCACGTAATACCCGGGCGCCGCGGATGCGGGCACGGCGAACACGGAGGTGGCGATGCCGGCAACGGCACAGAGGGCGAGAACGCGACGCATGAAAAATCTCCTTGTGGGGAAGTGTGACCCGAAAATTCGTGCGGTAAAAGCCGGTCCTTTGCAAGCCGGGGAGCCGCCGTTCACGGACATGTCAGGCGATGCAGGGCACTTGGTTTGGCCGCGTGCCCGGCAAGTCACACTGCTCACTTCGAAAGCGACGCCACCGCCTCGATCTCGATCAGCATCCGCGGATCGGGCAGCGCGTGCACCACGCAGGTGGTGCGTGCCGGATAGGGCGGCGGACCGAAGGCACCGGCATAGAGCGCGTTCATGGCGGCGACGTCGGAGGCACGCGTCAGAAGCACGCTGACCTTGACGAGATCGCGGACGGTTGCGCCGGCCTCGGCCAGCACGCGCTTGATGTTGATGGCGACGTTGGCGAACTGCGCCTCGAAGCCGTCGGGCAGCGCGCCATTGCCGTCGAAGCCGGGAATGCCGGAGACGAACAGGAGATCGCCGACGCGCGTCGCAAAGGACAGCGGCGGTGCCTTCACATGCGGCGGGGGCGCGAAATGCTGGATCGGCATGGGATCACCTCGGGGGTCGTGCAGGGCCCGTCAGCGTAGCGACATGCGGGGGACTTGCAATCGCCATGAGGGGGCGGCGCAGGGGGGCAATAACGAAAACCGCGAAAACAACCCCATGCACAGTAGGGATTACGCCGAAATCATTGGGCTTTTTTGAATTCGGTAACGCCGAAGCAATCGCTTGCTCCGTCGGGCAAAACAGGGGCAGAATGGCATCATGAAGTTGCCCGTCCTGCGGCACCAAGCTCCGCCGTCATGCCCCGGCTTGACCGGGGCATCCAGTACGCCGCGGCTTCCCCGTTCAGCCACCGCCGTCTCTGGAATACTGGATCGCCCGCCTGCGCGGGCGATGACAGTTGAATGCGATGCTGCACCTTGCGCCTCACGTCCACCCCATCATGTTCCCGCCGCGATCCATCGGATAGATTCGCTGCGTCTGATTCGATCCCTCCCTTGAAAAATAGCCCCCGGAGACGCCCCATGAAGATCGCTTCCACCCTTCGCGCCGCGCTGGTCGCCATCGCGGCGCTTGCCGGGCTCTCGACCTCGGCGCTGGCCGACGGCGGCACCGTGGTGCTGACGATCTACAAGGCGGGCTGGATCATCGGCGGCTCTGGCGGCTCGGGCGTCCTGAACTTCCGCGGCCGCTCCTATGGGCTCTCCACCGGCGGGCTCGACTACGGCCTCGTCTTCGGCGGCTCCAAGACCGTGCTGCGCGGCCGCGTCTCCAACATCAACCGTCCCTCTGACGTCGCCGGCGTCTACGGTGCCGCCGGCGCCGGCCTTGCCGTCGGCCGCGGCGCCCGCGCCATCGTGCTCACCAACCAGAAGGGCGCGGTGCTGGAGCTGTCGGGCTACCAGACCGGCCTGATGGCGAACGCGGATCTCAGCGGGCTCGCGATCACGATGCGGTAGGTGCGTAGGGTGGGCAAAGGCGCGTAAGCGCCGTGCCCACCATCGGTGTCAGCTCGGACGCAAGAGTTGGTGGGCACGCTTCGCTTTGCCCACCCTACGATTTTCCGACCGCCGCATGAATCCGCTCGCAATGCGCGACGAGATTGGTGTGCGCATCGACGAACGCCTTCAGCGGCGTCGGGATCGGAAAGTAGTAGATGTTGGCGATGAAGCCGTAGATGCCCGCATCGACGCTGGTCGGCGCTGTGCCGTGGACGAAACCCGTGGCGGGTACGATCTCGGCCAGCACCTCGAGGTCCGCAAGGCCTCGCGCATAGGCCTGCTCCGGCGTGTAGCGGCCGATGCCCTGGTAATGATAGCGCTGCGCATTGTACGCCTTCGCCTTCTCGAATCCTTCCGCATTGATCTGCGGATGCTGCGCGATGAAGGCGTCGCGGAACGCCGGATAGTAGCGCTCGTCCTTCCAGCGCGAGTACGACATCACCCAGTAGAGATCGTCCAGCATGCGGGTGACGAAGTGATTGGTCCTCCGTGCGTCCTGCGAAAGCCCGGCATCGATGCTCAGCCGATATTTCGCGATTGCATGCGCGATGATCGTCTCGCTGTCGCCGATGGTCTCGCCGTCGTCGACGATGTAGGGCAGCTGCCCGCGCGGCGCGGCGGAGGCATCGAAGACATGCTCGTGCACGAACGGCACGCCGGCGAGCTTCAGGAAGGCGTAGACCTTGAGGCCGTAGCCGTTGTTGTCCGCGACGCCGAACAGTTTTGGGTAGGAGTAGAGCGTCAGCATGAGCGGGCTCCTCCGTGTTGGCGGAGGCAGCATGCAGGGGCGGGGAGACGGACGCAATGGGCCGGCGGAATTCGTCAGGACGACGGTTGAGCGTGGGGCGCCGCTCCTACGAACGCGACGCGGCGGTGAACACCGCCGACTGCGCCTCGAACGCACGCCTGAACGCCGGCCGGGCTTCGCCGCGGGCGACGTACGCGGCGATGTCAGGGTATTCGTCCAGCAGGCCGGAGGTGTTGAGCCGGCGCAGCACCGTCACCATCATGAGATCGCCGGCGCTGAACGCTCCGTCGAGCCAGTCGGCATCGCCGAGGCGACGGGACAACTCGCCGAGCCTGGTACGGACGCGATCCTGCAACATGGGCAGGCGCGCCTCGTACCAGCTCTTGTCGCGTTCGAACAGCAGCGCCATTCCGAGCTCGACGATCGGCGGCTCCAGCGTGCTCAGCGCGGCAAACATCCACGCAATCGCGCGGCCCCTCGCATTTACCTCGAGCGGCAGCAGGCCGGCATAACGCTCGGCGAGATGGAGCACGATCGCGCCCGATTCAAACAGCGCGAGATCGCCGTCCTCGAAGGTCGGGATCTGCCCGAACGGATGCAGCGCAAGATGCGCCGGTTGCTTCATCGCCGCGAACGAGACGAGGCGGACGTCGTAGGGCTGGCCGACTTCCTCCAGCGCCCAGCGAACCCGCATGTCGCGCGCCTGTCCCCTGCCGCGGTCGGGCGAGCTTTCGAAGGCGGTGATGGTGGGCATTGGGAGTCTCCGGGGTGGTGGCGTATTGTCCAGAGGACGAACGGGCCGGGTGGGTTCCGACAACCTATCGCGTTTTCTGGCGCGTAGAATGGGTAGAACAAAGCGAAACCCATTGCCTACGCGCGTTGACCGTTTTGCGACGTGATCCACTTCGCCAGGTCGCTTTGGATCGCTATACTGCCAATCTCAGCAGGATGGTGCCCCCATGGCGAGAGAATTGGAAGGCAAGGTTGCCGCCGTGACCGGAGCCGCGTCCGGCATCGGATTGGCGAGTGCCGAGGCGATGCTGGCTGCGGGCGCGCGCGTGGTGATGGTCGATCGCGACGAGGCTGCGCTGAAGGCGCTCTGCAACAAGCACGGCGACACCGTGATCCCGCTGGTCGTCGACCTGCTCGATCCAGAAGACTGCGCAACGCTGTTGCCGCGCGTCTTGGAGAAGGCCGGCCAGCTCGACATCCTGCATGCAAACGCAGGCACGTATGTCGGCGGCGATCTGGTCGATGCCGACACCATGGCGATCGACCGGATGCTGAACCTGAATGTCAACGTCGTGATGAAAAACGTGCACGACGTGCTACCGCACATGATCGAACGCCGGACCGGCGACATCATCGTCACGAGTTCGCTGGCGGCGCATTTTCCGACGCCGTGGGAGCCGGTCTATGCGTCGTCCAAATGGGCGATCAACTGCTTCGTCCAGACGGTGCGGCGCCAGGTCTTCAAGCATGGCATTCGCGTGGGCTCGATCTCGCCCGGCCCGGTCGTCAGCGCGCTGCTCGCGGACTGGCCGCCCGAGAAGCTGAAGGAAGCCAGGGACTCGGGAAGCCTGCTGGAAGCCAGCGACGTGGCCGAGGTCGTGATGTTCATGCTGACGCGGCCGCGCGGCATGACCATTCGAGACGTGGTGATGCTGCCGACCAATTTCGATCTTTAGGGCGCATGCGCGGGTGACGGTGTCCATTCCTCATGGTGAGGAGGCGCGAAGCGCCGTCTCGAACCATGCAGGCCCCACCATCTCGCCCGCGGCCATCCTTCGAGACGACCGCTTCGCGGTCTCCTCAGGACGAGGTCTGTGGGTGTTGAACGTCCAGCGCAGCAATCCACGCGGCCAGTTCTCGCCACGGCTCCAGCGTCCAATGCCCGGACGCAGCACCGGACGGCGACGGCAACACAAAAATCTCCGGCAAGTTTCCATCGCGCGGCTGCCGCCCAAGCGAAATCCCGCTCGACGGCCTGCCGTAAAACAAGCTCGCCGCCTTCTTGCTCGTGAAAGCAATCGTCCGCGGCCGATACTTCTCGATCTTGGCCCTGACCCCCGGCACGTCGATCGTCTCCGTCGCGATCTGGTGATCCATCCCGGCGCCCGACTTGGAGAGATCGGTGAAGCCGATGCCGAGTTCGATCAGCGCGGCGAACTCGCCCGGCTGATAGCGCCGCGGCGTGATGCCGGCCTCATGGATCGCGCGCCAGAAGCGGTTGCCGGGATGGGCGTAGTAGTGCCCGAGCTCGGCCGAGCGCGTAGAGGCGGCGGTGCCGACGAAGACGAGGCGGAGGTTGGGGCGGAGCTGGTCGGGGAGGCGATGGAGGGTGGTGGGCAAATCAAACCCTGTAGATTGTGAGGTACAACAGGCTGAACCCGGATCGACGCCGACTACCAGATTTGGGCTGTACTCGCGTCTACGTAAGTGATCTCTATATCGCCGTTCCTCGTGCTAAACGGCGCAATTCTCTCCTTGACCGCCTGCAAATTCTCGTCGGGTTTGTACACGCAAATATACAACTCATCGATGCTGCTTCTAAAAACAGCATCATAGAGATGGTAGTCGTTCTCGGCGATCGAATGGCCATAAATGAAGAGGTCTCCGGTAAGCTCACTAAGCTTGTCGTAGCAATACCGAAGATAAGGCACGGAGTTTATTCGAGCCATTTTTTGGGTCGACGATCCCTCTGACACGAAGAGTGGCAGTTGATTTCGTCGCCTTATCGTTGCTGCAATCTCATCAATTATCGCGCCCCTTGTTACAACGCGCTTCAGTGTATCGCGCTCCTCTCCGAGGAAAAGATGCAATGCTCCGTGAAGATAATAGGTGTTGCATATCCCATCCTCACTGAAGGTGCGAAAACCATCGACTTCATCACCCAATCCAAATCCGTCGGTAAAGATCTTGCCGCCGACGCTCAGGATGACCCAGTAAAGCAGTAGGTCGTAGTTTATGGTGAAGACGTTGCCGAATTTGCGAAGGAATTGACCGCAACGATCTCGCTGCTCTTGTGGAATATCTAAAGAGATCGCGGGATGAACCTCTCTTACCGCGTGGATCAGTGCTTCGCGAACTGACACAGCATCTGTAGTAAATGTCGCGGCTCGATCGTTTGCACCGTAGGCTTCCTCGATCTTTGCTGCGCTCTCTAGCGCTTCCATGACCAATTCGAAGTCAACCGTGTTCAGCGTGTTGAAAACGTTCCTAATGGAGCCCCCGGCTGAAAGATTTGATTGGTCCAAGAGATTGCCGTACGAAAACTTTCCGCCGCCCTGTGCAATCGAGAAGCCGTTTCCAATCAGCAGCGATCGGTTCGCATTTGAGTCCTTAATGGCTTGGTCAAATGGAATGGTCATGGATGCCGATCCTAGTTCAAATGGAAAGGATTGCGTCAAAGCTGAGTTCTTGCAGCGAGAAACAATCATGTAGTACAATTATAGGTAGCTAGAGAGGCAATCACAACATTCTTTCAGCAAAAAGCCGGGCAGAATGCCCGGCTTTGATGTTCGCGGGGTGCCCAAGGAAAGGCTTGAGCTCACAACACCCGATTGCTCTCCTTAACCTTCTCCGCATCCAGATACACGCTGCTGCCCATCTCCTTGAACTTCGCACTCATCTGCTTCATGCCGTCCTCGGCGGTGCCGCTCAGCGACATGCCGATCGAGTTCGGATCGTTCAGCGTCGCCGCGTAGTCCCGCACGTCCTGCGTGATCTTCATCGAGCAGAATTTCGGGCCGCACATCGAGCAGAAATGGGCGACCTTGTGGGCTTCCTTCGGCAGGGTCTCGTCGTGGAAGTTTTTCGCGGTATCAGGGTCGAGGCCGAGGTTGAACTGGTCGCTCCAGCGGAAGTCGAAACGGGCGCGGGAGAGGGCGTCGTCGCGCAGTTGTGCGGCCGGGTGGCCCTTGGCGAGATCGGAGGCGTGCGCCGCGATCTTGTAGGTGATGACGCCCACCTTGACGTCGTTGCGGTCGGGCAGGCCGAGATGCTCCTTCGGCGTGACGTAGCAGAGCATGGCGCAGCCGAACCAGCCGATCATGGCAGCGCCAATGCCTGAGGTGATGTGGTCGTAGCCCGGCGCGATGTCGGTGGTCAGCGGTCCAAGCGTGTAGAACGGCGCCTCGCCGCATTCCTTGAGCTGCTTGTCCATGTTGATCTTGATCTTGTGCATCGGCACGTGGCCGGGGCCTTCGATCATGACCTGGCAGCCCTTGTCCCACGCGATTTTTGTCAGCTCGCCGAGCGTCTCGAGTTCGGCAAACTGGGCGCGATCGTTTGCGTCGGCGATCGAGCCCGGACGCAGGCCGTCGCCGAGCGAGAACGAGACGTCATACTTGCGCATGAGGTCGCAGATCTCGTCGAAATGCGTATAGAGGAAGCTCTCCTTGTGATGCGCCAGGCACCACTTCGCCATGATCGAGCCGCCTCTAGAGACGATGCCGGTGACGCGGTTGGCGGTGAGGTGGATGTAGGACAGGCGCACGCCGGCGTGGATGGTGAAATAGTCGACGCCCTGCTCGCACTGCTCGATCAGCGTGTCCTTGTAGAGCTCCCAGGTCAGCTTGACCGGATCGCCGTTGCACTTCTCCAGCGCCTGGTAAATGGGAACGGTGCCGATCGGCACCGGCGCGTTGCGCAGGATCCATTCGCGGGTGGTGTGGATGTTGCGCCCCGTGGAGAGGTCCATCACGGTGTCGGCGCCCCAGCGGATCGCCCACACCATCTTCTCGACCTCTTCCTCGACCGACGAGGTCACGGCCGAGTTGCCGATATTGGCGTTGATCTTGGTCAGGAAGTTGCGGCCGATGATCATCGGCTCGAGCTCGGAGTGGTTGATGTTGCAGGGGATGATGGCGCGGCCGCGCGCGATCTCCGAGCGCACGAACTCCGGGGTGATGAAGGCGGGGACCTCCGCGCCAAAACTCTCGCCGTCGGCGAGCGCTGCTTCCGCGCGCTCGAGCTGCTCCTTGCGGCCGAGATTTTCGCGCGCGGCGACGTAGATCATCTCCTTGGTGATGATGCCGGCGCGGGCGAATTCGAGCTGGGTGATCTTGTGGCCGTCGAGGCCGCGCAGCGGCTTGTGATAGGCGCTGAACGCGCGCGCGGCCTTGTCGGTGGAGAGGTTGCCGTTGTCCTCCGGCTTGACCTGGCGGCCCTCATATTCCTCGACGCCGCCGCGCTCCAGCACCCATTGCTTGCGGCTCCGGGCAAGGCCGGCGTTGACGTCGATGGTCACGGACGGATCGGTGTAGGGGCCGGAGGTGTCGTACACCGGCAGGTTCGGCTCGCCGGCGCCTTCGGACAGGATGATCTCGCGCAAGGGCACGCGCAGCTCGGGCGCGGCGTCCGGGGACGCGAAGATCTTGCGCGAGGACGGCAGCGGGCCGGTGGTGACGGCGGGAACGGTCTTGTCGGGATTGGAGCGGATGTTCATGGGATCCTCCTTAATTCAGTTCGTTGGCATCGCTGCACGAGAGACAATTACCGCTGTCATCCCCGCCTAGTGCGCAATTGCGCACGGGAGCGGGGATCCAGTATTCCAGAGGCCGTAGTGGGAAACGGAGAGGCCGCGGCGTACTGGATCGCCCGGTCAAGCCGGGCGATGACGGCGGAGTGTGTAGAGAGAGCGAGGCGCATCACGCCGCCTCCGCAGGTAGGCCGAGCCATTGCCGCACCCGCGCGTCGGGGTCGGTATTCTGCGTGACGTCGCTGACGACGGCGATGGAATCGGCGCCCGCGGCAAAAATCTCCGCGGCGTGCTCGAACTTGATGCCGCCGATCGCGACCAGCGGTATGGTGCCGATGCGCTTCTTCCATTCCGTGATCTTCGGAATGCCCTGCGGCTCGAAGCGCATCGACTTCAAGGTGGTGAAGAAAATCGGGCCCAGCGCGACATAGTCGGGTCTGGCGGCGAGCGCGGTCGCAAGCTCGGCGTCGTCGTGGGTGGAGATGCCGAGCGACAGACCGGCCTCGCGGATGGCCTTGAGGTCGGCGTCGGCGAGGTCTTCCTGGCCGAGATGCAGATACTTTGCGCCGGCGACGATCGCGGCGCGCCAGTAGTCGTTCACCACAAGCTTGACCTGCGTGCCCTCGGTGATGGCGAGCGCGTCGGTGACGATCTGCAGCGCTTCGGCGTCGTTCAGGTCTTTCGCGCGCAGCTGAATGGTGCCGACGCCGAGCTTGGTCAGGCGCTCGACCCAGGCGAGGCTGTCGACGACGGGATAGAAGCGATCAGGATACGGCATGCCAGAACGGGGTCCCAACGACAGGGGTGGACGGGGAGGCGAAGTCGCGGGCGTTCATCAGCCCGGCCTCAAAGGCGGTGCGGCCGGCCTCGACACCGAGGCGGAAGGCGTTGGCCATGGCGACGGGATCGGCGGCTTTGGCGATCGCGGTGTTGAGCAGCACGGCGTCATAGCCGAGCTCCAGCGCCTGCGCCGCGTGGCTCGGCGCGCCGATGCCGGCGTCGACCACCAGCGTGATGTCCGGAAGGCGGTCGCGCAAGAGCTTCAGCGCATCGCGGTTGGTGATGCCCTTGGCGCTGCCGATCGGCGCGGCCCACGGCATCACCACCTTGCAGCCGGCATCGACCAGGCGGTTGGCGACCGAGAGATCCTCGGTGCAATAGGGGAACACTTCAAAACCGTCCTTGATCAGGAGGCTTGCTGCTTCGACCAGGCCGACGACGTCGGGCTGGAGCGTGTCGTTGTCGGCGATCACTTCCAGCTTGATCCAGCTTGTGCCGAACAGTTCGCGCGCGAGCTTTGCGGTCGTCACCGCCTCGCGCACGCTGCGGCAGCCGGCGGTGTTCGGCAGCACGGTGACGTCGAGCTCGCGGATCAGATTCCAGAACGCATCGCCGGTCTTGCCGCCGGCGGATTCGCGCCGCAGCGACACCGTGACGATGTTCGAGCCGGCGGCACGGATCGCTCCTTGCATGATCGCCGGCGAGGGATAGAGCGCGCTGCCGATGAGGAGGCGCGAGGCGAAGGTTTTGCCGTAGAAGGTCACCATGTCGAATTCCCCGTCATTCCGGACGGGCCGCCGAACGCGGACCGATCCGGAATCTCGAAGTTGTGGCGCGAGATTCCGGGTTCACGCTTCGCGTGCCCCGGAATGACGGGCCAATGCAGCCGTCCTCGCGAAGTGAGCGTGTGGTCATCCCCTCACCCTCCCTGCCGCGGCGTGATGATCTCGATCTCGTCGCCGGCCTTCAGGCTCGTCTCGGCCCAGCGGCTTTTCGGCACGACGTCGTAGTTCAGCGCGATCGCGAAATGGGTGCCTTCGTAGTCGAGCTCGGAGAGCAGCGCGTCCACGCTGACAGAAGCCACCTCGCGCTGCTCACCGTTGATGATCACAAGCATTGCACGATCACCCGCATTGCATCACCTCGTTGTCGATCTGGCCGCGCTGGACGTATTGCAGCGTCAGCTCGGCGAGCGCCGGCGCGATCAGGAAGCCGTGGCGGTAGAGACCGTTGACGGTGATCCTGCCGCCGCGAATGCCGATGCGCGGCAGATTGTCGGGGAAAGCGGGGCGAAGGCCCGAGCCGAACTCGACGATGCGCGCCTCGCCGAACGCCGGGTGCACGGTATAGGCTGCACCCAGCAGCTCCAGCGCCGAGCGAACGCTGACGCCGGTGTCCTCGGCCTCGATCGAGGTCGCGCCCAGCATGAACAGATTGTCCTCGCGCGGGATCACGTAGAGCGGCCAGCGCGGATGGATCAGCCGCACCGGGCGGGCCAGCTGCACCTCGCTCGTCTCGATCAGGATCATCTCGCCCTTGACGCCGCGCAGGTCAGGCTGCTCGTCGCGCGCGGACAGGCCGCGGCAGTCGATCACGATGCCGTCGAGATCGGCGGCGCTGACGTCGCTGGAGAACTTGATGGTGCCGCCGGCGGCGCGGATGCGTTCGTGCAGCTTCGGCAGCACGCGGCGCGGCTCGACATGGCCCTCGGTCGGGAAGAACAGGGCGTCGCGGAAGCGGCCTTCCAGCGACGGCTCGAGCTCGGCAAGGCCGGCGGCATCGAGCCGGCGGTGCTCTTCGGTCATCCGGGCAAAGCGTTCGAAATCGTTGCGCTCGCGCGGATGGGCGACGACCAGGGAACCGTTGAAGGGCGTGTCGGGCAGCTCGCGCCGCCAGATGTCGAGGGAGCGCTGGCCCAGCCGGCTGATGATGGGTTCGGCAACCTCGGCCTCGCACCAGGGCGCCAGCATGCCCCCGGCCCAATGGCTGGTGGAGTCCGTCATGTCAGCGTCGCCGCGCTCGTGCAAGGTCACGGCGTGGCCGGCCTGCGCGAACAGCAGCGCCTGCCAGGCGCCCGCAATGCCTGCGCCGATGATGGATACCGCGGAATCCGCTCGCTTGGTCGTCTGTAACATCCCTGTCCCTTCGCCGGCATGACCCGGATCAGGTTCAAAGGGTCACCGCGGTCCTGGGCGGATTTGCCCATTTAGCGGTATCTCAGCTCCTCCTCGGAGCACCCCTCGGAACGGTGCCAATGTATGCCAGCGGGGCGGGGTGGTCAACGCGTTAGCCACAGGGCAGTCATTCCGGGGCGATGCGAAGCATCGAGCCCGGAATCTCGAGATTCCGGGTTCAGTCCTGCGGACTGCGCCGGAATGACAGCGGTTAGTGTGGAACCTGGGCCCGCGCGTTGCGGACGCGCTGGGCGAGCTTTTTGTGCGGCGTGGTGCCGAACATCGGCTGCGGGTTGCCGTTCGGCTCCAGCCAGGCCTCGTTGCTGGCCTCTCGCACCATCTGCTGCGCCGTTTCCTGGCGCTGCCGCTTTGCAACGTAGTAATAGCCGCCAGCGAAATAACGCACGGCTCGGGCATGGTCGCCATTGGCGGCGCGATAGGCGCCGGCGAGGTATTTGACCGCGTAAGTGAGATTGGTGTTGGGATCGCGCAGGCCGGCGGCATCGCCGGTGTAGCCGACGCCGCGGGCGGTCGCGAGCTTGATCTGCATCAGGCCGATGGTGCCGCCATGGCCGACGAGGCCGGGCTGATAGCGGCTTTCGCGCATGATGACGCGATGCACCAGCGCTTCCGGCACGCCGTTGGCGCGGGCATGGGCCGCGACCATCTCGGCGTACTCGGCTTCACCCGCGAACGCGGCCTGCGGCGACACCAGTCCGGCCGCGATGAGCGCGGCGACACGTAAAATTTTCATCAGATATCCCTGACGTCCCTGAGCGACCTGCGCCCGGCTGTTGTTATTGTTTGAGCATGATCTGTTCGGAAAACCGCGGTGCACTTTTCCGGATCATGCTTTAGGACTCCGGAACACGGCGATGATGTGACCAAACGCCGCCGCTGACGATTTTGCGGCGCCGAGCCGCTGTTACGACGCAATGCTGGCGTAGCTGAGCCTCGGGGCGGACGACCCCCGCTCGCGACAGTACGTCTGTCTATTCGCGCGCAGACGCGAAAGCGAGGATGAAAACGCTGCAAATCGGGAGAGGTGCCATGACAAAAACCAACATGGCCAACGCGGACTTTGTCAACGCGGACTTTGTCAGCGCGGACTTGGCCAAGGCACATTTCGGCGACATCCCCCGGCAAAATCCCTGTGCTCAATGCGGCGCGCCGATTCCGAAGCCCGACTGGATCGAGCCGGGCGAGGGGCGCATCTCCTATCTCTGGACGTGTCGCGCCTGCAATTATCAGTTCGAGGCGGTGGCGATCTTCGACGAGGTCGCCGTCACGCACACCCCGCTCGCGGCTTAAGCGACGCTCTACGCGGCGAGCCGCGGCTCCTGCCAGACCGGCAGCTCCATCCGCACGATCAGCCCGTGCGGCGTGCGGTCGTGCAGCGACAGCGTTCCGCCATGGGCGATCGCGATCGCGTGCGCGATCGACAGGCCGAGGCCGAAGCCGGTGGACTCGTCCATCGTGCGCGCATCGTCGCCGCGCGCGAACGGCTCCAGCATCTCCTGCTTGCGTGCATCCGAAATGCCGGGGCCGTCGTCCTCGACGTCGATGACGAGCCTGGTGCCGGATATGTCGAGGCGGATCGTGACCTCGGCGCCGTAGCGCACGGCGTTCTCGACGAGGTTGGTGACGCCGCGATGCAGGTCGTCGGGACGCGCCGCCGCGGTGGCCGAAGCGGGGCCGTCATAGTGCACGACATGGCCCATGTCGCCGAATTGGTCGGCAATGAGCTGGAGCGTGCTGGCGATGTCGACCAGCGTCACCGCCTCGACGTTGCGGTCGTTGCGCAGGAGCGACAGCACGGATTCCAGCATCGAGCGCATCTGGTCGAGATCGATCAGCATGCGCTTGCGGTTGACCTCGTCCTCGATGAACTCGGCGCGCAGGCGCAGCCGCGTGATCGGCGTGCGCAGATCGTGGCTGATCGCCGCCAGCATTCTGGTGCGATCCGACATCAGCCGCGCGATCCGCTCATGCATGCGGTTGAGCGCGCGCGCCACCGAGCGGATCTCCTCCGGGCCGCGCTCGGGCAGCGGATCGGCTTCGCCGTCCAGGCTGAAATTCTCGGCGGCTTCGGCGAAGGAGGACAGCGGCGCGGCCAGCGCGCGCGCCGCCCACAGGCCGAGCACGGTGACGCAGATGAAGGTGGTCATCAGCGCCGTCAGCCACGGTGCACCCCAGAACCACGGCCGCGGGCCGCCATCGACACGGCCGGCGATCACGCTGCCGTCTGGCAATTCGACGCCGACGCGGTGCGCGGTGTCGTCGGCGGCGAGCTGCACCACCTTGTAGCCGCGCCCGAGATGACGGCGCATCCCGCGTAGGTGCTGGCTGTCGCTCGCCGCGACAATGGCCGCCGTGCCGGGCGCGTGCATCTCGATGCCGAGCTTGGGGAAGGCGCGCGAAAGGTCGGCGACGAGGCGCGGCCGCTCGCCGGCCTCGGCCGAGCCGAGCAGCAGCGCGGCATCGGTCAATTGATGGGCGCCGTCCGGCGGCGTGTCCGGGCGGTCCGGCCGGCTGATCAGGAAGGCGGCGGTGACGACGAGATGGAGCGCGACGGTGGAAGCCAGCACCAGGGCTGCGATCTGCCCGCCGATACCCTTGAGATGGAAGAACCCGAACGGCTTCATCGTCGGCGCCCCCTTCAGTTGCCCAGGGGGACCGCGACCACTCCGGTGCTTGCTGCTTCAGTTCTCGCTGCTTCAGTTCTTGGCGTGAACAGATAGCCGCCGGAGCGCACCGTCTTGATGATGGTCGGATCGTGCGGATTGGGCTCGATCTTGCGGCGGATGCGGCTGACCAGCACGTCGATGGAGCGTTCGAACGAGCCGGTGTTGCGGCCCTGCGTGAGGTCGAGCAGGCTGTCGCGCGACAGCACGCGGCCCGGCCGTTCGCAGAACGTCCTGAGCAGATCGAACTCGGCGCTGGTCACCGCGACGCGCGCGCCTTCCGGATTGCGCAGCTCGCGCAGCCGCAGGTCGATGCGCCAGCCCTCGAAGGCGAGCGTGCTCGCGCCTTCGATCGAGCTCGCCGCCTGGGCTGCGGCCTGGCGGCGCAACACCGCGTTGATGCGGGCGAGCAGCTCGCGCGGGTTGAAGGGCTTTGCCAGATAGTCGTCCGCGCCCATCTCGAGGCCGACGATGCGGTCGACGTCCTCGCCGCGCGCGGTCAGCATGATGATCGGCGTCTGCGCCTCCGAGCGCACCTTGCGGCAGAGGCTCAGGCCGTCCTCGCCCGGCAGCATGACGTCGAGGATGATGAGGTCCACGCGATGATCGGCCATGGCGCGCGACATCTCGCGGCCATCGCTCACGGCGGTGACGTTACAGGCGTTGTTGCGCAGGTACTTCGCAATCAACGTCCGCGTTTCGCGGTCGTCCTCGACGACCAGGATGTTGGGATTGAGAATGGCCATGCGCTTTGTTTGTCCAAGATTCGGGCCAAAAGGCGAAGATTTTTGTTTCGGATTGTTTCTGCAGGCCCCGTCGCAGTGCCGGGACACACCCGGGCACTGGCGCGGCAAGGTCTCGTTAAGGCCGTTAACCATACCGTGGCGCGGCTATCCAAGAAACCCCGCAAGATCCACGGAGCCATCATGACCTCGATTTCGGCGGCCTCCGCCGGTACCCATCAGTCGCCGCTCCAGCGGCTGCAGCAGGAATTGCAATCGGAAGTTTCCGCCGGCACGATCTCGTCGTCGGACCAGTCCGCGCTCTCGACCGCGCTGACCGACATCGACACGGCGCTCCAGCAGAGCCGCTCGAGCGACCAGTCGAGCGGCGCGCGTCCCTCCAGGGACGACATGAAGTCGAAGATCGACGACCTCATCTCCAACGAGGTGTCGAACGGGACGCTGACCTCGGACCAGGCCGAACAGCTCAAGGGCGTGTTTCAGTCCGCCTTCGCGAGCGGTCCCGGTGGTGCGGGCGGAGCCGGTGGCGCAGGCGGACCGCCGCCCGGCCCGCCGCCGGACGACGGTTCTTCGGATCCGTCGTCGACGGACTCCACCAGCAGCACGTCGAGCTATTCGACGACGGCGGAGATTCTCCAGCAATTCCTCCAGGCGCTTCAGCAGTCGCAATCGTCGGCGTCGTCGTATGGTGCCAACGGCAACTCGTCCAGCAACTCGGATTTCTCCGCACTCCTGATCGACTACAAGAGCTGACCTGAGCGACGCAGGTCGGTGCGTTCCCCGCCGCGCTCGTGCTTCACCCAGGGCGCATGATCGTCGGCGGGGAACTGTGCATTGGAACGTTCCTGCGTGAGTTAAGGAACTTTCACTGCAACGCAGCGCCACCGTTGTGCGACGAAATCGCCGCAGCTTAGGAACTGCGCGTGATCGGCGCTGTTCTCTCCATACGAGTTTTTGCTGAAGGAGAGGACAACAATGCTGATGAAATCAATCGCCGCCGGCCTTGCCGGCACCGCGCTGCTTGCGACTGCTGTGTTTGCGCAATCGCCGACCGCCACCACCGACAAGGCGCCGACCGCGGCCACCACCACGACGACCACGTCGGCCTCGGGTGAATGGCGCACGTCGAAGATGCCGGGCCTGAAGATCTACAACGACGCCAACGAGAACATCGGCTCGATCAACGATCTGCTGATGGACAAGAGCGGCGCCATCAAGATCGCTGTGATCGGCGTCGGCGGCTTCCTCGGCATGGGCGAGCATCTGGTTGCCGTGCCCTATGACAAGCTGAAGTTCGTCAATGAGGCCGTCGCCTATACCGGCGCGGCCGGCACAAATCCGAACGCCAAGCCGGCGACGACCACAACCACGGGTGCCGCGACCGGCACCGACAAGACCGCGACGACCGTGACGGCTTCGTCGAAGTGGTATCCGGACCACGCCGTGTTCAACGCGAGCAAGGACGAGCTGAAGAACATGCCCGAGTTCAAGTACTCGGAGTAATGCGGTTCGCGTGACGATTTGAACGACGCGCGCCCGGTTTTCGCCGGGCGCGCTGTCGTGCTCTTCCCCACCTCTCCCCGCTTGCGGGGAGAGGTCACTTCGCATCGAAGATGCGAAGTGGGTGAGGGGGGACTCTCCGCGTGTCTAAGTAGGTGAGGGGGACTCTCCGCGAGTCTAACTGTCACCGTCGTTGTGGAGACTCCCTCACCCCAACCCTCTCCCCGCAAGCGGGGAGAGGGAGAGCACTTTTAGTGCGTCACCAGCGGGCAGCCGCCCTTGTCGAGCGGACGGAACGCCTCGTCGCCGGGCACGGTGGCGATCAGCTTGTAGAGATCCCACTCACCCTTGGACTCCTCGGGCTTCTTGACCTCGAACAGATACATGTCGTGGACCATGCGGCCGTCGATGCGGATCTTTCCGTTCTTTGCAAAGAAGTCGTTGACCGGCGTTGAGCGCATCTGCTCCATCACCTTCGGCGCCTCGTCGGTCTTGATGGCCTCGATCGCCTTCAGATAGTGCATGGTTGCCGAATAGAGGCCGGCCTGGATCATGGTCGGCATGTGCCCGACCTTCTCGTTGAAGCGTTTCGAGAAGGCGCGCGTCTCCTCGTTCATGTCCCAGTAGAACGCGTCGGTGACGATCAGGCCCTGCGTCGCCTTGATGCCGAGCGAATGCGTGTCGGTGATCTCCTGCAGGAGCGCGATCATCTTCTGGCCGCCCTGAGTGAGGCCGAACTCGGCGGCCTGCTTCAGCGCATTGGTGGTGTCGCCGCCGGCATTGGCCAGCGCGACCACCTTGGCCTTGGAGGCCTGGGCCTGGAGCAGGAAGGAGGAGAAGTCCGACGAGTTGAGCGGATGGCGGACTTCGCCGAGCACCTTGCCGCCGCTCTCCTTGACCACGTTGGCGGCATCGCGCTGCAGCGCCATGCCGAAGGCGTAGTCGGCGGTGACGAAGTACCAGGTGTCCTCGCCGCGCTTCACCATCGCCTTGCCGGCGACGTTCGACAGCGCATAGGTGTCGTAGGTCCAGTGCACCGTGTTGGGCGAGCAGGCGACGCCGGTGATATCGGAGGAGCCGCCGCCGGAATTGATGTTGATCTTGTTCTTTTCCCGCGTCAGCGCCGAGATCGGCAGCGCGACCGATGAGGTCGGCACGTCGAAGATCGCGTCGACCTTGTCGTTGTCGTACCAGTTGCGGGCGATGTTGACGCCGACATCGGGCTTGTTCTGGTGATCGGCGGCAACCACCTGGACCGGCTTGCCCGCGACCTTGGCGCCGTAGTCGGCGACCGCCATCTCGACGGCGGCGAGCGAGCCCTTGCCGGTCGCGTCCGCATAGAGGCTCGACATGTCCGTGAGCACGCCGATCTTGACGACATCGTCGGAAATCTGCGCCTGCGCCGTGCCGCATGTAGCGGCGAGCGCGAGACCGACTGCTGTGGCGGCGATGAGTTTTTGCATGTTGTTTTCTCCCTGTGTGTTGTTGTTTGGGGCGTTGTTGCGGGGACTGTTCTAGCGACAAACGGTCGCGGCAGCTAAGCCAAAGATGCGTGAGGGGGATGAGAAATATGGAGGGGGATCTATCGTCATTCCGGGCGCGCCCCCTTGGGCGCGCGCCCGGAATTCATTCATCCACCGTCGCTGCGGCCCGATGTGATTCCGGGCTCGCGCTGCGCGCGCCCCGGAATGACAGCGGGGGCCTTTCAGGCGCTGCTGCCCTTCAGCCGTTCGTTGCGTCGGCGCAAGCCTTCCAGGGTGGCGAGGAGGATGACCGATACCGTGGTCAGAATCACCGCCGCTGCCGTGATGGTTGGGCTGATGTTCTCGCGGATGCCGCTGAACATCTCGCGCGGCAGGGTGCGCTGCTCCGGACCTGCCATGAACAGCACGATCACCACCTCATCGAAGCTGGTCGCGAAGGCGAACAGCGCACCTGAGGCGAGGCCCGGCAGGATCAGCGGCAGGATCACGCGGCGGAACGCATCAAGCGGCGAGGCGCCGAGCGAGGCGGCGGCGCGCGCCAGATTGGTGTCGAAGCTTTGCAGCGTCGCGCCGACCGTGATCACCACAAAGGGCGTTGCCAGCGCGGTGTGGGCCAGGATCAAGCCGAGGTAACTGCCGGTCAGCCCGATCGGCGCGAAGAAGAAATACAGGCCGACCGCGGTGATGACGCCGGGCACGACGACCGGCGACAGCACGAACGCCAGCACGAGCGGCTTGAACCGGCTCTTCCACTGCGCCAGACCGAGCGCGGCCAGCGTACCAAGTACCATCGACAGCAGGGTCGAGGCGACGCCGATGATCATGCTGTTCTTCAGCGAATTCATCCAGCGCGGCGAATTGATGAAATCGTCGTACCAGCGCAAGGAGAGGCCCGGCAGCGGATAGGTGAGGTACGAGCCCGAGCTGAACGACAGCGGCATGATCGCCAGGATCGGCGCGATCAGGAAGATGAACACCAGCGTGGAGATGATGATGGTCGCGGTCCACGCGATGCGCTGGCTGGGCGTGCGGAGGGTGGAATTGTCGCTCAATTCTTCATTCCTCCCGTGACCTGCTGGCCCTGCACCAGCTTGCCGTAGACGAGAGCGAGCAGGACAGTGGCGAGCAGCAGCACCGCACCCAGCGCCGAAGCAAGGCCCCAATTGGCCGTCTCGGTTGTGTAGAGCGCGATGAAGTAGCTGATCATCTGGTCGGCGGCGCCCCCGACGAGTGCCGGTGTGATGTAGTAGCCGAGCGCCAGGATGAAGACGAGCAGGCTTCCCGCGCCGATGCCGGGCAGCGTCTGGGGCAGGTAGATCCGCAGGAAGGCGGTGAGTGGTGGCGCACCGAGCGAGGCGGCGGCGCGCATGTAAGCAGGCGAGATCGCCTTCATGCTGCTGTACAGCGGCAGGATCATGAACGGCAGGAGAACGTGGGTCATGGCCACGCAGACGCCGAAGCGATTGTAGATCAGGCGCAACGGCTGGTCGATGATGCCAAGCCACTGCAGGCTGTCGTTCACGACGCCCTTGCTCTGCAACAGCACGATCCAGGCACAGGTGCGGACCAGAAGCGATGTCCAGAACGGTAGCAGGACGAAGATCATCAGCAGGTTCGACCGGCCCGGCGGCAGCGTCGCCAGCAGGTACGCGACCGGGAAGCCGAGGATCAGGCAGAGTGCCGTGACGCTGAGGCTGATGAGGAAGGTGCGGGCGAACACGTCGCGGTAGATCGCCTGATCCGGCGGAGCTGCGACGATCGCGCCGTCCGCGTTCCGCGTCAGGTCGAGCGCCGCCAGAAGGTAGAAGCCGGTCGTTGGGCCGCTGGCGTCCTTGATCGTCGTCCAGGTGGCGCGTTCGCGCCAGGCCGGATTGATCCTGCCCAGCGTCTCCTTGGCCGCCCCTCGCTCCGGCGCCGCCTTCAGATTGCGTGCCGTGCTGGTCAGGATCGTGCGGAAGCCGTTCAGCGCGTAGTTGAGCCGCTTGGCCGCGACGGCCATGGTGCCGGACGCGCGCGCCGCCAGGATGTCGCTTGCCAGCGCTGCAAAGGCCTTTTCGTCCGGCAGGTCCTTGCCGTCCCAGTCGGCGAGAGCAGCTATGGTCTGCGGCAGAACCTGGCGCACCTCCCGGTCATCGACGGCGCGCCACAGCATGCCGGCGATCGGGCCTGCGAAGGTGAAGAGCAGGAAGACGAGAAGCGGCGCTACCAGCGCCAATGCCTTGACCTGGCGTGTCCGCTCCGCACGCCTCAATCGGCGCTTGAGCGGCACCTCGGTCGACGCATCGGCGCCGGTCAAAAGCGCATTCGTCATTGGTCGAGCCTTGCGGGGCGCGCTATTTCGCGGCCCATTTGTTGAAGCGCTCGGTCAAGCGGTCGATGTTCTCGAGCCAGAAGGCAACGTTGATCTCGACCGCGTTCTTGATGTTGTCAGGCGCTGTCGGCAGGTCCTTCAGAACGGCGGGCGCGAGCAGAGCGGCTGCGTCCTTGTTCGAGGTGCCATAGGCAATGTTCTCCGACAGTTTTGACTGGTTCTCCGCCTTGCCTGCAAAGTCCAGGAATTTGTAGGCCGCGTCCTTGTTCGGGCTACCCTTCAGGATGACCCAGCTGTCGAGGGTGAAGAGCGCGCCGTCCCACACCATGCCGAAATTCTTCTTCTCGTTCTTGTTCGCGGTGTCGATGCGGCCATTGTAGACCGAGGTCATCGCCACCTCGCCGGAGGCGAGCAGTTGCGGCGGCTGCGCGCCGGCCTTCCACCAGACGATGTCGCCCTTGATGGTGTCCAGCTTCTTGAACGCGCGCTCGACGCCTTCGTCGGTCGCCAGCACCTTGTAGACGTCCTTCGGCGCGACGCCGTCGGCCATGAGGGCGATCTCCAGCGTGGTCTTCGGGCCCTGACGCAAGGCGCGCTTGCCCGGAATCTTCTTGGTGTCGAAGAAGTCGGCCCAGCCATTGGGGGCCTGCTTCAGCTTGTCCTTGTCGTAGCCGAGAACGAAATCGTAGAGGATGGCGCCGACGCCGCAAGCGTTGACCGATGGCGGGATATAGGCGGCCTCGCCGCCGATCCTGGAATAGTCAAGCTTCTCGAACAGGCCTTCCTCGCAGCCGACCGCGAGTTCGTCGCTCTCCACCTGCACGACGTCCCAGGTGGCGGCACCACCCTGCACCTTGGCGCGCAGCACGCCGACACCGCCGTCCCAGGACTCGTCGTTCATCGGAGCCCCGGCCGCCTTCTTGAACGGCTCGAAATAGACCTTCTTCTGCGCATCCTGATACGCGCCGCCCCACGACACGACGGTGAGATCACGCGCCTGTGCGACCGTGGCCAGCGCAGCGCTGGCGCTGAATGCCGCGACGAAACCCAGAGCAATCCTGCCAGTTTTGCGCTTCAGCATGGTCCTTGTTCCTTCTTCATGTGCGTTACGTTGACGTTGATCGTTGCAGGTTCGGATCAAACGGGATCGAGGGCGAGGCAATCTTCGGGCCGGAAGGTGATGAACACGCTTTCGCCAGGAATGAGACTGTGATGCGCCCCCGGCTGAAGCTTGACCATGAACTCCCCGTTGCCGGCGACATCGAGCACGGCCAGCGCGTGGTCGCCGAGATAGATGGTGTTCTGCACCCTGGCCGGCAGCCGGTTCGGTCCTTCGCTGGAGGTGCCGTCCGGGACAATGGCGACGCGCTCCGGCCGCACCGACAGGGAGGTCGATGCGCCCGCGCCTGATACATTGACCGCCCGTGCGGTGACGGCGCCGCCACCCGCCAGCGCGACGCGGCAATAGTCCTTGTCGACCGTCTCGACGGTGCCGGCCAGCACATTGTTTTCGCCGATGAAGTGAGCGACGAAGCTGTTCACCGGATGCTCATACAGCGCGTCGGGCCTGTCGATCTGCTGCACGATGCCGTCGTTGAACACGGCAATGCGGTCCGACATGGTAAGCGCTTCACTCTGATCGTGGGTGACGTAGACGACGGTGATGCCCATCGTCTCGTGCAGTTGCTTGATCTCCAGCTGCATCTGCTCCCGCAGGCGCTTGTCGAGGGCGCCAAGGGGCTCGTCCATCAGCACGAGTTGCGGATTGAAAACCAGCGCGCGGGCCAGCGCCACGCGCTGCTGCTGACCGCCGGACAGCTGCCCGGGCCGCCGGTGCGCCAGGGTTTCCATCTTGATCATGCGGAGCGCCGCCCTGACGCGCTCCTGCGCTTCCGCCTTGTTGATTTTGCGGACGGAGAGCGGGAAGGCGATATTCTCCGCGATCGTCAGGTGCGGAAACAAGGCATAGTTCTGGAACACCATGCCGATGTCGCGCTTGTGCGGCGGCATGTTCTTGATCGGCCGGTCTGCGAGATAGATCTCGCCATGGGTCGGAACCTCGAAGCCAGCCAGCATCATCAGCGTGGTCGTCTTGCCCGAGCCCGACGGGCCGAGCAGGGTGATGAACTCGCCCTTCCTGATGTCGAGGTCGAGGTTCTTCACCACGAGGTGCTCGCCATCATAGGTCTTCTGTATGCCGGAAAATCGCACCAGTGCCGGCGCAAGCGTGACCATGCCGGCTTCCATGTTGTCCTCGCGTCATCGGCTACAGTGCTGTCAGGACCTCGTTCGAGGTTGCGAAGAACAGCTTAGCATCCTCCGATGAGAATGCTAGCGGGCCAAGCGACGAAGACACGCGCGGGCTTGGTGAGTGAAGACGCGCTACATCCCCGACAGCTTCGTCACGTACACGTTGAGCGAGCCGCCGGCTTCCGCGACCACGCGCAGCGTCTTGGAATCGAAGGCGATGTCGGCGAGCGTCAGGCTGTCGATCTTCGCGTCGACCTTGAGGCCGTCCTCGCTCTTCTGGTAGTCGGCGATCGCGGCCGCGATCTTCTCGCGGGCGTTGGCGGCGATCGGCTTCAGATCGAGCGTCGCCTTCTGCACCAGCGCCTGCTGCATTTGCGGCACCACCGCGCGCGCCGCCGCGCCGAGCAGCCCGAAGGCCGCCTCGGATTCCACCGCGAGCTGGATGTCGGCGAGCCGCAGCGTCTGCTGCGCCTGGTCGAGCATCGGCCGGCCCCAGATATGCACGGTCGCCTCGGCGCCGAGGCCGAGCCAGCTCTTCTTTTCTTTGGCGCGCACCAGAAGCGAGATCAGCAACCGGTCGCCGGACGGAACCACGTTGACGCTCTTCACGGTGACGTCGACCGGGCCCGAGCCGTCCTCGGGATAGGTGTGGCCGACCATCTGCGCAGCAATGAGCTTGTTGATCTCGGTGAAGGGCACGTCGATCGGCACGCCGATGCTCACGCCGGTGCCGGTCGGCGGCACGATCGAGATCTTGTCGGGGAACGGGCAGTCCGGCTTGGACGGCGCCGAGGTCACGCGCGTCTCCAGCTCGAGGCCAAGCAGCAGCGTCACGTTCTGGGCGTCGACGCGCGGCTGCGCGGCGATGGCGCGGGTCGGCTTCATCTCGAGCCAGAGCGGCGGCAGCGCGGCCGACGAGCCCGAGCCTTGCAGCGGGATCGTACGGCAGGCCCTGGCCCATTGCAGCTTGGCATTCTCCCGCAGCGACGGATCGTTGCGGATGCGCTCGGAGACGATGTTGATCTGCTCGCCGACGTTCTTGTCGATCAGCGGCTTGACCTGCGCCGGCACGTTGACCTTGGCGCCGGAGACGTTGAGGTTGGTGTCGCCGAGATTGACCTGCGCCCCGAGATTGGGCTCGAGATGCCAGTTGGCCGCGAGCTTCGGACGCGAGGTGACGACCACGTTGCCCTTGATCTCGGCGCTGGCGTTCAAGTTCTTGATGTTGACCGCGCCGATCCGTTTCGCCGCGTCACCGCCGAGCACGCTGCCGAGCGCGTCGCCGAGTGCGCCCGTGGCTTTGGCGGACAGCGAGCCCGTCACGTTCAGCTTGCCGCTGAGCGGCGTCGAGATGGTCAGCACGTCCTTGTCGCCGGCAGCCGCCATCGGTCCGCGCACGGCCGACCAGCCGATGTCGGCGTTCTCCAGGATCTGCGAGATCGGATTGTCGGCCTTGCCGGCGAAATTGCGCGGCGCGGCCTTCTCGGCCTGCTCGCGGATCGCCGAGATCGCGATGGCGACCGGCGCGACGACGATCGAGCTCTTCGAGGCCGGCGGCAGCGGCGGCAGCTGTGCGACCGGGGGCGCGGAATTGGTCGCGCGCGGCGACAGCCAGTCCATCGCCTTCAGGCTGATGAAGAACGACGCCGCGAGCACCGCCACGGCAATCAGGATAGTCTTGAAATTCAACGCCAGACGCATCTCACCCCCAGGCCGCCCGCGAGGGATTCTACAGGGCGGGAGAGGAGGGCGCTAGAGCGCATCGATGGGGTGGAATTGGGGCGAATGTGTTAACGGCCGCGTGCGCGCCGTTGCCGCACATTCAGGCCGTCATCGCGGGGCTAGCCGCGCCGCGGACGGCGGACCGCTCTCACATTGCCGCGATCTCCGCCACCGCAGTAGAAACGGTCACCGCCATCGGACTCCAGGCCCGAGACCATCGTGCCCGCCGGCAGGTCGAGCTGCTCCAGCACCTTGCCGCTCTCCGGGTCGATCCGCCTGATGTCACTGTCATCGCCCTCCCAAGTGCCGTGCCAGAGCTCGCCGTCGACCCACGTCACCCCGGTCACGAAGCGCTTGCTCTCGATGGTGCGGAGCACCGCCCCGGTCTCCGGATCGATTTGATGGATCTTGCGCTCCCGATATTGGCCGACCCACAGCGAACCCTCCGCCCAGGCGAGTCCGGAATCGCCACCGCCGCCGGGCGCCGGGATGGTGTTCACCACCTTGCCGGTCGCGGCGTCGATCTTCTGGATGCGGTCCTCGGCGATCTGGAACAGGTGCCGGCCGTCGAACGCCGTCCCGGCGTGCGCGGCGACATCGATCGAGCGTGTAAGCTTGCCGCTGGCCGGATCGACCGCGTTCAGCTTGTCGCCGGATGCGAACCAGACATGCGTGCCGTCATAGGTCACGCCGTGCACGGCCTCGACGCCCGGAAAGGGCCCGTACTCCCTGACGATCTCGGCGGCTGAACGTTTCATGTGCTTGATCCCTGTGAACTGATCCACCTTACGTCTTCAGCAGCGGTCCCGGGAGTAACAAGCCTGTCGGGAAGCCCGGGACGGGCGGGGTCATCCAGCGGCGCGCCCGTCCGTGTCCGAACGACTGCACCTTGTTCGATCGCGCGAGCTCCTCGAGCGCGCGCTGCACGGTGCGCGCGCTCGTTCGGAGCGCCAGCGCGAGCGCCGAGCTCGACCACGGCTCGCCATCGGAGAGGAAGGCGAGGACGGCGGCGTGCTTCTCCTCGACGGGCCGGGCCAGCACGAGGACGTCGCGCGTCTTGCGCGGCGCCAGCACAAAACCCTGCTTTGTCGCGCTGATTTCGGCCAGCGGCTTGAGCTGGGTGCGGAGCCGCCCGATCTCGACGCGCAATCGCGCGCGATGCGATTCATCGGCGTGCTTCGCCCGGAACGCACCTGATATCAGCACCTCTCGCGAGACATCCGCGGGCCAGGCTTGCGCCAGAAGGCGGGCCAGCGCGAACAGCACCGGGCGCGTTCCGAGCGACACGGCAACGCCTTGCCTGCGCACGACATGATGGAAGGTGTCCACGACGAGCGCCGTCGAGGTCGCCAGTCTTTCGACCTCCCCGAGCAACAGCGGGTGTTCGCTGCCGCGCGCGATCAGGCGCGCGGCCGGCGTGTCGAGGATGCGGTTCGCGCTGTCGACCTCGGCAGAGAGAGCCGGGATCCCTGCCAGCCGCGCTGCTTCTGCCGCGCGGCTGAGTGCCGTGCGCGCGGTTTCCGTCCTAAGCCGTCGGATCGCGATGCCCGCGATCACCAGCTCGCGCGCGACCTGGGACGCAGGCGGGAGCGATGCGCTGCCGACCTCGGCCAGCGTGCGCTCGGCCTCGTCGATGCGCCCGAGGAGGAGGAGACGGCGCGCCTCGATGTGGCCGGCATGGGCGGCATTGGCGAGATCGCCGTGCTTTTCGAGCGTCGCCCGCGCGGCCGCGAGCGTCTTCGCAGGCCAGCTCAGGTCGCGCGAGACGAGCGCGATCTCGGCTTCCGCCACGACGCATCTTGCGCGTGCGACCGCCTCTCTCGGACCGAAGGCACGCGCGGCGCTCCGCAGCAGCGTCTTCGCCTTGGCGAGATCGCCGAGCTGCGCCATCGCGATGCCGCGCAGCGCCAGCGACGGGGCATCGTTGCGCAAGGCGACACGGTTCAGCGCGCCGAGCGGATCGCCGGCTTCGAGCGCGCGGGCGGCGGCCGTGATCAGCGACTCCATTTCAATCCCGCCACACTTGTTACTCCCACCACGCAACCGCTTGGTGCCAGAAATCGTTGACGGCCGACAATGTGCGGTGAGGGGCGAGCGGTTCCACGTCTGTCATAGCGCGACGCGGAATGAGCGCCCAGGAGAGAGGTTTGGAGAGCCATGATGACATCAGCAGAAAAAGCAGGAAGTAACGGACAGGCCGCCATGCAAACACCGCCGGTGGTGTCGCCGCAGGACTGGGAGGCAGCCCGTCAGCAACTGCTCGTGAAGGAAAAGGCGCATACCCGCGCCCGCGACGCGCTGGCCGCCGAGCGCCGGCGCATGCCCTGGATGGTCGTCGACAAAACCTATGCGTTCGAGGGGCCCGGCGGCAAGGTCAGTTTGCTCGACCTGTTCCAGGGCCGGCGGCAGCTGATCGTCTACCGGGCCTTCTTCGAGCCGGGCGTGTTCGGCTGGCCGGATCATGCCTGCCGCGGCTGCTCGATGGTCGCCGACCAGGTCGCCCATGTCGCGCACCTGAACGCCCGCGACACCACGCTGGTCTTCGCCTCGCGCGCGCCGCAGGCCGATATCGCCAGGCTGAAGAAGCGGATGGGCTGGACCATGCCGTGGGTCACCATCACCGACAGCTTCGATGCCGATTTCGGCGTGGACGAGTGGCACGGCACCAACGTGTTCTACCGCGACGGGACGCGCATCTTCCGCACCTATTTCGTCAAGAGCCGCGGCGACGAGCAGATGGGCGGCACCTGGAACTATCTCGACATCACGCCGCTCGGCCGGCAGGAGGTCTGGGAGGATTCACCCAAGGGCTATCCGCAGACGCCGACCTACAAATGGTGGAACTGGCACGACAGCTATGTCGAGGGCGCTGCGCCCGACAAGCGATGGGTCGAGGTCACGGACGCCGGCGAGAAGGCGTTTCGCGAGGAGGCCGCGGAGGGTCGTGACTAGTCCCGTCAGCGCAACTGCGCCCGCCAGCTGCGATGGCGTGACTGCCGCGCGCCGCCTCGCCAGATGGCTGGCCTTGGCGGCGACGCCGACCTTCGCGGTCATGGCCATGCTGACCGCCGCGCTCGGCGGCGGCCCGGCGGACATGCTGTGCGGTGCCGGGCAGGGCTCTCTGCTCGGCGGCATGGTGCCGATGTATCTCTTGATGAGCGCGTTTCATTCGGCGGCGTGGCTGAGGCTGATCGCGGAGCGGCGAGGGGCGGGCGGCGGGTGAGAGGCGGGTGAGAGGCTATCCCGTGCACGCCTCGGCCTTCGAGACGCCGCTGACGCGGCTCCTCAGGATGAGGATCAACTGGCATCCGTGCTTCAGCAAAGTGTCGCCGCACACTCAGCCCTCATCCTGAAGGCCCGCCGCAGGCGGGCGTCTCGAAGGATGATGTGATCCGCGCTTCGCCAATTCATGCAGCTCGGCAAAATCGCCGCGCATGAAGGCTTCCTTCTTGGCGCGGCTCCATTTCTTGAGTTTGCGTTCGCATTCGATCGCGTCCGTGACCCTGTCGAACCATTGCGAGAATACGAGCGTCACTGGCCTGCGTGACTTTGTATAGCCCGCGAACGCGCCGGTGTTGTGCTGCGCGATCCTGATTTCGAGTTCGGTTCGTGTTGTACCGATGTAGTAGCTGCCATCGGTGCATCTGAGAATGTAGAGCCACACGCCTTCAGTCATCGTGCGCGCCTCGTCCTTCGAGACGACCGCTTCGCGGTCTCCTCAGGATGAGGCTAACTGGCATCTGCGGCTTGGTGCAAGAGATGAGTCGTGGTTGTTCGAGCTAACGGACGCCTCGGGAATGATTTGAAGCCACACACTCAGTCCTCATCCCGAGGGCCCGCCGAAGGTGGGCGTCTCGAAGGATGCGCTGCGATTTCCGATGCGGGCCTCAACACGTGGCACCGGCGCCGCTATTGTGCGCCCGACGCCGCCTGCAGATACGCAACCACCTTGGCTGCTTCGTCCGCGGAGACGCCGCCATAGGGCTGCATCTTGTTGCCGGAGACAACTTCATCCGGCTTGACCATGAAGCGGGTGAGCTTGTCCTGGTCCCAGACGAAGCCGGCTTCCTTCATCGACGGAGAGTAGTTGTAGTCGGGCAGCGAGCCTGCCTTCCGTCCAACAATCTTGCTGAGATTGGGGCCCAGACGATTGTCGCCCTCCTTCACCGAGTGGCAGGTGCGGCAGGAATTGTTGAACGCCTGCTGAGCTGCCTCGTCGTTCGCCGGTTGCTGGGCGCGCGAAGAGGGCGCGGACAGGAGCAGCGTCAATGCCCCGGCGCGGGCGATCGGGCGCAGCCATCTGCTTGGCGATGTTTGCAGGCGGGATTGCATCTGCGCCTCCATCGGGGATCGCGCTGCAACAGGCGCGCATCGGGATGTCGAGGGCCAACGAAAACGGCCCCGGTGGGTTCCGGGGCCGTTTGCGTCACAATGTCCTGTCGCTTTAGCGGGTCGCGGCGCCGAGCTCCGCGCGGCGCTCGGTCATCGGCAGCACGATCACCTTGGTGCCGACGTTGACTCGGGAGTAGAGGTCGGTGACGTCGTCGTTGGTCAGGCGGATGCAGCCTGAGGAGACGTGCTTGCCGATCGTGTCCGGCGCGTTGGTGCCGTGGATGCGGTAGATGGTGCCGCCGAGATACATGGCGCGGGCGCCGAGCGGGTTGCCGGGGCCGCCGGCCATGTGGCGCGGCAGATAGGGCTGGCGGGCGATCATCTCCGGCGGCGGGGTCCAATCCGGCCACTCGGCCTTCTTGGTCACCGACTGGATGCCGGACCAGGTGAAGCCGTCGCGGCCGACGCCGATGCCGTAGCGAACGGCCTGGCCGTTGCCCAGCACGTAGTAGAGATAGGTGTTGGGCGTATCGATGATGATGGTGCCCGGCGCTTCGCGTGTCGCGTAGGAGACGGTCTGGCGGCGGAAGCGGGCCGGCATCTCGACCGCGTCCTGATCCTCGGAGGGCGCGCTCTGATAGGTCGGCGCCTGGTAGGGCTGATAGGGCTGCATCGGCTGCGGCGCGGCCATCGGGGGCAGCGGCTGGAAGAAGGGGAAGAGCTGCACCGGCGCGGCCTTGGCCGGGCCTGCGAATGCGATTGCGGAGATCGCCACTGCGCTGAAAGCAACGGCGCGCGAGTACGTCTTGAACGTGTCCAGATTGAACATGTGATCGCCCCTGTTTGCGCGGGTGTTCGTGGTCACCCCGGCACCGTTGCGGTGCTCTGTTGCCTGGATCACTAACGGAAAGAAGTTTCGGGACGTTTGCGCGGAAAATCGAAAACGGTTTCATCGCGGCAAGGATTGTTTCATGACAGTTTCGTGGCCGCGTGGGTCCGTTAACGAACAAAACACCGGGCCGACACTTCTGTGACGTCACACGCCTGAAATATCCGTGGTTGATGGTCCAAAGCCGAGAATCATCAAACTCTCGGGATTTCCCCATGCGGGTATTAATCGCGACTGACGCCTGGCATCCGCAGGTTAACGGGGTGGTCCGGACGCTCACCTCGCTGGCGGGCGCCGCCAAGGCCCTCGACGTCGAGATCGACTTCCTCACGCCGGAAGGCTTTCCGTCGTGGCCGCTGCCGACCTATCCGGGCCTGCGTATTGCGCTGCCGAGCGCTAAGGAGATCGCGCGGCGGATCGAGAAGGCCGCACCGGAAGCGCTGCACATCGCGACCGAAGGGCCGATCGGCTGGGCCGCGCGGGCCTATTGCCGCCGCAACCGGCTCGCCTTCACCACCTCCTACACCACGCGCTTTCCGGAATATGTCTCGGTGCGGACCGGCATCCCCGCGAGCGTTGGCTATGCCGTGCTGCGCCACTTCCACGATGCCGCCGCCATGACCATGGTGGCGACGCCCTCGCTGCGGCAGGAGCTGTCCGAGCGCGGCTTCAAGCGGCTCGGCTTCTGGACGCGCGGCGTCAACACCGAGCTGTTCCACCCGGACGCTCCGGCCAAGCTCGATCTGCCGCGCCCGATCTTCATGACCATGGGCCGGGTGGCGGTGGAGAAGAATCTCGAAGCGTTCCTCGCGCTCGATCTGCCCGGCACCAAGGTCGTCGTCGGCGACGGCCCGCAGAAGGCGGCGCTCGAAAAGAAATATCCGGACGCGGTCTTCCTCGGTGAGAAGAAGGGCGCGGATCTCACGGCGCACCTCGCGGCTGCCGACGTCTTCGTGTTTCCGAGCCTGACCGACACGTTCGGCGTGGTGCAGTTGGAGGCGCTCGCCTGCGGCACGCCAGTTGCGGCGTTCCCGGTGACGGGCCCGAAGGACGTCATCGCCGATCATCCGATCGGTGCGATCGACCACGATCTGCGCACCGCGTGCCTGCGCGCGCTCACCATGTCGCGCGAGACCTGCCGCAACTTCGCGCTGGAGCGCTCCTGGGAGAACAGCGCGCGCCAGTTCGTCGGAAACCTCACCTCACTTCAGCCCAGCCGCGCCTTGCGCGCCTCGCCGGTGATGGCGCGGCGGCCGGTGCGCGGTTGATCCACCCTTTGAACCCCAGCGAGAACCTCACCGATGGCTAAGATCATGAACCTTGACGGCACCCAGCAGCTCGACCTCACCCGCGGCACGGTCGAGCAGGCCTACGACCGCTGGGCGCCCGTCTACGATCTCGTGTTCGGCGGCGTGTTCGCCAAGGGCCGGCAGGCCGCGATCGCAGCCACCAACAAGATCGGCGGCCGCGTGCTCGAGGTCGGCGTCGGCACCGGCATCTCGCTGCCGCTCTACGCCCCGAACCTGCGCATCTTCGGCACCGACATTTCGGAAGCGATGCTCGACAAGGCGCGCCAGCGCGTCGCCGAAGGCAAGCTGAAGAACGTCGAAGGCCTCGCGGTGATGGATGCCGAGAAGCTCGAATTCCCCGACAATTCCTTCGACGTCGTAATGGCGCAATATGTCGTCACCGCCGTGCCGAACCCGGAGAAGGCGCTGGACGAATTCGCCCGCGTGCTGCGTCCGGGCGGCGAGCTGATCATCCTGACCCGCGTCAGCGCCGATGCCGGCATGCGCCGTTTCATCGAGCAGAAGCTGCAGCCGGTGGTGCGTCCGCTCGGCTTCCGCACCGCCGAGTTCGCCTGGTCGCGCTATGCCAAGTGGCTGGCCGGCGCCCCCGGCATCGAGCTCGCCGAGCGCCGGCTGATTCCGCCGCTCGGCCATTTCTCGCTGGTGCGCTTCCGCAAGGTCGACGTCGCCAAGGCTGCGTGATCTGCGACTTCGCGTTCGCGTGCGTCATCGCGCCGCTGCACATCGTCACATGACAAAATGATGATGTCACACGGCGTACATCGAATCCCTGTAATCCCGTACCCGAAAGCATTTTGGGGGAGAGCATGATCAAGAATTATCTCGAGCAGCTGCGGACCCAGCGCTGGGACGACCATCGCTACTATCACCACAGCCGCATCAATCAGAGCCTGCACTTCATCAGCGCGCTGAGCTTCCTCTTCGCCTATGTCTGGCTGTTCGTCGATCCCGCGATCTCCGCGCTGGTCGGCTGGCTGGTGTCGATGACCTCGCGCCAGGCCGGTCACTTCTTCTTCGAGCCGCACACTTACGACCACATCAACCAGGCGACGCACGAGTACAAGGAAGAGATCAAGGTCGGCTACAACCTGCAGCGCAAGGTGGTGCTGATGGCGATCTGGGCGGCCTCGCCGCTGGTGCTGCTTGCCGATCCGACGCTGCTCGGCCTGTTCACGCCCTGGGCGAACGCGACCGACTTCATGCGGCAGGTCGCCAAGATCTGGCTCGTGGTCGGCGGCGGTGGTCTTCTGTTCCGTACCGTGCACCTGTTCTTCATCCGCGACGTCGAGACCGGCCTCGTCTGGATGACCAAGATCCTGACCGATCCCTTCCACGATCTGATGCTCTATCGCAGCGCGCCGCTCGCCCTGATGCGCGGCGAGCTGATGGACCCGGGCCTGCACCTCAACCCCGAGCACACGCTGGGCCTGATCTCCGAGCCCACGCTCGAAGAGCAGCACGCCTAAGCGCGCTGCGTAAACACAACACTCCGATGTCTGATGGTTGCGTCATGCCCGGGCTCGTCCCGGGCATCCACGTCTCGGGGGCCTTTTCGCCTCTCCCCGCGCGCGGGGAGAGGCCGACGCGCGTAGCGCGGCGGGTGAGGGGGGCTCTCCGCGGGGGCGTGGCTAGCCGATCGCTCGCCAACTCTCACCGCGCTCGCGGTGAGTCCCCCTCACCCCAACCCTCTCCCCGCAAGCGGGGAGAGGGGGAGGATAGGGCGGTGTTCGGGGCGCAGCGAAAAGCCTCAGCGCCCAAAACGCTTGGCCAGCATCTCTTTCAAAATCTGCCGCTTGATGTTCTTGTTGGTGAGCACGCCGTCGTGCCACCAGAAGCCGTCGGCCTTCATCTTCTCGGCGGCGCGGACGAAGCGTTCGGCCACTTCCGTGAAGTCGGCGTCGGTGTAGTTGAGGCTGAAGATCAGCCGTCCGGTGCCGACCCAGCTCAGCGCCAGGCCCTCGGCGCGCAAATAGTATTGCAGCATCCAGTTGTAGCGGGACGGCGTGGTGTATTTCACCGTCCAGATCGACGAGAAGTTTGCGAACCGCACCGGCAGGCCGGCGCTCTCCATCATCTGGTTGAGCTTTTCCGCGCGGCCGTTCCAGGTCGCGTCCAGCCCGTCGTAGATGGCGCGGAAGTTCGGGCTGGCGAGCCGGCTCAAAAACTCGTCCATCGCCGTCATGACGTAGGGATGCGAGTTGAAGGTGCCGCGCGCGAAGCAGATGTCGGCGGGACGATCGTCGCGGAAGCGGCGCATCAGCTCGCGTTTGCCGCAGACGACGCCGACCGGCAGGCCGCCGGCGAGGCTCTTGCCGTAGGTCACCATGTCGGCGCGCACGCCAAAGTATTCCTGGGCGCCGCCCGCGGCGAGGCGGAAGCCGACGAAGACCTCGTCGAAGATCAGCACGATGCCGCGCTCGGTGCAGACTTCGCGCAACTTCTTCAGCCATTCCGTGTAGGCCGCGCGATCGAAATTGCCGCCGCGGGAGCTGTCGACCAGCGAGGAATCGCCGGGCGCATTGGCGTTCGGATGCAGGCCCTGGAGCGGATTGACCAGCACGCAGGCGATGTCCTTGCGCGTGCGCAGGACATGCAGCGTCTTCTCCGACATCTCGGCGAGGGTATAGGTCTCGTGCGCGGGAAGCGGATTGCCGACGCCGGGCTGCACGTCGCCCCACCAGCCGTGATAGGCCCCCGCAAAGCGAACGAGATGCGTGCGCCTGGTGTGGTAGCGCGCGAGCCGCACCGCCTGCATCACGGCCTCGGTGCCGGACATGTGGAACGAGACCTCGTCGAGGCCGGAGATCTGGCACAGCCGGGTCACGTTCTCGAGGATAACGGGGTGATAGGGGCCGAGCACCGGTCCCAGCGCGTGCGCCCGCTTCTCGGAGCCCTCGATGCACTCCTTGTAGAAGTCGTTGCCGAAGATGTTGACGCCGTAGGACCCCGTGAGATCGTAGGAGGTGTTGCCGTCGACATCGGTGACGGTGACGCCGCGCGAAGACTCCATGAAGGTCGAGGTGCCCAGATGCTCGCGGACGAGGCGCGAGAACTGGAACGGCACGCGGTAGCTCTCGGTGAAGTTCAGGTCGGAGATCTTTTCCGCGGCTTCCTTCGTCATCGCGCGCCCCTTCGGGTAGCGCTCGGCGTAGAGGCTTGCGAGGCGGAAGAAGCCGTCCTTGCGCTGGGCCGCGATGTTCGCGGGCGCGCCGTCGCAAGAGAAGTAGTCGTTCTCTCCGAACTCGTAGAACGGGAGCAGCCGGGCCACCCGGCGCGACATCTTGGAGTGCCCGGCGAGCGAGCGGTGCTTGGCGTCGGAGAGTTCGATCCGCGCCTTGAGCTTCGGGAAGGCGGCGGCAGCGGACGCTGCGGCGGCTACGGACATCGAGAGAATCGGGAGTGTCGTTTCCATGACAACAAGCGCTAATACTGCGAGCTGACAGATTCATGACAGTCAAAGCCCTCATCGCCTCTTTCACCCAGCAGGAAGACCTCAACTTCCTGTTGACCAACCGCATCCCCCGCGCCGCGTTGACCCGCTTCATGGGCTGGTTCTCCAAGATCGAGAATCCGTTGGTGCGGGATTTCTCGATCGCGCTGTGGAAGCTGTTCTCCGACCTCGACCTGTCGGAGGCGCGGAAAACGCATTTCAAGAGCCTGCACGACTGCTTCACCCGGGAGCTGAAGCCGGGCCTGCGTCCGTTTGATCCCGACCCATCCATTGTCGCCAGCCCCTCCGACGGCATCGTCGGCGCGCATGGCCGGATCGCGGATACCGAGCTGTTCCAGGTCAAGGGCGCGCCCTATTCGCTGCTCGATCTGCTGGGCGATTCCGCCCTGGTCGACCAGCACCGCAACGGATCCTTCGTCACGCTGCGGCTGACCTCGAGCATGTATCATCGCTTCCATGCGCCCTATGACGCGCATATCGAGCGGGTCACGCTGATCCATGGCGACGTCTGGAACGTCAACCCGATCGCGCTGAAGCGGGTCGAGCGCCTGTTCTGCAAGAACGAGCGCGCGGTGATCCGCACGCATCTGTCCACCGGCGAGGCGGTGACGCTGGTGCCGGTCGCAGCGATTCTGGTCGCGAGCATCCGCCTGCACTTCCTCGACATGGTGCTGAACGCGCAGACGAAGGGCCCGGTCAACTTCCCCTGCGAAGTCAACGTGAGCAAGGGCGAGGAGCTCGGCTGGTTCGAGCACGGCTCGACCATCATCATCCTCGCGCCCGGCGATTTTGCGTTTTGCGACGGCATCGCCGAGGGCACTCGCATTCGCGCCGGTCAAGCGCTGCTCAGGAGAAAGTAGCCTTCAATCCGCCGTCCCCGCCGCCTATATGGTCGGCGGGGACGAATAGATCGATACGGATTGGGTGATGGCGCGGGCGCCGGCGATGGCGGCGGGGGGTATTGTGCTGCGGCGTGGCGCGCCGCCGCTGATCGCGGTCGTGCGCCAGCGCAAGCGCAACGAATGGGTCTTGCCGAAGGGCAAGCTCGACGACGGCGAGACGCCGAAACAGGCCGCGCACCGCGAGGTGCTGGAAGAGACCGGCCACGAGGTCGCCATCCACGAATTCCTGGGCACGCTCGTCTATCAGTCGGGCGGCCGCTCCAAGGTCGTGCATTTCTGGCGCATGGAGGCCGAGGGCGGTCCGGTCCGCAAGCTGATGAACGACATCAAGGCGGTCGACTGGCTGACGCTGGACGATGCGATCGTGCGCCTGTCGCGCGAATACGAGCGCGCCTTCCTGATCCAGATCGGCCCGATCGCGATCGCCGCCGCCGGCCTTGCATCTTCGGCCGCACCCGAGCCGCGGCCGGCGAGCGACGACGTCGACGCAGCCTTGCGGACGCTGACGCCCGCCGAGGCCGCGTCGGTCGACGAGCTGCGCCACGGCCTGTTGCAAAAGGTGAAGGCCTGGCTGCGCGGCGAGGCGTGAGTTGTCGTTTCTTACCTCTCCCCGCCCTTCAGCGGGGAGAGGTCGGATCGCGCAAGCGATCCGGGTGAGGGGCAGGGCACACCGTTGCAAAAATGGAAGTCCATCCGACACGCACGACAATTATCGAGCTGGGTGCTCCGCCGACAATTGAAATCGAGCTCGCGGAAGCAGCCCCTCACCTCAACCCTCTCAGCGCGAGCGAAGCTCGTCGCGCCCCCGTAAGAACGGGGCGAGGGAGCGCACCGGCGATGTGGCGCACTCGATGCCTACCGCCGCTCTTTCTTCTCCTTCGGAGCGGGCGCCGGCTTGCGCGGCGCTGCGGGGCGTTGTGCGGCGGGCGGGCGCTGCTGGAATCCGCCCTGGCGCTGGATGCCGCCGGGCTGCTGGACTGCGGGCGGCTGGCCCGGCTGCAATCCGGTGCGCGGCGCTTGCGGCTGCGGTGTCGTACCCGGCTGCGGCGGCACGGCTCCTCCCGGCTGTGCGGGAGTCTGGCCGGCGCGCGGCGGCTGGGTTTGCGGCGTGCCGCCGGGTTGGACGCTGGGTCCGGTGCGCGGTGCGCCGGCGGGCCGGCCCGCACCATGCTGCTGACCCTGTGGCTGCTGGCCCGCGCGCGGCGTACCGGGCTGCACCGCGCCGCCCTGTCCTTGTTGTCCTTGGCCCTGCCGCTGCGGCGGCTGTGCGCCTTGCCGGTTTGGCGTGCCCGGCTGCTGCTGACCCGGACGGTTGTTCTGGCCAGGCTGACCATTCGGCCGCTGCGGCTGTTGGCCCGGCGCCGTCGTCGGCCGCAATTGCTGCTGCTGCGGCGGCTGCGCCGGTCGCGGAATGCGGCTGATCGCGGTCGGATTGGCGCGGCGGAAGTCGCGCTGCTCGGTGACGATCTGGCGGCCCGTGGTCTGCGCCAGATGCACCTGGCTGACGAAGCTGCGGTCGCGCGCGATCTGCTGCGGGGCAATGGTGATCGGCACGGCCGCAAAGCGCATGCCGCCGGGGCCGCCCGTGCCGGGGCGGATCGCAAAGCCGCTTGCGGCTTGCGTCAGCGCGCCGAGCCGCGTGCCGCTGGTGCGGTCGTTGACCTCGATGTGTCCGACCCGGCCGTCGGCGTCTGGATAGAGCTTGATGTTGACGTTGCTGGCGCTGCTCGCGACCGCACCCTCGGGCACATCGACGACGCCGGTGGTGCCGCGGATGCCGAGCGTCGCGGTCGGCGTCGCGATCTTCATGTCGCCGGTCTTTGCCACCGCCGCCGCAACGAAGGCAACCGTGCCCTTGCCGATGTCGAAGATCGCCGAATTCTGCTTGCCGCCGTCCTCATAGACGTAATTGTCGATGGTGATCCTGGCGCTGGCGGAGAGGTTGAACGTGGTCGCATCGTTGAAGGTGATGCCGAGCGAGGAGTTCGACGAGGTCTGCACGACGTCGTTGAGATAGATGTCGTCGCGCACGCGCAGCGGATAGGAATTCTTGTCGCGGATCACGGTCGCGATCCCCGTGACGGTCGCAACGTTGCCGATCGGCTCGACGGCGGCGGATTGAGCGTCCGCGGCCGGTGTCGGCGAAGCTGCGGGCGTCGGGGAGGGGGCGGGCGCCGGCTGTGCCTGCGGCTGCGCCTGTGCGAGCTCGATTGCATCGGATGCACAAGCCACGCTCGCGCCGGCCAGCGGCAAGGCCAGCAGCGGAAGCGCGAACACGAAGCGGCGCCAGGCCACCATTGAAATCACGAGGGAGTCCCGGTGAGAAACGCGAGGCGAGATCGGCCGATTTCAGCCTGATTGAGCTGAATGGCGGATGAACATCTGTCGCATGGACGGGGCGAACGTTCAAACGCCACGTCCCCGCATCAGGGACGTGGTGGTCTATTCTTGCTCGTCATTCCGGGGCGCGACAACGTCGCGAACCCGGAATCTAGAAGTTGTGGTGCGCGTTTGTGGCGCGAGATCCTCAGGTGCGCAATTGCGCACCATAGTTCGATGCTTCGCATCGCCCCGGGATGACGCGCTCCGCGCGTCAGCTCACGCGCTTCCAGGTCTGGCCGCCGCAGAACATGCCGCCGAAGGCACAGCCCTGCACGCGCATCGCGTTCGGGCCCTTCATCGCGATCGTCGAGTCGTAGTTGCGGCCTGAGTCGGGGTCGTGGATGCGGCCGCTCCACTTCGCGCCTTCGGGCTTCATGTTGATCAGGATGCGCTCGTTGGTCTTCTCGGCGTAGCCGCACAGATTGGCGCCGCACTGCTCGACGCGGACATTGCCCTTGTTCTCTTCGGTCGCCCAGACGCCGATCGGCGTGTTGGCGGCCGGCGCCGGCGCAGCGACCACCGGAGCCTGAGCGGGCGCGGGAGCAACGGCGACCGGCGCGGGCGCAGCAACGGGAGCCGCAGCGGGTGCGGGCTGCACCGTGTTGTCGAAGCCGACGGACGGAGCGGCGGCAACCGTCGTGGCGGAAGCTGCGGGGGCGGCAATCGCAGGCGCGGCCGGCGCGGTCGCCTGGACCGGTGCCTGCTGCACGGGCTGCGGCTGCACCGGAGCCGGCGCGGGCTGCGCGGTGGTGGTGGCCGGAGCCGGCGTGGTGTCGACGTCATCGTCCTTGGAGCCAAGGCCCTTGAGGTTGATGTTGTTCAGCTTGATCGGCTTGTCCGACAGGCCCGGCGCGACGATGATCACGCAGTTGAGCGAGGCGCAGTTGCGCGGCGTCTCGATGCGGATGTGCTGACCCTCGATCTGGAACGAGATCGAATTGCCGGCATGCGCGGCCGCGGTCGACGCGAGGAAGAGTGCGGTGGCGGCGATGGTGAGCTTGTTCATGACAACCTCCGGAAAATGCGTGGTCCCGATCTGGACTGAAGTCGCTGGTGGATGAAGCGTGGTTCGACCCTACGCCCGGCCCGTCCCGTCCTCCGTGATGGACATCACAAGGACCCGTGGCGCCTGGGTGAGCCAGCGCACACTCAGCCGCATTTCATCCCGCGTAACCTCGTCGCGACAGAGAGAGGGAGGCGCCGATGACGCGGCTTGCGATTTCGCTTGGCATATTGATCGCGCTGCTGGCGGTTGCGCCTTCAGCCCGGGCCGGTTCCTACTCCTTCTCGATCGGCGGCCACCGGTTCCATGTCGAGGCGCCCAGGAATTGCCGGTCCGCGTCCTGCGTCTCGATTTCCTCCAATCGCAGCTTTCGGCCGGCGGAGGACGTCGCCACGACGCCTGCTGCGCCTGTCCCACCGCCGGTCGTCCAGGCGCCGCTGCCGGTCTATCCGGCAACCCCGGCCCGGCCGCCACAGGCGATTGCGGTCGCGCCGCTACCTGCGCCGCCGCCCGTGCTCGCCGCGACGACGTCGCAGCCCGTTGTGCTGCCGCCGGCGCCAAGATCCGAGGCACCAAGGATCGAGGCCCTCAGCTCCAATCCGCCACGGGTCGAGCTGTCGCGCGTCGATCCGCCAAAGCCGATCGCGCTCGATCCGCCGCGCATGGAGCCGCCGGTCGTCGCGCCGAAGCTCGAGATCAAGCCGACTACCACGATCGCACAGCGCAGTGACGACGAGTCGCCCGGCATGCCACTCGGGCAGTGGGAAAGCGACGGCGCCAAGGGCACGGTCCGCATCGAACGCTGCGGCTCCGCGCTATGCGGCTATGCACTGACCGAGGCGTCGAGCAGGGGCGAGAGCGTGCTCGTCAACATGAAGCAGAAATCGCACGACGTCTGGACCGGCAGCATCTACAGCCGCTCCACCGGCAACACCTATTATGCGAGGATGACGCTGAAGAGTCCCGGCAAGCTCTACGTCGAGGCCTGCGCACTCGGCCGCTTCTGGTGCTCCGGCAACGACTGGACGCGCATTGAGGAGCCGCAGGAGCAGTTGGCCACGACATCGCGGCAGTGGGGTGCGCGGTCGTAGCAATGCACTCGGCTTACGCTCGCCCTCCCGGGGAAGGTAAGCGGTCTCCGGCGTGGTTGATCGATGGCCGCTAGATCATGCCGAGCACGATGGCGCCGACGAAGGCCATGGCGAGGTACGCGGTGATCACGCTCAGTCTCCCGGCGAACGTCATGCCGTTGCTCCCAAGAATACTGGCTCCCAAGAATCCTGGCTCCCAAGAATCCTGCGCTGGAGGATGCTCCGCTGGAGCAGGCTCCCGCCGCTCGCGCGCCCAACCAACATGGTTAACAGAAAGTCACGTTGTGAAAAAGTCAGCCTTGCTGTCGCTCATCCCCAGGAGCTGGCGCACGGCCCGGGCCGGCATGGTTAAGGAAGGCTGAAATCAACACGTTGAAGAGTCTTTAAGTAAATTCACCGAACGTGCGTGCATGACGCGCGGAGTTCGTTTGTATCTCGTCGGCTCCATCGTCCTTGTTTCGCTAGCGGGTTGCGGACGCGGCTTCTTCCAGGCCGAACGTGAACCGTGGCGGGCCGAGGCGGAAGCCGCATGCCTGAAATCCGGCGCGGTGAAAGAGAGTGCGGACATCGTCCGCATCGACCCGATCTCCGGGCCCGGCAGCTGTGGCGCGGAGTTTCCGCTCAAGGTCGCCGCCATCGGCGAAGCCTCGAGCAGCTACGGGTTTGCCGACGAGGAGCTGCGCCCGCCGGGCAATGTCGGCAGCCAGCCGCGCTGGCCGGTGACGCAGCCGCGATCGAATGTTCCGCAGAACCAGGCATATCCGGCATCCTCCTATCCGCAGCGGTCGAACTATCCCGAGAGCGCGGTGCGCCAGCCGTCCGGCTATGGCGCCTCGTCCGGGCCGATGTCACTGAACGCGCCCGGCGTGGCGCCGCAGGAAGACGAGATCGACCTGCCGCCCGAGGGCACCGATGCCGCGGGCGCGGCGCGCTACATGAATGCGCCGAGCTATCCGGCGCGGCAGCCCGGTCCCGCACCTTATTCGCAGGCGCCCGCGCAGCAGCCGCTGCCGCGGCTCGGTCCCGCGCAGGGCAATCCCGTCACCGCCGTCGGCCCCGTCGCGGTGAAGCCGACCGCGACGCTGGCCTGTCCGATCGTGTCCGAGCTCGACCGCTGGCTCGCCGACACCGTGCAGCCGTCGGCGATGCGCTGGTTCGGCGCCCGCGTCGTCGAGCTCAAGCAGATCTCGGCCTATTCCTGCCGCGGCATGAACGGCAATCCGCACGCCCACATTTCCGAGCATGCCTTCGGCAACGCGCTCGACATCGCCGCCTTCGTGCTCGCCGACGGCCGCCGCGTCACGGTGAAGGACGGCTGGCGCGGCATGCCGGAAGAGCAGGGCTTTCTGCGCGACGTGCAGTCAGGGGCGTGCGCGCATTTCACCACGGTGCTCGCGCCGGGCTCGAACGTCTATCACTACGATCACATCCACGTCGATCTGATGCGCCGGGCCAGCCGCCGGCTGATCTGCCAGCCGGCCGCCGTCTCTGGCGAAGAGGTCGCCGGGCGCGCGCAGCAGCGCAACCCTTACGCCGGCAGGCGCGATCCCTATGTCACCGGCTCGCTCGGAGCGCGCAAGGCAACGACGCGCAAGCAGGAAGAAGACGAGTACGCTGACGATTAGGCGCGTTCGCCAGTAGCCCTACGCAGTCAGAAAGTTATTTCGAGGCCGGCTTCGACTGTGCGGGGACCACCCCCATGCACAGCTGCACCTCGCCGGGGACGTTGTAGGTGCGCATGATATGGCGGCTGTCGCGCAAGCCGGACGCCTCACGTTGCACCACGAACATCCAGAGCGCCTGGCCGGCTTCCATCACCAGCTTGCGCCTCGCCGCCTGCATCGAGGCCGGCGTCCCCGAGGCTGCGTGGGCGGCGTCGAACTCGCGCAAGCGCGCAAGGCTCTGCTCGAGTGTGCGGCCCATCCGTCCAAGCGCCGAGGCCTGTTCCTGGACGATCTCATAATGGAGGATATCGACAGGCGGGCGAAGATCACGGGACATGGCCGCAAATATAATGCCGCGAGACCGGCATGCGCAACGCGTGGCGTGCTTGCCGTTACTTCGCCCGGTACGCCGCCAGGAACATCCGCGTCGCGCTGTCGACCACCTCGGTCATGCGCTCTTCCGACGGTGCGGGCGCGGCCTGGAAGACGAAGGGCAGGAAGAGCGAGGCCTTGCACAGTTCCATGAACTGCGAGGCGGCAAGGTCGCAATCGTCGATCGTGAGATCGCCGGCGGCGGCGTGGGCTTTGAGATAATCGGAGAGGCGGTTGATGGTCTTGTCCAGCACCCGCGCGTAGTAGCGGCGGCCGACATCGGGCATGCGCTCGGCGATCGCCATCACGGTGCGGATCGCCGATCCGCCGCCCGGCCGGCAGAGCAGATGGATGTAGGCCCGGCCGAACTCATTCAGCGTGGTCTCGGCATCGCGGGCGGGATCGAAATTGAACACGACCTGACCGTGCTGTAGCGCCTCCTGCTCGAGGATGGCTTCGAACAGCGCGCATTTGTCGGCGAAGTAGACATAGAGCGTGCCCTTGGAGACCTGCGCCGCGCGCGCGATCTCGCCCATGCTGGCGCCGTCGAAGCCGAGATCCATGAACACCTTGCGGGCCCCGTCCAGGATCTGGCGGCGCTTGGAGCTGTCCTCCTCCTGGATGACGTGCAGATGTTCGCTGGCAGCTACAACCATTGGTTCAGGGTCTCGGAAGGTTTCTGGACGAGGTGCCGAACTATGAAACGCAAATAAAGGATTCGGGCCAGTAGGGTCCGACGCTTGATATTATGTATATTGACCGAACGGTTCGGTCAATGATATTTGGGTTAAGCGAGGGGAACACGCCGCAGGCGGCCGTCCTTCATCGCGCTTTTTTTTGAGGAGGCCTTTATGGCCGTATCGAGAGACCAGGCTGCGCGCGTCCTTCGCCAGGATACGGTGGAGACGAATTCGGCGAACGTTGAACCTGTGACCGAGACGTCCGCCGTTCTCGCCGAGCAGTTGCGCTCCCATGTGGCCGAGGAAGCGAAGCGCCGCAGCGAGGCGCCGGGGAAGCCCGTGACCGACAAGCCGGCCACACCCGGGTCAGACGCGCCCGCTGCCAGCGGCACGCCGAAATCCGGCAAGCGCAAATTCGTCCTGATGGGCGTCGGTCTCGTGCTGGCGCTCGCGGCAGCCGGCTATGCCGGCTATTACACGCTAGTCGGCCGCTTCTACATCGCCACCGACGACGCCTATGTCCGCGCCAACAACACCATGCTCGGCGCGCGCGTTGCCGGCCACATTTCCTCGATCCTTGCTGGCGACAACACGACGGTGCGCGCCGGCGACGTCATCTTCCGTATCGACGACGGCGACTACAAGATCGCGGTCGATGCCGCCGCGACCAGGATCGCGACCCAGCAGGCCACCATCGATCGCATCGGTCGCCAGATCGCGGCGCTCGAGAGCCAGGTTGCCCAGGCCAAGGCGCAGCTCGTCTCGGCTGAAGCGGGCCTCAAGCGCGCCGACCTCGATTATGAGCGCCAGCAGGCGCTGAGCAGCAAGGGCTTTGCGTCGCGCGCCACCTTCGAGAGCTCGGAAGCCGGACGCGACCAGGGCGCCGCCGCGGTCAAGGCCGCGCAGGCCGCCTATGACGTCGCCGTCAGCAACGTCGACGTCACCAAGGCGCAGCAGGCCGAAGCCCAGGCCCAGCTTGCCGAGCTCAAGACCTCGCTCGCCAAGGCCGAGCGCGATCTCGCCTTCACCGCGGTGCGCGCGCCGGTCAACGGCACGTTCTCGAATCGCCTCGTCAGCGCCGGCGACTTCGTCGCGGTCGGCCAGCGGCTCGGCAACGTCGTGCCGCTCGACGACGTCTATATCGACGCCAACTTCAAGGAAACGCAGCTCAAGCGCATCCGCCCCGGCCAGCCGGTGACGATCAAGGTCGATGCCTATGGCATGCGCAAGTTCTCCGGCGTCGTCGAGAGCATCGCGGCGGGCGCGGGCTCGGTGTTCACGCTGCTGCCGCCCGACAACGCCACCGGCAATTTCACCAAGATCGTGCAGCGCGTGCCGGTCCGCATCCGCGTGCCGAAGTCGGTCGCGAAGCAGAACCTGCTCCGCGCCGGCATGTCGGTCTACGCGACCGTCGACACCAACAAGGGCGCGGCCGACGCCGACAGCGAGGTCGATCTCGACGATCCCACCATGATCCATCCGCAGTAGGCGCACCTTAAACGCCGCGAGGTCGGACCATGGCCAACGCCACCACTGCTTCACCTGCCATGATGGCGGCCGCCGCTTCGGAGCGCATCGCGCCGAAGCGGCTGTTCGCCTTCATCATCATGGTGTTCGGGATGTTCATGTCGATCCTGGACATCCAGATCGTCTCGGCGTCCCTCAGTGAAATCCAGGCCGGCCTGTCGGCGAGCTCGAGCGAAGTCTCCTGGGTCCAGACCGCCTATCTGATCGCCGAAGTCATCGCGATCCCGCTGTCGGGTTTCCTGTCGCGCGCCTTCGGCACGCGGCTCTTGTTCGCGATCTCGGCCGCGGGCTTCACCGCCTCGAGCCTGCTCTGCGGCTTCGCCACCACCATCGAGGAGATGATCCTCTGGCGCGCGCTCCAGGGCTTTCTCGGCGCCGGCATGATCCCGACCGTGTTCGCCTCGGCCTACACCGTGTTCCCGCGCTCGAAATTCCACATCGTCGGTCCCATCATCGGGCTGGTCGCGACCCTGGCTCCCACGATCGGGCCGACCGTCGGCGGCTACATCACCGACCTGATGTCGTGGAACTGGCTGTTCTTCATCAACGTCGTGCCCGGCATCGCCATTACCTTGGGCGTGCTGGCGCTGGTCGATTTCGACGAGCCGCATTTCGAATTGCTCGACCGCTTCGACTGGTGGGGCCTGCTGTTCATGGCCGGCTTCCTCGGCACGCTGGAATACGTGCTGGAGGAAGGCCCGCAATATGAATGGCTGCAGGACACGACAGTGGCGATCTGCGCCTGGATCTGCGCCATCTCGGCGATCGCGTTCTTCTGGCGCGTCTTCACGGCGGCCGAGCCGATCGTCAATCTGCGCACCTTCTCCAACCGCAACTTTGCGGTCGGCTGCGTGCTCCAATTCTGCATCGGCATCGGCCTCTACGGCCTGACCTACATCTATCCGCGCTATCTCGCCGAGGTGCGCGGCTACAGCGCGCTGATGATCGGCGAGACCATGTTCGTGTCGGGCATCACCATGTTCCTGGTCGCGCCGCTGGTCGGTCGTCTCATGGTGAAGATCGACATGCGATACATGATCGCCTTCGGCCTCGTCGTGTTCGCGATCGGCTCCTACCAGATGACCTGGATCACCCGCGACTACGATTTCTACGAGTTGCTGGTGCCGCAGATCCTGCGCGGCGTCGGCATGATGTTCGCAATGGTGCCGACCAACAACATCGCGCTCGGCACGCTGGCCCCTGACAGGGTGAAGAACGCCTCGGGCCTGTTCAACCTGATGCGCAATCTCGGCGGCGCGGTCGGGCTTGCCGTCATCAACACCGTGCTCAACAACCGTACCGACCTGCACATCACGCGCCTCCAGGAGCGCGTGACCTGGGGCAACGCGACCGCGACCGAAACCCTGACCATGTTCATGCAGAAGTTCCAGGGGCTCGGCGATTCCGCGCTGATGGCGATGAGGCAGCTCTCGCAGCTGGTGCACCGCCAGGCCGTGGTGATGAGCTTCGGCGATGCCTTCTTCATGCTGACGCTGTTCTATCTCGGCCTCAGCCTGCTGGTCACGCTGCTGAACAAGCCGGCCTCGATGACCGGCGGCGGCGACGCGCACTGACGCCACGCACGCTGTCGTCGCCCGGGACGGTAGTGGTTGAGCCGAGAGGCCGCGGCGTACTGGATGCCCCGCCTTCGCGGGGCATGACAGTGGAAGATGAGATCGACGGCAGCTGCGAACCAAATTGCAACACTCGTTCGTGATCTCGCGCGGGCCCCGTTGCAAACCGCGAACGGCACATCTATAAAGCGCACCTCATTCAATCGAACCGGGAGGGATTTGCATGATTTCGTCGCATTCGCAGATCGTTCGCCCGCGTTCGTTGTTCTGGTTCGGTATGTCGGCGGCCTGTTAGAGGCCTCTTCCGCCAGATTCGATCGGGTCACGAGTCCCGATCGCCCCACTTCCCCAAGTCAAAATCACCTGTGAGTGACGCCGTCTGCCCTTCGTGGCCGACTTGCGTCCGTTGATGGAGCCGGCCCGCGCCAAAAGCGGCTGGATGATGTCATGACCTCTCTCTCAAAAAGGCCCGCGGCGATACGCATGGTGTTGCCCTTCGTGTTCCGGCACTGGTTGAACCAGCCCGGTCGCGGCCTGATCGTGGCCGGTGGCCTGCTGGGCGCGACCGTCGCCGACCTGTTCATGCCGGTCTTCTCCGGACATCTGGTCGATGCGCTGACACGCGGTTCGTCCGATCCTGACGCGCGCCACGCGGCGCTGGTTGCGTTCGGCGCCATCGTGGCGCTCGGTGCGGCCTCCGTGGTGCTGAGGTTGATCGGTCTCCAGGCGATCGTCCCGTTCACGCTCAAGATCATGTCGGATGTCGCCCAGGGCGCCTTCACGCGCGTGCAGCGCTTCTCGACCGACTGGCACGCCAACTCCTTTGCCGGCTCCACGGTGCGCAAGATCACCCGCGGCATGTGGGCGCTCGACCTGCTCAACGACACCATCCTGATGGCGTTGGCGCCGTCTCTGCTGGTGTTGATCGGCTCCATGGTCCTGATCGGCCTGCACTGGGCCTCGCTCGGCGCGGTGATCGCGGTGGGAGCGCTCTTCTACGTCGCTATCACCGTGCTGTTCTCGACGCGCTACATCGCGCCGGCCGCGCGAATCTCCAACGCCTGGGACACCAAGGTCGGCGGCACGCTGGCGGACGCGCTGACCTGCAACGCCGTGGTGAAATCCTTCGGCGCCGAGCTGCGCGAGGATACGCGGCTCGCCCGCGTCATCAACCGCTGGCGCGTTCGGGTGCGGCGGACCTGGTTTCGCTACAACTACACGGCCATGGCGCAGCTCTCGCTGCTGCTATGCTTGCGTGCGTCCGTGATCGGCGGCTCGGTGCTGCTGTGGATGAGCGGGCATGCCTCGCCCGGCGACGTCACCTATGTGCTGACGAGCTACTACGTCATCCACGCATATCTGCGCGACGTCGGCATGCACATCAACAACCTGCAGCGCTCGGTCAACGACATGGACGAGCTGGTGGCGATCCATGACGAGCCGATCGGGATTGTCGATGTGCCGGACGCGCGGCCGATCGCGATCGAGGGCGGCGAGATCGCGTTCGACCACGTCACGTTCCACTATGGCGGCCACCGCGCGCCACTGTACGACGGCCTGTCGGTCACGATCCGCGCCGGCGAACGGGTCGGCCTGGTCGGCCGCTCCGGCTCCGGCAAGACCACCTTCGTCAAGCTGGTGCAGCGGCTCTACGACGTCAGCGATGGCCGTGTGCTGATCGACGGGCAGGACATCGCGCTCGCTACGCAGCAATCGCTGCGCAGCCAGATCGCGATCGTGCAGCAGGAGCCGATCCTGTTCCACCGCACGCTCGCCGAGAACATCGCCTATGGCCGGCCCGGCGCCAGCCTGGAGGCGATCGAGCAGGCGGCGCGGCTGGCCAATGCGCACGACTTCATCCTGCGTCTGCCCAAGGGCTACGGCACGCTCGTCGGCGAGCGCGGCGTGAAGCTGTCGGGCGGCGAGCGGCAGCGCGTGGCGCTGGCGCGCGCCTTCCTGGCGGATGCGCCGGTGCTGATCCTGGACGAGGCGACGTCGAGCCTCGATTCGGAATCCGAAGCGCTGATCCAGCAGGCGATGGAGCGTCTGATGAAGGGGCGCACCTCGATCGTGATCGCGCACCGGCTGTCGACGGTACGCAGCCTCGATCGGATCCTGGTGTTCGACCGCGGCGAGATCGTCGAGCAGGGCACCCACGCCGTGCTCGCAGGCAAGCCCGGCGGCATCTATCGCGGCCTGTTCGAGCGCCAGGTGGTGGACCTCGGGCACCTCGCAGCAGCGGAATGAGAGGCGCGCGGCGGCGGGACGAAAGTCCCGCCGTCACGTGGCCTAAGGAATGCGCCAAGGATGGAATGAGATGAAAGACCTGACGAACGGCTCCATCGTGCGACACATCCTGGCCATGGCGCCTCCGATCATGGTCGGCATGGTCACGATCATGATCTGCCAGCTGGTCGATCTGTACTTCGTGTCGGGACTGGGCGATGCCGCCGTTGCGGGCGTCGCCGCGGCCGGCAATGCCGGCTTTCTCATCAACGCGCTGATGCAGGTGCTCGGCGTCGGCACGGTGGCGCTGATCGCGCATGCCGTGGGCCGCAAGGATCGGCCGGATGCCAATCTGATCTTCAACCAGGCGATCGCGCTGTCGGTGCTGTTCGGCCTGTTGACCCTGGCGATGGGCGCGGCGCTGTCGCGCCCCTACATGCGTGCGATCGCCGCGGACCAGCCCACGATCGAGGCGGGGACCACCTATCTGTTGTGGTTCATGCCGGCGCTCGCTCTGGAATTCGCGATGCAAGTGCTGGCATCTGCGCTGCGGGCGACCGGCATCGTGCGCCCCGCGATGCTGGTGCGGGTGCTCGCTGTCGCCATCAACATCGCACTCGCGCCGGTGCTGATCTCGGGCTGGGGCACCGGCCATGCGCTTGGTGTCGCCGGAGCAGGCTTGGCGAGCTCGATCGCGGTGGCCATCGGTGTCCTGATTCTGCTGGCGCATTTCCGCAAGGCCGAGCGCTACGTCGCCTTCAACCCGGCGCAGTGGCGTCCGCAGCCGCATCACTTGAAGCGCATCCTCAATGTCGGCCTGCCGGCCGGCGGCGAGTTCGCGATGATGTTCATCTTCATGGCGGTGGTTTACTACGTGCTGGGCGATTTCGGCCCGTCGGCGCAGGCGGGATTCGGCATCGGCCAGCGCGTGCTGGCCCTGATCCAGATGCCGGCGCTTGCCGTTGCGCTGGCCGCGGGGCCGATCGCCGGCCAGAACGTCGGCGCTGCCAACGGGGCGCGCGTGCGGGAGACTTTCGTCAAGTCGGCGTTGATCACTTCCGCCGTGATGATCGGCTTCATGATCCTGGCGCAAACGAAGCCGGAGCTGCTGCTCGCCGGATTCTCGAACGACCGGGAGACGATGGCGATCGCCTATCTGTTCCTGCGGATCATCTCGCTCAACATGGTGGCGCAGGGCCTGATCTTCACCTGCTCGAGCATGTTCCAGGGCCTCGGCAACACCAAGCCGGTACTGCTGAGTTCGGCGACGCGCGTGTTCACCTATTCGCTGCCGGCGATCTGGCTCTCGACGCGTCCGGGCTTCCGCATCGAGTACGTCTGGTACCTGTCGATCGCGGCGACCACGCTCCAGGCGGGCTTAAGCCTGTGGCTGCTGCGCCGCGAGTTCGACAAACGCCTGGCGCCGCTCCGGCAGGACGAGGCTTCGAAGCAGGTCGAGCCCGAGCCCGTCACGCCTCCTGCGCGCGTCCCTGCGTAGCGACGGCTTGTGACCTGCCGACGCAAGGAAGGCTAATGCGCACCTATGCTGTTCCAGACGAGGCCGAGCCCCGACAGGAACAGCAGACCGAGCACGACATCGCCAAAGTGCTTGTCGCTCAGCGCGTGATAGACGCGTGCGCCGGCCCATGCGCCGATCAACGTGCCGGGAAACGCGACCAGCGCGAGCCAGACCACCTTGAAGGCGACGAGGCCCGATGCCGTCTGCAACACCAGCGCGGTGGCGAGCACGGTGAAATTGAAGAGCTGGAAGATGCCGCGCCGCTCGTGCTTGTTCCAGCCGCGGATGTTGGCCCACAGGATCGGCAGCGGCCCGGACAGTCCCGCAAGGCCGCCCAGAATGCCGCCGGCAAAACCGATCGCGCCGTCGGCGATGCGGCCGCCGAACGTGATGGCGAGGGGCCTCTTGTTCAGATAGAGCGCGCTCGAGAAGATCAGCAGCAGCACGCCGATGCTCAGCTTGAACACCTTGGGATCGGCGGAGGCGACCATCATGGTCCCCAGCGGCACCCCGATCAGGCCGCCGATCAGGAACGGCCAGACCAGCGAGAGGTCAAAACTCTTCCACATCGACGGCAGCGTCGAGGTCTGGGCGATCACCGAGCAGATCAGCACCAAGGGCACCGCGAGCGAGGGCGGCAGCACGTAGAGCCAGATGCCGAGCGCCATCAGCGCCGTGCCGAACCCGGCCAGGCCCGAGACGAAGCCGCCGGCCAATGCGCCGAGCGGCAGCAGCGCGTAAGCGTAGGTTTCCAACGGATTGTCCTTGTCGCCACCGGCGATCCCGAACTGTTGATCGCCACCGCCCGCATAGCACGGCTGCGGCCGTGCAGGTCAATCCATGCTGCACGCAGGCGTGATCTGCTGCGTCGGGCTTTTGGGAAAGACATGCCTACATGATGATCGTACTTCAATCTAAAGGCCCGCCCGACGCCATCGTGCGCTCCGATCGGACAGCCCCGAATAAGAAGGTGGAGAATGACCATGACCCGCACCAACATTGCCGTTGCGGCCGCGCTGCTGTCGGCGGCGGCGTTGATGCCGACATTGGCGCAGGCGCAGTTTTCGGAGCCCGCGGCCTATCAGGCCGCCCATCCCGACCGCGACGTGCTCAATGGCGGCCAGCTCACACCCGCGGCGCGCGCAGCCCGTGGCGAGACGGCGGCGCCGAGCGAGGCCTATGCGGCCTATCCGTCGGGCATGACGCAGGTCGTTCGCCCGCGCCATCGCCGCCAGCATCAATAGGTTTCTGCTAGACGATCTGCCTGGTGTCGGCGGGCTTGTGCAGCGCGCCGACCAGGATGCGCAACGCCTCCGTCAATTCCGCCCTGTTGCGCGCTGCGCCCAGCGAGATGCGTGCCGCATGCGGCGGTGTCCCGTCGACGGTGAAGGCATCGCCGGCCACGACCGCGAGTCCATTCCGTAGCAGATGCGCCGCGACATCGGGGCGGCCCTCCGGCAGCCGCAGCCACAGATGATGGGCCGCGGGCTTGGCCAGAAACTGAAGGCCTTTCAGTGCGCGCTGCGCGAGTTGCTGGCGGCCTACTGCCTCGTTGCGAATGGCGGTGATGATGCGATCGGCGATGCCGGTTTCGAGCCAATGCGTCACCAGCGCGACCATCAGCGGCGCCGGCATCTGCACGGTGGCCTGCAAATAAGAACGCATCTCCTGCTGCGCGGCGTTGTCGGGCGTCACGAGGTAAGCAACGCGCAGCGCCGGCGCGATGCATTTTGACAGCGTGGTTGCGAGATACGTCCGCTCCGGAATGAGATTGGCGATCGGCGCCGCCGAGCGGTCGAGCAGCCCGTAGGCGTCGTCCTCGATCAGGATCGTATCGGCATCGCGGATGATCCTGGCGATCGCGCTGCGCCGCTCGGGAAGAAGCGTCACGGTGGTCGGATTGTGCAGCGTCGGAATGAGATAGACGGCCTTCGGCTTGTGGACACGGCAGGCCTTCGCCAGTGCATCGGGCAGGATGCCGCCGTCATCCATGGCGACGCCGACGAGCTTGACGCCGAGCCGCGCCGCGGCGGCCTTGATGCCGGGGAAGGTGAGGGCTTCCGTGAGCACGATGTCACCGGGCCGCGCGAGATGGGCGAGCAGATTGAACAGGACGGTCTGCGTGCCGGGAAAGATCACGAGCCTGTCGGCATGCGCGTGCGGGACGCGTGCGCGCATCCAGCGCGCTGCGACCTCCCGCTCATGCACGCTGCCGCCGGGTGGCTGGTAGTTCAGGAACGCGGTCAGGCCCGATTGGGCGCGGAGAGCTTCCAGCCCTGCGACGATGCGCTCGTCGAGCTGTGCCTCGAGCGGATGCGGCGGCACGTTCATCGAGAGGTCGATCGCGACGGGATGCGGCAGATCGACCGCGCGGCGCGCGCTGGTCTCCGATACGAACGAGCCCTGGCCGACCCGGGCCTCCAGGATGCCGCGGTGCCGCGCCTCGGTGTAGGCGCGCGTCACCGTGGTGAGGTCGATGTCGAGCGCCTTGGCCAGCGCGCGCTGCGTCGGCAGCTGCTGGCCGCGCACCAGCCGGCCGGCTGCGATGTCGGCCTCCATGGCATCGACGATGCGCTGGTAGCGCGGCCCGCTCAGCTCCGAGATTGTAGGGGTCCAATCCATGCAATTTAGGCCCATATCCTTTGAATGTATGGATGCAGGATATTATTGTATGGATCATCAGAACGGAAGAGGTGTCGTCATGACGACCGGTTCGGTTTCCCTGGCAAAGGCGATGTGGCGCGGTTTTCGCGGCAAGTGTCCGAACTGCGGCGAAGGGCACATGTTCGGACGCTTCCTGAAAGTGGCAGACAGCTGCGATCATTGCGGCGAGGAGCTGTTCCACCAGCGCGCCGATGACTTTCCGGCCTATCTCGTGATGGTCGTGGTCGGTCATCTCGTGGTCCCGGCGATCCTCGCGGTCGAAACCGCCTATGCACCGCCGGTCTGGCTGCAATTGGCCGTGTGGCTGCCGGTGACGCTGTTCGCTTCGCTTGCGTTGCTGCAACCGACCAAAGGCGCCATCGTCGGCCTGCAATGGCAGATCGGCATGCATGGCTTTGAGGCTGGCAAGTTGCGGCGCGAAGCCGGTGCGCTCGTCCTCGCAAAAGTGAATACGCGCGCGGTCTGAGCGGGTAGCGTTTACATCGCGCGCGCGGCCGCTACACTCCATCGTACAAACAAGAACGATGGAAACGCCGATGGCCGAACGCGCGAAGACCTTCCTGCTCTGTCACGGCGCGTGGTCCGGCGGATGGGCCTGGAAGAAGATGCATCCGCTGATGGCGCAGGCGGGCCACCGCCTGGTCGCGCCGACCTACACCGGGCTCGGCGAGCGCGCGCATCTGGCCAATCCCGCGATCGATCTCGAGACGCACATCCGGGACATCCTCAACGTCATCAAATTCGAGGACCTCAGCGATCTCGTGCTGCTCGGCCACAGCTATGGCGGCATGGTCGCGACCGGCGTTGCCGACCGCGCACGCGAGCGCGTGACGCAACTGGTCTATCTCGATGCCTTCGTGCCGCGCGACGGCCAGTCGCTGTTCGATCTCAACGAGAGCGGGCGCGAGCCGATGCGCAAGGCGGCGGCCGCCGGCGATGGCTACCGCATCCCGCCGAACCCGCCGCCGCCGGATACGCCGCAGGCCGATCTCGACTGGCTCAACGCGCGCCGCATCAACATGCCGATCAAATGCTTCGAGACGAAGTTGAAGCGGGAGCATGGCGAGCCGGCCATGCCGCGCAGCTACATCTATTGCACGCGCTTTCCGCCGGGCGACGTGTTCGGGCAGTTCGCGAAGCGCACGAAGAACGAGGATGGCTGGCGCTATTTCGAGCTCGACGCGAGTCATGCGCCGAACGTGACGGCGCCGGCGGCGTTGATGGGCGTGTTGAACGAGATCGCCGCCTGACCCACCGCCGTCATTCCGGGGCGTGCGCAGCACGAACCCGGAATCCATCTCTCCTCCGTCTCTGCCGCCTGATGGATTCCGGGTTCTCGCTTCGCGAGCCCCGGAATGACACCATTTGAATGGCTGCGCGCTCGGACAAAATGGTGAGGGGTCCGATGCGGTCAGCATCGAACCCCTCGTCACTTCTTAGTAGGACGCGTTTTCTTCACGCGAGCCGGAAAAACCACTTCGCTCGAAAACGCTTTAGAACATCAGCCGGCCTGTAAGCCGGGTTCTGTAGGGCACCGTCCGCTTGCGCGCACGATACGTGACGGCCATTCCTCTGGGGCCATGTTTGCACATGGCCTCGAGCAACCTACCCGGACGGCGGGCCTGACATCGCCCCGCGGCGTTATCGCTTGCGCGAACAGCCCGCTACGCCGTCCCTATTCGGTTTTGCTCCCGGTGGGGTTTACCATGCCGGCTCCGTTGCCGCAGCCGCGGTGCGCTCTTACCGCACCTTTTCACCCTTACCCTGCGAAGCCCGAAGGCGAAGCAGGGCGGTTCGTTCTCTGTGGCACTTTCCCTGGGGTTGCCCCCGCCGGACGTTATCCGGCACCGTATGTCAAGGGAGCCCGGACTTTCCTCCCCGGCGGCCTTTCGACCGTTGCCGGAGCGGCCGTCCGGCCGACTGACGGGGTTAGGCATGGGCATTTGTGACGGTTTCGTCAAGCCGAGATCGTCGCGCACGCGATCTGCAAATAATTTATCCTGAAGATGTCGTTCGATGTGCGCCCCGTTCGACTGGATGTCGGTGATCCCCCGAACAACAGGAGTTAAGCGATGCAGTATCTGCTGCTGATCTACCGGAGCGAAGCGGAATTGAGCAAGATGACCCCCGCAGACCGTCAGGCGATGTCGGCGGAGTACGGCACTTATACGCAGTCCATCGTCCAGAGCGGCCATTTCAAGGCCGGCGACGGGCTTCAGCCGACCACGACCGCGACCACCGTGCGCGTTCGCGATGGCAAGACCCTGACCACCGACGGTCCGTTCGCCGAGACCCGCGAGCAACTCGGCGGCTACTATCTGGTCGAGGCCAAGGATCTCGACACCGCCATTGGGCTGGCCGCGCGGATTCCCGGGGCCAAGGAGGGATCCATCGAGGTCAGGCCGGTCATGATCTACAAGTGATCTCTCCTGCCGACATCGCTCGGATCTTTCGCGACGAGGCGGGGCGGGTGCTTGCCACGCTGATCCGCCTCGTCGGCGATTTCGATCTCGCCGAGGACGCACTCCAGGATGCCTTCGCGGTCGCGCTCGAACGCTGGTCGGCGGGCGAGGTGCCCGATAATCCGCGCGCCTGGCTCGTCAATGTCGGCCGCAACAAGGCGATTGATCGCATCCGGCGGCAGGCCGTGTTCCGCGGCAAGCAGCAGGCGTTCGTGCATGAGCTCGAGCTCAACGCGCAGGCGCCCGACGAGCCTCCGGCGACGCTCGACGACGACATGCTGCGGCTGATCTTCACCTGCTGCCATCCCGCGTTCGCGCAGGAGGTCCAGGTCGCGCTGACGCTGCGCACCGTCTGCGGCCTCTCGACCGCGCAGGTCGCGCGCGCGTTCCTCGTCGGTGAGGAGGCGATGGCGCAGCGCCTCGTCCGCGCCAAGCAGAAGATCAGGCTCGCCGGCATTCCCTATGAGGTGCCCGAACGCGACGCGCTGGCGCAGCGGCTCGACGGCGTGCTCGCCGTCATCTATCTCGTCTTCACTGAAGGCTATGTCGCAACCTCGGGCGCAGACCTGATGCGGCCGGATCTCGCGGTCGAAGCCATCAGGCTCGGTCGTTTGCTCGACCGGCTGATGCCTGACCGGGCCGGGATCAAGGGCCTGCTGGCCTTGATGCTGCTGCACGACGCGCGCCGCGCCGGGCGCGCGACGTCGGCCGGCGACATCGTGCTGCTGGAAGAGCAGGACCGCACGCTCTGGGATCGCGCGCAGATCGAGGCGGGTCTGCGTCTCGTGGACGACGCACTGCGCATACCCGGCCGGCCGCAACCCTATGCGGTGCAGGCCGCGATCGCCGCTCTGCATGCGCGCGCGCCGAGCTTTGAGGCGACCGACTGGCCGCAGATCGCCGGCCTCTATGAGGTTCTGTTGCGCATCAGCCCTTCGCCGGTGATCGAGCTCAACCACGCCGCCGCAATCTCGATGGTCGACGGCCCGGCGCGCGCGCTCGATCTCGTCGACGCGATCACCGCACGCGGCGGGCTTGGCGGCTACGAGCTGCTGCCCGCGGTGCGCGCGGATCTGTTGCGACGGCTCGGCCGCAAGGACGAGGCGCGCGAGGCGTATGTCGCGGCGACGGCGGCGACGCAGCTCGAGCCGCTGCGGCGGCTTTATGCGCGAAGGATGAGGGAGATGGGCAACTAGCACCGTCATTCCGGGGCGATGCGAAGCATCGAACCCGGAATCTCGAGATTCTCAGGTGCGCAATTGCGCACCATAGTTCGCACTTCGTGCGCCCCGGAATGACGGCTATGCCGTCACTTCGACGCGACCGCGGTCGCGTCTGCCGGCAGGCTCGCAAGCAGCGCCTGCAAGGTCGACAGTGTCGAATGGTCCGCAACACCGTCCAGCCGTGCCGGGCGGAAATGGCGCTGGAAGGCGGTGACGACCTCCATGGTCGCGGCGTCGTATTTGCCGGTCAGCGGCACGCCATAACCGTATCGCGCGAGCGCCTGCTGCAGGCTCAGCACCTCGTCGCTGATGGTGCCGAGCATCAGGCTCTCGCCGCGCACGACGGGCGTGGGCGTGACCCAGTGCCCGACGCCGGAATTGGCCAGCGAATGCCACGGAAATTTCTCGCCAGGATCCTTTTTGCGCGCGGGCGCAACGTCGGAATGGCCGAGCACGCGGTGCGCCGGCACTTTTCGGCGCAGCATGATGCCGCGGCACAGCGCGATCACGGCGGCGATCTGGCGCAGCGGAAACTCCGGATAGCCCCAGTCGTGGCCGCGATTGACGATCTCGATGCCGATCGAGCAGGAGTTGACATCGTCCTCGCCGGCCCAGGACGAGACGCCGGCGTGCCAGGCGCGCCTCGCCTCGGGCACGCATTGCACGATGCGGCCGTCCTCGAGCACGACGTAATGCGCCGACACTTCCGTCCCCGCCGTGCACAGCCGCGCCAGCGCGCCCTCGACGTCGGGCATGCCGGTGTAGTGCAGCACGATCATGTCCGGCTGGCGTCCCTTGCTGCGCTCGCCATGGTTCGGCGAAGGAATGATGTCGGAGACGATCGACGAATCCGGCTCGAACGTCCGCATGTTCGCCGCGGCCTTGGGAACCGGGAGAACGCGTTGACGCTTCGAATCAGAACCAGATGGCGTGGACGAACCGGACGACATAAACAGCTCAAGTCGGAATAGGACAGGGCCAAGCCCTTCTCTTTACTATTCCTTTACCCTCCGCCGTGCGCAATCGCGCGTCGCGGTTAACGGATGCATTTTGGGCGGGTGTGTGGATGAGGCATCACTGCCGCTTCACCTTTTCGACTTGTAACGGGCCGATCAACGCTTTCTTAACGCTAAGGGCCGTTACTGAGGGATGAAGAGCCGACCCGCGTCCGGAGGCGGCCAAAGCGTATTTTGGCTCGAAATCCCATGGCTGCCCGACAAATTCCACTGGGAACACTGGGTTGGCGGCCCGGGACGACCGGGCTCGGTAACCATGCTGGACAAGGGTTGGGTCGTGGAACCGCCGCGACGCGGAATCATTCGAGGCGTTATGGGCTGGCTCGCCCCGGATCTGGCTTGGTTGTTCGGCAGGCGTGGCGCATGAGCTCCGCTCCTCACATTCCCGTGCTCGGTCGCGAGGCCATCGATCATCTCGCGCCGCGCGAGGGCGGGATCTATGTCGACGCCACCTTCGGCGCCGGCGGCTATAGCCGTGCCATCCTCGACGTGCCTGGAACCCGACTCATCGCCATCGACCGCGACCGCACCGCAATCGCCGGCGGCGCCGAGCTGGTCGAACGCTCTGCCGGTAGGCTGACACTGGTCGAGGACCGTTTCTCCCATCTCGCCGACGTCTGCGCCGCACAAGGCGTCGATGCCGTGGACGGCGTCGTGATGGACGTCGGGGTGTCCTCGATGCAGCTCGACCAGGCCGGCCGAGGCTTTTCGTTCCGCCTCGACGGTCCGCTCGACATGCGGATGGGGCAGGCGGGCCCGACCGCGGCCGACGTCGTCGCGCGCGCCTCGGAAGCCGATCTCGCCGACATCATCTATCTCCTCGGCGAGGAGCGGCATTCGCGCCGCGTCGCCCGCGCCATCGTCGCGGACCGGCAGGAGACGCCGTTCACGACCACGCGCGCGCTCGCCGACCTCGTCGGCAGGGTGGTTCGCTCCAAGCCCGGCGACATTCACCCCGCGACGCGGACGTTCCAGGCCCTGCGCATCTTCGTCAACGAGGAGCTCGAGGAACTCCAGACCGCGCTCACCGCGGCCGAGCGCGTGCTCAAGCCCGGCGGACGCCTCGTGGTGGTCTCGTTCCATTCACTGGAAGACCGCATCGTCAAGAATTTCCTCGCCGAGCGGTCGAAGACCGGCGGCGGCTCGCGGCACCTGCCGGAAGTCGCGCAAACCGCGCCGAGCTTCCAGCTCCTGACGCGGCGGCCCGTCGTCGCCGGCGAGGACGAAGTTGCGCGTAACCCGCGCGCGCGTTCGGCAAAACTGCGCGCCGCGGAGCGCACCTCGGCGCCGGCGCACAAGGACGATCAGTCTTCGTCCTGGCCAAGACTCTCCGACGTGATGAGGGGCGGCTAGCGCATGCGCTTCATCCACCTCCTCGTCATCGGCGCGCTGATCTTCGCGGCAGCCTATGTCTACCGGATCAAGATGGACTCCACCGCGCGCACGGAGAAGGTGTTGCGGCTGCATGCGGAAATCCGCGAGCAGCGCGATGCGATCGCCTCGCTCCGCTCCGAATGGGCCAAGCTTGATGCGCCCTTGCGCCTGCAAGGCCTGTCCGAGCGGCACCTGCCGCTCAAGCCGGTCAACGGCACGCAATATGACTCGCTGAAGAACCTGCCCGAGCGCCCGCCGCGGATGTTCAGGCCCGGCGAGCCCGACCCGATCGGGGCCATGCTCAACACCATCGAAGCCGCGAGCGATCCCGATACCGTGACGGGCTCCGTGCCTCAGCCCGAGGACAAGCAATGAGCCCGGCGACGCCTGCAAAACCCACCGAGCCCTGGCGGCAGCGGCTGATCCGCAGCCTGCTCTACGGGCGCAACGTCGACCGCGCCGCGAAGGCGCGCGCGCGCGTCGGACTTGCGATGCTCGCCTTCGCCTCGGTCTACGCCCTGATCGGTGGCCGGCTCGTGATGTTCGCGATCGGTGCCGACGCCCACAGTGCGCGCCGAGCGGCGGCGCAGGAGGTGGTTGCGACGGCGCGGCCCGACATCGTCGACCGCAACGGCGCCATCCTTGCGACCGACGTCAAGGCGGCGAGCCTGTTCGGCGAGCCGCGCCGCATCATCGACAAGGACGAGGCGATCGAGCTTCTGACCGCCACCGTGCCCGACCTCGACGAGGCCGAAGTGCGCGAGCGCCTGAAGACACGCAAGGGCTTCGTCTGGCTCAAGCGCGAGATCACGCCGAAGCAGCAGCAGGACATCCACAAGCTCGGCATTCCCGGCATCGGCTTCCTGCGCGAGAACAAGCGCGTCTATCCGACCGGCAACGAGGTCGCCCACCTCATCGGTCTCGTCAATATTGACAACCAGGGCATCGCCGGCATGGAGAAGTGGCTCGACAATCAAGGGCTCGCCGATCTCCATCGCGCGGGCTTTGCCACCGACCGGCTGCAAAAGCCGATCGAGCTCTCGGTCGATCTGCGCGTCGAGCACGCGCTGCGCGACGAATTGCTGAAGGCCAAGGAGAAGTTCCACGCCAAGGCGGCCTCCGGCATCATCTCCAACGTCAAGACCGGAGAGATCGTGGCAATGGTCTCGCTGCCGGACTTCGACCCGAACAATCCGAAGGAAGCGCACGACCCCGACCGCATCAACCGCCTGACCACAGGCGTCTACGAAATGGGATCGACGTTCAAGGCGTTCACGCTGGCGATGGCGCTCGATTCCGGAAAGATCAATCTGAACTCGTCGTGGGATGCGCGTGGAAACCTGCATTACGGCAAGTTCACCATCCACGACAGCCACTCACTCGGACGGTTCATCAACACCAAGGAAGTGTTCACCTACTCGTCCAACATCGGTGCCGCGCGGATCGCGCTCAACCAGGGTGTCGAGGCGCACAAGGCGTTCCTGGCCAAGATGGGACAATTGACGCGGCTGCGCACCGAGTTGCCGGAGAGCGCGGCTCCGCTGGTGCCGCGCCGCTGGGGTGAGCTGAACACGGTCACCATCGCGTTCGGTCAGGGCCTGTCGGTCGCGCCGCTCCAGGCGGTGATGGGCATCAACGCCCTGATGAACGGCGGCTATCTGATTCCGCCGACATTCATGAAACGCAGCGAAGACGAGGCGCGGGCGATGGCCAAGCGCGTGATCAAGCAGGAGACCAGCGACAAGATGCGGTATCTGATGCGGCTCAATGCCGAAATCGGTACTGCCAAATCCGCCGACGTGAAGGGCTACTATGTCGGCGGCAAGACCGGTACGTCCGAGAAGGTCATCAACGGCCGCTATGCCAAGAAGCGGGTGCTCAACTCCTTCACCGCGATCATGCCGTCCGACGATCCGAAATATCAGATTCTCGTCATGCTGGACGAGCCGCAGGCGCTGCCCGAGACGCATGGTTTCATCACCTCGGGCTTCAACGCGGTGCCCACGGGCGGGAAGGTGATCGAGCGGATCGCGCCGCTTTTGGGCATCGAGCCGCGATTCGACCTGCCGCCGTCCGACCGCCTTATTCTTGCAGCATCCAGGACAACCCAGTAATCAACCGGGTAGGCCATCGCCGGTGCTGAGTCGGGGGTTTTCGGCTTTCCGGCATGTCGACTGGACGACCATGAAACTGCGCGATCTCATAGGCAATGACGCCGCAATCGAGCCCGCTGTCGCGGCGCTCGAGGTGACGGGGCTTGCGCTCGACAGCCGCGTGGTCAGGCCCGGCGATCTCTTCTTCGCGCTCGCGGGCAGCAAGACCGACGGCGCACGCTTCATCGATGCCGCGGTTGCCGCCGGCGCAGTGGCGGTCGTCGGCGACCACGCGCCTGAAGCCAGCAAGGTGCCGTTCGTCACCGTTGCCAATCCGCGCCGCGCGCTGGCGCTGGCCGCGGCAAAATTCTTCCCCGACCAGCCCGCGACCATTGCGGCCGTAACCGGCACCAGCGGCAAGACCTCGGTTGCCGCGTTCACGCGCCAGATCTGGGAGCGGCTGGGCCATGCCTCCGCCAGCATCGGCACCATCGGGCTCGTCTCGCCGAAGCGCACCGTCTACGGCTCGCTGACGACGCCGGATCCGGTCGCGCTGCACCGGCAGATCGATGAGATCGCGCGCGAGGGCGTCACCCATCTTGCCTTCGAAGCGTCCTCGCACGGTCTCGATCAATACCGCCTCGATGGCGTGCGGGTTTCCGCTGGCGGCTTCACCAACCTTTCGCGCGACCACATGGATTATCATCCGACGGTCGCGCATTATCTCGCAGCAAAACTCCGGCTGTTTCGCGAACTGGTGCCGCCGGGTGGTGCCGCTGTGATCTCGGCCGATCACGATTGCTCGGCGGAAGCGATCGAGGCGGCGAAGGCGCGTGGCCTGCGCGTGATGGCGGTCGGCCGCAACGGCGACGGGGCAGGCGAGGGCATCCGTCTCGCCGGTGTCGAGGTCGAGGGCTTCTCGCAAAAGCTCGCACTTGAACATTGCGGCAAGCGTTATGTGGTCCGGCTGCCGCTCGCCGGCGAATTCCAGATCGAGAATGCGCTGGTGTCGGCCGGCCTCGCGATCGGCACCGGCAGCGATGCCGCCAACGTATTCGCGAGCCTCGAACATCTCGAAGGTGCCAAGGGCCGGCTCGAGCGCGTCGGCGAGCGCAACGGCGCGCCGATCTTCGTCGACTATGCGCACAAGCCCGACGCGCTGGCGAAGGCGTTGCAGGCGCTGCGGCCTTACGCCAAGCGCAGGCTGGTCGTCGTGTTCGGCGCCGGCGGCGACCGCGATGCCGGCAAGCGTCCGATCATGGGCGAGATCGCCGCGGAGAATGCCGACGGCGTCATCATCACCGACGACAATCCGCGCAGCGAGCAGCCCGAAGCGATCCGCGCGGCGATCCTCGCCACCGCAAAAGGCGCCCGCGAGATCGGCGACCGCGCCGCGGCGATCCGCGCCGCGATCGAGGAACTGGAACAGGGCGATGCGCTGCTCATCGCCGGCAAGGGCCACGAGACCGGGCAGATCGTCGGCAGCGAGGTGTTGCCCTTCAGTGATCACGAGGCGGTTGCCGCCGCCCTAGCGTCGAGGGTTGCATGAGCGCGCCAATATGGACGGTTGCGGAGGTCGCGCGCGCGCTGGGCGCTGCCGGATCATTCCCGGACACGCCGATCGACTTCGTGACGCAGGACAGCCGCCTGGTGAAGCCCGGCAGCCTGTTCGTCGCGCTCAGCGGCACGCCGAGCGGCGGCTTCATCTCGGCCTTCGCCAGCGCGCGCGACGGCTGGGAATTCGCCGACAAGGCGGAAGCCGCGGGCGCGGCCGCGATGATCGTGCCGCACGAGATCGCGGGCATCCGCATCCCGCAGATCGTGGTGAAGGACACGCTGATCGACGGCCTCTGGGGCCTCGCGCGCGCCGCACGCGCGCGCTTTGGCGGGCCGGTGATCGGGCTCACCGGCAGCGCCGGCAAGACCAGCACCAAGGAATTTCTGGCGGCCTATCCGAACGCCTATGCCAGCCCGTCGAGCTTCAACAATTTCTGGGGCGTGCCGCTGACGCTGTGCAATGCGCGGCCCGATGCCAGCCTCTGGGTCGTCGAGATGGGCATGAACCAGACCGGCGAGATCGCGCGGCTCAGCGAGTTGACGCGGCCGACGGTCGCGCTCGTCGTCAACGTCCAGCCGGTGCATCTGGAAAAGCTCGGCTCGCTGGAGGCGATCCGGCGCGAAAAGGTGTCGATCGCGCTCGGCCTGCCGGAGGATGGCGTGCTGGTGCTGCCCGCCGGGCTCAAGGCGTCCGAATGGAAGGGCAAGGTGGTGCGCTTCGGCGAGCATGCCGAGGTGCACGAGGTCACGCACGCGCCGCATGGCGAGAGCTGGCAGGTCGTGGCGATGATCGGCAAGAAGCAGATCGCCTTCAGCCTGACGCCGGGCGCGCCGCACCGCGTGCAGAATGCGCTCGCCGCGCTCGCTTCGATCCGCGCGGCGAACCTCGATGCCGCGACGCTCGCGATCAAGCTCGATCGGGTCGGCATCATGACCGGCCGCGGCGTCGAGCAGGCGGTCGGCGGTGTCACCGTGATCGACGACAGCTTCAACGGCAACCCGGCCAGCGTGGCTGCTGCGCTGCAAAGCCTGCAGGCGCGCAACGTAACCGGCGGCCGCCGCATTGCCGTGCTCGGCGATATGCTGGAACTGGGCGATGACGCACCAAGCTACCACACCGGCCTCACCAAGCATTTGGACGGCATCGACGGTGTCTACTGTGTCGGCCCCCTCATGCGTCACCTCTTCGAGGTGCTTCCATCGGGCAAGGCGCTTGGCTGGCACGACGATCCCGCCACGCTGAAGCCGGGCGAGGTCGCAAGCCTGCTGAAGGCAGGCGATGTGGTGGTTGTCAAGGGCAGCAAGAAGATGTTCTGGGTCAACAAGTTTGTGCCGGGCCTAGTGGCCGCCTTGCAGGCAAAGGCGTAAACTGCTTGGAAGGCGCTGTTTCCGAATCCTCCCTTTTCGGCGCGAAGCCGTCCGTTTTCCCACAGGTCGCCCGACCCATGATGAAGACCAGCGAATGCGCGTGAGGCACGTCGATAAGGCCAAGGCCGATAACAAGGCCGCGTGCGAAAGGCGCCATAGGACCGTCTGAATGTTTTACTGGCTGATCGAGCTCTCCAACACATTTCCGGGCTTCGGTGCCTTTCGCACCTTCCTGAACGTCTTCCGCTACATCACCTTCCGCACCGGCGGCGCGGTGGTCACCGGCGCGCTGTTCGTGTTCCTGTTCGGGCCCTGGATCATCGATCATTTGCGCATCCGCCAGGGCAAGGGCCAGCCGATCCGGACCGATGGTCCGCAATCGCATCTCGCCAAGAAGGGCACGCCCACCATGGGCGGGCTGATGATCCTGTCCGGCCTCACGGTCGGCACGGTGCTGTGGGCCAATCCGCTCAACCCGTATGTCTGGATCGTGCTGGCGGTGACGCTCGGTTTCGGCTTCGTCGGCTTCTATGACGACTACCTCAAGGTGACCAAGCAGACCACGACCGGATTCGGCAGCAAACTTCGCCTGCTGATCGAGGCGGCGATCGCGCTGGTGGCCTGCTACGCGCTGGTACGCTTGAACCGCGATCCCGCGTCCACCGCGCTGACGATTCCGTTCCTGAAGGACACCGTGCTGCATTTCGGCTGGTTCTTCGTCGTGTTCGGCGCCTTCGTCATCGTCGGCGCCGGCAATGCGGTGAATCTCACCGACGGTCTCGACGGCCTCGCCATCGTGCCCGTGATGATCGCGACCGCGAGCTTTGCGATGATCGCCTATCTCGCCGGCAACGCGGTGTTCGCCGACTACCTCCAGATCAAATATGTCGCCGGCACCGGCGAGCTCGCGGTGCTCTGCGGCGCGCTGCTGGGCGCCGGCCTCGGCTTCCTCTGGTTCAACGCGCCGCCGGCTTCGATCTTCATGGGCGACACCGGCTCGCTCGCGCTCGGCGGCATGCTGGGCGCGATCGCGGTCGCGGTGAAGCACGAGATCGTGCTCGCGGTGATCGGCGGCCTGTTTGTGCTGGAGGCGGTCTCCGTCATCGTGCAGGTGGTGTCGTTCAAGCTCACCGGAAAACGCATCTTCCGCATGGCGCCGATCCACCACCATTTCGAGCAGCTCGGCTGGACCGAGCCGCAGATCGTGATCCGCTTCTGGATCATCTCGGTGATGCTGGCGCTGGCCGGCCTGTCGACGCTGAAGCTGCGGTGACTTCTATGGTGGTTGATTTTCGCTGTCATTCCGGACGACGCGAAGCGGCGATCCGGAATCTCGAGATTCCGGGTTCTCGCTTCGCGAGCCCCGGAATGACGAGGGCGAGGTCATGATCCCGGTTACGTCCTTCGCCGGCAAGACAGTCGCGGTGTTCGGCCTCGGCGGTTCGGGGCTCGCGTCCTGTCACGCGTTGAAAGCGGGCGGCGCCGAGGTGATCGCCGCCGACGACAATGCCGAGAACGTCGCCAAGGCCGCGCAGGCCGGCTTCATCACCGCGGATTTGCGCGACGTCTCGTGGGCCGGTTTCGCAACGCTGGTGCTCGCACCCGGCGTGCCGCTGACCCATCCCGTGCCGCACTGGAGCGTGCTGAAGGCGCGCGAGGCCGGTGTCGAAGTCATCGGCGACATCGAGCTGTTCTGCCGCGAGCGGCGGCGGCATGCGCCGGATGCACCGTTCGTCGCCATCACCGGCACCAACGGCAAGTCGACCACGACGGCGCTGATCGCGCACCTGACCAAGGTCGCCGGCTACGATACCCAGATGGGCGGCAATATCGGCACCGCGATCCTGTCGCTGGAGCCGCCGCGCACGGGCCGCGTCCACGTCATCGAGATGTCGTCCTATCAGATCGACCTCACGCCCTCGCTCGATCCCTCCGTCGGCATCCTGCTCAATGTCAGCGAAGACCACATCGACCGCCACGGCACCATCGCGCACTACGCCGCAGTGAAGGAGCGCCTTGTTGCGGGCGTGCAGGCAGGCGGCACCTCGATCGTCGGCGTCGACGACGGTTATTGCCGCGACATCGCCGACCGGCTGGATCGCGCCGGCAAGAACGTGGTGCGCATTTCCGTCAAGAACCCGCTGGCGAGCGGAATCCATGTCGAGCACGGTACCATCGTGCGCACCGCGGGCGGCGCCCGCAGCGAAGTCGCCAAGCTCGGCGGCATCGGTTCGCTGCGCGGCCTGCACAACGCGCAGAACGCGGCCTGCGCCGCCGCCGCGGCGCTCGCGATGGGCATCAGCTTTGAGGTGCTCCAGGACGGCCTGCGCAGCTTTCCGGGCCTCGCGCATCGCATGGAGCAGGTCGGCCGCCGCAGCAACGTGCTGTTCGTCAACGACTCCAAGGGCACCAACGCGGATGCCACCGCGCATGCTCTGTCGTCCTTTGCCGATATCTTCTGGATCGCCGGCGGCAAGCCGAAGGCGGGCGGTATCACCAGCCTGACCGGCTACTTCCCGCGCATCCGCAAGGCCTATCTGATCGGCGAAGCCGCGCAGGAGTTTTCCGGCACGCTGGGGACACAGGTCGCGCACGAGATCAGCCAGACGCTTGACGTCGCCGTCGAACACGCCGCGCGCGATGCGGAAGCCTCGGGTCTCACCGACGCGGTCGTGCTGCTGTCGCCGGCCTGCGCGTCCTTCGACCAGTACCGCAACTTCGAGATCCGCGGCACCAAGTTCCGCGAACTGGTGCAGGCGCTGCCGGGTGTGAAGCCGGTGGTGTGAGGGCGCACTGGCTCCACATCTCCGCTGTCGTCGTCCGGCTTGACCGGGCGACCCAGTATCCCAGAGACGGTGCTTGAGCCGAGCGGCCGCGGCGTACTGGATGCCCCGCCTGCGCGGGGCATGACGAGCATGTGAGGTGAGCGCTCCCCCTATCTCGAAACATCCGCTTTTCCTTAACCCCCCGGTAACCAACCTCGGCGACCAATGGACCGACCTCTGTCCGAAAGCGGCCGCCCATGCTCTCCCGTGAAGAACGCACCCCCTTTTCCGAGTGGTGGTGGACCGTCGACAAGCCGCTGATGGGCGCCATCCTGGCGCTGATGCTGACCGGCGTGATCCTGTCGCTGGCGGCGAGCCCGCCGGTTGCGACCCGCATCGGGCTCGACCCGTTCCACTTCTTCAGCCGGCACGTGATGTTCCTGGCGCCGTCCTGCCTGGTGCTGCTCGGCGTCTCCTTCCTGTCGCCGCGCGCGATCCGGCGAAGCGCGCTGCTCATCTTCGCGGTCAGCATCATCCTGATCGCGGTGACGCTCGCGATCGGCCCCGAAGTGAAGGGCTCGCGGCGCTGGATCACGCTGCTCGGCGTCAACATCCAGGCCTCCGAAATCGCAAAGCCATCGTTCGTCGTCATTGCTGCCTGGCTGTTCGCGGAATCGACCAGGCGGCCTGAGATGCCGGCGACCTCGATGGCGCTGGTGCTGCTCCTGATGCTGGTCTCGCTGCTGGTGATGGAGCCGGACTTCGGCCAGACCATGCTGATCCTGATGGTGTGGGGCTCGCTGTTCTTCATCGCGGGCATGCGCATGATCTGGGTGTTCGGGCTCGCCGGCCTCGGCGCCGCCGGGCTGTTCAGCGCCTATTTGTTCGTCCCGCACGTCGCCGGCCGCATCAAGCGCTTCATGAATCCGGCCTCGGGCGACACCTTCCAGGTCGATACCGCGATGGAGGCCTTCTACAACGGCGGCTGGTTCGGGCTCGGACCGGGCGAGGGCATCGCCAAGCGCAGCCTGCCGGACAGTCATACCGACTTCGTGTTCGCGGTTGCCGCCGAAGAGTTCGGCATCATCCTGTGCCTTGCCATGCTGGCGCTGTTCGCCTTCGTCGTCATCCGCACGCTGTCGCGGGCCTACGCCAATGAGGACATGTTCTCGCGTTTTGCGGCCTCCGGCCTTGCGATCCTGTTCGGCGTTCAGGCGGCGATCAACATGTCGGTCAACCTTCAGCTGATCCCGGCGAAGGGCATGACGCTGCCCTTCATCTCCTATGGTGGCTCCTCGATCGTGTCGCTCGCCTATGGCGTCGGCATGATGCTGGCGCTGACGCGGCTGCGCCCGCGCACCGAGGTCGAGGCAAGCGGCCACGCCGAGGCGATGCGCAGCTACGCGTGACCGCTCTCGTGTCCCGGACGCGGTGCGGCACGAAGTGACGCTCCGCTGAGCCGGGACCCAGAATGCCGCACCAGTGGGCCCCGGTTCAGCAGCGCACCACGCCGCGAAGGGCGGCGCGCTGCGCTGCGCCCGGGGCACGAACACCTTCGTTGCCCGGCTCGCAATGACGGCGGAGGCCCTGTAAAAGGGCGTTTATGGACACCTCCCCCTTGATTCTTCTCGCCGCGGGCGGCACCGGCGGCCATCTGTTTCCGGCCGAGGCGCTCGGCGTCGAGCTGATCCGGCGCGGCTTTCGCGTCCGCCTCGTCACGGATGAGCGGGCGCTGCGCTATAGCGGGCTGTTCAGCAAGGATATGATCGACGTCGTCTCGAGCGAGACTGCGCGCGGCCGCAATCCGTTCCAACTCGCCTATGCCGGCCTCACGCTCGCCGCCGGCACGCTATCGGCCTACAGCCTGATCAAGCGATTGAAGCCCGTCGCCGTCGTCGGCTTCGGCGGCTATCCGACGCTGCCGCCGCTGGTCGCCGCAAAATTCGCCGGCGTGCCCGGCATCATCCATGACGCCAATGCGGTGCTCGGCCGCGCCAACCGGTTTCTGTCGAGCCGCGTCCGCGCCATCGCGACGTCCTTGCCGGGCGTGCTCGACCGCGACCCCGCGCTATCGGGCAAGACCACGACCGTCGGCACGCCGATGCGGCCGGCGGTCCTTGCCGCTGCCGCCGTGCCCTATGCCGCGCCCGAGGCGAACGGTCCGCTGCGCCTGCTCGTCGTCGGTGGCAGCCAGGGCGCGCGCATCATGGCCGACATCGTGCCGGGCGCGATCGAGCGGCTCGAGCCAGCGCTGTGGGGCCGGCTCATCCTCACCCAGCAGGTGCGCGACGAGGACATGAATCGGGTGCGCGCCGTCTACGACAAGCTCAAGATCAAGGCCGAGCTCGCGCCGTTCTTCACCGATCTGCCGGCGCGGCTCGCTTCCAACCATCTGGTGGTGTCGCGCTCCGGCGCCGGCACGGTCGCCGAGCTTGCCGCCATCGGCCGGCCCTCGATCCTGGTGCCGCTGCCGGGCTCGATCGACCAGGACCAGTTCGCCAATGCCGGCGTGCTGGCCAAGGTCGATGGCGCGATCCGCATCCCGCAGACCGAGTTCACCTCGGATCGGTTGGCTTCCGAAATCTCCGCCCTGGCCGCCGAGCCGGCGCGCCTTACCGCCATGGCCGCGGCCGCGAAGGGGGCAGGGCGGCTCGATGCCGCCGAGCGGCTGGCCGATCTGGTGGTCAAGGTCGCGGGCCTTTAGCACTCGTCATTCCGGACGGGCCGCAAGGCGGACCGATCCGGAATCTCGAGATTCCGGGTTCGCGCGCGCTGCGAGCGCCCCGGAATGACGAAAAAGGGCCGACTTTTGAATGTTACTCGTCATGGCCGGGCTTGTCCGACCAAGTCGGATTTATCCGAGTTGGTTCTTTTAAAAATGACGGCACTCGGTATACCGAGTGCCTATGCATCCACGTCTTGCAAGAAAGACGCTGGGATTCGTGGATGCCCGGGACAAGCCCGGGCATGACGACCGAACGACGGGATAAAGCATGAGACTGCCGCGCGAGATCGGACCCATCCACTTCGTCGGGATCGGCGGGATCGGCATGAGCGGGATCGCCGAGGTGCTGGTCAATCTCGGCTATGCCGTGCAGGGCTCGGACGCCTCCGACAACTACAATCTCGACCGTCTGCGCAAGAAGGGCGCCAAGGTCTCGGTCGGCCACAAGGCCGAGAATGTCGACGGCGCCGAGGTCGTCGTGGTCTCCACCGCGATCAAGCGCGACAATCCGGAATTGATGGCGGCGCGCGAACGGCGCATTCCCGTGGTGCGCCGCGCCGAGATGCTGGCCGAGCTGATGCGGCTGAAGAGCTGCGTCGCGATTGCCGGCACGCACGGCAAGACCACGACGACCACGATGGTCGCAACGCTGCTCGATGCCGGCGGTCTCGATCCTACCGTCATCAATGGCGGCATCATCAACGCCTACGGCTCCAACGCGCGCCTCGGCGCCGGCGACTGGATGGTGGTGGAAGCGGACGAGAGTGACGGCACGTTCCTGAAGCTGCCGACCGATGTCGCGATCGTCACCAATGTCGACCCCGAGCATCTCGATCACTTCAAGACCTTCGAGGCGGTGCAGGACGCCTTCCGCCATTTCGTCGAGAACCTGCCGTTCTACGGCTTTGCGGTGATGTGCATCGACCATCCCGTGGTGCAGAGTCTCGTCGGCAAGATCGAGGATCGCCGCATCATCACCTATGGCGAGAATCCGCAGGCCGATGTGCGGCTGGTCGACCTCACCCCGATGGGTGGTGGATCGAAGTTCAAGGTCGCGTTCCGCGATCGCAAGACCGGTGCCGTGCACGAGATTCCCGATCTGATGCTGCCGATGCCGGGTCGGCACAACGCCTCCAACGCCACGGCCGCGATCGCGGTCGCGCGCGAACTCGGCGTGTCGGACGAAGCGATCCGCAGCGCGATCGCCGGCTTCGGCGGCGTGAAGCGCCGCTTCACCAAGACCGGTGAATGGAACGGCGTCACCGTGATCGACGATTACGGCCACCACCCCGTCGAGATCGCGGCGGTGCTGAAGGCGGCGCGGGAATCCACCAACGGCAAGATCGTCGCCGTGGTGCAGCCGCATCGCTACACCCGCCTGCAATCGCTGTTCGAGGAATTCTGCACCTGCTTCAACGATGCGGACGCGGTCATCGTCGCCGACGTCTATGCCGCGGGCGAGGCGCCGATCGACGGCATCGACCGCGATCATTTCGTCGCGGGCCTGCGCGCCCACGGGCATCGCGAGGTGGTCCCGCTGCCGGCGGCGCCGGAGCTCGCGGGCATCGTCAAGGGGCTCGCGAAGTCGGGCGATCTCGTCGTGTGCCTTGGCGCCGGCAACATCACGCAATGGGCGTATGCACTGCCCGGCGAATTGAAGGCGCTGGGGTAGGGCGGCGATGCTGCACTCGTTGCTTGCCACACGGAATGGTGCGCTCCCTCCCCCCTTGTGGGGGAGGGTGGGGGAGAGGGGTAGCCACGAACTCCGATCTCGCTTGGGGCTACCCCCCTCCCTTACCCTCCCCCACAAGGGGGGAGGGTACGGAAGCAGTCTGCGTCCCTCACTTTTGGGGAGCGTTCGCGCATGAGCTTCCCCGACATCACACCCTCACTCAAAGCGACGATGCCTGATCTGCGCGGCCGGCTGCTGGCCAACCAGTCGCTCGCCGAGCTGACCTGGTTTCGCGTCGGCGGCCCCGCGCAGGTGCTGTTCACGCCGGCGGACGAGGACGATCTCGCTTATTTCCTCGCGCATCTCGCGTCCGACATTCCGGTCTACGTCGTCGGCGTCGGCTCCAACCTGATCGTGCGCGACGGCGGCATTGCGGGCGTGGTGATACGCCTGGCGCCGCGCGCCTTTGGCGAGGCGAGCGCGAGCGGTGACATCGTCACCGCAGGCGCTGCCGCGCTCGACAAGCGCGTGGCGGAGGTTGCCGCGAGCGCGAACATCGGCGGGCTCGAATTCTATTTCGGCATTCCCGGCACGATCGGCGGCGCGCTGCGCATGAACGCGGGCGCCAATGGCGGTGAGACCAAGGACGTGCTGATCGAGGCGCGCGGCGTCGGGCGCGACGGCAAGAAGCACGTCTTCTCCAATGCCGACATGAAGTTCGTCTATCGCAACAGCGGCGTCGATCCCTCCATCATCTTCACGTCTGCGCGCTTTCGCGGTGAGGTCAAGGATGCGGATGCGATCCGCGCGCGCATGGCGGAGGTGCAGAGCCATCGCGAGACCGCGCAGCCGATCCGCGAAAAGACCGGCGGCTCGACCTTCAAGAATCCGCCCGGCCATTCCGCCTGGAAGCTGGTCGACGCTGCCGGCTGCCGGGGCTTGCGCGTCGGCGGCGCGCAGGTCTCCGAGATGCACTGCAATTTCCTGATCAACACGGGCGATGCCACCGCGCACGATATCGAGACGCTGGGCGAGACCGTGCGTGCGCGCGTGAAGGCGAATTCCGGAATTGAGCTACATTGGGAAATCAAGCGGATCGGGGTTTCATGATCACCGTCATTCCGGGGCTCGCGAAGCGAGAGCCTGGAATCCATCGGGCGGCAGAGACGGTGGAGAGATGGATTCTCAGATGCGCAATTGCGCATCGTAGTTCGCGACTTCGTCGCGCCCCGGAATGACGAACGAGAGAGATTGCGGACTATGAACATGCGCATCACCATCCTCTTCGGCGGCTCCAACCGGGAACGTCTGGTTTCGGTTGCCTCGGCCCAGGCGCTGCATCAGGCGCTGCCCGAGGCCGATCTGTGGTGGTGGGACGTCGAGGACAGGGTGCATGTCGTGCAGTCGAAGCAGCTGCTCGAACATGCCCGTCCGTTCGAGGACGAGTTCAAGCCCGGCACATCAGGCATTCCGCTGGTGCAGGCGCTCGACCAGGCCAAGGCGGAAGATCGCGTGCTGGTGCTCGGCCTGCATGGCGGATGTGCCGAGAACGGCGAATTGCAGGTGATGTGCGAGGCGCGCGGCGTGCCGTTCACCGGTTCGGGCTCGGCCTCCTCGCATCTCGCCTTCGACAAGATCGCGGCCAAGCATTTCGCCGCGCTCGGCGGCGTGACGCCGCCCGCAAACATCGCGCTGGACGATATCGACGAGGCCTTCGCCGAATACGGCCGGCTGATCGCAAAGCCGGCGCGGGACGGGTCGAGCTATGGCCTGATCTTCATCAACGCCAGGCAGGACCTCGTCGCCGTCCGCAATGCCGCGAAGCACGAGGAGTATGTGATCGAGCCCTATATCGCCGGCGTCGAGGCGACCTGCGGCGTGCTGGAGCGCACCGACGGCTCGATCGTCTCGCTGCCGCCGATCGAGATCATTCCGGGCGAGGGCAATTTCGACTACGCCGCAAAGTACCTTCTGTCGACGACGCAGGAGATCTGCCCCGGCCGTTTCACGCCCGAGATCACCGCCGCGCTGAAGCAGCAGGCGATGCTGGCGCACCGGGCGATGTCCTGCACCGGCTATTCCCGCTCGGACTTCATCGTCTCGGCCAAGGGGCTCGTCTATCTCGAAACCAACACGCTCCCCGGGTTGACCAAGTCCTCGCTCTACCCCAAGGCGCTGAAGGCCGAGGGCATCGCGTTCGTCGACTTCCTGCGCGGCCTGGTCGAGCTCGCCGGGCGGGGTGTACGGAAATAATTAGGACTGGTTAACGGCCAAACGGGCGAAACGGCCCGTTTTGGGCCCCAAAACCGGTAAAATGCCGGACATCGCGGCATAAATGCCTCACAGGGCTGGGCAAAAAGCGTCCCGCGTTAACGAACTTTACCTTTTGTTTACCAGGACATCCGAAGGTTAACGCTGGCGGCGCATATGGCGCTTTGGCTGCCGGCGCGTGAGCTGTTGCGGGTGATGTCACCTCCAGCGAACGCTTTGATGGGAGAGGCTTCGTCTGCTGATCCGACCCGGCAAGTCCGAGACGTCATGTTCGCCAGGACCCGCGCGATGTCGCGGGCAAACTGTTGACGAGCTCGTGCAATGGATGGTGCAGGAAGCCTCACCCGGTCGTTTTTCAGATCGCTGAGGCCCCAAGCTGATCTGAAGGCGGCCGCTATCGGAGCGGTCGTGCTTCTGCGCGAGTGGGTGCAGGACAAGCGCCAGGAAAGACTTCACGCGGCACGCGCTGCCGCCAAGGACAAGATCAAAGCGAAGGCCGTGGTCGAGCGCGAGCCGCCGCCGCGCGTGGTCGCGCTGGTCGAGCGCTATCTGCCGCGCCGGGTCGGGATCAGCATGACCGTGCTGCTGCTGATCGGCAGCTGCGGCTTCGGCATCGTCAAGGGCGGCCATCTCCAGGACTTCGTCACGGCGGTCAGCGACGCCCGCAACGCGATGGCCAATTCCGCCGGCTTCCGCATCACCTCCGTCGTGATCAACGGCCGCAAGCAGCTCACCCAGGACGAGATCCTCGCGATCGGCGGCGTCAGCGGCCGTTCTTCGCTGCTGTTCCTCGACGCCGACGCCGTGCGCGACAAGCTCAAGGCCAATCCCTGGATCGCGGATGCGACCGTGCTGAAGCTCTATCCGGGCCAGCTCATGATCGAGCTCACCGAGCGCAAGGCGTTCGCGCTGTGGCAGGAGGCCGGCCGCCTCTCCGTCATCGCCGATGACGGCGCCGTGCTCGAGCCCTATGTCTCGCGGCGGTTCCTGTCGCTGCCGCTCGTGGTCGGCAAGGGCGCCGACACGCAGGCCCGCGATTTCCTCGCGCTGCTGGCGCGCTATCCGCAGGTCCACTCGATCACCAAGGCGGCGATCTTCGTCGGCGAGCGGCGCTGGAACCTGAGGCTCAAGGACGGCCTCGACATCCGCCTGCCCGAGCAGGACGTCGGCAACGCGCTTGCAATGCTGTCCAGGCTCGACAAGGAAGACAAGCTGTTCTCCCGCGACATCGTCGCCGTCGACATGCGCCTGCCCGATCGCCTGGTGGTGCAGCTGTCCGAGGACGCCGCCAAGGCGCGCGAAGAGCAGTTCAAGGACAAGAAGAAAAAGAAGGCCGGGGACGCTGCATGACCGGTCTCGATCGCACCCAGACGCCGAAGACGCGCCAGATGCCGCACAAGCGCGGCGGCCTCGTCGCCTGTCTCGACATCGGCACCAGCAAGATCGCCTGCATGATCGCGCGGCTGAAGCCGTCGGCGCCGAGCGAGGCGTTGCGCGGCCGCACCCACGCGGTGGAGCTGATCGGTTACAGCCAGATCCAGTCGCGCGGCATGAAGGCCGGCGCGGTGGTTGATCTCGGCGAATGCGAGCAGGCGGTGCGCCAGGCCGTCGGGCTTGCGGAGAAGATGGCCAAGGTGCGGGTCGAGTCCGTGCTGCTCTCGGTCTCCGGCGGCCGGCTCTCCGGCCAGCTGGTCGAAGCCGCCGCCGACATCCGCGGCGGCGCCGTGACGCCGGCCGACGTCAGCCGCGTCACTTCCACCGGCATGCGCCACGCCACCGGCGAGGGCCGCACCGTGCTGCACGCGCTGCCGGTCGGCTACACGCTCGACGGCGTCAAGGGCATCCGCGATCCCCGCGGCATGGTCGCGCATCAGTTCGGTGTCGACATGAACGTCGTCACCTGTGACGCCACCGTGGCGCGGAACCTGATGCTCGCGGTGGAGCGCTGCCACATCAATGTCGAAGCCATGGCGGCGAGCCCCTATGTCGCCGGCCTGTCGGTGCTGACCGACGACGAGGCCGATCTCGGCGCGGCCGTCGTCGAGATGGGCGCGGGCACCACCACGATGGCGGTCTATGCCGGCGGCCGCTTCGTGCACGCGGCCGGTTTTGCGGTCGGCGGGCAACACATCACGATGGATCTCGCGCGCGGACTGTCCGCGACCATTGCCGATGCCGAGCGAATCAAGACGTTATACGGGACCGTCATCACCGGCGGATCGGACTCGCGTGAGCTGATGTCTGTGCCGACAGCCGGTGACGAGCAGGATCTGCCACAGATCGTCTCCCGCGCTACCATCGCCAACATCGTCAAGCACCGTGCCGAGGAAATCTTCGAAATGGTCCGGGACCGGTTAAAGGATTCGCCCTTCGCATCAGAGCCCAACGGCCGCGTCGTGCTCTCGGGCGGCGCCTCGCAACTGACCGGTCTCGTCGAACTCGGAACACAGATTCTCGGCCGGCCCGTGCGGGTCGGACGTCCGCTCGGCTTCGGCCGGCTGCCCAACGAGGCGAAGAACGCCGCGTTCGCGGTGCCCGCCGGACTCCTCGTCTACCCGCAATATGTTCACCAGGAACATGTCGAACCGCGGCATACGCGGCAGCAGGTGAGGACAGGGACCGGCGGTTATTTCGGAAAGGTTGGACGATGGCTACGCGAGGGCTTCTGATGACTCCTTTCCGCAATTGTAATTGTCGATTTTCACCAACTCCCGCGGCCGCCGGCCGGGGCGAACCCACGCGCGCGTGATCGAGAGGCAAACATGACCATCAGCATCAATGTTCCTGACATTCACGAACTGAAGCCCCGGATCACCGTGTTCGGCGTCGGCGGCGCCGGCGGCAACGCCGTCAACAATATGATCACGGCGGGTTTGCAGGGCGTCGACTTCGTCGTCGCCAACACCGACGCGCAGGCGCTGACGATGTCGAAGGCGCAGCGCATCGTGCAGATGGGCACGGCGGTCACGCAAGGCCTCGGCGCCGGCTCGCAGCCGAACGTCGGCGCCGCGGCGGCGGAAGAGGTGATCGACGAGCTGCGCGACCATCTCTCGGGCGCCAACATGGTGTTCGTCACCGCCGGCATGGGCGGCGGCACCGGCACCGGCGCTGCTCCCGTCATCGCCAAGACTGCGCGCGACATGGGCATCCTCACCGTCGGCGTCGTCACCAAGCCGTTCCACTTCGAAGGCGGCCGCCGCATGCGCACCGCCGAAGCCGGCATCAACGAGCTGCACAAGGTTGTCGACACGCTCCTGATCATCCCGAACCAGAACCTGTTCCGGGTTGCCAACGAGAAGACCACCTTCGCCGACGCCTTCGCGATGGCCGACCAGGTGCTCTATTCGGGCGTCGCATGCATCACCGACCTGATGGTCAAGGAAGGCCTGATCAACCTCGACTTCGCCGACGTGAGAGCGGTGATGAGGGAGATGGGCAAGGCGATGATGGGCACCGGCGAGGCCTCCGGCGACAAGCGCGCGCTGACCGCCGCGGAAGCCGCGATCGCCAACCCGCTGATCGACGATAGCTCGATGAAGGGCGCCAAGGGCCTCCTCATCTCCATCACCGGCGGCAAGGACCTCACGCTGTTCGAGGTCGACGAGGCCGCGACCCGCATCCGCGAGGAAGTCGACCAGGACGCCAACATCATCGTCGGCGCCACCTTCGACGAAGCGCTCGATGGCCTGATCCGCGTCTCGGTCGTCGCCACCGGCATCGAGCAGGCCGCGATCGCCCGCAACAGCCAGGCTACCTCCGCTCCGGTCGCGAACGCAGCGCCGCAGGTGCAGCAGGCTCCCGCAGCTCCGGCCGCCGTCGCCGAGAGCCGTCTCGCCGACCTGACCGCGCGTCTGCGTGCCGATAACCAGCGCCTGGCCGAACGTGCCCAGAAGCTGGATGCGCAGGCCCCGGTGTCTGGATTCGCGCCGGCCGCTGCCGCGCCGGTGGCGCCGCGTCCGAACGTCGAGCGTGCTGCGCTCGCCGCCATCGCGGCTGCCGTTGCCGACGTTCCGCAGGCGCCCGCGCCGATGCAGACCTATGGCGACGTCACCGTGCGCCCGATCGCGCAGAAGCCGACCCTGTTCCCGGAGCCTGAGCAGGCCTCGGTCGCGATGCAGGAGCCGATGACGCCGGAAACCTTCATCCCGCCGCAGGCCGAGCGTGCGCCGATGCGTGCGCCGCGGATGCCGCGCCTCGAGGAGCTGCCGATGCCGGCCCAGGCCGAGATTCGTCAGGCCCGCGGCGAAGTCGAAGAAGAGACCCCGCAGAAGACCCGCCTGTCGCTGCTCCAGCGCCTCGCCAATGTCGGCCTTGGCCGCCGCGACGAGGAGAGTGAGCCGCCGGTCGCCGCCCGCACCGCTGGTCCGGCGATACCGCCGTTGCCGGAGCGTCGTCCGCAGAAGAGCGTGGCACAGCAGATCGCGGCCACCGAACCGGTATCGGAGTATGCGCGCCGTCCCGCGCCGCAGGGCCTCGACGTGCATGGCCGTTCCGCGCCTGTTGCGCCGGCGCCACAGGGTGACGACCATCTTGATATCCCGGCCTTCCTGCGGCGTCAGGCGACCTGAGGATTGTTACAATAAGGCAGACGCAAGAGGCCCCGGCAGCAAGCTTGCCGGGGCCTTTCCATTTTCACCGGGCAAGCCCGGATTGCATGGCCAAGCAACTGATTTTAAATCATTAATTATGCATTGGGTGGTTCAGTAAAACCGCCGGCAGCAGCCCAAAACCTCGGCGCAATTTGGTTAAGCCTTGGCGCGAATACGGCAGGTTTGGGGTAACAATCGGTAAAAAAGCGTGAGTTGGCGCTGTTTGAGGCAGTGACTATGGTTTGCCGTGACTTGGGGATACGGATTCGGACGGCGGCCTTGGCCAGTCTGTCAGGTTTGTATAAGTCGCAGTGGTCGTAGTGGGGCGGTTCCTGATGAAATTTAGCCGGCAAACAACGCTTCGTGCGCAAGCCACCGTGGTTGGCGTCGGCGTTCATTCCGGTCTTCCCGTCACCCTCACGCTTGGACCTGCGCCCGTCGACGCAGGTTTTGTTTTTGTCCGTACCGGCCTTGAGGGGAGTGACCGCGAAGTTCAGGCGACCGCCGAGCAGGTGATCGCGACCGATCTCGCCACCGTCCTCGGCGACCGCGACGGTCCGCTGGTCTCGACCGCCGAGCACGTGCTTGCTGCGCTGCGGGGTATGGGCGTTGACAACGCGGCTATCGAGATCGACGGGCCGGAAGTGCCGATCATGGACGGCAGCGCCGCGGCCTTCATTGCGGCGATCGAGCAGGCCGGCATCGTCACCCAGCCGGCGCAGCGCCGCTTCATTCAGGTTTTGAAGCCGATCTCGGTCAAGATCGGCGACTCCTTCGGCGAGATCCGGCCCCACGCCAACGGGTTCCGCGCCGAGGTCGAGATCGATTTCGCCAACCCCGTTATCGGTCGGCAGAGCTACGCCTTCGACCTCAACCCGGAACGTTTCCGCCGCGAAGTCGGCCGCGCCCGGACGTTCGGCCTGATGTGCGACGTCGCCCGGCTCTGGAGCGCGGGCTACGCGCTCGGCGCCTCCTTCGACAACACCGTCGTGTTCGACGATGAGCGGCTGCTCAACACCGAGGGCCTGCGCTACGCCGACGAATGCGTCCGCCACAAGGTGCTGGACGTGATCGGCGACCTCGCGCTGGCCGGCCTGCCGCTGCTTGGCGCCTACCGCTCGGTGCGCGGCGGCCACAAGCTCAACCACGCCGTTCTGACCGCGCTGCTTGCCGACCGTACCGCCTGGCGGGTGGTCGAGGGCGAGGCGGTCCGCCGCACCACGCGTCCCGTGGCCGAAACCGGTCGCGGTATCGTCGGCGGCCGGATTGCCGCGGCCTACGGGCCGGACGTGTCCTGAAGACACCTGTGGCCGCGGGCGTCTGGCGGCGGCTGTCCCCGGGAAACTCCTGGTAACCATGATCGACTAGCATTGCGGCACGTTCGCCTTAATCCGGGCGAAATGCCTGCCCATACGGTTGGTTAACGATCGTTTTTCGGATACATCGGCGTGGTCGCATGGCAGGCACCACGGCATCATTTCGCGCCCATGACGGGGTTCGTGGGCTGGCGGGCACCGCATCACAGGGCGTCAGGGCTTAAAACTCATGTCGGCACAGCGTATGACGCGCGGATATCTCTCGATCTCGCCTCGCGCGCGCGGGGCGCTTCAGGCCGCCACCTTCATCATGCTCGCGCTGCCGCTGGCCGGCTGCGGCACCGGCGCGCTGTGGGACAAGTTCACCGCCAAGGACGACACCTTCGTCGAGGAGCCCGCCGACAAGATCTACAATGAGGGCCTGTACCTCATGAACGAAAAGAAGGACATGAAGGCGGCGAACAAGAAGTTCGAAGAGGTCGACCGCCAGCATCCTTATTCCGACTGGGCCCGCAAATCGCTGCTGATGTCCGCCTATGCGTCCTACCAGGGCGGCGACTATGACGGCTGCATCGGCGCCGCCACTCGCTATGTCACGCTGCATCCCGGCAGCCCGGACGCGGCTTATGCGCAATACCTGATCGCCGCCTCGCATTACGACCAGATCCCGGACATCAGCCGCGACCAGAGCCGCACCGAGAAGGCGATCGCCTCGCTGGAAGAGGTGATCCGCAAATATCCGACGTCCGAATACGCGACCTCGGCCAAGGCCAAGATCGAGGGCGCGCGCGACCAGCTCGCCGGAAAGGAAATGAACGTCGGCCGCTATTACATGCAGAAGCGCGACTACACGGCGGCGATCAACCGCTACAAGGCCGTGGTCACGCAGTACCAGACCACGCGCCATGTCGAGGAGGCGCTCTACCGGCTGACCGAAGCCTATATGGCGATCGGCATCGTCGGCGAGGCGCAGACCGCGGCCGCTGTGCTTGGCCACAATTTTCCTGACAGCCGTTGGTACAAGGACGCCTATAATCTTGTAAAATCGGGTGGTCTCGAGCCGAGCGAGAATCAGGGGTCCTGGATCAGCAAGACCTTCAAGAAAATGGGCCTCGGCTAGGAAATTTGGTTCCATGCTAGCGCGTCTGTCGATCCGTGACATCGTCCTGATCGAACGGCTCGATATCGAATTCGCGACGGGCCTCGCGGTTTTGACCGGCGAGACCGGTGCGGGCAAATCCATCCTCCTCGATGCCTTTGCGCTGGCGCTCGGCGGCCGCGGCGACGCCGGCCTCGTGCGCCACGGCGCGGAGCAGGGGCAGGTCACGGCCGTCTTCGATATCCCCAAAAATCACCCCGCGGCGGCGATCCTCGCCGAGAACGGTCTCGACGACACCGGCGAGATGATTCTCCGCCGCGTCCAGCTCGCCGACGGCCGCACCCGCGCCTTCATCAACGACCAGTCGATCAGCGTGCAGACGCTGAAGGCGGTCGGCGCCGCTCTGGTCGAGATTCACGGCCAGCATGACGAGCGCGCGCTGGTCGATGCCGCCACGCACCGCCGCCTGCTCGATGCCTTTGCCGGCCTCGAGAAGGACGTTGCGGTCGTCGAGTCGCTTTGGGATGCGCGCCGCACCGCCAACACCGAGCTGGAGGAGCATCGCGCCGGCATGGAGCGGGCCGCGCGCGAGGCCGACTATCTGCGCCACGCCTCCGACGAGCTGAAGCAGCTCGCCCCCAAGGACGGCGAGGAGACCTCGCTGGCGTCCCGCCGGACCACGATGATGCAGGGCGAGAAGATCGCCTCCGACCTGCGCGAGGCGCAGGAGGCGGTGGGCGGCAACCACTCTCCGGTCGCGGCGCTATCGGCCGCGGTGCGCCGGCTGGAGCGCCGCGGCGTCAATTCGCCGGCGCTGGTCGAGCCCGCGGTCAAGGCGATCGATGCCGCGATCAACGCGCTGGAAGAAGCCGACCAGCATCTCCTGGCCGCGCTCGCCGCAACCGATTTCGATCCGGCCGAGCTCGAACGCATCGAGGAACGCCTGTTCGCCCTGCGCGCCGCCTCGCGCAAATATTCCACGCCGGTCGACGGGCTCGCCGCGCTCGCCGCCAAATACGCCGCCGACGTCGTGCTGATCGATGCCGGTGCCTCGCGCCTGAAGAAGCTGGAGCAGGCTGCGATCGAGGCAGACAGCCGCTATGCCGCTGCCGCCAAGAAACTGTCGTTGGCGCGGCAGAAATCGGCCGAGAAGCTCAACAAGGCCGTCAATGCCGAGCTCGCCCCGCTCAAGCTCGAACGCGCGAAATTCATGACCCAGGTCGAGACCGACGAGGCCGCGCCGGGGCCGCAAGGTTTTGATCGCGTCGAGTTCTGGGTGCAGACCAATCCGGGCACCAAGCCGGGCCCGCTGATGAAAGTCGCCTCCGGCGGCGAGCTGTCGCGCTTTCTCCTGGCGCTCAAGGTCGTGCTGTCCGACCGCGGCTCGGCGCCGACGCTCGTGTTCGACGAAATCGACACCGGTGTAGGCGGTGCGGTCGCGGACGCCATCGGCGGGCGCCTGGCGCGGCTTGCCGGCAAGGTCCAGGTGATGGCCGTGACCCACGCCCCGCAGGTCGCCGCGCGGGCCGACCAGCATCTGCTCATCTCCAAGGACGCCCTCGACAAGGGCAAGCGCGTCGCCACCCGCGTCAACGCGCTGGCCGCCGACCACCGCCGCGAGGAGATCGCCCGCATGCTCGCCGGTGCCGAGATCACCGCCGAGGCACGGGCGGCCGCGGACCGGCTGCTCAAGGCGGCGACGGCTTAGTTACACACTGTCATTCCGGGGCGATGCGAAGCATCGAACCCGGAATCTCGAGATTCCGGGTTCGGCTGCCGCCCCGGAATGACGGGCTTAGCTGCAAATCGATTCGTACAGATCATCCCAAGTCGGGTTCGTTTTCTCGATCAACTGAACCTTCCAGGCTCGCTTCCACTTCTTCAACTCCTTCTCACGCGATATCGCTGAAATCGGATCATCATAAATCTCGAACCAGACCAGCCGAGCAATATTGTATTTCGTTGTGAATCCGGGAACAGCCTTGATTCGATGCTCGTAGGTGCGGCGTACGAGGTCGTTGGTGATGCCGACATAGATTGCTCCATCGCGGCGGCTTGCTAGGATATAGACGTAATACGCCATGAGCCCCTCCCCACCGTCATTCCGGGGTGCACGAAGTGCGAACCCGGAATCTCGAGGTTCCGGGTCTGGTCCTTCGGACCATCCCGGAACGACGAGCTAGAACCTTAAGTATGATGGCAAGAGCAGCAAAATCCAAACCGCTCCGTGACGTCGCCGAGCTCACCAAGGCGCAGGCCAAGGTCGAGCTCATGCGGCTCGCGCTGGAGCTCGAAGGGCATGACAAGCGCTACTATCAGGATGACGCGCCCACCGTCACCGACGCCGAATACGACGCGTTGCGCCAGCGCTTCAATGCGATCGAAAAACGCTTTCCGGAATTCGTCAGCGCGGAATCGCCCTCGCAGAAGGTTGGCGCGGCGCCGTCAGGCCGCTTCAGGAAGGTCCGGCATGCCGTCCCCATGCTGTCGCTCGACAACGCCTTTGCCGAAGAGGACGTGCGCGACTTCGTCGGCCGCATCGTGCGCTTCCTGAAGCTCGACGACGACAAGATCGACTTCTCCGCCGAGCCGAAGATCGACGGTCTCTCGATGTCGCTGCGCTATGAGGGTGGCGAGCTCGTCACCGCCGCGACGCGCGGTGACGGTGCGGAGGGCGAGGATGTCACCGCCAATATCCGCACGCTCGAAGACGTGCCGCAGAAGCTGAAGGGCCGCAATGTCCCCGACATCTGCGAGGTGCGCGGCGAGGTCTACATGACCAAGAAGGCGTTCCTCGCGCTCAACGAGCGGCAGAAGGCCGCCGGCGATACGATCTTCGCCAATCCGCGCAACTCGGCGGCCGGCTCGCTCCGCCAGAAGGATCCGACCATCACCGCCTCGCGCCCCCTCGGCTTCTTCGCCTATGCCTGGGGCGAGATGAGCGCGATGCCGGAGGAGACGCAGACCGGCATGATCCACTGGTTCGAGCGCTGCGGCTTCAAGACCAATCCGCTGACCAGGCTGTGCCACTCGGTCGAGGAGCTGATCGCGTTCCACCAGAGGATCGAAGAAGAGCGCGCCGAGCTCGACTACGACATCGACGGCGTCGTCTACAAGGTCGACCGCATCGATTGGCAGGAGCGCCTCGGCTTCGTCTCGCGCACGCCGCGCTGGGGCATCGCGCACAAATTCCCCGCCGAGCAGGCCATGACGGTCCTGCGCGACATCGAGATCCAGGTCGGCCGTACCGGCTCGTTCACGCCGGTCGGCAAGCTCGAGCCGGTCGGCGTCGGCGGCGTGATCGTGCAGAACGTCACGTTGCACAATGAGGACTACATCAAGGGCATCGGCAACAAGGGCGAGGTGCTGCGCGAGGGGCGCGACATCAGGATCGGCGACACCGTCGTGATCCAGCGCGCCGGCGACGTCATCCCGCAGGTGGTCGACGTCGTCCTCGACAAGCGGCCGAAGACTGCCAGGGAATTCCACTTCCCCAAGACGTGCCCGTGCCCGCTGCACACCGACGTCACGCGCGAGGAGACGGCCGCCGGCGAAGAGGGCTCGCGCGCCCGCTGCACCGGCGAGTTCGCCTGCCCCTATCAGAAGATCGAGCACCTCAAGCTGTTCGTGTCGCGGCGCGCCTTCGACATCGACGGCCTCGGCGAGAAGCAGCTCCAGTATTTCTTCGACGAAGGTTTTGTGAAAGAGCCCGCCGACATCTTCACGCTGGAGAAGCGCAACGCGAAACTCAAGCTCGAGGAGATCGAGGGTTACGGCGCCACCTCCGTGCGCAACCTCTTCGCCGCCATCGAGAGCCGGCGCAGAATCGCGCTCGAGCGCTTCGTTTATGCGCTCGGCATGCGCCATGTCGGCGAGACCACCGCGCTGGCGCTGGCGCGCGGCTACGGCTCCTGGGAGGCGTTCCACGACGCCTGCCTCAAGGTCGCCAAGGGCGACGAGGAGGCGATGGCGGACATGGATGCGCTCGACCAGATCGGCGACACCGTGATCAAGAGCATCGCCGATTATTTCGGCGAGAGCCACAACCGCGGCATCGTCGAGCGCCTGACCAAGGAGGTCGAGATCGTCGACGCCGAGAAGCCGAAGAGCAACTCGGCCGTCGCCGGCAAGACCGTGGTGTTCACGGGCTCGCTGGAGAAGATGACGCGGGATGAAGCCAAGGCCACCGCTGAGCGGCTCGGCGCCAAGGTGTCGGGCTCGGTGTCGAAGAAGACCGATCTCGTCGTCGCCGGCCCGGGCGCCGGCTCGAAGCTCGCCGAGGCCAACAAGCACGGCGTCAAGGTGCTGACCGAAGACGAGTGGCTGAAGCTGATCGGGGAGTGATCTTGATTCCGTCATTCCGGGGCGATGCGAAGCATCGAACCCGGAATCTCGAGATTCCGGGTTCGCCTCTTTGAGGTGCCCCGGAATGACGGAGAAAAATCCCTCTACATCATCCCGCTCTCTTCCTCCTCCGCCTGTTCGATCAGCGTGTCGCTCACCACGACCTCGCGGCGAGGGACGACGAAGATCATCATGCAGGCGCAGAGCAGCGAGATCGCGAGCACGGCGGAGGTCAGCGGCAGTGTCGTTGAGGAGTGGCCGCCGAGATAGGCGCCGAATTGCGACATCAGCGCGCCGATGCCCTGCTGGAGGAAGCCCATCGCGCCCGACGCGGTACCGGCCGCTTCGGGGCGGATGCTGATCGCACCGGCGGCGGAATTCGCCATCACGAAGGCATTGCCGGCCATCACGATCATCTGCGTGCCGAACAGCCAGGCGGGCGCTTCATTCCAGCCGGCGAAACTCCAGAACAGGTTCAAAAGGCTGCCGCCGAGCTGAAGGCCGAGCCCGAACCAGATCAGCTTTTCCAGCGAATGGCGCGGCGCGAAGCGCACGCAGAGCAGATTGCCGACGAGATACGCAAAGCCTGACGTAGCAAACCACGCGCCGTATTCGGCGCTGCTGCGGCCCATCTGCGTCACCACGATGTAGGGGCCGCCGCCGGCGAAGGTGAAGATGATCTGCGAGGCCAGCACCTGGCACATCACGAAGCCGACGAAGGCGCGGTTCCTGATCAGGGTGCCGATGTCGGCGCGAAAGCCGCTGCCGGCGGCGCGGCTGCGACGCGTTTCCGGCAGCGCCACGGCGATGCCGACGGTGACCGCAACTGCGCCGATGGTGATGGCGTAGAAGATCGCGCGCCAGCCGAACGCGGTCTCGATCAGGCCGCCGGTGAGCGGCGAGAGCATCTGTCCGATCATCAGGGCCGCGACGACGAGGCTGATCATGGAGGCGACGCGCTGGCGCTCGTAGATGTCGCGGATGATGGCGCGGCTCACCACCATGCCGGTGGCGCCGCCCAGCGCCTGGAAGAAGCGTGCGGCGATCAGTTGCGGCAGGTTCTGCGCGAAGATGCAGGCAACGCTCGCCGCCACCATCAGCGCGAGCCCTGCGAGCAGCACCGGGCGCCGCCCGAACTTGTCCGACAGCGGCCCCATGATCAGCTGCGAGCAGGCGATGCCGACCATGAAGAGCGACACCGTCATCTGCGCGATCGAGATGTCGCTGCCGAAGTTCGTCGCCAGCACCGGCAACGCCGGAACCAACATGTAGAGCGAGATCGGCGCAATGCCGGTCATGACGACGAGCAGCAGCAACACCACGCGCGAGGTCGCGATGCTCTTCATTGCCGCTTCCGGCGGCCTGCTGATCATGCCGTGCATGCGTGTCCGTCTCTGACAGTTCGAATCGGACTGTAGCGTGCTCGCGCAAGACGGATATCGGCGTTTCGGAATGCGGCTATTCGGATTTTGGGACGGTTATAATAACAGCGCGATGGAGACCGACTGGGGCGCACGTCTCGTTCCACCAATGCGGTGTCATTCCCCGCGAAGGCGGGGAATCCAGTATTCCAGGGACGGAAGTGGGATACGGAGACGCTGCGGCGTACTGGATGCCCCGCCGGAGCCTGTCATCGGGCTCGCCGAAGGCGAGACCCGGTGGCGGGGCATGACGGCTGTGGGTGAGGGAAGCAGCCTTGCGCAAATCGCGTAGTGCTATGCGCTGCACTCTGAATGACGACCTTACGCCTTCAGCTCCGCCGTCGCCTGATCGAGCCACGCCTTCGTTGCCTCGTCCAGCGCCGGCCCTACCTCGGCCCGCACACGCGCGTGGTAGGCATTGAGCCAGTCGAGCTCGTCTTTGGTCAGCATGGCGACATCGATCAGCCGGCGGTCGATCGGTGCCAGGGTCAGCGTCTCGAACGCGTTCATCGGCTTCTCGGCGCCCTTGATGTCGGCGGCGACGACCAGCTCGAGGTTCTCGATGCGGATGCCGAAACCGTCGGTCTTATAGTAGCCGGGCTCGTTGGAGAGGATCATGCCGCGCTTCAGCGGCGTGGTGCCGAGCTTCGAGATCCGCGCCGGCCCTTCGTGAACACTGAGATAGCTGCCGACGCCATGGCCGGTGCCGTGCTCGAAATCGACGCCGGCGGCCCAGAGATATTGCCGCGCCAGCGTGTCGAGCTGCGCGCCATTGGTGCCGTCGGGGAAGATCGCGCGCGCGATCGCGATGTGGCCGCGCAGCACGCGGGTGAAGCGGTCGCGCATCTCGCCCGTGGGCTCGCCGATCGCCATGGTGCGCGTCACGTCGGTGGTGCCGTCTTCATATTGCGCGCCGGAATCGATCAGCAGCAGGTCGCCGGGCGCGATGCGCCGGTTGCTCTTGCGGGTGACGCGGTAGTGCACGATGGCGCCGTTCGGGCCGGTGCCCGATATTGTCGGGAACGACACGTCCTTCAGCGCGCCGGTGTCGCGGCGGAGTGTCTCCAGCGCCTCCACCGCGTCGATCTCGGTGAGCTTGCCGCTGGGCGCCTCGCGATCGATGAAGGCGAGGAAACGCGCCAGCGCCACGGCATCGCGGCGATGCGCCGTCTGCGTGCCCTTGATCTCGGTCGCGTTCTTGACCGCCTTGAGCAGCGCAATCGGATCGCTGCCGCGCACCGGCTTGCCGCCGGCGCCGGCGATCAGCCGGCTCAGCGCGTCGGCCGCGGTGGCATTGTCGAGCGCGATCGCGGCGCCGCTCTTGGCCAGCGCCATCAGCGTCGGCGCCATCGCATCGGGCTCGCGCACGTCGGCCGATTGCTCGAGATGGTCGCGCGTCAGGTTGGAGAGCTTGCGGTGGTCGATGAAGATGGTCGGCCGGCCGTCCTTCGGCACCAGCGCGTAGGACAGCGGCAGCGGGGTATGCGCGACGTCGGCGCCGCGGATGTTGAAAGTCCAGGCCACCGCATGACTGTCCGACAGCACCAGCGCATCGGCGCCGAGCTTGGCGATCTCGCTTTTGATCTGCGCCAGCTTCTCGGCCTCGCCGATGCCGGCATGTTGCACTCCGTGCACGGCGACGGGAGCAAGCGGCGGCTGCGGCCGGTCGTGCCAGACCGCGTCCACCGGGTTGCTGTCGACCGCCACCAACTCGGCGCCGGCCTTGGTGCAGGCGGCGGCGAGGCGCTCGGCTGCCGCAAAAGTGTGCAACCATGGGTCAAATCCGAGGCGGTCGCCGGCTTTCAGATGCGCCGACACCCAGCTCTCCGGCGGCGGGTCGATCAGCGATTCCACCGCCCAGGCCTTTGCATCGACCTGCTTGGCCGCCTGGATCGTGTAGCGGCCGTCCACGAACAATGCGGCTTCGCGGGTCAGCACCACCGCCAGTCCCGCCGATCCGGTGAAGCCGGTCAGCCAGGCGAGCCGCTCTTCCGAGGGCGCCACATATTCATTCTGCTGCTGGTCGGCGCGCGGAATGACGAAGCCGGTCAGCTTGCGGCGGGCGAGTTCTTCGCGGAGCGCCGCAAGGCGCGCCGTCAATGCGACGCCGGCCTCGGGCTCTTCGAATGTCTGGAAGTGTGCTTCGAACATGGTGGACCACTTTAGGATTATGGGGATCGCTCCGCAATGTGGACGCATTCGCGGCGCATCTGGCATGGACTGTGCTTGAAAAAGTTCCGCTTGAGTCGAGTGGAGTAAAGGGATGCGGCCTTTGAGCTCCGTCCGGATAACAGGGAAATTCGAGCAAGTGTTTCTACTCAACGGCGAGGGGACACACGATGCCAGCGTTCACGTTTGAGAAGATTTCGCCGCCGGCCCGCCGGGCCCCGGCCACAACCACACCGAAGAAGCCGCGCGGTCTCATCAGCCAGATGATCGACCGTTTCGCCGAGCGCCGCGCCCGGCGCACGCTGCAGGGCGAGCGCGCGATGCGCCGGGACGAGAAGCCGGCGGAGTAGGCGGTGTTTGTTCATCTCGCCCCGCTTGCGGAGAGAGATCGGATTGCGAAGCAATCCGGGTGAGGGGGACTCTCCGCGAGTCCAGTTCTCACCGCCCCCGTGGAGACTCCCCCTCACCCCAACCCTCTCAGCGCGAGCGAAGCTCGTCGCGGCCCCGCCTTCGCCATAGCTTCGGCGGACAAGAGCGGGGCGAGGGAGCACACCGCCGTCGCGGATGCTTGATCAGCTTACCCCACCTTCCGCAGCAACAGGCTGCTCCATCCCTCGATCCGCAAATGCCGCAGCGGCACGAGGCCGCGTGCGCGATAGGCGGCGATCACGGCGGGGGCCTGGTGCGTCAGCAGGCCGGAGAGGATGACGCGCGCGCCGGGCGCCAGGTGCCGCGCCATCGGGCTCGCCAGGTGCCGCAGCGGATTGGCAAGGATGTTGGCCAGCACCAGGTCGAACGGGCCCGCCCGGGCAAAATCCGGCGCGGCGAAGCCGGTGGCGCGGATCACCCGCACATGGTGACCGACTTCGTTCAGCCGGCCGTTCTCGGCCGCCACCCGCACGGAGGGCGGGTCGATGTCGGAGGCAAGCACGGCGCGATGCAGTGCCTTCGCCGCCGCGATGGCCAGCACGCCGGTTCCGGTGCCGAGGTCGAGCACGTTGCTCGGGCGGGAACTCTTCAGGACATGGTCAAGCAGGAGTAAACAGCCGCGCGTGGTGCCGTGATGGCCGGTGCCGAAGGCGAGCGCCGCCTCGATCTCGATCTTGAGCTTGTTCGGCGCGACGCGGTCGCGGTCATGGCTGCCGTGCACGACGAAGCGTCCGGCCGGCACCGGGACGAGGTCTTCCAGGCTGGCCTTGACCCAGTCCTTGGCTTCGACGGTGTCGAAGGCAAGCGTGTCGGCGATCTCATTTCCTGCTGAATTTACAACGAGTTCGCGCAGCCAAGCCTGGTCCGGCGCATCCGCAAAATGCAGCGTGACGTCCCATTGTCCGTCCGGCCGTTCGAAGGCGGCGACCGCGGCATCGCCTTCGAAAAACACCTCGGTGAGCACGTCGACGACGCGCCGGGCCGCGGCCTCGCTGCCGATCGAAAAGCTGGCGCGATGGGTGGGGGAAGGCTGCATGCTAGGGTTCCGTCAGGTTCAATTTTTGGAACTTTTGTTCCCAATTTTCCGCATAACTTGCGGTTCCGGGATTAACCCGTCCGAAGGTTGCGCTCCGTAGATTTTCGGATGTTGGGGCGAACCAACGCAGCTTGAAATAGAAATGGAGGCGAGTCTTGACGCGCATGATTTTGAAGTTCTGGTCCAATGAATCTGGTGCGACCGCAATCGAGTACGGCCTTATCGCGGCCGGTATCGCGCTGGCGATCATCACCGTGGTGAACGGCCTGGGCACCACGATGAACGAAAAGTTCACTTCGATTAGCACCTCCTTGAAGTAATTTCCGCCTCCCATTTCCCAGCGGGGGCACCTTTCTTCGTAGGCAATGTCTGACTAGCGCCCGCTCGGGAATTGCTCCTGGCGGGCGAAGTCATTTTCCCGCGTGCGATTCCCGGCCGGTGTCCACGGGTTGTCCGCCATTTGCCAGAGCGTTATCCACCGGCTCGTCCCGTCGTTGGCCAGCGGTTTTCCACCGCCTTTCCCCAGACTTGTCCCGATGGTCCGGTGCCGCCATCCTCTTCCCGGGCACACACCTCTCGACAGCCTGTCCACAGCCCATCCACAGACCTATCCACGGCTTCCGAACAGCGACCGGTGATCCCGCAGGATCGCTTGTGCTGCGTTGTGGCCGGGGGCGCCGGTGACGCCGCCGCCGGGATGGGCGCCGGAGCCGCAGTGATAGAGGCCTTTCAGGGGGCCGCGATAATCGGCATGGCCCAGCATCGGCCGTGCCGAGAACAGCTGGTTCAGCGTCAGCGCGCCGTGGAAGATGTCGCCGCCGAGGAGGCCGAACTGCCGTTCGAGATCCAGCGGCGAGAGAATCTGGCGGCCGAGCACGCTTGACGCAAAACCCGGCGCGTAGCTGTCCACCGTCGCGATCATGAGATCGGCGACCTCGTCGCGATGGTCGTCCCAGGATCTGCCGTCGGGAAGCTCCGGCGCGACGTGCTGGCAGAACAGGCTCGCGACATGCTTGCCTTCGGGCGCAAGCGTGTCGTCGAGCGTGGAGGGGATCAGCATCTCGACCACGGGTTCGCGGCTCCAGCCGTGCGCGCGCGCATCGAGAAAGGCCCGGTCCATGTAGCCGAGGCTCGGCGCCAGGATGATGCCCGAGGTGAGGTGATCGCCGTCATCCGGCAGCGCCGTGAAGGAGGGCAGGCGGTCCAGCGCCACGTTCATGCGGAAGGTGCCGGAGCCGTTCTTCCAGTGCCGGATGCGGGCGAGGAAGTCCTTCGGCAGGGCGTCGGCCGCGATCAGCCGCGTATAGAGCAGCTTTGGATTGACGTTGGCCGCGACGTATTTCGCCCGGATCGTCGCGCCGTTGTCCAGCACGACGCCGACGGCGCGGTCGCGTTCGACGATCACCTCGCGCACGCCGGCGTCCGTGTCGATCGCGACGCCCCGGCCCTGCGCGGCGCGCGCCATCGCCTGGGTGATCGCGCCCATGCCGCCGATGGCGTGGCCCCAGACGCCCTTCTTGCCGTTCACCTCGCCGAAGGCGTGATGCAGCATCACATAGGCCGAGCCGGCGGCGTAGGGGCTCGCATAATTGCCGACGATGGCATCGAAGCCGAACACCGCCTTGACCAGATCGTGCTCGAAGCGCTCGTCAAGCATCTCGCCGGCCGAGCGGGTGAAGAGATCGAGCAGGCTGCGGCTTTGCTCCAGCGTGAGGCCGCGCAGGATGTTGGCGCTCTGCAATGCGTTCACGGCCTCGCGGATCGCGTTGGTGCCAAAACCGTCGAGCAGGTTCGGCGGCGCGCGCAACACGAACTGCCGCAGCACGTCGGCGATGTCTTCCAGCTCGCGCGAGAAGCCGTCGAGTGCCTCCGCATCATGCGCGCTCAGCCGCGCGACTGACGCTTTTGTCCGTCCCTCGCCGGTGAGCAGATAGCTGCCGTCCGGCGCTGGCAGAAAATTCTGCGCCCGCCGTTCGACGATACGCAGGCCCTGCTCGGCAAGCCCGAGGTCGCGGATCACCTGCGGATTGAGCAGGCTCACGGTGTAGGCTGCGACAGAATTGCGGAAACCCGGATGAAACTCCTCCGTGACCGCCGCCCCGCCGACCACCTTGCGACGCTCGACCACGCGCACGCGCAACCCTGCCATCGCGAGATAGGCCGCGCAGGTGAGGCCGTTATGGCCAGCGCCGATGATGACGACGTCGGTTTCGGTCATGGGAGCTTCTGAATGTTCCACAGTCATTCCGGGGCGATGCGACGGGACCGCGTAGCGCGGCCCGGAGCATCGAACCCGGAATCTCGAGATTCCCCGGTGCGCAACTGCGCACCTGTGGTCTGGTCCTTCGGACCATCCCGGAATGACATCTCTATATCAAGCATTCCTCGCTGCAACATCACGAGCCCCTTTATTGCCCGTTCAGGCGCCTTGTGCTCCATTGCGCCCCGTCCGGCGCCCGCCGGAGGAACTGTCCGACGCGTCTTCTCGCGCGAACCGGTGCCCACTTCGCCGGAAAACGCTTTTGCCGGAGCTTTCATGGATTCGATCGTGCAACCCGCCGCCACGGAGCAGCCGTCGTCGTCGCGCAACCGGCTGCTGCTGGCGGTCTACACCGCTGCGATCTTCGTCAGCGCGCTGCTGCTGTTCTCGGTGCAGCCGCTGTTCACGAAGATGGTGCTGCCGCGTCTGGGCGGCTCGCCGGCGGTGTGGTCGGTCGCCATGGTGTTCTTCCAGTCGCTGCTGCTGGCGGGCTACGCCTATGCGCATCTGTTGATGCAGGTCCGGAACCGGATCGTTCCGGTGGTGGTGCATCTGGTGTTGCTGGCCCTGGCCTTCGCCACGCTGCCGCTCGGCATCGCCACCGCCTATGGCGAGCCGCCCGCGTCGGGCTATGCGGTCTGGCTGCTCGGCCTGTTCGTGGTCTCGATCGGGCTGCCGTTCTTCGCGCTCGCCGCCAACAATCCGCTGCTGCAAGCCTGGTTCGTCCGCACCGGCCATCCCGCCGGACACGATCCCTATTTCCTCTATGCGTCCTCCAACATCGGCAGCTTCCTGGCGCTATTGTCCTATCCGTTCCTGCTGGAGCCGATGTTCACGCTGCACACGCAGAACCGGTTCTGGACCGGCGGCTATGGCCTCCTGATTCTCCTGATCGCCGCCTGTGGCGTGCTGCTGCTGCGCTCGCCAAAACTGGCGGTGGTCGATGCGCGGACCGAGGAGATCAATGCGCCGGCCCCCGGCCTCGTGACGCGGCTGCGCTGGATCTTCCTCGCCGCGGTGCCGTCGGGACTGCTCATCGCCGTCACCGCGCACATCTCCACCGACGTCGCGGCAGCGCCGCTTCTGTGGGTGCTGCCGCTGTCGCTGTACTTGCTCACCTGGGTGGTGGTGTTCCAGTCGCGGCCGCTGCTGCCGCATAAATGGATGCTGATGCTCCAGCCGGTGGCGATCGCGGGCGTGGTCTTCCTGCTGGCCTTCGGGGGCGAACAGAATCTGCTGCTGACGCTCGGCGGTCATCAATTGTGCTTCTTCGTCATCGCCATGGCCTGTCACGGCGAATTGGCGCGGACCCGGCCGGCCGCCAAATATCTCACCGGCTTCTATGTCGCGCTGTCGTTCGGCGGCATGATCGGCGGCCTCTTTGCAGGCCTCGTTGCTCCATTCACCTTCTCGTGGATCGCCGAATATCCGATCCTGATCGCGCTCGCGGCGCTGTGCCGCCCGTCCGCCAACGAGCGTCTTGCCGGCATCGTCAAATGGTACTGGCTGGCGCTCGCCGCGCTCGCGGTGGCGCTCGTTGCGCCGTCCTACACCACAGGCAGCCTTTCGACCTGGTTCGAGGATCACCGCGTCTGGGTCGCCGGCTCCGTCGGCGTGCTCGCCGCGCTGCTGGCATTGGCGCTCAATGCCGGCCGCTGGAAGATCTTTGCCACGGTTGCGCTCGCGCTGGCGTTGATCCGTGTCTATCCGGCGGATGAGGGCCGCGTCACCACCGTGCGCAGCTTCTTCGGCGTCCACAAGATCGTGGAGACGCCCGGCGGCTATTTCCACGTGCTGATGCACGGCACCACGATCCATGGCGCCGAGCGCTTCCGCAACAATGACGGCACGCCGGTCACCGGGCGGCCCGAGGCGATCACCTATTATCACAAGGACGGCGGCATCGGTCAGGCCATCACCGCGCTCCGCGAGCGCAAGGGCGCGCCGCTGAAGGTCGCCGCGATCGGCGTCGGATCGGGCACGCTCGCCTGTGCCGCCGAGCCAGGGGAGAGCTGGAAATTCTTCGAGATCGACCAGTCGATGGTCGATGCGGCGCGCGACCCGAAGAATTTCCGCTACATCTCGAGCTGCCTGCCGGACCTGAAGCCGGTGATCGGGGACGCACGCCTGACCTTCGCGAAGGAGCCGGACGGCGCCTATGACTTGATCATCGTCGATGCCTATTCGTCGGATGCGATCCCGATCCATCTCGCCACCGAGGAGGCGATGAAGATCTACAAGGACAAGCTCGCTCCGCACGGCGCCGTGGTGATGCACGTGTCCAACCGGCATCTTGATCTCGAAACCGTCGTGGTCGGCATCGCCGACGCCAACGATCTCAAGAGCTGGGTCTTCAACGAGGATTCCGGGCGGGATGCCGACTACATCTTCTCGACCGACGTCGTCATCTCCGCGCGCGAGGAGGCCGACGTCGGCAAGATCGCCTCGTCCAAGGTCTGGGAGCAGACCGAAGCCGACGACAGGGTGCGGGTCTGGACCGACGATTATTCCAACATTCTGGGCGCGCTGTACCGGCGCTTGAGGGATGGGGAGTAGGTTTTTGCGATGTCTCGTGCCCCGGACGCAGCGCAGCGCTTCTTCAGCGGTGCGCTGCAGAGCCGGGGCCCATCATTCCGGGTCCCGGCTCTGCAGGGCAGCGTTGCACGCTGCGCTGCGTCCGGGACACGAGACCGCTCAAGGCGCCACCGGCGTTCCCGCCGGCAGCGCAAGTCCCTTCTCGCCCGCAACCTGCCGCAACAGGTCGGGCCTATCCGAGATGATTCCGTCGACGCCGATCTCGATCATGCGCGTCATGTCCTCGGGCTTGTTGACCGTCCAGACCACGACGCGCAGCCCGAGCCCGTGAGCCTCCGAGACGAGGGCCGCAGTCACATCGCCGAAATAGGGCGACCAGATCGCGCCGCCCGCAGCCTTGATGGTTCGCGGCAGCGAGCCGCCGTGATCGGCGGGGCTGAAACCCACGGTCCAGTTGGTGGCCTTGTCCAGCACCACGGTCTGTCCTGAACCGCGCTGGAGCGTCAGGTACACGGTCGGAATGGTCGGTGCCTGCTGCTGGACGAGCTGCAGGGTCCTCCAGTCGAACGACTGGATCATGACGCGCTCGGAAAACTTCTCGGCCTCGATCAGCCCGAGCAGTTTGGTGACAAAACCTTGCGGGTCGAGGGATTCGTCCGGATGGTTCGGATCGATCTTGGTCTCGATGTTGAAGCGCACGCGATCGTTGCCGGATTTGCGCACCAGCGCGAACAGCTGCCTCAAGGTGGGAATGCGTGTCCCCGGGACGGCGCGCTGCTCGGGGAATTGCTTGGCGTAGGCACTGTCCGGACGGAGCTGGCCGACGTCATAGCTCCCGACCTCTTCGAGCCGCAGTCGTACGAAGGGCGTGCCGGGCGGAGCGACATAGGCGCCGTTCGCATCCCGTGCCAGATCGGGATTGAGCCCGCGTTCATGCGAGATGATGACCGCGCCATCGGCGGTGACGCCGACGTCGAGCTCCAGTGTGTCCACGCCCATCGACAGCGCGTTGGCGAAGGCCGGCAGGGTGTTTTCCGGTAGCAGCGCCCGCCCGCCGCGATGCGCCTCGAGATCCAAGGCCATGGCTTCTCCTGCTGTGAGAACCGAGAGCACGGTCAGGATCGTCGCGGCACGTGACGGCATCACAGTTCGCAGCCCAAGTGAAAGGACCAAGGGAAAGGAAAGCATATGAAATCTTCGCTTGTTTCGTCCAGTCCCGTGGTCGACAGGCGGTTGACGGAGGCCGTGGAAGGCCGAAACTGGCCCTCCAAAAAAAGGATCGGTCCGGGGACGATTCATATGCGGCTTATCTTCATCGCAACGATGGCGGTTCTCATGGTCGGGCAGGCGGCAGCCAAGGATGTGCTTTCGGGCGCGAGCCTCTATGCGGACGTCGCGCGCTACGAATCCTTCGGCCTGCACCGCTTCGGCTCGCCCGGCGACCGCGCGACGGCGGACTGGATTGCCGGCGAGATGAAGCAGGCCGGGTTCGAGGTCAGCTTCCAGCCCGTCGTGCTCGGCCGGCAATATGTCGTCGAGCAGGCCAGCGCCGAGGCGAGCGGCACGAGCATCGAGGCGACGCCATTCTGGTGGCCGCCGGAAGACAAGGCCAGCTTCCATCTGTCCGCGCTGCTTGCGCGCGACGGTGACGTTGCCGGCAAGATCCTCTGGCTGGAGCTGCCATTCGATCGCGGCGCCTATCTCGGCCCCGCCCATCGCGCCGCGATCGCGGAAGCGGCGGCGAGGAAGCCGGCGGCCATCCTGCTGACGATCGGCAATCCTGCGGACGATCGTTTCGCCTACAATGTCACGCAGGAGGATGCGCCCTGGCCGGTGCCGGTGATGGTGGTCGGTGCCAGGTCGCGCGCGACATTCGAGCGCGCAATCGCCTCGGGCGAACCCGTCACCTTCGACGTCAAAGGGCATTATGAGCGCGATGTCGCCGGCCGCAACGTGATCGCCGAGACCGGCGCCGGCCGCGGGCCGACCATCGTCGTCTCGACGCCGATGACCGGCTGGTACTCTTGCGTCTGCGAGCGTGGCCCCGGCATCGCCAACTTCCTCGCGCTGGCGCGCACCGTCGCTGCCGAAAAATGGCCGGCGCATCTCGTCTTCATCGCCACCGCAGGCCATGAAATCGGTCACGGCGGCATGGAGCTGTTCCTGAAGCACGGCGCGCCGGCGCCGAAGGGCACGCTGGCGTGGATCCATTTCGGTTCGTCGAACGCGTGCTATGGCTTTGCGGAAGGCGCCGGCACCGAGCGGCCCGAGCAAGAGCGCTATCTCGTGCTGAGCAAATCCGCCGTTGCGCTGACGGACGAGGCCTTCGCCGGGGTCGCGGCAAAACGTCTGGTGACGGAGAAGCAGGCGGTCGGCGAGCTGCGCGACGTGCACGCGGCGGGCTATCCCAATTTCCTCGGCATGGCCGGCCGCCATCGCACGTTCCACACGCCGTCGGACGATCTCGGCGCGACCGGCCCCGAAATCCTCGAGCCGGTCGCCCGCGCTTTCGTCGGTGCTGCACGAAAGATCGTCGAACGCGGCGACGCCGCGTTCAGATAGCGTCAGTTCAGGTAGCGTCAGTTCTGATAGTAGTAGCCGCGCGGCTGGTAGTACTGGCGGGGCTGTGGCTGATAGTAGCCCTGCTGGCCGTAGCCCTGATTGTAATATTGCTGCGGCTGCTGCTGATAGACCTGCGCGTCATAGAGCGGGCGGCTGGCCGGACGCGGCGCCGGATAGCGCGCACCGGTGTCGCTGCCGTCGGCAGGGTAGATGTAATTGTCGTCCTGCGGCATGTAGCGGCGGGCGGGCTGCGCCGGCGGCGTCAGATTCACGGGATCGCCTGATGTGGCGTACTGCTCTTCCGCAGGCTGCGGTGCGCGCGCCACCGCATTGTTGGTGCGACCGCGGGGATTGCGCGCCAGCGCCACCTGCGCCGAGCCGGTCAGCGTCACCGTGGTGTTGAGCACGCCCTGCTGCTGCACCAGCGCATAGAGCGTCGATGCGTTCTGGCGCGACAGCCGCACGCAGCCATGGGATGCCGGCGTGCCGAGACGGCCGACCGAGTCGGTGCCGTGAATGGCGTGCCCGACCTTGGTGAAAAAGATCGCGTGCGGCATCGGCGCGTCGTCGAATTCCTTGGAGTAGTGGTCCTCTTCCATGCGGAAGGTGCGGAACGCTCCGTTCGGCGTCTCGCGCGAGGGAATGCCCGTCGACACCGGCCAGTGATAGCGCGCGACGCCGTCGACGGCGACGGTCATCTGCTGATTGTCCTTGTCGATGGTGATTTCGACCTTGGCCTGCGCGGTGCCCGCGCTCAAAAGCAGCAGGGAGGTGAAAGTAATGAAAAACGAACGCATCTGAAAACGCATTTGAGTTCTGGCCTCCGGCCTGTTCACGCTAAGCGCCGCGGCTCTCCGTCCCCCGGCGTGCACTATGCCTGCAATCCGGCTTTCGTTCCAGCAGCCGGCCCGGCCATCGTTAACGTGATGCCTGATGTAAGCAAGGCCGCTTTGTGCCGCGCCGCCCGCGGCGATGCTGACATTTTCGCGAGCGGAGATGCGTTCACGACGCCGACAATTCGTCACAAAGGCGCAACCATTTGGCCGCTCCGGGCGTTGAACATGGCCTACCTGACAGGCGGTTTTCGCCGCCGTTGACCTCTTGTATTTCCCTTGGGATCGAAGATGAACAAAGTCCGTATCGCCGCTGCGCAATTGCCGGCCGGTTTACCAGTCCGCCTGCTTTTCGCAGCCGCTGCCATCCTGCTCGCGCTGTTATCGCTGCCGCAAGCCGGCCATGCCCAGGGCATCGTGCGCGGTGCCCAGGAAGGCGCCCATGAAGGCAACCGCATTGCCGGCCCGGTGGGCGGTGTGGTCGGGGGCGCGGTCGGCGCCGGTGTCGGCGGCGCCGTGGGCGCGGTCGAGGGCGTGCTGGGCATTCCCCACCGTCACTACCGTCACTGCCGCGGGTATTATGACGGCTATCACCGCTTCCATTGCTATCGGTGATTGTCATTCCGGGGCGCGACGAAGTCGCGAGCCCGGAATCCATTCATCCACCAGCTCTGTCGCACAATGGATTCCGGGCTCGTGCTTCGCACGCCCCGGAATGACGACAGGGGTCAATTCTTCAGCCGGTACCCGGTGCGGAAAATCCACCAGATCGCGACCAGGCAGATCACCAGGAACGCCGTCGTCATGCAGATGCTGACGGCCACACTCACATCGGCGATCTCGTAGAAGCTCCAGCGGAAGCCGGAGATCAGATAGACGACCGGGTTGAGCAGCGCCACCGTGCGCCAGGTGGGTGGCAGCATGTCGATGGAATAGAAGCTGCCGCCGAGGAAGGTCAGCGGCGTCACCACCAGCATCGGGATCATCTGCAGCTTCTCGAACCCGTCGGCCCAGATGCCGATGATGAAGCCGAACAGGCTGAACGTCACCGCCGTCAGCACCAGGAAGGCCAGCATCCAGACCGGATGGTGGATATGCAATGGAACGAAGAGCCCGGCGGTGGCCAGGATGATCAGGCCGAGGATGATCGACTTGGTCGCGGCGGCGCCGACATAGCCGAGTACGATCTCGAAATAGGAGATCGGCGCCGACAGGATCTCGTAGATCGTGCCGGTGAATTTCGGGAAGTAGATGCCGAACGAGGCGTTGGCGATGCTCTGCGTCAGCACCGAGAGCATGATCAGGCCCGGCACGATGAAGGTGCCGTAGCTGACGCCCTCGACCTGGCTGATGCGCGAGCCGATCGCGGCGCCGAACACCACGAAATAGAGCGAGGTGGAGACCACCGGCGAGACGATGCTTTGCAGCAGCGTGCGCCAGGTGCGCGCCATTTCGAACAGATAGATGGCGCGGATGGCGCGGTGATTCATGACGTCCTCACGAGGTCGACGAAGATGTCCTCGAGCGACGATTGCGTCGTGTCGAGATCGTTGAAGCGGATGCCGGCGGTGCGGAGGTCGCTCAGCAGGCTGGTGATGCCGGTGCGCTCGCCCTTGGTGTCGTAGTCGTAGACCAGCGTCGCGCCGGAATCGCAGAGGTCGAGCTCGTAATGGCCAAGGCTCTCCGGCAGCGCGGAGATCTTGTTCTGCAAATGCAGCGTCAGCCGCTTCTTGCCGAGCTTCTGCATCAAGGTCGCCTTGTCCTCGACCAGCACGATCTCGCCCTTGTTGATGACGCCGATGCGATCGGCCATCTCCTCGGCTTCCTCGATGTAGTGCGTGGTGAGGATGATGGTGACGCCGGACTGCTGGAGCGTGCGCACCACCTCCCACATGCCCTTGCGCAGCTCGACGTCGACGCCGGCGGTGGGCTCGTCCAGGAACAGGATCTGCGGCTCGTGCGACAGTGCCTTGGCGATCATCACGCGGCGCTTCATGCCGCCGGAGAGCGTGATGATCTTGCTGTCCTTCTTGTCCCACAGCGAGAGGTCCTTGAGCACCTTCTCGATATGGGCTGGGTTCTTCGGCTTGCCGAACAGGCCGCGGGAGAAGCTCACGGTCGCCCAGACGCTCTCGAAGGCGTCGGTGTGGAGTTCCTGCGGCACTAGGCCGATCAGCGAGCGCGCCTTGCGGTAGGAGGTCTGGATGTCCTCGCCGCCGACGAGAACGCGGCCCTCGCTCGGATTGGCGATGCCGCAGATGATCGAGATCAGCGTGGTCTTGCCGGCGCCGTTCGGTCCGAGCAGGGCGAAGATCTCGCCGCGCTTGATATCCAGATTGACGTTCTTGAGCGCCTTGAAGCCGGACCCATAGGTCTTCGACAAATTGGCGACGGAAATGATGGAAGACATGATGGCCGCAAGTCTGAGGGGGAAAGGCTGGGGAATGGAGCTGGAACCCGCCCAGGCGGGCCGGTCAGCGGTGCCCTGAGATAGGAATGCCATTGCCCGGTCGCAATTGGCCGCAGAAAAATGGTCTCAAAACAGGCCCTTCGGTGGCAGGTTTCGGGCAAGTGTTGCGCGATGGTCACGGCTTGCTGCTAAGATTGTCGCTCACGCGGCTCTTTGTTGCGTCTGCGAGCAGGCCGTGGCTACGATTCCGGCCAATCGCAAAGCGTATTGTCCCCAGGGAAACCATCGATGAGACCGAACGGCCGTCACACCGCCGGCGCCAGCCAATTGCCCGCCATCCGTGTGTGGGCGATGTGCCTGCTCCTGCTGTCAGCTGTCGCCATGAGCCCGACCACCGCAAGGGCGGCGCCGAGCCAGGCCGCGGCCGCGACCACGCATGTCTACCTGCTCCGTGGCGTGCTCAACATCTTCTCGCTCGGGCTCGACACCATCGGCGCCCGGCTCGAGGCGCAGGGCATCCCGGTGACGGTCGCGAACTTCGTCTCCTGGTCCTCACTCGCCAATGAAGCTGCGACCGCCTACAGGGCCGGCCGCATCAAGACAATCATCCTGGTCGGCCATTCCTCGGGCGCGACCGCGCTGCCGGACATGATCGCCAAGCTCAACCAGCTCGGCGTGCCCGTGAAGCTCGCGATCGGCCTCGATTCCGTGTTCAAGACCAGGCTCTCGACCGGCGCCGAACGCTACATCAACATCTATATCGGCGATGGTCCCGGCGAGCCGGTGCGGCCCGCGGCCGGCCTGCGCGGCAAGCTCGACAATGTCGACGTGCGCGGCACCGGCGTCGGCCACATTTCGATCGACAAGAACGAGGCGATCCAGCGCCGCGTCATCGCCGAGATCGACGCCGCGATCATGCGCTCGCGCGCGCCGGCTCCGGTCGCCGAGCCCGGCGCCCCCCGGCAGGCGCGCTCGGCGGCGGCGACGGCGCCGCGGAACTGAGGAGCTTTGCGCGGCGAGCCGTGTTGTTCGACCGCGCTGCTGTCTCTCTGCATTGACCGGCAAGCTCAGAGATCGCGAAGAGCGGAAGTGAGCGGACGCGCGTCATGGCGCGCTCACATCGTCACACCAAGAACGCGCGAATGCTCTCCGCGATTTCCCTCGCGTGCGTTTCCAGCGCGAAATGTCCGGTGTCGAAGAACTGAACCACTGCGTTGGGATTGTCGCGCTTGAACGCCTCGGCGCCGGGCGGGATGAAGAACGGATCGTTCTTGCCCCAGACGGCCAGGAACGGTGGTTTGTAGGTGCGGAAATAGTCCTGGAATGACGGATAGAGCGCGACGTTGCTCCTGTAGTCGCCGAACAGGTCGAGTTGCACGCCGTCCGAGCCGGGGCGAGCCAGGTAGAAATTGTCGAGGTTCTGCCCGTCCGGCGACACCAGGGACGGATCGGGGACACCGTGCGTGTACTGCCAACGCGTCGCGTCCGGCGTGAGCAAGCCGCGCAGCGCCTCACGGTTGGCGGGCGAAGGATCTTGCCAATAGGCTTTTATCGGAGTCCAGCCGTCGCTGAGACCGTCCTCATAGGCATTGCCGTTCTGCGAGATGATCGCCGTGATCCGTTCGGGGTGATTCAGCGCGAGCCGGAAGCCGGTCGGCGCGCCATAGTCGAAGACGTAGACCGCGAAACGATCGAAGCCGATCACCTCGGTGAAGCGTTCGATCACCTTAGCGATGTTGTCGAACGTGTAGCGGAAGGTTTCGCGCGAGGGCATGTCGGATTGGCCGAAGCCGGGCAGGTCCGGTGCCACGATGTGGAACCTGTCCGCGAGCAGCGGGATCAGATCGCGGAACATGTGGCCGGCGCTCGGGAAGCCGTGCAGCAGCAGGAGCTTTGGCGCGCCAGCAGTGCCGGCCTCCCGATAGAACACCTTGAAGCCATCAACGTCTGCGGTGCGATAGGTGGTCGGGGCCATGCCAGTCTCCGTTCGTCCAAGTAACCTGTTTAATGTCATTAATAAGGTTACGTCGTTGGCGAGTAACTTGTCAATTGGTGTTTATCAGGTTACTTCTGCCCTGCCTCTTCAGACCGGCCAAGGACCGCTCATGGACCGCCCACCCGCCATGTTCATCGCCGACTCGCTTGGCCTTGATTTCCTGAATTCGGTGGCGACGCCGGTCGATACGCCCGTCGATTGGATCGACGATGGCGATGGCCTGATCGACTGGCTGGAGCAGGCGAAGCTGGTGCCGGCGGATGAACTGCACGCACTGAAGGCGCGCGCGGCGCCGGGTGAGCTGGATGAGGTCGCGGATCAGGCGCGTGCCCTGCGCGAATGGTTTCGCGGTTTCGTTCTGGAGCATGCCGGCCGGCCGCTCACGGCGGATGCATTGCGCGAACTCGGTCCGTTGAACGGCCTGCTGGAGCGCGAGGAGTCATTCCGCCAGATCGAGCCGGGACACGGTGATGTTGGCGGCGTTCTGAAGCTGCAAACGAAGCGGCGCTGGCGATCGGCCGAATCCCTGCTGCTGCCGGTCGGCGAAGCCTTGGCCACGTTCGTCTGCGACGAGGACTTTTCCGACGTGAAGGCGTGCGAGGGCCACAACTGCACGATGCTGTTCGCCGACCACACCCGCGGGCGCGCGCGGCGATGGTGCATCATGGCGGTCTGCGGCAACCGCGCCAAGCAGGCCGCACACCGCAATCGGCTCAAGAGCAGGCAGTGACGAGGGCAGGCAGGTGGTGGCTTCGTGCTGCCTGTTGGGCGCGTCCGGCAGATCACGGGCTCCTGATGGGGGGACCGCGTGTCGCGACCGCGTTCGGTGCCCCAAATTCCACCCAATCGGTGGTCACTAAGCAACCGGGGGACGGCGTTTGCCTTCCGTGGTGGGACTGCTGGACTGATGCTTGATCCAAGGCGAATCCTCGTGCTGGCAGCGGTTGCGCTGCTCGCCTTGAGCACCGGTGCGGCCGTTGCCTCACCCGCCAAGTCAAAGCCTGCCGCGGCCGCGCCCGTTGCGCCGCCGCCTCCGCCGGCCGAGCCGCTGCCGCCGCCGAAGATCTACCTGTTCCGTGGCGCCATGGGGCCGATCTTCTCGACCGGCATGGACCGGCTCGGCGAGAAGCTGACGAAGGCCGGCTTTTCCGCCGATGTCTACGAATTCACCATCTGCCGATGGATCGGCGATCGTGCCATCTCCAGCTACAAGGAAACGCCGGCGCCGATCGTGCTGATCGGTCACTCCATGGGCGGGCTGTGCTCGGTCGTCATCTCCGAGATGGCGGCCAAGGAGAACATCCCGATCAGCCTCGTCATCGCTATCGATCCCGCCCATGCGACCGGCGACGTGCCGCTCAATGTCGAGCGCTTCATCAACATCTTCCTGTCCGACAGCGTGCTCGGCGGCGGCGATGTCGTGGCAGTGCCCGGCTATCGCGGCCATTACGCGAGCTACGATCTCAAGGAGAACAGCCGCGTCTCGCACATCAACATCGAGAAGTCCGACGACATCCATCGCCAGATCGTCGAGATGGTGACGCAGTTGCCGCGCATTCCCGCGCAGGCCCAGGGCGATGCCGTGCCGCTGCGCTATCTCGTGCCGGCGAATACGCTGGTGGAATTGTGGGACTCCGGCGTGCGGGTGCCGGTACGCCGCGGCGACACCATGGAGAGCATCGCCGCAGCCAATCGCGTGCCGCTGTGGTCGATCGCGCAGAGCAACTCGCTTGCAGAGAACGCGACCCTCACGCCCGGCCAGTCCATCGTCGTCCCGCGCCATCTGACGCCGCCCGAGCCGACGGCAGCGCTGGCGACGCCGCCGCCTCCGGCGCGGCGGTAAGCGGTTAGCAGCGGAGATCGCCGGGACGGACGTGGCCTGACGCCGAGCGCCATTCCGTGTGTTGCCTTGTCATTCACGCAACCGCTGCCGCGGCAGCCGTCTTGGTGCTGGTGTCGCCAAGGACGAGCGAGCCATGGCGGAAGCTTGGCTCGCCGGTCGATAGGGCGCGGCGAGAAGCATCAGAAACAATGCCCTTTCCGCCGCATATTTCGCCGCAGGCCGGCCATTTTCCGACCCGTGCATGACGAGGTGTCCTTCGGTCGTGCAGACACGCCACTGCCATGTCGTTCGGCCGTATCTCCTCAAGAACATTTCGAAGGTCGGGAGGTTATCGGACATTTCAATTCGCCGTGTCAGCTTGCGTCATGAGCATGGTTGCCTTCCCGATCGCCCTCTTTGGAGCTCGAAGGGTGAGGGGAAACGCAGAGGCTGCAAGCTTTTCGATCGCGGAACGCTCCTCGGACAGGCGCCTTTCAATGAACCGCCGCTCGACCTCCGTCAGTTCGGTCTTGAGCAATCGTTGGTAACGGCCGATGTTGTTGCGGTGTGCGCGCAACAAGGCCAGCTCTTCATCAATCATCATCATCGCAATCCCCCGTTGAGCGGCCGCTGCCTAGGCTGCGAGACCGGTTCGCAAGATGGACCGCGTGCGGACCGGCTTGCCGCCCGGAGGACCCTTTGGATGCTGGTCCAGCATCGCAAGCGCGTCCAGAATCTCGTCGATGGTGACGGGCTTGTCCGAGCCCGGCAGTTCTCTCAGCGCCGGGTTTGAGGCAACGCTGGCGGCGTCTGAAGCCCAGGACGCGAGGATCGCTCGCTTCTCGCCGATCGACAGAGCCGGATCCTCGACGACGTCGCGGGGATGAGCATAGACAGAGCCGGGGTGCAGTATTGCGTTCAGGTCGATGATGTTGTCAGCATGATCGATCATGAGAGGTCCTCCTTCTCCTTTCGCTAAAACCTCTGTTTGCATTGGGGGGCGCGGTCGAAGGCCACGGTCGGTCCCGCCCGACGATCAGGCGGGATCACCAGGTCTCCGACAAAACGAAAATCAGGCGGCTCTGCCTTCGAGCTGATGCACGGTGCCGGACGGCGCCGCATTAATGGCAATTCGCCGCGGCTTCATCGCTTCAGGAATCTCCCGGATCAGTTCGATCTTGAGCAGACCGTTCTCGAACGCGGCGCTCTGCACCTGAACATAGTCGGCCAGGTTGAACTGCCGCTTGAAGGGCCGCGCGGAAATGCCCCGGTAGAGATACTCGCGTTCGGCCTTGTCCGCCTTGTTTCCCTCGACGATCACCGCATTCTGCTCGGCAGTCACGGAGACCTCGTCGGGCGAAAAGCCCGCGATCGCGAGCGAAATCTGGTAGCGATCCTCGCTGACGCGTTCGATGTTGTAGGGGGGATAATTATCCTCGCCGGCACGCTGTGCCGTTTCAACGAGGTCGAAAAGGCGGTCGAAGCCAATGGTCGAACGCCACAGGGGAGAGAAGTCGTAAGTGCGCATAGCCAAATCCTCCAAGGAGCAAAATGGATACGAGCGGCACCGGACACGACCGGTGCCCGTCTCAGTCGTTCCCGACCCATGAGGCGTCGGGGACGCCACCTCTCGGCGGCAACGAAAAAATAAAAAAACACAGTTTTGGTTTCAAGAGGGATGCCAAAAATTTTGGACCCTCCCGCGCCTCGCGGAGGGAGGGGGTCGTGCCTGCGACCAAGGTCAGGCGCCGGGCGCCGCCGGAGCCCACCATGGTCGCCGCGCCGGCGTTGCTGAACCCACTACACGTTCGAACCGTGGATCGCGTCGATGACGGCGTCGGTCACCTCCTTCGTCGTCGCCTTGCCGCCGACATCGGGCGTCAGCACCCCGGCCGCGCAGACGCGCTCGACGGCCGTCATCAGCCGTGACGCGGCGTCCTTCTCGCCGAGATGCTCGAGCATCTGCGCGCCGGTCCAGAAGGTCGCGACGGGGTTGGCGATGCCCTTGCCGGTGATGTCGAAGGCCGAGCCGTGGATCGGCTCGAACATCGAGGGGAAGCGGCGTTGCGGGTCGATGTTGCCGGTCGGCGCGACACCGAGGCTTCCCGCCAGCGCGCCGGCAAGGTCGGAGAGGATGTCGGCGTGCAGGTTGGTCGCCACGATGGTGTCGAGGCTCTTCGGATGCAGCGTCATGCGCACCGTCATGGCGTCGACCAGCATCTTGTCCCAGGTCACATCGGGGAATTCGCCGGCGACCTCGGCCGCGATCTCGTCCCACATCACCATGCCATGGCGCTGCGCGTTCGACTTGGTCACGACGGTCAGGAACTTGCGCGGACGCGACTGCGCGAGCTGGAATGCGTAGCGCATGATCCGCGTCACGCCGACGCGGGTGAAGACGGCGACTTCGGTGCCGACCTCTTCCGGCAGGCCCCTGTGCGCGCGGCCGCCCATGCCGGCATATTCGCCTTCGGAGTTCTCGCGCACGATCACCCAGTCGAGATCGCCGACGCCGACATTGCGCAGCGGCGAGGCGACGCCCGGCAGGATTTTTGTCGGCCGCACATTGGCGTATTGGTCAAAGCCCTGACAGATCGGCAGGCGCAGGCCCCACAGCGTGATGTGATCGGGCACGTCGGGGGCGCCGACCGCGCCGAAATAGATCGCGTCGAACTTCTTCAGCTCCGTGAGGCCGTCGGCCGGCATCATCACGCCGTGCTTCTTGTAGTAGTCCGAGCCCCAGTCGAAGGTCTTGACGTTGAAGGCGAGGTCGCCGCTGCGCCTGGCCAGCGCCTCCAGCACGCGGATGCCGGCCGAGATGACCTCGGGGCCGATGCCGTCGGCGGGAATTGCTGCAATCGAATGGGTGCGCATGGAAATGCTCCGTTTGAGAGATCAGTGGGATTGCGGGACGGGTTCGACGGGCGCGGTCTGCGCGCGCGACAATAGCAGGGTGAGGACCGCGGAGAGAACGAGCAGGCCGGCGACGAAGTAGAGCCCGCCAACGAAGCTGCCGGTCTGGTCCTTGATCCAGCCGATCATGGCGGGCCCGACGAAGCCGCCGAGATTGCCGATCGAGTTGATCGTGGCGATGCCGGCCGCGGCCGCGGGACCGGACAGGAACAGCGTCGGCATGCTCCACAGCGGCGGTTTTGCCGAGGAGATGCCGATGTTGACGAGCGCGAGCGCAACCAAAACGGCGACGACGCCGGTCGCAAGGCCGGCATAGGCGAGCCCGGCTGCGGCGAGCAGGCACGCCCACACCACATGCCAGGTCCGCTCGCCGGTGCGGTCCGAATGCCGCGCCCACAGGATCATGGCGACGACCGCGGCGGTTGCCGGCAGCGCGTTGAGGAAGCCGACCTGGAGCGAGGACAGGCCGAACTGCTTGATGATCTGCGGCGCCCAGACGCCGAGCGTGTAGAGGCCGGCCGAGGTGCCGAAATAGATCAGCGCCAGCGCCAGCACGCGCGGATCGGCAAGCCCGCGCCAGATGCTGTGGCTCGCGGTTGCGGCCTTGCTGGTGGTCTCCGCGTTCATGGTCTCGACCAGCCAGCGGCGCTCGTCATCAGTGAGCCATTTCGCCTTCTCGGGGCGGTCGGTCAGGAAGCCGAGCACGACGAAGCCGAGCAGCACGGCCGGCAGCGCCTCCAGCACGAACAGCCATTGCCAGCCCTTGAAGCCGAGCAGGCCGTCCATCTCCAGCAGCGCACCTGATATCGGCGAGCCCAGCACGGTGGAGAGCGGCGCTGCCGCCATGAACAGCGCGGTCACCGCGGCGCGCTGGCGCGCCGGGAACCAGTAGGAGAGGTAGAGGATGATGCCGGGAAAGAAGCCGGCTTCGGCGACGCCGAGCAGGAAGCGCAGGATGTAGAAGCCGGTCGGCCCCTGCACGAACGCCATCGCCGCCGACACGATGCCCCAGGTGATCATCACCCGCGCGATCCAGATACGCGCACCGATCTTGTGCAGGATGATGTTGGAGGGCACCTCGAACAGGAAATAACCCCAGAAGAAGATGCCGGCGCCGAAGCCGTAGACCGCGGGCGACAGGCCGATGTCCTTGTTCATCGTCAGCGAGGCGAAGCCGATATTGACGCGGTCGATGAAGGCCACGAAGTAGAGCAGCATGATGAAGGGAACGATGCGCCAGGTGATCTTGCGCAGCACGCGCGTCTGAATCTCGCTCGCCACCCTGGCCTCCTCAAGTTCCGGCTTGTTGTTGTGTCGGCGGGCCCGGAGGTCCATGCCGGCAACGAGCGTAGTCGGGAGGAAAGGGGGGACTCAATTGGCGCTGGTTTATACAAAAAAATGATATAATCCTCGCGAGGAGAGGCGAGAGGACCCTGGATGGAATTGCATCAGCTTCGATGCTTCGTGGCGGCGGCCGAGCAGTTGCATTTCGGCCATGCGGCGCAGCAGCTCCAGATGCTGCCGTCTGCGCTCGGGCGCCAGATCAGGCTGCTGGAAGAGGACCTGGGCACGCGGCTGTTCGCGCGGACCACGCGCGCGGTGTCGCTCACCGAAGACGGTGCGACGCTTTTGCGTGATGCCCGCGCCATCCTCGCCAAGGTCGAGGCGGTCGAGAATAATCTGCGCAACCGTTCGCGTGCCGGGGCCGCCCGGCGGCTGCGGGTCGGCGCCATCGACAGCGCGGCGGCGGGATTGCTGCCGCCGCTGCTGCGCGATTTTCGCGACAAGCATCCTGACATCGCGGTGCAGCTTCTGGAGGACAAGACGGTCCGGCTGCTGCCGAAGATTTTGACCGGCGCGCTCGATCTCGCTTTCGTCCGCCCGCCCGACAGCGCGGACAAGCGGCTCGAATTCCGCGATTTGCTCCAGGAGACCGCCATCGTGGCGTTCCCGCAGCGCCACGCGCTCGCGGAGCGCAAGTCGATCACGCTGGCGCAGATCGCCGACGAGGCCATGCTGGTGCCGGACCGCCGCTCGCGGCCGCACAGCCACGATCTCACGATCAAGCTGTTCGAGCAGGCCGGCCTCACGCCGCGCATCGTCCAGGTCGCCGACGAGAAGCAGACCATCATCCATCTGGTGGCAACGAAGCTTGGGGTGGCGATCGTGCCGCGCTGGACCACGCGCATGGCGGTATCAGGCGTGCGCTTCGTGCCGCTCCGGCCGAAGCAGAGCGGCCCGGTCGGCCGGCTGCCGCTCGCCGCCGCCTGGCTGCGCGGCTCGCGCGATCCGGCCCGCGATGCCATGCTGGCGGTGCTCGAGGCCCGCCTGCGCAGCTATGCGCGCGAGGCCTGAGGGGCTATGACATTGGCGTGGATAGAAGGTGGAAGGTGATGACGGATCGGAAAGCTTCGAGCGAATTGCGGGTGGCCATCGCGGGCCTGGGCTCGATCGGCACCAAGATCGCCGCCGCGCTCGATCAGGGTATCGAGGGGCTGACACTGTCCGCCGTCGCCGTGCGCGATCCCGCCAAGCATCAGGCATTCCTCAACGGCCTGCGTCGCCCGCCGCAGGTTTTGCCGATCGACCAGCTCGGTGAAGCCGCCGACATCGTGGTCGAGTGCGCACCGAGCAGCCAGCTGCGCGCGATCGTCGAGCCGGCAGTGAAGCGTGGCAAGGCCGCTGTCGTCGTCAGCGTCGGCGGGCTGCTCGACAATTTCGATCTCGTCGATCTCGCCCGGGCCAATGGCGGCCGCATCATCGTGCCGACCGGCGCGCTGATCGGGCTCGATGCCGTCAACGCCGCTGCGATCGGCACCATTCATTCGGTGAAGATGGTGACGCGCAAGCCGATCGACGGGCTGAAGGGTGCGCCCTTCATCGTTCACAACAACATCGACATCGACACGCTGCGCGAGCCGCTAAAGCTGTTCGAGGGCACGGCGCGCGAGGCCGCAAAAGGCTTCCCGGCCAATCTCAACGTCGCAGTCGCGCTGTCGCTCGCGGGTGTCGGGCCTGATCGCACCTCCGTGCAGATCTGGGCCGATCCGACCGTCACGCGCAATGTTCACCGCATCGAGGTCGAGGCGGATTCGGCGCGCTTCTCGATGTCGATCGAGAATATCCCGTCCGAAAATCCCAAGACCGGGCTGATCACGGCGCTGTCGGTGATCGCGCTGCTGCGCAAGCAGCGCGCCACGCTCTGTGTCGGGACGTAAACCTTTACGCGCCGGTGACGCGCCAGATCACGTTGCCGACGTCGTCGGCCATCAGCAGCGATTTCTTGTCGGGGCCGATCACGACGCCAACCGGGCGGCCGTAGGATTCCTTCTCGTCCGGGGACAGGAAGCCCGACAGGATGTCGCGACCGGGGCCGGACGGGCGGCCGTTCTCGAACGGGATGAACACCAGCTTGTAGCCGGAGAGCTTGCTGCGATTCCACGAGCCGTGCTGGCCGATCACCATGCCGTCGGGGAAACCCGGCAGCGTGCCTGCGGGCATCCAGCACAGGCCGAGCGAAGCGGTGTGGCCGCCGAGCGCATAGTCCGGCGTGAGCGCCTTGGCGACCATTGCCGGATCCTGCGGCACGCGGTCGTCCACCGTCTTGCCCCAGTAGCAATAGGGCCAGCCATAGAAGCCGCCGTCGCGCACCGAGGTCAGATAGTCCGGCGGCGTCTCGTCGCCGAGCCCGTCGCGCTCGTTGACGACGGTCCAGAGCACGCCGGTCGTCGGCTCCCAGGCAAGGCCCACTGGGTTGCGCAGGCCGGCACCAAAAATGCGATGCGTGCCGGCGGCGAGGTCGAGCTCATAGACCGCGGCGCGGCCTTCCTCGACCTCCATGCCCATCTCGGCGATGTTGCTGAGCGAGCCGACGCCGGCATAGAGCTTCCTGCCGTCGGGACTGGCGAGCAGGCTGCGCGTCCAGTGGCCGCTCGGCTTGAACGTGGTGAGCCGCTTGCCCGGCGCAGTGATGCGGTCGGCATTGGCGACATAGGGGAAGGCCATCACGCCGTCGGTGTTGCCGACATAGAAGGTGTCGCCGACCAGCGCCATGCCGAACGGCTGGCTGAGGTTCTCCATGAAGGCGCCGCGAACTTCGGCGACGCCGTCGCCGTCCTTGTCGCGCAGCAGCGTGATGCGGTTGGCGGAAACGCCGAGCGCGGCGGCGCGCCGCATCGTCGCCTGCATCGCGTAGTGAAACACGGATCGCGGCGGCCCCGCGATCTGGGTCGCTTCCGCGATCAGCACGTCGCCATTGGGCAGCACCTCGATCCAGCGCGGATGGTCGAGGCCGGTTGCGAACGCATTGACCTTGAGCCCGGGCGCGACGGTCGGCTTCTGGCCCTCGCTCCAGCCGCGGGCGGTCGGCATCTTCAGCGTCGGGATCGCGCCTTGCGGCTTTGCCTCGGGAATGGCGGGCGTCTGGCCCCATGCGGGCGCCGGCTCTGTGCCGGACAGCTTCCGCCATTGCAGAGCGATGCCGCCGAGAAGCGCAACGAACTGCGCAAAAATGCTGGAAAAGGTCATGAGAAGCCCCTGTCGAACCTGCGGCACAGTCCAACGCCGGATTGCTCCAGGCCCCGCGCGGGCCCAGGCCTGATCGTCGACCTCTCCAGGTCAACCATGGATGTCGTCGTGCCTCATTGCGCGCGCATCCAACTGGGTGGCGGTAAAAAGGTCAACCTGTGCGGGCTCGGATCGGGCCGTTTATGGCGCGGATGGCAGCACGCCGAATTTGCATGGCAAGGATGCAGGCGCCGATGCAGTGGCGCACGCTGCCTCCTCAACGTCGTCCTGGCTTTCGCCAGGACGACATCGAAGGATATGGCGGGCTTGTTACATCACCGCGGCGACAGGAACGGGATGATCATCGGCACGCGGCGGCAATAGGCGCCGTAGGCGTCCTCGCCGAGCTCCTTCGACAGGAACACCTCTTCCATCCGCCCCTTCTGCCACATGCCGAGCGAGATCAGGATCGCGCCGAGGATCGCGGTCACCGTCCCGACCGCGATGCCGGTCGCCAGCATGCCGGCGATCAGGCCGGTGTAGATCGGATGACGTACGATGCCGTACGGGCCGGTGTCGATGACGCGGTGGTCTTCCTTGTGGGTGATGGTGTTGGACCAGAATTTTCCGAGATGCAGCCGTCCCCACCAGGTGAAGGAGATGCCGGCGAGCACGATCAGCGCGACGATGTAGACGCCGGTGCTGCTGAACACCCAGAGCGGCTTCTCACCGAGCACTTCGGCGGTCCACGGCGTGAACAGGATGCCGCCGACCAGAATCGGGATGCGATAGCGGCCGGACTCCAGGGTCATCACCTGCTTTTGCGTGCGGCCCTGCCAGAACGAGGCGCCGACCCAGCTGGCGAGCCAGGCGAGCCAGATCAGGGCGAGCAGTTGCGTCGGCCAGGTCGTGGTCCAGCCACCCCAGGCGACAGAGAGAAGCTTGCTGAAATCGAAGGACATGAAGGTTCTTTGCGTTAGGCGGCGGCTTTAGCCAGCGCGCGAGGAGAGCGCGTGTTGCTTGATGGCGCCGGAGGGCTGCACGCCGCCGCGGGCGAGCAGATGGGTGATGGTTTCGCGCAGGACCGGCTCGATCGGGCGCGGCGAGTAGCCGAGCTCGGTTCGCGCCTTCCCGATCGAGAGATCGCTCGCGGCGAGCGCAATGCGCACGCCCTCGGCGGTGCCGTTGGGCGGCCGGCGCGTGAAGTTGTCGGATAGATATTCGAGCATGATGCCGGAGAGCTCAGCGATCTTGCCAGGCACGACGATCGGGAACTGGCGGCGGCCGCTCATCGCCGACATCATCCGCAGGATGCGGCCGAGCGGGACGCAGTCGCCGCCGAGGATGTAGCGCTGGCCGATGCGGCCGCGCTCCATGGTCAGCACGAGGCCCATGGCGACGTCGCGGACATCGACGAGATTGACCAGGAAGTTGAGGTGCGGCTGCACCTTCTTCTGGAGGAAGTACCAGAGCATCGCCGTCGGCGGCGTCAGGTTGTGGTCGGCAGCTCCGATCGGCATGGTCGGTGTGCCGATCACGAGCGGAAAGCCACTGGCCGCGGCCTTCGCGGCGTGATGCTCGGCGAGCGACTTCGACCGCGTATAGGCGCCGGGCATCGCGTCGGCCGGCTGGAGCGCCTCTTCGGCGGGAACGCCGTCGAGGTCGGCATAGGGGAACAGGATCGATTCCGTCGAGCAATGCAGGAAGCGCGACACGCCGCGCTTCATCGCAGCCGCCAGCACGACCTCGGTGCCGCGGAAATTGACGTCGTGAAAGTCCTGCTTGTTGGCAACCCACATGCCGGGCAGGCCGGCGAGGTGATAGACCTGATCGACGCCGGCCAGCGCGGCATCGACCGCGGCGCCGTCCAGCACCGAGCCGTGAACATAGTCGACGTCGGTATTGGCGGCGGCCGGCGGCCGGACATCGAGAACACGCACCCGCTGCCCACGGGCGCGGAGCGATTCTACGAGATGATGTCCGATGAAGCCGCTGCCACCGGTAACCAGTACGAGAGCCATGAAGAAGGTTTGCTGTTTCGCTTCTAGAGCTATCGGGTTGAAAGGGAATTGGTCGGAAGAGGCGCCAGAATCGCGGCAAGGTCGCGACGGAAGCCCAGTGCAATGAATAATTTTGCCATGACAAACATTGGTCCCAGCAAAAGATGCGACGGAAACGTGAATAACGAGGCTTCGCGCCCCTCAAAAACCTTGTGGCCGATGGTCTGCGCGGCGAGGCCGAGCACGACCAGCGTGGCGAAAATCGCCCACATCGTCATGGTGCTGGCTTGCGTCGAAATGGTCGTCGCGATCGAAAACAGCACGACGGAGACGGCCAGAATGCCGACCCCGAGCGCCATGTCGAGCAGCAGCCAATAGATCAGAACCGGCAGGGCCAGGATGACCGCCAGGCTGAGTTCGGTTCCGAACAGCGGCACCTTCACCAACGTCAGCGGTAGCACGGCGCCCGTGAACAGCAAGAGGATGCCGACCACGTGCATCGCCGTATTCCGGGGATCGCGATGGTACTCGACGTAAACGGCAAGTTGGCGTTGGAACAAGCCACCCATCTTGGTCTCATGCAGCACAGGGTTGGGGAAGGACGAACCAGAGCCTATAGCACCTGATAGGGCAGTGCACAAACCGGCACTATTGTCGCGCAAAACCGTGCTGTCGCACTGTGAAACAGGTCACAAAACGGTCAGGACTTCAATGGGTTCCGTCAGGCGTCGAGGCGCGCCTCGTCAGCGCTTCTTGGCGGGCTTTTTCGCCGCAGGCGCAGGTGCCGCAGCCGGATGCGCGGGTGCCTCCTCCGGTACCTTGGCAAAGGTCAGGATTTGCAGCTGGCCGTTGGCGGCCGAGGTCGGCTTGGCGCGGTCGAGAAACTGCTCCTCGCCGAGGCCGATCGGATGCAGCCGCTTGGTCGAGATCTTGAACGTGTTCACCAGCACGTCGCGGATCGCGTCCGCCCGGCGCTGGCTCAGGATCGCGTTGGCCTCGCGCGTCTTCGCGTTGGATTCGACATGGCCGACGATCAGGAAGGTGTAGGGCAGCAGCGAGGCATGAACCAGCGCATCCGCGATGCGGCCGACGGTCTGGTAGGACGCCGGCTGGATGATCGGCGTGTCGGCGTCGAACTGGATCTGCGCGTTGAAGGCGGGCAGCTTGGCGAGATCCGGCGCGATCGGCGGCCGGTTCACCGGACCCGGATCGTTCTTGATCCTCGCCTTGGCGCGCTCCATCACCTGCTGCTTCAGCGCGGGAAGGTCGATTTCGGCGGCCTCTTCGAAATGGTTCAGCTTGCCGACGATGTCGTCACGGGTCGGCGGCGTCGTCTGGGCGCTGGCTGCGCCCGCGAGCAAAGCCATGCCGAGCGCGATGCCTAGTCCGGCGGTGGTGAGCCCCTTCGCGCGCATCATCGATACCCCGCGTCGTCCACGGCCTTCAGGCAGTTGTTGCTGATGCCCTTGGGCGTCGAGACCAGGCAGGGGATCGACTTGCTGGTCTCCTTGGTCGAGCCGCCGCAGACCTTGACGATCTCGCGCTGGCAGGCGTTCGCCACCGTGACGCGTGCGGCGACGCGCTTCTGGATGGCGTCGAAGGCGCCGAGATAGTCGCTCTGGCATTGCTGGGAGAGCACATCCCGGTTGCGGGACAGGCACTCCTTCAGCCGGGTCGAGTCCGGATTGACGCCGCGGCAATTGGCGACGATTTCCGCGCCGCAGCTCTTGGCCAGCAGCCCGATCGAATCGCCAAAGCTCATGGTCTCCGCCGCCGCAAGCGACGGCATAACCAATGCCAGCACGATCAATGTGATGGAGCCCCGGACCATGGGCGCATCTGATACGGGGAAGTTCGCGGTGGTCAAGGGGCGTGGTGGGAAGAAACGCGGCGGCGTAACGCCGCCGCAACACCGCAAGGCCTGCTCACGCCCGCTGCACGAAACTGTCCACGACCTTCTTCTCGCCGGCCTTGTCGAAGGCGATGGTGAGCTTGTTGCCGTCGATCTTGGTGACGCGGCCGTAGCCGAATTTCTGGTGGAAGACGCGGTCGGAGAGCGAGAATTCCGAGGTCGTGCCGGTGGATTTGGCGACCAGCTCGCCCTCGATCGTCATCGGCCCGCGCCGGCGCGAGGAGAAGCTGCCGAAATCCGGTCCGGAGGACGAGGAAGACGAGAACGTCGCGGCCTCTTCCTCGAAGCTGCCGTGGCCGCCGGCGCCGGTGCGGCCGCCGCCCCGGTTGCGGTTGGCCTGCGCCCGCTGCCAGCCCGGCGTCGTATAGCTGGAGCCGAACGCCTCCATGTCGTCGAAGCGGGAGGCGCCGTAGCCGCCGGTTCCGCCCCAGGCCGAGCCGCCCTTGGATTCCGTGATCTCGACATTGGCCGCCGGCAATTCGTCGAGGAAGCGCGATGGGATCGTGGTCGTCCAGGTGCCATGGATGCGCCGGTTGGTCGCAAAATAGATCATGGCTCGGCGGCGGGCGCGGGTGATGCCGACATGGCCGAGCCGGCGTTCTTCCTCGAGGCCGGCGCGGCCCTGTTCGTCCAGCGTACGCTGGCTCGGGAACAGGCCTTCCTCCCAGCCCGGCAGGAACACGTTGTCGAATTCGAGCCCCTTGGCCGAATGCAGCGTCATCAGCGACACCGCGTCCTCCTCGGCGCCGCCGTCGCGGTCCATCACCAGCGAGATGTGCTCGAGGAACCCTTGCAGGTTCTCGAACTCCTCCATGGAGCGCACCAGCTCCTTGAGGTTTTCGAGCCGGCCTGCGGCGTCCGCCGAACGGTCCTTCTGCCACATCTCGGTGTAGCCGCTCTCGTCGAGCACGATCTGGGCGAGGTCGGTATGCGCGGTGACTTCGCGCTGGGCGCGCCAGCGGTCGAACTGGGCGACGAGGTCGCGCAAGGAGCCGCGCGCCTTCGGCTTCAGCTCGTCGGTCTCGACCACCGCACGCGCCGCCTCGAACAGCGGAATGCGGCGCTTGCGGGCATGGTCGTGCAGCATCTGCACGGTGGCATCGCCAAGGCCGCGCTTGGGCGTGTTGACGATGCGCTCGAAGGCGAGATCGTCGGCCGGCGAGTTGATGACGCGAAGATAGGCCAGCGCGTCGCGGATTTCGGCGCGCTCGTAGAAGCGCGGGCCGCCGATCACGCGATAGGGCAGGCCGAGCGTGACGAAACGGTCTTCGAACTCGCGCATCTGGTAGGAGGCGCGCACCAGGATCGCGATCTCGTTCAGCTTCTCGCCCTGGCGCTGGATCTGCTCGATCTCCTCGCCGATGCCGCGCGCTTCCTCCTCCGAATCCCACGAGCCTGTCACCGTGACCTTCTCGCCGTCCTGGTCCTCGGTGCGCAGCGTCTTGCCGAGCCGGCCTTCGTTGTGCGCGATCAGGTGCGAGGCGGCGGCGAGGATGTGGCCGGTCGAGCGGTAATTGCGTTCGAGGCGAATGACCTTGGCGCCGGGGAAATCGTGGTCGAAGCGCAGGATGTTGTCGACCTCGGCGCCGCGCCAACCATAGATCGACTGGTCGTCGTCGCCGACGCAGCAGATGTTTTTGACGTGAGACGTGGCCATCGGCGCGCCGACGGCTTGCTCCGTCATTCCGGGGCGATGCGCAGCATCGAACCCGGAATCTCGAGATTCCGGGTTCGCGTCTTCGACGCGCCCCGGAATGACGGCCTTGGGGGACGGCGCCTGCGACAGCAGCCGCAGCCACAGATATTGCGCGACGTTGGTGTCCTGATATTCGTCCACCAGGATGTATTTGAAACGCTGCTGGTACTGCCGCAGGATATCCGGGTGCTCGCGGAAGATGCGGATGTTCTCCAGCAGCAGGTCGCCGAAATCGGCGGCGTTCAGGATCTTCAGCCGCTCCTGATAGCTCGCATAGAGCTTGCCGCCCTTGCCGTTGGCGAAGACAGCGGCTTCGCCCGAGGGCACCTGCGACGGCGTCAGGCCGCGGTTCTTCCAGCCGTCGATCAGGCCGGCCAGCATGCGCGCCGGCCAGCGCTTGTCGTCGATGTTCTCGGCCTGAAGCAGCTGCTTCAGCAGCCGGACCTGGTCGTCGACATCGAGCACGGTGAAGTTCGACTTGAGCTGCGCCAGCTCGGCATGGGTGCGCAGGATGCGGCCGCCGATCGAGTGGAAGGTGCCGAGCCACGGCATGCCTTCCACCGCGTGGCCGAGCATCTGGCCGAGCCGGTGCTTCATCTCGCGCGCGGCCTTGTTGGTGAAGGTCACCGACAGGATCTCGGCGGGGCGGGCGCGGCCCTGGCTCAGGATGTGGGCGATGCGCGTGGTCAGCACGCGCGTCTTGCCGGTGCCGGCGCCGGCCAGCACCAGGACCGGGCCGTCCAGCGTCTCCACCGCCTCGCGCTGCTCGGGATTGAGCCCGGACAGATATTTCGGGCCTACCGAGGCGCGCGCACGCGCGGCGATGCCGCCGGCTGCGGGCTGGTGGTCGGGGACGCTTGTGATCTTGCTCGGCTCGGTCATGCGAATCATTTGGCCCCACGATGGCACCGCGGGGTGACGGGAGGGAGCCTTCATAACAGGGATTGGTCCCTATATGGGGCGGCGGTGCAGGGTTTTCCACGTACGCGGGGGGCCGATTTGTTCCTCCGACCCTGCGAATTTCCGCCTAGCGTGGGCAGGAACCATCGTTCCCGCGTCGAGATTGTCTGGACAGGTGGCGCGGCCAGCCGCGCCGACGCAGACAAACATCAAGACGAGGATTTGACCATGCTTGGCTGGGTTGTGACGTTTCTGGTTATCGCACTGATCGCCGGTATCCTGGGCTTTGGCGGCATCGCCGGCGCTTCGATCGAAATCGCCAAGATCATCTTCTTCATCGCGGTCGTGCTGTTCCTGGTTTCGGCCGTGGTCGGCCTCGCCCGCGGCCGCACCAGGATATAGGCGCCTAACGCTTCGAGGGCATCGCCACGCTGCGGCCGATGCCCTCGGGCCGGGCTAAGGCGCCGTGGGCCCTTGCCACCCCCGCGATGCGCTGCTGGATGTCGGGCGGAAACGCCGCAACGCGCCGCGCCTTCATGTCCATGTGCAGCGACATGTTTTCGGACGTCGCGGACAGCCAGCCTTCGGTGGCGTGCCTCATCTCCTCGAACGTATGCAGCCGCTTGTCGTCGGCCTCCAGCAGCCACACCAGGATCCGCACGGGATCGCCGAGATGGATCTCGCGCAGATAGCGCACATGGCATTCGGCGGTGAAGGTCGAGCCGTGACGCTCTTTCTTGTAAGTAGGACCGATGCCGAGCTCGAGCCAGAACTCGTCGATCGCCCGGTCGAACATCACGTTGTAATAGGCCATGTTGAGATGGCCGTTATAGTCGATCCATTGCGGCTCGATCTGCATGATCGAGGCGCTGAACGGCTCGGCCTTGGGCGCAGCAGTGGCACTCTCCGGCATGTGTCCTTCCCCAGCTATGCGTCCGGTCGCTTGACTTGACCGGTTAGATGTCCTTTGCCACGGTTCTTCTGTCGGAGGAATTTCCGTGGGTACGACCATCACCAATAATCCGCCGCGGCCGGAGCCGAAAGCCCTCGCGAGCGCACTGGAGCAGCTTGCCGCACGCTTCGGCAACCGCCTCATCACCTCGCAGGCCGTCCGCGAGCAGCACGGCCATACCACCACATGGATTCCCAACCAGCCGCCCGACGGCGTGGTGATGGCGCAGGAGACCGCCGACATCCAGGACGTGGTGCGCATCTGCGCCAGGAACCGCGTGCCCGTGATCGCCTTCGGCACCGGCACCTCGCTGGAGGGCCAGGTCAATGCGCCCGCCGGCGGCATCTCGATCGACCTGCGCGACATGAACAAGGTGCTCGCGGTGCACACCGAGGATCTCGACTGCGTGATCGAGCCCGGCGTTACCCGCAAGGCGCTCAACGAACATCTGCGCGACCAGGGCCTGTTCTTCCCGATCGATCCCGGCGCGGACGCTTCGCTCGGCGGCATGGCCTCGACGCGCGCCTCCGGCACCAATGCGGTGCGCTACGGCACCATGCGCGACAGCGTGCTGGCGCTGAAGGTGGTGCGCGGCGACGGCGAGATCATCACGACAGGCACACGCGCCAAGAAATCATCCGCCGGCTACGACCTGACGCATCTGTTCGTCGGCGCCGAGGGCACGCTCGGCATCATCTCGGAACTGACCATCCGCCTGCGGGGCATCCCCGAGACCATCGCGGCCGGCGCGGTGTCGTTCGAGACGGTGCATGGGGCGTGTCAGGCCGTGATCCTGGCGATCCAGACCGGCATTCCCGTGGCGCGCATCGAGCTGCTCAACGCCGCGCAGGTGAAGGCCTGCAACGCCTATTCCAAGCTGACGCTGCCGGAGACGCCGCTGCTGCTGATGGAATTCCACGGCAGCGAGATCGAGGTCGCCGAGCAGTCCAAGGCCTTCGGCGAGATCGCAAAGGAATGCGGCGGCGGCGACTTCTCCTGGACCACCAAGCCGGAGGATCGCACCAAGCTGTGGCAGGCCCGGCACGATGCCTATTGGTCCGTCAAGGCGCTGCGGCCCGGCGACAGCGTCGGCGTGGTCGCAACCGACGTCTGCGTGCCGATCTCGCGGCTGGCCGATTGCGTCAGCGAGACCGAGGAAGATCTCAAGCGCCTCAATCTGCTATCGCCGATCGTCGGCCATGTCGGCGACGGCAATTTCCACTGCTCGCTGGTCTGCGACACCAACGATGCCGACGAGATGGCGCGCGGCGAGGAGTTCATGCATCGTCTGGTCGAGCGCGCGCAGGCGATGGACGGCACCTGCACCGGCGAGCACGGCATCGGCCAGGGCAAGCAGAAATATCTCAAGGCCGAGCTTGGCCCCGAGGCGCTCGACGCGATGCGGGCGCTGAAACAGGCGCTCGACCCGCTGAATATCTTCAATCCCGGCAAGATCGTGCCGGAGGCGTAGCGCGCGCCTGCTGCGTCGCGGTCGCGGAACTTTCGGCCGCCAGGCTGGTTCCAATTCCCGTCAACTTCCGATGCCTCAATGGCGCGGCTCTGCGGGGAGGATGCGATGTTGCGACCGGTCATTGGAATTGCCGTGATGGCGCTTGCCTGCATGCTTGCGGGCACGGCTCTGGGCAAGGGCGGTGGCGGCCATGGCGGTGGCGGTCATGGCGGTGGGCACGGAGGCGGTCATGGTGGCGGGCATGGCGGTGGCCACCATGGTGGCGGCGGCCATTTTGGCGGTCATGGCTTCGGGCATGCGCATGGCGGCGGACATCACGGCGGCCCGCACTTCGCAACGGGAGCCCGACATGGTGGTCCGAACTTCGGTCAGATCCGCAATGCGGCCGTCCGCCCGGCGAATTTCCGCAACGCCCTCAACGCGCATTCCAGCGCCTTCCGCAACGGCCGTCTGATCGGTAATCCGGCGGCGCGAGCCCAGATCGCAGCGGCGGCCGCGCTCGCCGGCTGGCATGGCGCCAGCAGCGGATGGTGGCAACATCCGGGCGGCGGTTATGGCTGGGTCGGACCGCTGTTCTGGCCGTTCGCCTATAACGATCTCTACGACTACACGATCTGGGGCGACGGTCTCGGCTTCTGGGGCTACGGCTACCCGGACATCTATGCCGGCATCTTCGGGCCCTATGGCTATGACGGTCTTTCGGCCTATCTGCCGCAGCGGCCGCCGGGACGGCGGCAAGCGCGCGGCGTTGCGCTGGATCAGCTTTGCGGCAGCGACCGCCGCGAGATCGTCGGTCTGCCGATCGACCAGATCGCCGCTGCAGTGCAGCCGAGCGAGGCGCAAGGCGCAAGCCTCGACGAACTCGGCAACGCCTCGATCCTGGCGGCGGGCATGATCCGCGCGTCCTGCCCGACGCAGGTCGCGGCGACGGCGCCCGGTCGGCTGGCGGCGATGCAGCAGCGCATCGAGGCGATGGCGAAAGCCGTCGATCTCGTTCAGCCCGCCCTGGATAAGTTCTACGGCTCGCTCACGGACGAGCAGAAGGCGCGCTTCAATGCGCTGGCCGACGACCAGCGTCGTGCGACGGCTTCCAGCAACACCGAGGGATCGCTGGTCCAGAATTGCGGTGCGGCGGCTGCGCTCGATTGGCCCGGCGCCGACATCGAGGCGAGGCTGCACCCCAACGACACCCAGCGCGCGGCGCTACAGGTGCTCCAGGATACCAGCGCCAGGGTCAGCGCATCGCTCAGGGCGGCCTGCCAGCCCAACGAGGTGATGACGCCGCCGGCGCGAATGGTCGCGGTACGCAAGCGGCTCGACCTGATGCTCGACGGCGTCAAGTCGGTTCGCGCAGCGCTGGAGGATTTCTACGGCACGCTGAATGACGAACAGAAGGCGCAGTTCGAGGCCATCGGGCCACGTCGGACGTCGTGAATGCGCATCGAGCCAGGGAGCGTGGTGGAAAAATTGCCTCGCCGATCTCGATGGGCCTCTCTATGCTCAAGCGAGCCTGAGGACCGGTAATACAGCGGCTGGAAGACCGTGGGTGGTGGGGCAATGAAGTGGTTCGCGAGGCAGAACGCGGCGGACATCTGGGACGAGACGATCGAAGGGCCGCTCGGCGACATCGAAGCCGCCGCGCGTATCCGTGCCATCTGTGAGGCCGCGGCGTTGAGCGCGGCAGGTTCCGCGCGCAACGACAAGCGCGAGAGCGGGCGTTACGAGCGCGCGGCCAAGGTCGCGATGGAAATGGCGATGAAGATCTCGGATGGATTGATGCGCGATGATGCGGTCCATCGCATCGTCGATCTCTGCATGATGGCGAACGATCTCAAGACGGCGCAGATCCTGTTTCGTGCGATCCATGCCAGCTGGATTCGCGAAACGATCCAGCGGGATCACCCCACGCTGCTGCAGTGATGGCTGACTGTTGACGCATTGAAGGTGCGCTCCCTCCCCCGCTTGCGGGGGAGGGTTGGGGAGAGGGTGTTTCCACGGTGGGACTCCCCAAGAGGATAGAGCCCTCACCCGCCACGCTCTTGCGAGCGTGGCGACCTCTCCCGCAAGTGGGAGAGGTGCATCGAGCCCGCTGCTCGATCTCGCCTATTGCACTTTCGCCAGCTTGCGCACCGCTTCGTCCACGCTGTGGAAGACGTGCTCGCGGGGCAGGGCGTCGAACAATCTGAAGCGTTCGAACGCGTTCTGGGCGCGGACCGATTCCAGCCGCGCCAGCGCGACCGTGACGCCCTGTTCGCTGCACGCCTTGAACACGTCGAGCAAAATCTGCGCGGCGGTGAAGTCGATCTCGACCATGCCGCTCGCTTCCAGCACCAGCAGTTGCGGCGTCGCCGCGCCGAGCACCTTGGTCACGTCGCTGCGGAAACCCGGGGCGTTGAGGAAGGACAGCGGCGCCTGCAGCCCGATCACGGCAACGCCTTCGATGCGCTCGCCGGCGATGTGCGGATGCGCGGGCCACCAGATCGTGGTGCCCGGCACGCGCTCGAACTCGACCAGCCTGGCGCGCGTGGTGCTCCAGATGCCGTGCAGCAGCGACAGCATGATGCCGAGGAACGCGCCCTGCTGGATCGGCAGCACGATGATCAGCGCGGCGGTGGCGGCGATCAGCAGGAACTCACTGAAGGACTGGCGGTAGATCGTGACGATCTGCTTCACGCGGATGATGCGCAGCGCGACGAACAGCAGGATGCCGCCGAGCGCGGCGTCAGGAACGTGCTGCAACAGTCCCGTGCCGAATGCGAGCAGCGCCAGCACGATTGCCGCGGCGGCTAGTCCCGCGAGCTGCGATTGCCCGCCGGTCTCGGCGACGATGCCCGTCCGCGGCGGACTGGCATTGACGGGAAAGGCGCCGAACAGCCCGGATAGCATGCTGCCGGCGCCCGCGCCGAGGAAGTCGCGATCGACATCGGCGGGCTTGTCGGGATCGGACGGGAACGAGCGCGTGGTCGCGGCGGTCTGCACCATCACCACGACAGTGATCACGAAGGCGAGCGATACCAGATGCACCCAATGCTCCGGCGCAAGTTCGGGCAAGGTGAGCCGCGGCAGCGTCCCCGGCACGCTGCCGACGATGCTGACGCCCTCGCTTTCGAGGCCGAGACCGATCGTGGCCAGCGTCGCGGCGACGAGCCCGATCAGCGCCCCCGGAATCTTTGCGCTGATCTTCTCCGAGACGAAGACCGTTGCGAGCACACCGAGGCCGATGCACAGCGTGAAGGGATTGCTGCGACTGAGCTCGCCGGCGAGCACGCCGATGCGATCGAGCGTCGGCCCGCTCGGTGACTTCAGTCCCAGCACGCCGGGCAATTGCGACACGATGATATGGACGGAGATGCCGGCGAGGAAGCCGACCATGACCGGCACGGACAGGAGGTTGGCGATGCCGCCAAGTCGGAAGGCGCCGCCGGCGAGCATCATCACGCCGACCATCAGCGCCAGCGCGACCGCATACCCCTGATATTGCGGCGAGCCGACTGCGGCCAGCGCCGCAAGCCCGCCGGCGAAGATCGGCGTGATCGTGGAGTCCGCGCCGCAGGACAGGAAGCGGTTGCCGCCGAGCAGCGCAAAGCCGAGCGAGCCCGCCATGAAGGCGAAGAAGCCGATCTGCGGCGCAAAGCCGCCGAGCCGCGCGGTGGCCATCTGCTCGGGGATCGCGATCGCCGCCAAGGTCAGCCCCGCCATGAGGTCGCCGGGCAGAGAGTAAGAGGCGAGCGAGCGGAAGAGCGGCCATGCGTGCTTGGCGTGAGAATCGTGCGGCATCGAGGTCCCCGGAAAGCCTGTGTCGATCGATTAGACTACAGCATTTCCGGATTGGAAGGCGGCGGACGCAATTTCTCTACATCCGTTGTCATTGCGAGCGAAGCGAAGCAATCCAGAATCCCACCGCGGCGGCGGTCTGGATTGATTCGCTTCGCTCGCAATGACGGAGGACATATCTGTCCGCCGTATCGCGCGAGTCCCCTTCAGTACCGGCCGCGGTCGTTGTGATAATCGCCGCCGCGGCCGCCACCACCCATGCCCATGCCGATGCCAATTCCGATGCCGATACCTTGCATCACTGCGCCGGGCGGCGGGCCGCCGGGGGGCGGTGCGCGCTCGTAGACCACTTCGTCAGGCGGCGGCCGGCGCGGCTTCGGCGGCGTCTCGACCACCTTGCGCTTCGGCGGGGTGTCGTCGACGCGCTTCTTGATAATGGGCGCCACTGTCGGGTTGACCGGCGTTGCCGGTGTCGATGGCGCCGAGCACGGGCAGGTCGGGGCCATTGCGACGGCGACCGGAGCGGGCGTGGCTGCGACCGTCGCGGGCAGGACGTAGTTGCGGTTCTGCACGCGGAGCAGCAGCCTGCGCGCGGTTGCCGCGAGATCGCTGTTGTCCCAGTTCGCGAGGTAGGCCTCGAACGAGGCGCGGGTGTTGATCGCCACCGCGCGCTCCCAGGCCAGCATCTGGCGCCGGCGCTCCAGCACCGTGCGCAGGCGCGGCGTGCGGGCGTCCTGCGTGTACATCTCGATATAGGCCTGATACGCCTCGGCGGTGTCGTCGGCGATCACGAGCTCATAGGCGACCTTCGGCTCCTTGCCCTGCAAATCCTTGCGCCAGTCCGCGACGCTGCGCGTGCCGCCGGCGAGCGCCATCGCGGAAGCGCCCGGAATGGCAGGCTGCTGGCTGCTGCTCTCGCCGCCGAAGAACTTGAAGTCGGTCGTCAGCGAGGAGCTTTCCCACGGGATCTGCCGCCCGTCGGTCGATTGCGCCACGGCGATGCGGATGCGTTTGAACACTTCCTCGATCGGCAGGTTCGGTTGCTTTGCGACCGAGAGCGCCGCGGCGGTGTAGGGGCTGTCGATGCCGGAGCCGTCCTCGGCTTCCGCGCCGGGCGAGGTCGAATAGGAAATGAACGAGCCGGGTGCGCCCGCCTTGGTGTCGACGATCGCAAGCCCGTGGCCCGCGCCGCTCAGCGCCGGGAACGGGTTGTTGCGGCAGGCGTCGAGCATGAAGATGCGCGCCCGCGTCGGCAGCGCGCCGAGCGTGTTGAGCAGGTCGTTCAGCCGCACGCCCTGGAGCGGAATGTCGGCTTCGCGCTTGGGATCGAGATCGACCGGCACCAGATAGTTCTCGCCGTCGATCTGAAGCCCGTGGCCGGCGTAGAACACCAGCGCGACGGTGTCGGCGCCGCTGGCGCTGACCTTGCCGGCGAAATCCGAGATCGCCGTGCGCATCTCGTTCTGCGCGAGGTTGGCCGCCGTGGTGACGGTGAAGCCGGCATTGCCGAGCAGCTCGGTCATGCCCTTGGCGTCGTTGGCGGCGTTGGGCAGCTCCGGTACCGTGCGATAGGCGGATTGGCCGATCACGAGGGCGAGCCGCGCTTCGGCCGCGGCCTCCGTCGGCGTCATCAGTTGCGTGAGCGCAAGCAGGCTGCTGGCAAGGAACAAATTACAAAGCACTGGACGGCGCATGGTGTCACCTCCATCGGCAATGGGCGCGACGATGTCACCTTTTCTAGTCGTCCGCCATGACCCTGTCTGTGCACTGGATCACGCTGCGCGCTGCGGCAAAATGGGCAGCGGAGCTGTCGGAGCTGGCGCGTCAGGCCGTGCGTCGTCAGAACAGGCCGCGGTCCCAGGGCGGGTCAGGCGCAAAACGCGCGGCGAGAAAGTCGATGAAGGCGCGCACCTTGGCCGGCGGACGGCGGTCGGGCAGGTAGACCGCGTGCACGGCCGAGGTCTGGATCTCCGGCTGGTCGAGCGGAAGCGCCAGAAGCGTGCCGGCGCGAAGGTCGTCGGCGATGATGAAGGTCGGCTGTCGGGCGAGGCCGAGGCCCGCCAATGTTGCCGCGCGCAGCGCATCGCCATTGTTGGCGCGCAAGGTACCGCTGACCTGGACACGGATCTCGCCGTCGACGCCGAACAGCCATTCCGCCGCGCTCGCCTGCTGCGAAAGCGTGTAGCCGAGGCAGTTATGCGCGGCGAGGTCGGCGACGCGGCGCGGCGTGCCGTGTTTCGCCAGATAGGACGGTGCCGCGCAAACCACGAGGCGGTTCGGCGCGAGCTTTCGCGCCACCATGCTGGAGTCGCGCAGCTTGCCGATGCGGATCGCAAGGTCCCAGCCTTCCTCGGCGAGATCGACGAGGCGGTCGTTGAGGCCGAGCTCGACGGTGACCTCGGGATGGCGTTCCGAAAACTCGGCGATCGCCGGCGCGATCTGCCGCGTGCCGAACACGACGGGCACGTTGACCCGCAGCAGCCCGCGCGGTTCGACGCGCTCGCGCGCGACCGCGGCGTCGGCGGCCTCCATGTCGGCGAGGATGCGCTCGGAGGATTCCAGATAGCTTCGTCCGGCCTCGGTGATGGACAGCCGCCTCGTGGTCCGGTGGAACAGTTTTGTGCCGAGCCGGGCCTCGAGCGCGGCAACATGCTTGGTCACCATGGTCTGCGACAAGCCCATGGCCCGGGCCGCGCCCGACAGGCTGCCGATAGCCGCCACCTTGGCGAAGACTTCCAGGCTGGTCAGCCGGTCGAGCATTGATCTCACTCTAATGGTGTGAGGTATAATTCCAATATAGCGGATTATCATTCAATTGAGAATAGATCATAGCTGTCTCCAACAAGGAGACCGCCATGATCGATTCCCGTACCGCTCCCTATGCCGCGCTCGTGCTGCGCGTGACGCTGGGCGCGCTGTTCCTCGCCCACGCCGGCCTGAAGCTGTTCGTCTTCACCCCGGCCGGGACCGCAAAGTTCTTCGGCAGCCTCGGCTTCCCGCCCGAACTCGCCTACCTCATCATGACGGTGGAAGTTCTCAGCGGCGTCGCGCTGATCCTCGGTGTCTGGACCCGCTATGCGGCACTGGCCGGCATCCCGATCCTGCTCGGCGCGATCTTCACCGTGCACGGCGCCGCCGGCTTCTTCTTCACCAATCCGAAGGGCGGCTGGGAATATCCCGCCTTCTGGGCGATCGCGCTCGCGGCGCAGGCCCTGCTCGGCGACGGCGCCTACGCGCTGCGTCCGTCCCGCGATGTCGCGGCGGCACCCGGCGAGCTCAGCGGCGCGCATTCGCGCTGAGGTCACGGCATCTGCTCAAACGCGAAGCCGCGGGATCAAGATCCCGCGGCTTTCGTTTTGTCCGCTTCACATGCGGCCAATCAATCTGCGTTCGGCATTGATCCATACCTGAATTGGATCGATCCGCGTCAATCTTGCATGGCAGGTCTTGTCGCTGCCGTGCGGCATGATCGAAAACGCCTATAAATACAGGCGTTCCGCCGCGGTTTCTGCCGACGCGCCTGCCGCTCGTGTCATTACGGCAGCCCCGGCCGCGTCCCTTGCCTGTGCCGTCGCTTTGGCCATACAGTCCAAGCAAAGGCCGCACGCAACGATCGCGGACGCGAACAAAAAATACCGGGAGAGACCGCACCATGACCATCGTGCCCGTGAACCGTCGCGCGTTCATCAAGTCATCGGCGGCGGTCACCGCCGGCCTCGTGCTCTCTCCCGCCATCATCGGCCGCGCCGAAGCCGCGACGCTGAAGCTGAAATGCTCCTCCTCGCTGCCGAACGATCCCAAATATGCCAACGGCCGCGTCTACTATGACAATCTCGTCAAGAACCTGAAGGGCAACGGGCTCGGCGAGCAGGTCGAGGTCGCGTTCTTCCCTGACAACCAGCTCGGCCAGGAGATCGACGTCATCAATTCGGTGAAGCTCGGCGTCATCGACCTCATGGTGTCGGGCTCGTCGATCTCGGCCAATCTGACGCCGCTGGTCGGCACCTTCGACCTCGGCTTTCTGTTCTCGAGCTTCCCGCAGCAGACCAAGGCGTTCGACGCCGGCGCCGCCAAGCCGATCGAGGACGCGCTGCTCAAGGGCAGCAACATCCGCATCATCGCCTGGGCCTATAATTTCGGCTCGCGCAGCGTACTGGCGAAGAAGCCGGTGAAGACGCCGGAGGATCTCGCCGGCCTCAAGATCCGCACCCTGCCAAATCCCGTCATCACCGAATGCCTGCGCCTGATGGGCGCCGCCGCGACGCCGCTGGCGTTCGGCGAAATCTACACCGCGCTCCAGGCCGGCGTGCTGGATGGGCTGGAGCACGATCCGCCGACGATCCTGGCCAGCAAGTTCTTCGAGACCGCAAAGTTCTACGCGCTGACGCAGCACAATTTCTCGCCGCTCGCGATCTACTTCAGCGACATGACCTACAACCGCATGGATCCGAAGCTGCGCGACGGATTTCTCGATGCCGCGAAGAAGGCCGCAATCGACACGCGTGCTCATGGGCTTGCGGTCGAGAAGGAGGCGCTGGCGGCCCTGACCGAGAAGGGCGTGACGGTGGCCGAATGCGACCGCGAGGCGTTCAAGAAGCGCGTCGCGCCGCAGCACGAGAACTTCATCAAGGCGCGGCCGGAATCCAAGGCCGTCATCGACATCATCCGCGCGACGCAAGCCTGAGATGACGATGACAGCCGCCGTGCCCGTCTCGGGCGGCCGCCACGGGAGCATCACCCAGCTGCTGCGCCTCAGCGACGCGATCGCGGCCATCCTCCTGGCCGCCGATCTCGTGGTCGTCTGCGCGTCCGTGCTGCTGCGCTTCTGCTTCAATGCGCCGGTCGAATGGTCCGACGATGTCGCGCGCGGATTGATGGTCGGCTCGGCCTTCTTCGGCGCGGCGAGCGCGCTTGCGCGCGGCGAGAACGTCGGCGTGTCCTTCTTCCGCGATCTGCTGCCCCTGCGCCTGCGTACGCTGGTCGACGCCGCGAGCGCCGTGCTCGTCGTGCTGATCTCCTTCTATGTCGCCTACAACGCCATCAAGCTGGGCTCGCTGACGGCAGGCCAGACCACCGGCTCCGGCCTGCCGCTGGAGCTTACCTTCTATCCGATGGGCATCGGCGCGCTGTTCATGACGGTGTTCGCGATCGATAAGCTCTGCGCAAGGCCGCTGCCTGATATCGTCAGGGGTCTCGTTGCCGTCGCCGTCGTCGCCGGCCTCTATCTCGCCTGGGATTATCTGTCGCCGTCCTCGGTGCCGTCGGCGGGCACCTTGATGCTGATCGGCTTCTTCGCAACGCTGTTCGGCGGCCTGCCGATCGGCTTTGCGCTGGCGCTGGCCGCGCTGATCTTCATCTGGGTCGAGGGCGCGCTGCCGGGTGTGATCTTCGCCCAGCAGATGGCGCGCGGCATCGACAATTTCGTGCTGCTCGCGATCCCCTTCTTCATCCTCGTCGGCTACCTCATGGAAGCCAACGGCATGTCGGTGCGCCTGATCGAGCTGTTGCAGCGTGGGGTCGGCCGCATGCGCGGTGGGCTGAACGTGGTGATGGTAGCCTCGATGGTGCTGTTCTCCGGCATCTCAGGCTCGAAGATGGCCGACGTCGCCGCGGTCGGCTCGGTGCTGATTCCGGCGGCGCGCCGCTCGAAGCAGAATCCGGGCGGCGCGGTGGCGCTGCTGGCGGCGTCCGCGGTGATGGCGGAAACCATTCCGCCCTGCATCAACCTGATCATCCTCGGCTTCGTGGCGAACCTGTCGATCGGCGGCCTGTTCGTCGCAGGGCTCCTGCCGGCGGCGCTGATGGCGCTGGTCCTGATCGCGGTGTCCATCATCTTCGGCAAGCGGCCGGCGGAGGCCGAGGACGTTGCGCCGCAGATGCCGGTGTCGGGCCTGTGGAGCGGCGCGATCGCCTCGTTCGGCCTGATCTTCATGATCTTCTTCGGCTTCAAGAGCGGCTTTGCCACGGCCACCGAAATCTCCGCGTTCGCCGTGGCCTATGCGCTCGTCGTCGGCAGCCTGGTGTTCCGCGAGCTCGGCTTCAAATCGGCCGCGCACAGTTTCGTGCAGGCCGCAACGCGCGCAGGGCTCGTGCTGTTCATCGTCGCCGCCGCGCAGTCGCTGGCCTTCACGCTGACCTTGCAGCAGGTGCCGCATGCGGTCGGCGACTTCATGCTCGGACTATCGAAGACCAGCGGCGTCTGGCTGTTCATCCTGCTCGCGATCGCCGTGCTGATCGTGATGGGCTCGGTGCTGGAAGGCGCGGCCGCGCTGATCATCTTCGGGCCGCTGCTCTTGCCGGTGGCCGTGCAGCTCGGCATCGATCCCCTGCATTTCGGCGTGGTGCTGGTCATCGCGATGGGCATCGGCCTGTTCGCTCCGCCGCTCGGGCTCGGACTCTATGGCGCCTGCCTGATCGGCAACGTGCCGATCGAGCAGACGGTGAAGCCGATCATGGGTTATCTTGGCCTCTTGTTCCTCTGCCTGCTCGTCATTGCCTTCGTGCCATGGCTCTCGACCGCGCTGCCGCGGGCATTCGGCTACTGAAGGAGTCCTGCCGTGAAAGTCCTGCTCGCCCACACGCCGGAGATGCGGCGGAATTACTACGGCGATCGCAGCCTGAACGGCCTGCGCGCGGCCGCCGAGGTGATCCTGCACGAGGGCGATCAGCCGCTCGATGCGGCCGGCCTCGTCCGCGCGGCCAGGGACGTTGACATCGTCGTCGCCGATCGCATGACGGAGGGACGCGGCGAGATATTTCCGCAACTGCCGCATTTGCGCGCCTTCGTCCGCTGCGCCGTCGACATCCGCAACGTCGACGTCGATGCGGCCTCGAAGGCGGGCGTGCTGGTGACCCGCGCCGGCCCCGGCTTCGTTCAGGCGGTGGCCGAGCTCGCGCTCGGCTTCATGGTCGATCTCTCCCGCGGCGTGTCGCGGACGACGGCGGACTACCAGGCCGGACGTAAACCCGAGGCGCGGATGGGCCGCCAGCTCGCCGGTAGCAGGATCGGTATCATCGGCTATGGCAGCATCGGGCGCTATCTCGCCGAGATCGCCAAGGTGATGCGCATGGAGGTGTTGGTCGCCGACCCCTTCGCTGATGTCAGCGACAGCGCCATCAGGCAGGTCGGCCTCGACGAGCTCCTCGCCGCATCCGACTATGTCGTCTGCCTTGCGATCGCCAATGCAGAGACCGAGAACTTGATCGGCGAGGCGGCGCTGGCGCGCATGCAGAAGCACGCGGTCTTCATCAATCTCTCGCGCGGCAATCTCGTCGACGAGGCGGCGCTGGCACGCGCGTTGCGCGAGAACCGCATCGCCGGTGCGGCAATGGACGTCGGCCGCGCGCCCGACCAGATGCCGACGCCGGAGCTGGCCAGGCTGCCCAACGTCATCGCCACCCCGCATGTCGGCGGGCTGACGCCGCAGGCGATCGAGTACCAGTCGCTGGAAACCGTGCGGCAGGTGGAGGCGATCGTCAGGGGTGAGGTGCCGCCAGGCGCCGTCAATGCCGATCGCTGGACGCGGCGACCTTAAAACCGGTCCACCGCCCTGAACGTCCCGTCCTTCTGGATCACCGTCAGGAACACCTTCGGCGGGGCATCGATCATGCGCATGCCGACGGTGACGATGCTGCCGCTGATGTCGAAGCGGCCGACGTCGTTGATGGCGCGCAGCAGGCTCGCGCGCGTCGGTTGCGGTCCGGCCTTTTCCAGCGCCGCGGCTGCGAGGCGGCCGGAGAGATAGCCTTCGAGCGACACGAAGTCCGGCGTCAGCGTCGGGTCGAACGCCGTCTGCGCCGCCTGGTAGTCGGCGACGAGCTTGAGCGAGCGATTCCAGGGAAACGGCACGACCTGCGAGACGATGACGCCTTCGCCCTCGGGGCCGAGCTCCCTGGCGAGTGCATTGGCGCCGACGAAGGAGATGTTGACGAAGGTCGGATACGAGCCGCTGCGGTGTGCGAGCTTGATGAACTCGGCGCAGGGACCGTAGGTCCCGACCATGACGATGGCCTCGGGTTCGGCGCGCTTGATCATCCGCCAGGCTGCGGCGACGGCGCGGGTGTTGCGCTCGAAGGTGCCTTCGGCGGCGAGCTCGAGGCCGCGCCTGGCAAGCGCGCGCTTCACGCCGGCAAGTCCATCGCGGCCGAAGGAATCATCCTGGTAGAAGATGCCGATGCGGGTGAACCGGCGGTCCTCGGTGAGATGCTTGATCCATGCCTCGGCCTCCGCGCCGTAGCTCGCGCGGATGTTGACGACGTTTGGAAGCTCGAGGTCGCGCAGGAACTCGGCGCCGGTGAACGGACCGATAAAGGGGACTTTCCTGGCGCTGGTGATCGGTATCGTCGCCATCGCGGTCGGCGTGCCGACCGCGCCGATCAGCGCGAACACCTTGTCGTCCTCGAGCAGCTGCAGCGTCTGCGCCACGGAACGATCGGGGTCGTAGCCGTCGTCGCGGCTGATGAGCTGGAGCTTGCGGCCATGGACGCCGCCCTTGCCGTTGATCTCGGTGAACGCCGCGACGATGCCTTGCCGCATGCGCTGCCCGAGCGCCGAGGAGGGGCCTTCGAGTGCGGCCACCTGGCCGAACAGGATCGCATCGTCGCTGACGCCGACCTCATCGCCTTTCGCAGGCAGCATGGCCGCGGTCAGCAATGCGACGGTCAAGGCGAGGTATGTCGCGGAGCGCGATCGTGTCATGTGGAAGCTTGTCGGATGCTGGACGCGTTGGGGAAACGATAGTTCTGCGGGCTGAACAGGTCGCTAACCCGCGCCGCGACGACGATCCGTAAGACTCCGGGTAAAACCGGCAACTTACTACCACTCTGCCGCAACTCGCTGGGGCAATCGTTAACTAAGCCGCGCAATGCCGGACGACCAGGTTCCGAAATTTCGCAGTTCTTAACCCCGATCCCTGTCCGATAGTGGTTCCGGCGGCTCAACCAGAGGTTCGAGCGCGCCGCGCCGATGGGGACTTGCGGATCAAGATGGGCGGTCGCGATCAGAACGATCAGGATCGGAAACGGATGACCGGATGGTGGCGTGCCGCGCCGCTGCTCGGACTGTATCGCCCTGCGCTGGTCGCGGTTGCCGTCGGCCTGCTGTTCTCGATCGTGGGCGCGGCGGCCGTCGCGCGGTGGGAAAACCGCGTCACCAGGATCGAGTTCGAGAACGCGGCCGAAACCGAAGCGATCGTCATGCAGAACGGCATGAGCGAGTATATCAGCAGGCTCGTCGCGCTGCGCACGCTGTTCGAATCGACCAACGAGGAAATCACCCGCAGCGAATTCGAGACCTTCAGCACCCGCCTGTTCGAGCGCCATCCGGGCATGCTGCGCATCGCCTGGCTGCCGCGCGTCAACCGCAAGGAGCGCGCCGAATACGAGGCTGCCGCGATCACGGACGGCGTGTCCGGCTATCGCATCAAGTCGCTTCAGGGCGACGGCTTTGCGACGGCGCCGCAGAGCGACGAATATTTCCCGGTGTTCTACTCGACCCAGCCGAAGACGTCACAGGTCTACGGCATGGATTACGCGACCGTCCCGGAACGTCGTGCGGCCCTGGAGCGGGCGCGCGACAACGATCGGATCGCGGCCATCCGCACCCACCTGTTCGAACCCAAGGAGGGCGGCCGGCTGCCCGACGTCCTCGTGGCCATTCCCGTCTACGCCAAAGGGACGTCGCGCGAGACGGTCGCGGACCGGCGCCGCAATCTGGCCGGCTTCGTCGTCGGCATCTTCGACCTGCCGATGCTGATCCAGTCCATTCGCGTGACCACCGGCGCAAGCCCCGCGGTCAGCGTGAACGTCTATCCGCCCTTCACGGGGCAGATCGTCAGCCTGGAAGAAATGTTGCCGGACTATGCGTCGGCCGCCACGGCGCCGCAGTCGATGCGGGACGTGGCACGGGCCCTGCACTGGTCGGGCAGTCTCAAGATCGGCGACACCGACTGGCAGGTGCGCGCCATGCCGACGGCCGGCGGCGCGCTGGAGACGTCCTACGACCGCGCGGCCGCGGTCCTCGTCGTCGGCATGCTGCTCACGCTGTCGCTGTCGGCCTATCTGATGCTGGCAAGCCGCAATTCGCGGCGGCTGTCGCTGGCGAACCGTCGGGTGCTCGAGCTCGCCCAGACCGACATCCTGACCGGCCTGCCGAACCGCGCCTTCTTCCTCGCCCGGCTCGACGATCTCAACGGCCAGCTCAACGACGGCGGTTCGACCTTCTCGATCCTGATGCTCGATCTCGACCGCTTCAAGAACGTCAACGACTCCCTCGGTCACGGCGCCGGCGATGCGCTGCTGCGCCAGGTGGCGCAGCGGCTGAAATCGGCGCTGCGCGCCACCGACGTGCTGGCGCGGCTCGGCGGCGACGAATTCGCCATCATCCAGGAGGGGGCCGAGGATCAGCGCACCTGCTCCACCGAGCTGGCGGCGCGGATCGCGAAACTCGTTGCCGAACCGTTCCTCCTGCCCGGACATCGCGTGGAGATCGGCACCAGCATCGGCATCGCGATCGCACCGGATCACGGCAGCGACCAGGAACAGCTGCTCAAGAAAGCCGACCTTGCGCTCTATCGCTCGAAATCGGCGGGCCGCAACTGCTTCACCATCTACGACGAGGCGATGTCGGCCGAGCTCGAGGCGCGCAACACGCTGGAAGGTGACTTGCGCGACGCCATCGCGCTTTGCCAGCTCGAGGTGCACTACCAACCGTTCGTCGATGCCCACAGCAGTGAGCGGCGCGGCTTCGAGGCGCTGGTGCGCTGGCGGCATCCGAGTCGCGGCCTGATCCCGCCGGACCAGTTCATTCCGCTGGCCGAGGAGACCGGGCTGATCGTGCCGCTCGGCGAATTCGTGCTGCGGCGCGCCTGCGAGGATGCGGCCGGCTGGCCCTCCGGCCTCGCGGTCGCGGTGAACCTGTCGCCGATCCAGTTCAAGGAGGCCGAGCTGTTCGAGATGATCTGCGCGGCGCTCGCCGATTCCGGCCTGCCGCCCGAGCGGCTGGAGATCGAGATCACGGAATCCGTGCTGCTGGAACGCGGCGTCGAGAACCTCGCTTTCATGGAGCGGCTGAAGCAGCTCGGCATCGAGCTCGCGCTCGACGATTTCGGCACCGGCTATTCGTCGCTCAGCTATCTGACCACGTTCCCGTTTGACAAGATCAAGATCGACAAGTCGTTCATCCGCAACCTCACGCATCAGCCGCGCAGCTCCGCCATCATCGCCTCGATCGTGACGCTGGCGCGCGGGCTGGACATGTCGGTCACCGCCGAGGGCGTCGAGACATGTGAAGAGTTCGAGCGGCTGAAGGCGCTCGGCGTCAATTTCGCGCAAGGCTATCTGTTCGGGCGTCCGCAGCCGGTCGGCCAGATCGCATTCGACGAGTCCGTCCGGCCCTCGCAGCTCGACGCCGCCTGAGCGTTCGCCTCGAAGGATGTGCCGCAAGAAGCCGCGTTCTCTCGAATGCGATTGCGCCGGACGGGTATCCGCGAAAAGCGCTTGACCCAGGCATCGCCGGATGGTCGGTAGGATCGTCTAGGGATGAAATAAACACAACATGCGGCTTCCGTTCTTCTACGGCTGGGTCGTGGTCGCGGTGACGTTTGTCACCATGGCCATCGGCGTCAACGCGCGCACCGCGTTCTCGCTGTTCTTTCCGCCGATCATCTCCGAATTCGGCTGGGAGCGCGGCGTCACCGCCGGCGCCTTCTCGTTCGGCTTCGTGGTGTCGGGCGTGGTCAGCCCGCTGATCGGTCGCCTGATGGACCGCGCCGGTCCCCGCGCGGTGATGGAGCTCGGCGTCGCGCTGATGGGCGGCGGGCTGCTGCTCGCTCCGCTCACCAGCGAGCCCTGGCATCTCTACGTGACCATCGGCGTCATGGTCGGCGCCGGCAGCGTCTGTCTCGGCTATTCCGGCCAGTCGCTGTTCCTGCCGAACTGGTTCATCCGCAAGCGCGGTTTCGCCATCGGCATCGCCTTTGCCGGCGTCGGCATTGGCTCGGTGACGCTGCTGCCATGGGTGCAGCACATGATCGAAGAGACCGGCTGGCGCACGGCCTGCACCGCGATGGGCCTGCTCATCCTGATCGTGCTGGCGCCGATCAATCTGTTCCTGCGCAAACGCCCCGAGGATATCGGCCTTCGGCCGGATGGCGATGCCGCGCCGGTCGCAGGCGCCGCAAAGCCGGTCTCCAACATCGTCGATCCCGTCTGGGTCGGCACCGAGTGGACGCTCAAACGCGCGGTCGGGACGGCACGGTTCTGGTGGATCGCGGTCGGCTATTTCTCCGGCCTGTACATCTGGTACGCGGTGCAGGTGCACCAGACCAAGTTCCTGCTCGATATCGGCTTCAGCCCCGGTGTCGCGGTGTGGGCGCTCGGCATCGTCAGCCTGCTCGGCATTCCCGGCCAGATCGTGCTGGGCCATGTTTCCGATCGCATTGGACGGGAATGGGTCTGGGCCATCAGCTGCGCGGGCTTTGCGATCTGTTTCGCGGCACTGATGGCGCTGAAGTTCCAGCCTTCGCTCTGGCTCGTCTATCTCATGGTGTTCGCGCAAGGCGCGCTCGGCTACGGCCTCACCTCGATCATGGGCGCGGTGGTGTTCGAGATCTTCCAGGGCAAGCACCAGGGCAGCATCTTCGGTACGATCATGCTGGCGGCCCTGGCTGGCGGCGCGGCCGGTCCCTGGCTCACGGGTTTTCTCCATGATCGCACGGGCGATTACACGCTCGCCTTCGCGATCGCCATGGTCGTGAGCGGCTTGTCGGCGCTGTCGGTATGGCGGGCATCGCCGGGCAAGGTGCGGGCCGTGGCCGGACGGCTGCACAGGCTCCAGGGCGGACGCGCAGAGTAGGTTCCGCACACATCGGATTGCCTTCGTCTCTTTCGCGGACCGTTAAGCATGTCGCGCCTTGGCGGGGCGCGGCGGGACCGCAAAAACGTCTTGGACACCATCGAAGCGCTAGCCTCGACCGATTTCCGCCGGGTCCAACGATGTCTGCCTCCGATTGTCTCGTGACAGAAACTCCGCAACTGCTGCTGGCTGCGCTCGAACGTGCCGACGATGGCGTCGTCATCGTGGATGACGCGCAGCGCATCATCCACTTCAACACCGCCGCGGAGCGGATCTGGAAGCTTTCGCGCACCGAGGTGCTCGGTCGCGATGCCGCCGTTCTCACCCTCAAATGCCTCCAGGCCGACGCGGTCACGGGTTTCCGCGACGAGATCAGCCTCATGCGGCGCGACGGCAGCCGCATCAAGGTAGCCATCACGCTGTCCTCCGCGACCATCGATGGCGCGGTCCATCGCATCGTGTTCGCACGCGACATCACCGCGGAGGCCGAGCGCCGTGCGCGGATCGCGCTTCTCCACGCCGTCTCCGACCAGACCAACCGCGTGGTGATCATCACCGACACCGAGCAGAACATTGTCTATGTCAATTCGGCGTTCACTTCGCTCTTCGGCTATACCAGCGAGGAGGCCGAAGGACGCCGCGCGGGCGAGCTCATCGCCGGCCGCCACACCGATCGCAAGGCCGTCGCCAAACTCGTCAAGCGTCTGATGCATGGCGACCGCCGCGGCGAGGCCGAGGTACTCGCCTACGACAAGGACGGCGAGGAGATCTGGGTCTGCGCCCGGATCGATGCCTTCCGCGACAAGAAGGGCCGGGTCAAGCACATCTTCGCGCTGCTCGAGGACATCACCGAGACCAAGCAGCTCCGCTCGCTCCAGCAGCTCATCATGAGTGCGCTGGCCGACGAGGTCCCGATCGCCGAGATCGCCGACCGGCTGTGTCGCCGCGTCGAGGAGATTGCGCCCGACGTCGTCTGCTCGCTGCTTCACGTCGATGCCGCGGGCCTGATCCACCCGCTCGGCGGTCCCAGCTTGCCCGAGGACTATTGTCGCGCATTGGACGGCGTTGCGATCGGCCCCAATGTCGGCTCCTGCGGAACGGCTGCCTACTATGGCGAGCCGGTTCTGGCTGAAGATCTCGACACCGATCCGCGCTGGCAGCCCTACAAGGCGATGCCGCTCGGGATTGGCCTGCGCGCCTGCTGGTCGACCCCCGTCAAGGCCAAGGACGGCCGGGTCATCGCCACCTTCGCCTTCTACTATCGGGAGCCGCGCGCGCCGAGCAACTGGCACCGGCGCATCGTCGATGCCTGCGTCAACCTCGGTGCGTTTGCGATCGAGCGCAAGGAGGCACGCGCGGAGATCGCGCGGCTCGCCTATCACGACATCCTCACCGGCCTGCCCAACCGCGCGCAGCTGCGGCACCTGATCTCGGCCGCGATCGACGCCTGTCCGACCGGCAGCCACGTCGCGCTGGCCTTCCTCGACGTCGACCATTTCAAGGACGTCAACGATACGCTCGGCCACGCCGCCGGCGACGAGCTCCTGATCCAGCTCGCGCAGCGCCTGCGCGAGCAGATCGGGCCGGAAGACATCCTGGGCCGGCTCGGCGGCGATGAATTCGTCGTGCTGCTGCCCCATCGCGACGCCGAGGGTGCGGAGCGTGTCGCGACCGGGATCACCGAGGCGCTGGCTGCGCCGTTGCGGCTCGGCTCCCGGCAGATGCAGATGTCGGCCAGCATCGGCATCAGCCTCTATCCCGATCATGCGACCGACATCGACACCTTGATGCAGCAGGCGGACGCCGCCATGTACATGGCCAAGCAGGCGGGACGTTCGACCCATCGGCTGTTCAGCGCCGAGATGAACGGGTTGACCGAGCAGCGGCTGGCGCTGATCGCCGCGCTGCGGCGCGCCATCGCGGAGGGCGAGCTCACGCTCAGCTACCAGCCGCAGATCCGCAGCTGCGACGGCGCGATCCACGGCCTCGAGGCGCTGGCGCGCTGGCACGATGCCGAACTCGGCGACGTCTCGCCGGCAAAGTTCATCCCGCTCGCCGAGGAATGCGGCCTGATCGAGCAGATCGGCCTGTGGTCGGTGCGCGAGGCATGCCGGCAGATGGCGAACTGGCGCCGCGCCGGGCTCAGCATTCCCTGCGTGTCGGTGAACCTGTCGCCGATCAATTTCCGCAACGTCACGCTGGCGGCGCGGCTGGCCGACATTCTCGCCGAATATGGGCTGCCGCCGGACGCGCTGATGCTGGAGATCACCGAGGGCGCGTTCATGCAGGACAGCGTCGCCGCGCTCGAGACGATGAACGCGATCCGCGAGCTCGGCGTCGGGCTCTCGGTGGACGATTTCGGCACCGGCTATTCGAGTCTCAGCCGTCTCGCGCACCTGCCGATCCGCGAGCTCAAGATCGACCGCAGTTTCATGCGCGACATCGAGACGGACGCCGGCGCGCTCGCGATCGCCACCGCCGTGGTGCGCGTGGGGCAGGGCCTCGGCATGACCGTCGTCGCCGAAGGCGTCGAGACCGAGGCGCAGCGCAAATTGCTGGCCGATCTCGGTTGCGACGTCGTGCAAGGCTTCCTCTACGCGCCCGCGCTTCCCCCGGTCGCGTTCGAGCGCTGGCTGATCGAGCACTGCGCCGAGCAGGCGAGGGCGATGCTGGGGCGGCTCGATGTTGCGCCGGCAGATCGCGACGTGGTGAAGCGCTCGGCGTAGAGCGTGGACTCCTCACTAATCGGCCCGCGAAGGCGTGCCATGTCCAAATGTGCGGTGCATCGTTCGCGTGGCACCAATCGACATCCGCCGGAGACGGGCCGCCGGCGTCAGCACACAGCGCCGGGCGGCGTTCGTGGATCTCGCCACCGCGACGATCAAAACAATCCGGGGCTTAAATCCAGGCCATCGGTGAGCGAGAGCACGAACACGAAAGCGCACGCTCCGGCCAGCAGCAGGGCGTGTTTCGCCACGTCGGCGCGGGTGACCGAGACGACCGTCCGGGAAATCGCGTTGATGATTGTTGTCACGTCGGCCTCTCGATCTTTCACATCCAATGAAGCAGCTTCCGCCGCCGGCACCGTCAGTCGGCCCAGGCTGCGACGACCAAGGGAGGATCACCTTGCGCGGGTGCCGCGCGCGCGATGAGGACGCCGCCAATCACGTGAACGACGCCGAATCCCAGAAGAACGAGGACCATCAGCTGTGTTTCGCTCAATCGTCCCGCGTTCTTGCCCCTTCGCTTGTTCAGCATCTGACGAGCGAGCGTTTTCGTGTCCGGCGATGGCGTCGGGTCACAAAGGTTGATTTCGACCCGATCGAAACCGAGGTGCCGGTAGCGATGAACGACGTTGATTGCCTCTCGGCGGCGAGATTCGTGAAGTGCAGCAAGGATCGTTGGTGCCACCGAGGTCCGGGGTGGCGCGGGGTCGTCGATCTTCATGGCTAGTCTCCTGATGCTGCGCGGCATGGCGCAGGCGGGTGCGTGCGCCGGGCCCGCCTGAAACGATCGAAACCTGCATCGAAATCCGCCGACGAAACGGCTCTGGCTCTCGCAGCGGCAAAGGCCGTCAGCGCGACGCCGATTCCGGCGCGGGCGACAAAGAGAATGGCGGCGATTGCTGATCGCATCCGGCTGGGCTGCGCCTGAGCAGGACCGGCTCCCAGAAGAATCGGGTGGTTTCGGACGTCGCCTCGTGCGGGCAAATCCCGATGTCTCTGAGGTATTCGGGCTTGTGCCTGAGGTCGGCAAGCAGCTCTGCCCTGAAGCGGGCGCGCTGGTACCAGGTGACGAACAGCGTGAGGGGCGCCAGACCGCGCAGATGAAAATCCTTTGCGGGGGGAATAGTGTCGGAGATGCGCACCTGGGACTTTGTCCGGGGCGCAGTCGCGGCTTCATGAAATGACGCGCGACGACCTCTGGGCTTTGTTGCTTTACCCCAATCGTGAATTTGATCGTCCAGATGGGTCAATGCGATCTCCTGTTTGATGGCGGTTGGGAAGCCGGAGTCCATCAGTCGCCTCCGAAAAGGAGCGGTGCGACCGGAGGTGCCGAGTCCGAAGCCGCCCCGGCACTCGGAGCGGCAAGGGCCGTCAGCGCGACGTCGATCCCCGCAAGGACCACGAAAAGAACTGCGACCGCCGCTAGGAGGTGACGCGCGCGCATGACCGCTTTCCGGATGAAATTGCCGAGCGTCGGTTCACCATTCGGCATCCCGTCGCAATGCGATCAAAACCTGCGGGGGTCTTCGCCGGCGTTATTCAATCGTCATCGGCGCGTTAATAATGTTCGCAAGGGTGGCAATTGCTGTAGAGTGTATACCAAATGGGTGCGTCTGATTGAATCGGAGGCGGAGTGGCCACAACTACATCTGCGGCGTGCCCAATCTTTAGTCTCTCGCTTCTGGGACGTTTCGTACTGACAGGGCCGGATGGCGCCGTCAGCCTGCCGAACAAGAAGCTCGCGGGGTTGCTGGCCTTTCTGGCCTGCATGGCTCCTGACCCGCAGTCACGCGAAAAACTGTCGACCTTGCTGTGGGGATCTCACCTCGATGCGCAAGCGAAGCAAAATCTGCGACAAGCGCTCTTCAAGCTACGTCAAATCCTGGGTCAGGATGCGCTGAGGAGCGATGGCGAACTCGTGTCGCTGAATGCCATGGTGATCGCATGCGATGTGAGCCAATTTGAGGAGCTTGTCCAGGACGGCAGCCGTGATGCATTGAGTGCGGCGGCGGACCTCTATCGTGGGCGCCTGGCTGACGACATCAGCGTCGGCGAAGAATGCTGGAGCGAATGGGTAGCCGGCGAACGCGAGCGGTTATCGGAGCTGGCTCTGGGCGCTATGGTGACGCTCGGCGGGCATGAGCTGTCCGAGGGGCGTGCGGAGCAAGCCCTGCGAACCGGCCAGCGCGCCAATGCACTCAATAACCTGCGCGAAGATTCGCATCGCTTGATCATGCGCGCTTTGTCCGCAACGGGACGTAACGCCGAGGCGCTCAAATACTATCGGGACGTCGTTGCCTTGCTGAAGCGCGAGCTGAGCACCGAGCCCGATCTGGCAACCAGGTCGCTGGCCGCGGAACTGCGCAGCAATCACCCGCAGAACGCCGCGCCGGCTGCCGGTGAGGTCGCGCCGGAGGCCTCACCCCCGCCGGCGCTCGTCATGCACGGCGAGAGGCCGTCCTTGGTGGTTCTGCCGTTCAGCAACATGAGCGGTGACCCCGAGCAGGACTATTTCGCCGACGGCGTCACTGCGGACATCATCACGGCCTTGTCGCGCTTTCGCGCCCTTGTGGTGATTGCACGCGGGACGAGCTTTGCCCTCCGGGACAAGGGAATGACCAGCCAGCAGATTGCGCAACAACTCGGTGTCCAATACGTCTTGAGCGGCCAAATTCGCAAGGCCGGCAACCGCATTCGCGTGTCGGCCGAGCTGACCCATAGCGGCAGCGAGGCTCAGGTCTGGTCCGATCGCTATGACCGCCCGCTGACCGACATCTTCGATCTGCAGGATGACGTCAGCAGCAGCGTCGCTGCGGTCGTCGATCCCGCCGTTCGCAGCGCCGAAATCGAACGCGCACGTCGCAAGCCGCCAACCAATCTTTCTGCTTACGATCTCTACTTGCGTGCCCTTCACCACCTCTGGGGCGGCACCCGTGAGGATATCACCAAGGCGATCGACCTGCTTCGACAGTCTCTCAGCCTTGATGAGGCGCGCTCGCCGACGCTCGCGGCGCTCGCCTGGGGACTCGTCATGGCTTCGCCGCTTGGCGCACACACGTCGCCGGACGCCACGACCGAGGCGCTCAGTCTCGCGCGTCGCGCGGTCGAGCAGGACGGTACGGACGCCTTTGCCCATGCGGTGTATGGCTTCACACTGTTTGGGCCGGCCGGCGACAACGATCAGGGGCGTATTCATGCCGTCGAGGCCGTGAGGCTCAATCCCAGTTCGGCTTTCGCGTGGGGTACGCTCGGAATGATCGATAGCATGGCAGGCGATTACGAGAACGCAGTCACATGCCTTCATCGTTCTCTCGTCCTCAGTCCCTACGACAGCATGCTGCATTTGTGGATGACAGGATTGACGGCGTCTTGCTTTGCGCTCGGGCGCCACGAGGATGGCATCGCCTGGGCACGCAAGTCGGTTCAGCACAATCCGGGCAATGGCACCGGCCATCGTATGTTGGCGGCCAATCTGGTCGCCGTCGGCCGCCTGGAAGAAGCCCGCGAGATCACGCGGCGTCGCGATGCAACACAAAAAACAACGATCCGCGATCTGCGCGCCATGCGCTTTTTCAAGCAAAACGATGCTCTCGAACGCTACCTTTCGGCCCAGCAGGTTGCCGGTGTGGCCGATTGAGCGTCAAGCGCCGAGTGCAACGAGAAGCGTGCGACCGGTCATGAAGACGAGGATGAGCGAACCGACCGTCCACAGTGTCGCGCGAACTTCGTGGATTTGTCCCGTGAGATAGGCCAGAAAATGCAGCAGGCGTGAGGCAACGTAGCCGTAGAGCAGCCACTGCGCGAGCCGCAGCGACGGCTGCGTGAGGATATAGAGCAGACCCGCGACCAGGAAATACGGCAAGCTCTCGAGATCGTTCATCTGGATCCGGCGGATCCGCTCGACACGTTCGTTGGGAAGAAGCTGCGCTGGATCTGGCGCAGGATTCATCGGGGTCTTCTTGATATCCTCCGGCGAACGGTAGCCCCCCTTGGCTTGCACCATACGGATCACGGTCAGCCATGACATCGCCACGGCCTTCAAGATCATCAGGGTGGCGGCAACGACATACGTGGCGAAAAGGGGATCGTGAAGACTCATTCGGTCCAATTTGGCCCCCTTGTGACGTTTCCACGTGAGATGCGCGACCGCGCCGCGCCACCAGGCAAAGGACGTCACCCGTCCGCGTATAGCCCGGCGCGCTCGCGAACGCCACCGCCGTGGTGTGCGCGGGGCAGGGCGACATCGGCCGGGCAGCAAGAGACCGCCCGAAGGCGGTCTCGCACTCGGGAGAGAAGGCGTTCCGTCAGATATCAACCTGGATGGCCATGTTGGAGCGTACCCAATCGGATTGCCCAGCCTTTAGCCGCTTAGCCTGGAATTCTGCGAAAGCTGGATCGGCACCTAGTGCCGCCAAGGTGCGCCCATAAGCTTCTACGCTATCGAAGCGAGCGACGAAGGCGTAGTTTCCGACCTCGCCACCGATCACCGACCAATAGCTGACATCGGCCCCGTGTTTTTTCCAAAGTGTCGCGCCGTCCTTTGCAAGCTGTAAGATAGTCGCGAGATCGCTACCGGGCCTTGGATGCGAAACGAACTGCATGACAACTGCAGGCATTTTCCCCTCCAATGAAAAATGATGGCGCCAAACGACCCGGCTGGTCATTTGGTCCGAGGAGAATTCCAAACAGCGCGGCTCTCGCGCTTGATCTGGATCAACTCAATTTCTCCAGCCTGACGGCAGGCTGCCCGCTCTTGCGCCGCGGCATTGCATGGAGATCGCCCATGATCGAGCAGCGCAATCGAGTTGTTCAGGTCAGCCGCTTCGGTGATCCCGAGACACTGGAAGTTGTCGATACCCGCCTGCCGACCGCCGGCCGGGGCGAGGTGCGCGTTCGCGTACTCGCGTCGAGCCTCAGCTACACCGAGGTATTGATCAGGCGGCATCTGTACCCGCAAACGATGCGCCTCCGGCCGCCATTCGTCATGGGCTACGACGTGGTGGGGGCAATCGATCAGCTCGGCGAAGGCGTGCACGACTTTCAGATTGGCGACCGTGTGGCCGACATGACGGTGGTCGGGTCGAACGCCGAGTATCGCACGCTTCGGGCGGACGACTTGGCCCGCGTGCCGGTTGGCGTGGACGCCGCTGAAGCGGCCGCGCTGATCTTGAGCTGGACGACCGCGTACCAGCTTCTGCACCGCGCGGCCAAGGTCCAGCGAGGCCAACGTGTGCTCGTGCACGGCGCCGCCGGCGCGGTCGGCCAGGCGCTGCTCGTGCTCGGGAGACTGGCGGGCCTCGAGCTGTGGGGCACGGTGCGCGGCGAGCATATGGCGCTCGTCCGGGAGCTCGGGGCAACGCCGATCGACTACCAGCATGAGGACTTCACGCGGGTTCTGCCGGGCGGGTTCGATGTCATCGTCGACGGGGTCGGCGAAGACGGCTATCGCCGCTCATACGCGGCGCTCAAGCCAGGCGGCCTGCTCTGCGCCATCGGCTTCTCGGCGAGCGTGCAGGCACGGCGTCGGATGCTCCCTATCTTGATGGAGATCGCGCGCCTCTATCTGTGGAGATTATTGCCTGACGGCAAGCGAGCCCGCTTTTACTCGGTAAACGCCATGCGGGCGCGACATCCCACCTGGTTCAAGGAGGACCTGGAGGAATTGTTCGAGCTTCTGGCAGAAGGTGCCATCCGGCCGCGCATCGCCGAGCGGATCTCCTTCGACGAGGTCGCCGAAGCTCACCGTCGCCTCGAGGCTGGCGGTCTCGAGGGCAAGCTCGTGCTGTGCCCGGATCTCTCCTCGCGACGCAGCCAGCGCTCCGCCTGACGCCGTGCGACGCTGCCCGGGCGTTTCCGCTACGGTCAGGATCGCCGCTCGGCCCAAGACGCCGAGCCGGCTGGGAGCATGGCGATCGGCAGGAACGGGCCAAAAGGAGGCCTTACGGTCCGGCTCGCCCTGAGCGAAGCCGGATCGCTCACCGACCAGGGAGTGGCTCACTTCCGGGGCTCAACGACTGTCTTTGTTGATCCGTCCGGCGCTGCCTGCATCCCCGGTGGGCTTTGACCTTGCGGACTTTCCGGCTGCGCACCACCCGACTTTGTTTCAATCGGTCCGGTCCAACCTTGCGGCTGCAATTGACCTTTTTCTTCCGGCGCCGAGCGCCCAGTCGGCGTGTTCAAGTCTTTCTTCGGATCGGCTTGCGCTGTCGCAAATCCGCACGACACGGCCCAGCAAATCGTCGTTATCAGAATAATCCTCACGGCGACCTCCGCTTGGCTGAATGTAACAAACAGGCTGGGCCACCCTTCAGTTCCGTATTGCAATGCGAGCGAACGACCGATCGAAGAAGAATGTCCGCTTCGGGGTTAGTCGCGTCGGTTCGACAGGACACCGAGGACTTCCGGTCAAGCCTGGTGAACTGACATGATCAGCGCTGGTTAGCTTGTCTCAAACGGGCCAATAGGTGACATTCGAGATGGAAGGTCGCCAATGTCGGCAAGCGAATGGCCTTCACGCTATTGCTCCCGCACGCCTCCCTTCCTTAGCCCATCGAGAATTTCATCAAATTCCCGACGAAACTGCGGGTTGCTTGAGTATCCGTAGCCAAACTCACGGAACCACTGGATCGTGAAATCTGGTCGGATCTTGTTCAATTCAGTCAAGCTCTGCCGCGCCGGCTCCAATTGCCCGCTGGCTCCGTAAGCCGAGACCAGATCTACATAGGCGTACCAGAATGCGTTGTTTATGTTGATCACTCGCCTGCAGTCCTTGGTGGCTTCTTCATATTCCTGAAGGTGCAGGTGTGCATGGCAAAGGTTGTAATACCAAGAGACGGCAATCGGATCTTTCGGGCTGAGGCGGAGTGCCAGCTGAAGCGGCGAGAACGCTTCGCGGGCCCGCCCGGAGAGGATGAGTGCAAGTCCTTTCTGAGCGTAGGCGATCGGGAAATTTGGATTGATTTCAAGCGCAGCGTCGTATTCAGGCAACGCCTCCTCAGGGCGCCCAAATACTCGAAGAGTGTCCCCCTTTACCACGTAGGCCAACGCGTTTGACGAGCTTTTCGCAAGCGCCCTGTCGATGAGATCAGTCGCTATTTCTTTATCTTCGGCCATGGAGGTCGACCACCTGAAGCCCGGGCTAAGCACCATGCTTTCGCGATCATTGCATCGACGTTATCCGGATCGAGATGCAACGCACGGTCGAACAGGTCCTTTGCCTGCGCGATTTCCGTCTTCGACCGGGGCTCATAGAACTTTGCCCAGCCGCGCATCGTGAAGTCCATGGCGTCTGGATTTCTGGATTGGTCCTTTTCGCTGCGGCGGCTTTCGGCTTGCATGAGTTCAATGTTTAGCGAGCGTGCGAGCCGTCCCGTGATCTGGTCCTGCAAGGCGGCGAGATTCGTGCGATCGCCGTCGAAGCGATCGGACCAGATGTCGCGACCGCTTGCGGCATCCGTAAGCGACACGTTGACCCGGATCTGATCTCCGTTGCGTCGCACCGCGCCCTGTACCGCCCATCGGATGCCGAGCTCCTTGCCGAGCGTCTTAAAGTCGATCTGCTTGTTCTTGAATGTAAAGGCCGTTCCCCGTCCGATGACGAAAGCGCCGGGCATTTGCGCGAGATCGGTTGTCAGATCGGTCGTAATACTATCGGCGAAGTAGTCCTGCTCCGGATCGTTGTTGAGGTTTGCAAATGGCAGGACGACGAGAGACAACCGGGGAGCAACGTCAGGCCTGGCCGTAGCCTCTCTTTGCGTCTGTTGCTTGTCCGGAAACACATCGGTGCGGAGCGTCTTCCACACAGTCCAGTAGCCGACGAGACCACCCGCGATCGCGCCGATAGCGGCGATCGAGGCGAGCGCTCCGCCGATCAACTGCAATCGCGCCCGGAGGCGACTCGTTGGATTGCGAAGATCGCGATCGGATGGTGGTTTCCCCAATTGCTCCTTATCGGATGTCGCTTTGTCCGGTTGCTCGTTATCGGATGTCGGTTTGTCCGGTAGATCGGTGGAGACTTCCGAGTTCGTCATCGTTGCCTCCGCGCAGGAGCCAAACGTCCGGATTCCAAAAACTAGCAGATTTTCGCGGCTTTGGGTTGGTCAAGGTTGCTGACAAGTTCAAGCCTCTCTCAAGTTGTCGCTTGGACAATCGCCCCAGCCGCTGTCACCCCGCCGCCAGCCCCGTCCTCCGCCGCAGATCCGTAATCGCGCGCAGAAAACTGTCGGCCGGCGTCGTCTCTGGATCGATCAGCCGGTGCAGGCGAAAGCCGTCTTCCAGCGCCAGCACGACGGAGGCCATCCAGGGCGGGTTGAGCGCGTTGTTCTTGCCGTTGCTCTTCAACGTCGCCTCGACGATGTCGGCGATCAGCTTGCGCCGCGCGCGCAGGCGTTTGGCGAGCTCGGGCCGGCGCTTCTCGGCGCGCGCGACGTAGAGGATCATCTCCATGTGCAAGAGCGGCGAGCGGCCGAGCGGATCCTGCCGGCTGCGGTCCATCGTTCGCAGCGCCGCGATGAAATCGTCGAGATTGTCGTGCTGCGCGAGGATGTCCATATTGCGCCGGATCGACTGCTCGACATGGTCCTCGAGCATGGCGATGATCAATTCGTCCTTGCTGTTGAAGTTGGAATAGAACGCGCCGCGGGTGAAGCCGGCCGCGGCCGCGATCGCCTCGATGCTGGCGCCGCCGATGCCGTCTTCCTCGAACACCCGCGCGGCCGCCTCGAACAGTCTGTCGCGCGTGTCGTCCCTGGTCGGCCTGGTTCTCACCCTTGACATCGGACCAGGTTAGGGCAGAATGCAACTCGATACAACAATGTATCGAGTTGATAATTTCAGGGGATGGTTGCGCCGGGCAGTGGGGCTGCGATCGGCGTATTCGTGTCATGCGGCAACCGATTTGAGGTCACCATGAACGAGCAAGCGCAACCTGCCGGCGGCGATCCGCTGTTCAATCCGCTGTCGCCGGACTTCATCCGCAATCCCTATCCGCATTACGACCGGCTGCGCGCGATCGATCCGATCCATGTGACGCCGTTCGGCCAGTTCGTCGCCAGTCGCCACGCCGATGTCAGCCTCGTGATGCGCGACAAGCGCTTCGGCAAGGATTTCGTCGAGCGGTCCAAGCGCCGCTACAGCGAAAAGATCATGGACGAGCCGGTGTTCCGCAGCATGAGCCACTGGATGCTGCAGGCCGATCCGCCCGACCACACCCGCCTGCGCGGCCTCGTGGTGAAGGCCTTCACCGCGCGGCGCGTCGAGGACATGCGGCCGCGGATCCAGGAGATCGTCGACCAGGCCATCGACGCCGTGATCGACCGCGGCCACATGGACCTGATCGAGGATTTCGCCTTCCGCCTGCCTGTCACCATCATCTGCGACATGCTGGGAATCCCCGAGGACCATCGCGAGGTCTTCTACAAGAGCTCGCGCGACGGCGGGCGGCTGCTCGACCCCGTGCCGCTCACGCCGGAGGAGATCGCGAAGGGCAACGCCGGCAACATGATGGCGCAGATGTATTTCCAGCAGCTGTTCGAGCTGCGCCGCCGCAATCCCGCCGACGACCTCACCACCCAGCTGGTGCAGGCCGAGGAAGACGGCAACAAGCTCACCAACGAGGAGCTGACCGCCAACATCATCCTGTTGTTCGGCGCCGGCCACGAGACCACCGTCAATCTGATCGGCAACGGCCTGCTCGCGCTGCATCGCAACCCGGACCAGCTTGCGCTGCTCAAGGCCCGGCCGGAGCTGATGGTCAATGCGATCGAGGAATTCCTGCGCTACGATTCCTCGGTGCAGATGACCGGGCGCGTCACGCTCGAGGACATCGACGATCTCGGCGGCAGGAAAATCCCCAAGGGCGAGACCGTGCTGTGCCTGCTCGGCTCGGCCAACCGCGATCCGGCGGTCTATCCCGATCGCCCCGACCGGCTCGACGTCACCCGTCCCAACGTCAAGCCGCTGTCGTTCGGCGGCGGCATCCATTTCTGCCTGGGGGCCCAATTGGCGCGGATCGAGGCCGAGATCGCCATCGCCACGCTGTTGCGCCGGCTGCCGGATCTGCGCATCGACGACGTCGAGAACCCGGAATGGCGGCCGACTTTCGTGCTGCGCGGCCTGAAGAGCTTGCCGGCGAGCTGGTGAGGCGGCGGCGCGCGTTAACCTCCGCGCACAACAGTCGCTGTGACTTCGCCACACTTCCCCCTATATAAGGGGCTGTTCCGGCGCGCCTGAAGCCTTCCATGGGGCAAGGTTTGGCCCGGGTGCCGGTTTGGCCGAGGGGAGACCCGTGCAGACGACGCTGCTCGGATTGGCGATTGCCTTCATCATTGCGCTTCTGGCCGCGCTGATCGGGCCCTACTTCATCGACTGGAACCAGTTCAGGCCCCAGTTCGAGGCGGAGGCGGGCCGGATCATCGGCGTGCCAGTGCGGGTGGCGGGCGAGCTCGACGCGCGGCTGCTGCCGGCGCCGACGTTGCGGCTGCGCTCGGTCACCTTCGGCGGCAACAACGATCTCGGCCGCCTGCGCGCCGACAAGCTCGACGTCGAGTTCAGCCTGAGCGCGCTGATGCGCGGCGAATGGCGCGCCACCGAGCTGACTGTCAATGGCATGGCGGTCGATCTCGGCCTCGATGCGCGCGGGCGGGTCGATCTGCCGTCCACCGCGAGCGGCACCTTCAATCTGGCTTCGCTGGCGATCGAGCGCCTCAATCTCACCGGCCGCATCGCCCTGCACGATGCCGCCAGCCGCTCGACGCTGGAGCTCACCGACATCGCCTTCTCCGGCGACGTCCGCTCGCTGGCCGGCTCGGTGCGCGGCGACGGCCGCTTCACCGCGGGCGGCACGCGCTACCCGTTCCGCATCTCCTCCGGCCCGAGCGCCGACGGCAGCGCCACGCGTCTCCACCTCAACATCGATCCCGGCGAGCGCGCCATCCTCGCCGATCTCGAAGGCGTGCTCGCCTTCGACAACCGCCTGCCGAAATTCGACGGCGCGCTGACGCTGGCCGTGCCGGCGGCGAAGAAGGCCGGCGAGGCCGGGCCGACGCCCTGGAAGCTCACCGCAAAACTCAAGGCCGATCCCGCCGGCGCCAAGTTCGACCAGATCGACGCAAGCTTTGGCGCCGAGGACAATGCGTTGAAAGTCGGCGGCGTCGGCGATCTCAGGTTCGGCGCCTCGCCGCTGCTGCGCGCGGTGCTGTCGGCGCGCCAGATCGATGCCGACAAGCTGGCCGGCAAGGACGACGCCGAGCCGCTGCGCATCCTGCCGGCACTGCGCGCCGGCCTTGCCGCGATCCCGCAGGCGCCGATCCCGGCGCAGATCGAGTTCAACTCCGACCAGGTCATGCTCGGCGGCCGGCCGCTCCAGAACATCGCCGCCGAGCTCAAGACCGACGGCCGGTCCTGGACCTTCCAGCGGCTTGAGCTGCGCGCGCCCGGCATGACGCAGCTCTCGCTCAACGGCGCGGCGCCCGGCGCCGACAGCTTCAGCGGCCGGCTCAGCGTCGAATCCTCCGATCCCGATACGCTGGTGGCCTGGCTCCAGGGCCGCAGCGAGGTCAACCGCCGCAGCACCCGGCCGCTGCGGCTTGCCGGCGACGTGACGATCGCCGCCAACCATCTCGCCATCGACAAGCTGAAGGCCGACATCGAAGGCGGCGCCATCGAGGGGCGAATTGCTTTCGTCCAGACCGGCGCGAGCAAGGGCTCGCGGATCGATGCCGAGCTCAAGGCCGACCGTCTCGATCTCGACGCCGCTGCGAGCTTTGTGCGCGCGCTCGGCGGGCCGCAAGGCGAATGGCCGGAGGAGGCAAGACTCTCGCTCGATGTCGGCCGTGCGATCTCCGCCGGCCAGGAGCTGCGGCCGTTCGCGGCGAAGCTCGGCTATGGACCGGCGTCGCTGTCGCTGGAGCAGTTGCGGTTCGGTCAGACCAGCGGCGTGACCACCGAGGCGAGCGGCAGCTTCGACCGTACCAAAGCCACCGGCAAGCTCGCGCTGAAATCCTCAGCCAATTCGCTGCGCGAGCTTACCGCGCTGATCGAGCCGTTTGCCCCTTCGGTGCGTACGCGCTTCGATGCGATCGCGCCGCTGCCCGGTGCGACCCGCCTGAAGCTCGACCTCAGCCTCGACAGGAACGCCGAGCATGCCGATCGCAGCGACGCCCGCGCCGTGTTCGATCTCGACGCGCCGCAGCTCAAGGCCACCGCGACGCTGGCCGCACAGACGCCGGTAGCGGCCGTCAACGGCATCGACATCGACCGCCTGCGCAACAGCGACTTCACGCTCGATTCGAAAGCCTCGACCCCGCAGGCCGGCGCATTGCTGGCCTTGCTCGGCCTCGATCGCGTGGTGGCCGCGGGCGAGGGCGCTTCGCAGTTCGAAGGCCGGTTAAGTGGTGCCTGGCGCCGGCCGCTGCAATTGAACGCAAAACTGAGCGGCGGCGGGCTGGACGCAGACGCGCAAGGCAGCGTCGAATTGTCCGCGCCGGAACCGAAGGCGTCCGTGAATCTGCGCGTGCGCAATGTCAACCTCGCGCCGCTGTTCGGAACCGGCCCGGCCGGCAAATCGGCGCAGACCGTCAGCCTGTCCTCCCGGCTCTCTCTGTCCGGCAATCGCCTGACCTTCGACGATCTCGACGGCAGCGCGGCCGGCTCGCATCTGCGCGGTCGTCTGGCGGTCACGCTCGACCAGGAGAAGAGCATCGACGGCGAGGTAGGCCTCGACACGCTCGATCTTGCGCCGGCGCTCGCGCTTGCCGTCGGCGCGGCCGGACGCGATGCCGGCGAGCCGCTGAGCGCGGGGCTCCTCGGTGGCTGGCGCGGCCGCATCGCCTTCCAGGCGTTGCGCGGCACGTTGCCAGGCGGCGTCGAGCTGCGTCCCATCGGCGGGACGATCCGGAGCGACGGCCAGTCGCTCGCGCTCGATGCGCTCAAGGGCGGCGTCGGCGGCGGCGAGATCTCGGCGAGTTTTGACGCACGCAACGGCGCGAGTGGCGTTGCGCTGAACGCACGTATCGAGCTCAGCAATGTCGATGCGACCACGCTGCGCTACCGCGATCTTGCTTTGCCCAAGGGACGCGCCTCGGTGCAGATGGCACTGACCAGCCAGGGCCGCAGCGTCGCGGCGTTGACCGGCGCGCTCGCCGGCAACGGCACGGTGACGCTGGACTCTGCGGAAATCAGCGGCCTCAACCCGCGTGCGTTCGAGATCGCCATCCGCGCCAGCGACGGCGGTCAGGTCGCCGACGACAACAGGCTGCGGCAGCTGGTCGAACCCGCGCTGGCGGCGGGTCCCATTGCGGTCGCCTCGGCGCAGATCCCGTTCACGATCCGCGACGGACGGCTGCGCGTTGGTGCCACGCCGCTGGAAGCGAAGAACGCCCGCGCCATTGTCTCCGGCGGTTACGACATTCCCGCCGACCAGGCCGACATCCGCGCCAGCCTGACGCCGATCATGACCGGGCTCTCCGGCGCCCCGCCGGAGATCCAGTTGTTCGCGGCGGGCCCCCCCGACAAGCTCAACCGCACCGTCGATCTTGCGCCGCTGTCTTCGTGGCTCGCGGTGCGCACGATCGATCGCGAGACGCGCCGGCTCGATGCCATCGAGCGCGGCGAGCCGCCGCCGGCGACCGCGGCGCTACCGACGTTGGTGTCTCCGGATGCGGCGCCCGAGCAGGTGCCGGCCAACGTGCCGCTGCCGGGCCAGGATCCACGCCGCGCGCCGCCAAGGCCGAAAGCCGCGCCGACGCCGAAAGCGCCGCTGGCCGCGCCCGCAGCTCCAAGCCCGCCGCTCGCAAGTCAGCAGGTCGCGCCCTTGCCGCCGCCGATCGAGGTGAGACCGGCGCCGGGCCCCGCGCCCGCAAAGCCCAAGCCGAAGCCGCCGCTGGTGCTGACGCCGTCGAACCCGTAAGCGCGAAGTTAGTTTGGAGAGATCGGGCCGCGGGCCCTCTTAACCTCTCCCGCTTGCGGGATAGGTCGGCGCGAAGCGCCGGGTGAGGGTTCTTTCCATTAAGGGAGTCGCTCTGCGGAGACACCCTCTCCCCAGCCCTCTCCCGCAAGCGGGAGAGGGAGCGCACCTTCTCCCTTGCCCGCCGGTAAACCCATTCCATCGCATTTGAATGAATTCTCGTCGGCAAAACTGATCTGCCGACTTTACCGGATTCTCGCGTTTGTTCCCTAGTGTCGGGTGTCAGAGGAATTCGGCGTCGCGCCAGCACAGGCGGGATGGCTCGCCAAAGAACGACCAAGAACTGGGGTGATCGACATGAACGGGGCGAAAACGCTTCTACAGGATCTGGACGACGCGATCGCGCGCGGCACCGACGAAAGCCGGGCACGCGCGCTGTGGCACGCGACCGACATCCTGATCACCGGCCGCTACAGCGACGACGAGATCAGCATGTTCGGCGAGGTCATCGGCCGGCTTGCCGACGAGATCGAGGTTGCCGCGCGGACGCAGCTCTCCGAATTGATGGCGGCCTGCGATCACGCTCCGCTCAATGTCATCGAAAAGCTCGCTCTCGACGACGAGATCGCGGTCGCCGGCCCCGTGCTGCGCGACTCCACCCGTCTCGACGAGAAGATGCTGGTCGAGAGCGCCCTGACCAAGAGCCAGTCGCATCTGCTCGCGATTGCCCAGCGTAAATCCATCGGCGAGGCCGTGACCGACGTGCTGGTCAAGCGCGGCGACCAGGAGGTCGTGACGTCGGTCGCCAGGAACGAGGGCGCGCGCTTCTCCGGCTCGGGCCTGCTGCACATGGTCCGCCGCGCCGAGGGCGATTCGATTCTTGCCGAGCAGCTTGGCCTGCGCAAGGACGTGCCGCGCCACATCTTCCAGCAGCTCATCTCGAAAGCGTCGGAAGACGTCCGCCGCCGGCTCGAGAGCGAGCGCCCCGAGATGATGGCGCAGATCCAGAGCTCGGTGACAGAGGTCACCGGCGATCTGCAATCCAAGTTCGGCCCGTCCTCGCGCAGCTACTTCGTCGCCAAGCGCGTGGTGACGACGCAGTACCGCCAGGGCAACCTCAACCAGGACTCGATCTCGAACTATGCGCGCCAGCACCGCTTCGACGAGGTGCAGATCGGCCTGTCGCTGCTGTCGGCGCTGCCGGTCGACGTGATCGAGCGCGCGCTGATGGACCGCAACCGCGAGATGATCCTGGTGCTGTGCAAGGCGCTCAACTTCTCCTGGGACACGACGATGTCGCTGCTGTTCCTCGGCGCCAAGGATCATCTGATCACCGCGCGCGAGCTCCAGGACAACGAGCGCGAGTTCAGCCGGCTCAAGATCGAGACCTCGCGCAGCATCCTGAAGTTCTACCAGTCGCGCAAGACCGGCGCGGGTGCCGATGCGGGCCGTCAGCCCGAACTCCAGGTCCACTGAGCAAGTCCACTAAGCAGGTCCACTGAGCATCACCCGGGAATTGGCAGGGGAGTATTTGCAAATGTTGCCTCAATTCGGCACCGCCGTTCGCAAGAAGAACCTCAACAATGCCTTCGGCGCCGATGTCGGCGGCGGAGCTCCGGACAAGGCCTCGGTCGACGCCGCCTGGCTCGTGCTGGAAGCCGCCAACGATCTCGGCGATCACGCCGCGATCGAAGCCTGCCGCCGCGTCATCGACGCCGAGCTGAACGGCGCGGTCGCCGGCAGCTCGGATATCGATCTGGTGCTGGGGTATTTCAGGTAGGATTCCATCCGCGTTACACAACGGCTTCCACCGTCATTGCGAGGAGCTCGCGACAAAATTGCGAAGCAATTTTGCGCCGATGCGACGAAGCAATCCCGAATCTTTCCGCGGAGACAGCCTGGATTGCTCCCGCCTTCGCCAAAGCTTCGGCGGGACAAGTCACTGCGCTCGCAATGACGGCGCAGGACGCACCTCGTTACTTTTCAGCCGCGATATTGTTCGTCGCTGACTTTCTCCAGCCAGTCGACCGTCTTGCCGTCCAGCTGCTCCTGTATGGCGGTGTGCGTCATCGCCGTCGTGGCGCTCGCGCCGTGCCAGTGCTTCTCGCCCGCGAAAACCAGACCACGTCGCCGGGCCGTAGTTCCTCGATCGGGCCGCCCCATGTCTGTGCGCGACCCGCCCCCGCTGTCACAATCAGCGTCTGGCCCAGCGGATGGGTGTGCCGCGCCGTCCGGGCACCGGTTCGAAGGTGACGCTGGCGACGTTCGCGTGCGCCGGTGCGACGGCTGTGTGCAGCGGATCGATGCGCACTTGTCCGGTGAACCACGCTTCCGGGCCTTTTTGGGACGGCTGATCTCCACTACGCTTGATCTGCATCGACTGACTCCCTTGCTTCGACACGCCGGTTTCGCTCATTGTTGCCGATCGCGACGCGGAGACGACGGCGAAGGAGCCTGCTCCCGCGATCACGCGGCGCCGCGAGATCATGCATACGACCTCAGACGGTGATCATCGTCTTGATCGCGCGTCGCTCGTCCATGGCGCGGTAGCCCTCGGCCACGTCGGCCAGCGGCAGCTTGAGATCGAAGACCTTTCCGGGCTTGATCTTGCCGGCGAGGACGCGGTCGATCAGGTCCGGCAGGAAGCGCCGGACGGGGGCCGGTCCGCCGAGCATGCGGCGTTGCGCGAAGAACATCGCCTGGCCGTCGAAGGTCACGCCGTGGGGCACGCCGACATAGCCGATCGAGCCGCCGGGCCGCGTGCACTCGATGGCCTGCGTCATCGACTCCTGCATGCCGACACACTCCAGAACGGAATCGGCGCCGACGCCGCGCGTCAGCTCCTTGATGCGGGCAATGCCCGCTTCGCCGCGCTCCGCCACGATGTCGGTCGCCCCGAACTCGATGGCGAGCCGTTGCCGGGTCTCGTGGCGGCTCATGGCGATGATCCGCTCGGCCCCCATCGCTTTGGCCGACAGCACGCCCATCAGCCCGACGGCGCCGTCGCCGACCACGACGACGGTCGATCCCTCACGGACGTTCGCGGCGTCGGCGGCGTACCATCCCGTGCCCAGCACGTCGGAGGTCGCGAGCAGATCGGGGATGAGATCGGGCGAAGGCAGCTCCGCGGTCGCAACCAGCGTGCCGTCGGCGAGCGGCACCCGCGCGTACGGCGCCTGTGCGCCGGACATGAACTCGCGCTGGACGCATGAGGAATGAAATCCAAACCGGCAATGCGGGCAGGTGTTGTCCGAGATGCAGAACGAGCCGACGACGAACTGTCCGGGCCGCACCGTCGTCACCTCGCGTCCGACCTCCACGACGACGCCGCAATATTCGTGGCCCATATGGGCGCGGCCGTCGATCGGCTGCAGACCCCGGTAGGGCCAGAGATCCGAGCCGCAGATGCAGGTGGCCGACAGCTTGATGATGGCATCGGTGGGTTTGAGGATCCTGGGGTCGTCGACCTGTTCGCACCGGACATCACCGGGACCGTACATGAGTGTTGCCAGCATTGCTGAACCTCCAAATTTGAACGTCAGGTGAGAAGCTCTATGCGAAGAGGGTATTTCCCTCTCGCGAGCAGGGGCTGAATGCCATCCTCGAGTCGGCCGAGACGGATCAGCCCTTTCGAGTAGCGATAGCTGTCATGGAAGAAGACGAGATTGCCCCAGGGCGCGTAGTAACAGAGATCGCCTGGCGCCTCGTCCGCGAACGGGCTGCCGCCGTCCTCGGTCAGCTTGCGCAGCAGATAGGCAATCTTCTCGTTGGTCGAATAGTCCTCGATCGCCAGGTCGAGCGGCAGGCGCGAGACGAGTTCGCGTGCTGACGGGCCGTCGAAGAGGACCACCGTAAAGCTGTGACGATCGAAGGCGCATCGTATCCGCATGGTCGCGGCTCCCGTGTGCCAGGAAGCGTTCGTCGCGGTCAGGCCGGCCACCGGCCTGGAAACGGCGGCCATGGCCAGGAGACCTCCAAGAACGGACCGGCGCACCGGGCGATGTCTGGGCATGGTGCGTTCCTGTAGTCGGGCCAGGACGGCGCGGGGCACAGCGAAGACCACCCGCACCGCCGGAGATAGCCGATAGCGAGCAATCGGATTAGATGGAGTAATCCGCTTGCATTAATCGATGGGCGGCATAAATGGGGACGGTCGGCGGCGGAGAACGATGGCCAAGCAAGACTTCAACGACCTTCTTTGGTTCCTCACGGTCGCCAAGGAGCGCAGCTTCACCAAGGCGGCCGCGAAGCTCGGCATTGGCCAATCGACCTTGAGTCACACCATCAAGCGGCTGGAAGACCAGATGGGCATCCGGCTGCTGACGCGCACGACACGCAGCGTCGGTCTCACCGAAGCCGGCGAACGGTTGAGGCTGTCGATGGCTCCGCGCATCGCCGAGATCGAGGCCGAGATTGCCGACCTGATGGCGTTCCGCGACAAGCCCTCGGGGCGGATCCGGATGACGGTGTCGGAGCACGCGCTCCAGAGCGTGGTGTGGCCCAAGCTGCAGCCGATCCTGAAGGACTATCCCGACATCAAGCTCGAGCTCAGTCTCGACAACGGATTTCGCAACATTGTCGAGGACGGATTCGACGCCGGCGTCCGTCTCGGAGAAAGCGTCGAAAAGGACATGGTCGCCGTGCGGATCGGACCGGATTGGCGGCTGGTGGCCGTGGGCTCACCCGGCTACTTCGCCGAACACGGCGTGCCGGAGCACCCCCACGACCTCGTGCGGCACAATTGCATCAACCTGCGGCTGGAAAGGGCAGGTGGGCTTTACGCGTGGGAGTTCGCGAAGGACGGCCAAGAACTTCGCGTTCGAGTGGACGGGCAATTGACGTTCAACACCTCCTACGCCCAGGCCGATGCCGCGCTGAAAGGATACGGCATCGCCTATGTGCCGGAGAATGTCGTGCAACGGCACATCATGTCGGGGGACCTCGCGCTGGTCCTGGACAAGTGGTCGCCGGTGTTCGACGGATACCACATCTACTATCCGAGCTGCCGCCAGAACTCGCCCGCCTTCAAGGTCATCGTCGACGCGCTGCGCCATCGCGGCGAGTGAGAAAGTGGCGGGGCGGCCGACATGCAAAAGGCCTCGCCGAAGCGAGGCCTCCTTGTTCGATCGTGCTGGCTCGCACTAATCGTCCCAATGATGATAACGACGGATCACGACGCCGCGGTCGTAATCGCGGTCGTGATTGTACCAGCCACGGTGCCAGCCGCGGTCATGCTCGTAAACGCGCGCGCGGGGGCCGTCATAATAGTCCCTGTCGCCGCCGACATAGATGCCGACGCCGGCCGCATTGGCGATGGTCGGGGCACCGATTGCAAGCGTCGCTACCGCTGCAAGAGCGTAAGTCAGCTTCTTCATCTGTTCCTCCTGTTCGCGTCGTCGGGGGTCAACGACTGCCGTCACCACCTGTTGCAGGAACGGGCAAGAAACTTTCTTGAATGACTGTTCAGGTCGGTTGCATTCAGGAACATCATCGAAGCAGCCAGATGGAACTGCGTCAGGCGAGTCCCTCTGTTCCAAGTGGTCCCATGACACGAGGCTTTGAACGGGGCTGTCGCATATGAGGCAGAATGCTGTGAGAGCGGTTCAGCCTTCAACCTTGTCGCTTCAGGCATTCCATTGTCGTTCACCGCGATCTGGCGCGACGGCTGCAACTCTCGAACGAGACAGGTGCTCCATGGATGAACGTACCGACGGTCAGGCGAGCGCTCAACAAGCAGGGTTTGCCGGTGTTACGCGCAAGGTTCTCGAACGTCTGCCATTGCCGGGCAATCAACAGGAACTCATGGTCGTCGAGGTCACCTATCCGCCGGGTGGCGTCGCGCCGCTTCACCGGCATCCCGTTGCGGGCGCGATCTACATCGTCGAAGGTGTCGCCGAGTCCGCTTATGGCGGCGACGAACCGCGACAGTACCGGGCGGGCGAGACGTTGCAGGATCGGGCGGATCTTCCACACACCCTATTTCGCAATTGTGATCCGGAACGTCCGCTCCGTTTCCTGACCATCTACGTGCTCGAACCCGGACGCTCCTACACGCTGGAGCCGTGAGGTTGCTGCGGGACCTGATGGATTGCGCGTGGCTGCTGCACGCCGCGATGGCATTTGCGGCTTTTGCCGGAAGAGGGCAGTGGTGATAGTTCGGTGTTGCGGCAGGGAAACCATGGGAGCGCGTCGTTGACGAGGCAAAATATCTCATCGGGGTATGCGTTCGAAGACGCTTATGGCTACTCCCGCGCCGTGCGCGTCGGAAACCAGGTCTTTGTCTCCGGCACGACGGCTCGCCCGCCGCACCTCGACGGCGACGCCTACCTGCAAGCCAGGGCGATACTCGCATTGATCGCCGACGCATTGGCCGAGGCTGGCGCCGATATGCGGCATGTCGTCCGTACCGTGGTGTACGTGATCGATATGGCGGACACCGAGCATGTGGCGCGCGCCCACTCTGAAGCCTTCGATGCGGTGCGCCCGGCCAGCACGCTCGTCCAGGTCAGCGCCCTGACGCCGACATCGGCCCGCGTCGAGATTGAAGTGGTGGCAATCATCTCGGCCTGACGGGCCTCGCGCCGCTTGGGCGCTGCGATCCGTCGCGGAGCGCTGCTGGTAGCTTCTCGGAATTGCCTTCGATCATGGCGCCGACACACGCCGTTGCACGCACCTGTGATCAGTGGAACTCCGGATGCAGGTAACGGCGGAAGGATCTCTTCGTACAGCTTTCAGCGAACGTATTTTCTTCGCACGCTGATGGACGCGCATTCCGGGGAGAGATCGTCACATGATGGAATTCAACGTTGCCGAGAATGGTGGAGGTTCGTATCGTCCGCTCGCCATTCTCCGCTGGGTCATGGTGGTCATATTCGTGTCCTTCGGAATGCAGAAATTCACACTGCAATCCGCGCAGGGCATCGCGCAGTTCATCACCAACAGTCCGTTCATCTCCTGGCTGTCGATCTTCGGCCTGAGGGGAGAGGCCTATGTTCTCGGTGTTGCCGAATTCGCGATTGCGGCGCTGCTGGCGGCAGGTAGCTTCAGCCCGGTCTTGTCCGCCGTCGGCTCATTCATGGGCGTGGTGACCTTCGCGATCACATGGTCGTTCTTCTTCACGACGCCGGGCGTCGTCACATGGAGCCTGTCATCCGATCCCATGGCGTGGAATCTGACCGGCGAGTTCCTGTTCAAGGACATCGTCTTGCTGTGCGTCTGCGCCGTTCTGTTTCTGGCCTCATTGCCGCGATCGGCCATTCGGCTGCGCACCGGCTGAGCGTTGGGGCGTCGCTCACCGCCGGATCCGGTAGATCACGACGTCCTCGCCGTGATGCGTCGTGCTCTTCTCCAGAATGTAATTGGAGTTCTCCAGCACGCGGCGCGACGCACCATGTTCGACGAAGACCAGGCCGATGAGCGACGGCAGCGCGAGTTGCGACAGCCCGATATGCGTCAGCGCCGCGGCGGTCTCGCTCGCAAATCCTTGGCCCCAGAGGTCGCGTTTGAACGTATAGGCAATCTCGATCTCGTCGATACCATCAACGAGGATGTGCCTGATCCCCGCCCGTCCGGCGAATGCTCCGTCTCTCGTTCGCAGCACCCAGAGCCCGAAACCGTGCCGGTCCCAATGGGCCATGTTGACGGCGAGATAAGTCTTCGTCGCCTCCGCCGAACGGACACCGCCGAGATAGCGGGACACGTCGGGATCGAGATGGAGTGTGACGAGGTCGGCGAGATCATCGTCGCGCAGTTTCTCGGCGGTCAGTCTGTTGGTGCGGAAGTGATCCAATGAGGTTAGCGGCGTTCGAAGTGAGCATCGATTGTTGCGCCGACGATGCCGTCCTGCCGACGTCTTACTCAACCTCCCGATCGCCGGTGTGACGCGCGGGGTTTGATCTGCATCAAATACGCGGATGACGATCGCGCCACAACCCGACTTCGAGGCTCACAGGTTGACAGGTGCGATGATCCCGACTTGGTACGTCAGCTTTGAAATTCGACAACGTGGCGTTTTGCCGAGGCAGCGCAGTCCGCGCGAGACGCGGACGTTCGCGACCGAGGACGAAGCCAAGTTGTTCGCGCGCGCAAAGCTCGATGAAGGCCTTTCTGTTTTTGCAGGTACGATCAATCCTCACGTTCCGAGGCGGCTCATTCCGGCGCCAGATATCCATGCGTGGCTCAACGATGACGGCGGCTCTCTACCGTCAGAAGCGTCGGGCATCGATTAAGCACGCTACAGTGCATAGAGATGGCGCTTGGGTGTTGCCATTTTGATACGGGCTTCAGGACTCCTGCCCGCGTAAAGTTCCTCACATTCGCGAACCTTATGCACCTGGTCAGCATGGGTGCTCATTTCTGGACGAGACAGCGAATTTGAACGAAAGAGCAAAAAAGGGGACGAGACCATGAGGAAGTTTTCAACTGCTGCGATCGGCTTCGTGGCACTGAGTATGGCGGCTCCGGCCATGGCGGCCGACATGGCCGTCAAGGCGCCGCCGCCGGCACCAGTGGTGGCGGTCTACAACTGGAGCGGATTCTACATCGGGGCCAACGGTGGCTGGGGGCAAAGCCATGGTTGCGTCGACTTCGTAACGCCCGCTGGGACGGTAGCAGGTGGCTGCGCCGATCGCTCCGGTGGTCTTGCGGGTGGACAGATCGGGTACCGCTGGCAAACCAATCAGTTTGTGCTTGGTCTGGAAGCTCAGGGCGATTGGGCCGAGATCAAGAACACGCGCGTCAGCCTGATCGATCCGTTGATCTCGACCACAGGCAAGACCGACGCCATTGGGCTGTTCACAGCCCAGCTCGGTTGGGCATGGAACGCTTCGCTGTTCTACGTGAAGGGCGGCGCTGCCGTGACCCGCAATCGATTCGATATATTCAACAACGTCACCGGCGTCGGACTGGCTTCGGCAGGTCACACGCGCTGGGGCGGCGCCCTGGGTGTCGGCTGGGAATATGGTTTTGCGCCGAACTGGTCGGCCGGTATCGAGTACGACCATCTCTGGATGGGACGCGACAATTTCGGCTTCGCAGGCGTGGTCACGCCCGGCGGGTTGGCGCTCACCGGCAGCGGGATCAGCCAGGATGTGGACATGGTTACGCTTCGGTTGAACTACCGCTTCGGTGGTTTCGGTGCTCCGGTCGCTGCTCGCTATTGAGTGTGTGTGTCTTCCCGGTGAACTCAGGCCCCGGCATCGACCGGGGCCTTTTCATGGGAAGCCGAAGAAAACGATGGAGGTCCGGCATCAATTCCTGCGATGTCGCAAGGCCAGGCGCGAGTGAATTGTGCGGACTTGTCGAGGATGCGGGCCGCGATCAATCGTTGGCGGACGCTTCCCGATGATGCCATCATGCCGGTGTCTTGCCCGACGGGTCAAGCGAATTCGGATAATTCGTAAGCCATTGATTTCACGACCCCGTCTACTGTGCATGGGGTTGTTTTCGCAGTTTTTGGTTTCGAGAGGGGACTCTATCCCGCCCCCAACGCCACCGCGACGTTGTACGTCACGAGGCTCGCGGCATAGGCCAGCACCAGCATGTAGCTGAAGGTCACCGCCATCCATCGCCAGCTTCCGGTCTCGCGCCGGATCACGGCCAGCGTCGAGGCGCATTGCGGGGCGAAGATGTACCAGGCCAGCATCGACAGCGCGGTGGCGAGCGACCATTTCGTCGCCAGCACCTGGCCGATCTGCTCGGCCGCTTCCTTGCCGCCTTCGATCGCATAGACCGTGCCGAGCGCTGCGACCGCGACCTCGCGCGCCGCCATGCCCGGGATCAGGGCGACCGCGATCTGCCAGTTGAAGCCGACGGGGGCGAGCAGCGGCTCGAGCGCCTTGCCGATGATGGCGGCGAGGCTGAAGTCGATGGCGGGCTCGGTGGCGCCCGCCGGCGGCTGCGGGAACGAGGCCAGGAACCAGATCAGCACCATCATCGAGAAGATCGTGGTGCCGGCGCGGTGGAGGAACATCTTGGCCCGCGTGTAGACGCCGATCGCGATCGATTTCAGCCGCGGCATCTTGTAGTCCGGCAGCTCCAGCATGAACGGTGCCGGCGCGTAGTCGCGCAGCATGAAGAACTTGATCAGGAACGAGACGGCAAGCGCGCTGATGATGCCGGCGGCGTAAAGGCCGAACATCACGAGGCCCTGGAGGTTGATGAAGCCCCAGACGTCCTTCGCCGGAATGAAGGCCGAGATGATCAGCGTGTAGACCGGGATGCGCGCCGAGCAGGTCATCAGCGGCGCGATCAGGATCGTGGTCAGCCGGTCGCGCTTGTTGTCGATCACGCGCGTCGCCATGATGCCGGGAATGGCGCAGGCAAAGCTCGACAGCAGCGGGATGAAGGCGCGGCCGTGCAGGCCGGCGCCGCCCATGATGCGGTCCATCAGGAACGCGGCGCGCGCCATGTAGCCGAAATCTTCCAGCAGCAGGATGAACAGGAAGATGATGATGATCTGCGGCAGGAACACGATCACGCTGCCGACGCCCGAGATCACGCCGTTCTGGAGGAAGCTCTGGAGCAGGCCGGCGGGCAGGGTGGTGTGCACGAACTCGCCGAGCGCGTCGAAGCCGGAATTGAGCAGCTCCATCAGCGGCTGCGCCCAGGCGAACACCGCCTGGAACATAACGAACAGGATCAGCGCCAGCACGATGAGGCCGCCGACGGGATGCAGCACCACCGCGTCGATCCGCGCGGTCCAGGTGTCAGGCCGGCTCGGCAGGCTGACGCAGTCGGCGATGATGCGGTCGGCCTCGCGCTGGGTGGAGCGCAATTCGCCGACGCTGAGCGCGCGCCAGGTGTTCTCCGCAGGCTCGGTGGCGAGCCTGGCCGAGATCTCGTCGGTCAGCGTCAACAGATCGGCCGTGCCGCCCTTGCGCACCGCGATCGAGGTGACCACGGGCACGCCGAGCTCCTTGGCGAGCCGCTCGACGTCGACCGTGATGCCGCGGCGCGCGGCGATGTCGAACATGTTGAGCACGAGGATCATCGGCCGGCCGGTGCGCTTGAGCTCCAGCAGCAGGCGGATGGTCAAGCGCAGATTGGTGGAATCGGCCACGCACAGCACGAGGTCGGGCACGGTCTCGCCAGAGGCCTTGCCGAGCACGAAGTCGCGGGTGATCTCCTCGTCCGGGCTGCGGCCGCGCAGCGAATAGGTGCCGGGCAGGTCGACCACCGAGACCTGGCGTCCCTGGGGCGTGACGAAGAAGCCTTCCTTGCGCTCGACGGTGACGCCCGGATAGTTCGCGACCTTCTGCCGGCTGCCGGTCAGGGCATTGAACAGCGAGGTCTTGCCGCTGTTTGGCGTGCCGACCAGGGCGAGATGCAGGAGGGGTGCTTCCATGATTTTCAACGATCTGGGATCAAAGGCCTGAGGTCAGGGGGCGGCCGCCTCAGGCGACGATGATGGCCATGGCTTCGCGCCGACGGACCGCGATCGTGATGCTGTCGACCCGCACGGCGATGGGATCGCGCCCGACCAGCCCCTCATGCAGGACCTCGACCCGGGCCCCCTCGACGAAGCCGAGTTCGATCAGCCGGCTCTCGAGCTCGATGTCCGAGAGCGCCGAACCGGTGTCCCTGGCGGACAGGTGCTGGATGACGCCGGTGTAGCCGCGCAGGGCCAGACCCAGCGGCATGTGAGGGCGCGTATCATTGGTGTCGGTCATGCCCTGTATTTTCAACGCAGGGCATTGAGGTCAAGCGCGCTTGCTCGCCGGAAGCTGCACCTTAGAGTGATTTTAAAGTGCGAACGCCCCGACGCGCCGAAAAGACGCCTTGCCGGCTATTGGGCCGGGACCTTGTCCGGCTGGACGGCCATGGCGCGGCTCTTGAAGTAGTCGAGCACGAACAGGCGGATCGCCGAGGACAGATTGCCCTGCTGGCGGTTGCCGTCGATCTCGCCGACGAGCTCGGACAGCGTCATGTTGCGCAGGCCCGAAATCTCCTTCATGCCGTTCCAGAACGCCTCTTCCAGGCTGACGCTGGTCTTGTGACCGGCGACGACGATCGATCGTTTCACGACGGGCGACTTCATGGCTGCTCCTCGCGATCGATCTGATGCTTGTCCAGGTGCTCCTTCGCCCTGTCCGCGCGCGTCTCCTCCGCCGACCGCTCCGCCTTCGTGCGGCCGAACTTCGCTCGATTGGCGTCCGCCTGCTTCGCCGAGGCTTCCCGCTCGGCGCGCTTCCGGAAACGATTCAGGTTGATGACGTTCCCCATGCCGCGTCTCCATCATCCGATCCTCTTCAGGCAGGATGAAACGTTCAGAAACAGGGGGCCGCGTCGCGCCCCACAAGACTTGATTGTCATTTGCTCGTCCTCGTCAATCGGCCCCTTGGGCCATCAAACGATGAATTTCGCCCCGCCAAGGGCAGAATAGCTGCGTAGCACGCCGTCTTTCCGGAACATTGACGGTAATCAAATCCTGTCCTTTAAGCCTTACAATTATGAGCTTTTTGGCTCCGTATCATTACGGATGACTATCGGAATTAGGAATTACCCCGGTTTCGTCATCTTCTCCGGCTGCACCAAACGGTCGAACTCGTCCGCTGTGACGAAGCCGAGCCGCAGCGCCTCCTCCTTCAGCGTGGTGCCGTTGACATGCGCCGTCTTGGCCACCTTGGCGGCGTTGTCGTAGCCGATCTTCGGCGCGAGCGCGGTCACCAGCATCAGCGAGCGCTGCATCAGCTCACTTATGCGCTTTTCGTCCGCGCGGATGCCGCTGACGCAATGTTCGGTGAAGGAGCGCGCGGCATCGGCCATCAGCCGGATCGAGTGCAGCATGTTGTAGGCCAGCACGGGCTTGTAGACGTTGAGCTCGAAATGGCCCTGGCTGCCGGCGACCGTGATCGCGGTGTGATTGCCGAACACCTGGCAGCACACCATGGTCATCGCCTCGCATTGCGTCGGATTGACCTTGCCCGGCATGATCGACGAGCCCGGTTCGTTCTCCGGCAGGATCAGCTCGCCGAGCCCTGAGCGCGGACCCGATCCGAGCAGGCGGATGTCGTTGGCGATCTTGAACAGGCCTGTCGCGACCGAATTGATGGCGCCGTGCGCCAGCACATAGGCATCGTTCGAGGCCAGCGCCTCGAATTTGTTGGCGGCGCTGGTGAAGGGCAGTTTGGTGATTCCGGCAACGTGCTTTGCGAACAGTCTTGCAAAGCGCGGCTTCGCGTTGAGGCCGGTGCCGACGGCGGTGCCGCCCTGCGCCAGCGGATAGAGCTCCTTCACCGCGACCTTCAGTCGCGCGATCCCGCTTTCGACCTGCGCGGCATAGCCGGAGAATTCCTGGCCGAGCGTCAGCGGCGTCGCGTCCTGGGTGTGGGTGCGGCCGATCTTGACGATCTTGGCGAACTCCTTCTCCTTCTTGCGCAGCGCGCGGAGCAGTTCGCCAAGGGCAGGAACGAGATCGGCGGTGATGCGGCTCGCCGCCGCGATATGCATTGCGGTGGGAAAAGAGTCGTTCGACGACTGGCTCATGTTGACGTGATCGTTCGGATGCACCGGCTTCTTGGCGCCGAGCTCGCCGCCGAGCAGCTCATTGGCGCGGTTGGCGATCACCTCGTTGAGGTTCATGTTGGTCTGTGTGCCCGAGCCGGTCTGCCACACGACGAGCGGGAAATGATCGTCGAGGCTGCCGTCGATCACCTCGCGCGCGGCGCGGATGATGGCACTGGCGCGGCGCTGGTCGAGCAGGCCGAGCTCGCGGTTGGACTGCGCCGCGGCGAGCTTGACGATGCCGAGCGCATGCACGAGCGAGATCGGCATGCGATCCGTGCCGATGCGGAAATTCTGCCGCGAACGTTCGGTCTGCGCGCCCCAATAGCGATCGGAGGGGACCTCGATGGGACCGAAGCTGTCGGTCTCGGTGCGGGTCGCGGGGCGAGCGGTCTTCGTGCGTGCAGATTTGGCCATGAGCACATCCATTCCGCCGCGCGAAATGCCGCGCGGCCTCTTCATGTGCTCCTCTATATAGGCAGTTTGGCCGGGCGCGACGGTCTCGCGCGGTAGCCTAGATCATTTCTTGCGGAAACGATCGAGCCGCACGACTTCGGCGCCGCCCTGGCTCGGCGGGGTCGGCTCTTCCGCGGTCTCCGCCTTGTCCGTGGCGGGCGTGGGCACCGACAGGGCCGAAGGGGCAGGGGCCGCGGGCAACGTCTCGGGCGCGACCTCGGCGACATCGGACGTGTCGAACTGGAGGCCGAACTTCACGGACGGATCGAGGAAGCTCTTGATGGCGCTGAACGGCACCACCAGCCGCTCCGGAATGCCGCCGAACGACAGGCCGACCTCGAAGCGGTCCTCGAGCACGGTCAGATCCCAGAACTGATGCTGCAGGATGATCGTCATCTCTTCCGGATATTGCGCCAGGAGCCGCGACGACAGCTTCACGCCCTCGGCCTTCGACACGAAGGTGATGAAGAAATGATGCTCGCCCGGCAGTCCATGCGACGCGGCGTCGGTCAGCACCTTCCGCAGCACGCCGCGCAGCGCGTCGCGGGCCAGCACATCGTATCGGATATGATCGGTCGCCATGGTGGTCCTGTTGCATTCCAGGAGTTGGGCCCTGCCGGCCCGACTCGCCAAGCCGCAATAGTACCGCGCCTGAAGGGTCAGCAGGAGTCCCCGTGGGGGAGGAAATCGAAGGTAAGTGGAGGCTTCTGTTGCCAGGTGCCTCCGAACCCCGCCTAACGGAGCTTAACCCGTTAGGACTTTAAGATGGTCTTTCAAACTGCGTTACGCAGCCTGAGCAACCGGAGCAAAGTTGTCGTTGGCAACTATTGCAGTAGCCCGATAACGGCGGAACAATACCGGGAAAAAGCACGCCCTTTACGCCCTCGTCGATCCTATTTCGCCCCCGCCAAAACCCGCTTCTAGGGCTAGCCCGTGGGTGGGCTTTGGTGGAGGCGCCGGGTACCGCCCCCGGGTCCGAATGGTTTATTACGACGACCGTTTATTTCCATAGCCGGCGAACCGGCACCCCCAATATAGGGGGCAAAGGTTTAGAAAGACAGGGGTTTGGCGCGGCATGGCGCGGTTCCCTTTGGATAGGTTCCGGATAGCCTTGGCCTCGCGGCGGCCCTCGTTCTAAGCTCCTGACATGTCCCCGGATTCAGCACCGGCCGCCCAAGAGCCGGATCGTGCCGCGACCAGCGGCCCTCCGCCCAGCCTGGCCGCGCTGTTCGTGGCCTTCGCCCGGATGTCCCTGGCTGGTTTCGGCGGAGTTCTGGTGTTCGCCCGGCGGGCGATCGTCGAGCAGCACCGCTGGATGACGGCGGACGAGTTCAACGAAACCTTCGCGCTCTGCCATTTCCTGCCCGGGCCCAACATCGTCAATCTGTCGATGGTCTTTGGCGCGCGGCTGCGCGGGATCGCGGGCGGCGTTGCCGCCTTTGCCGGGCTGCTGCTGCCGCCGACGCTGATCATGACCGTGCTTGCGATCATCTACGCCCGGTTCGGCGATGTGGAGGTGCTGCGCCGCATCCTCGCAGGCATCTCCTGCGCGGCGGTCGGCCTCCTGATCGCGGTCGTCTTTCGCATGATGACGCCGCTGTTCAAGCGGATGGACGCCGTTGCGCTCATCCTGATGCTCGCCGTGTTCCTTGCCATCGGCGTGCTTCGCCTGCCGCTCCAGACGGTGCTGCTGGTCGCGATCCCCGTGAGTGTCGGCGCCACCTTCCTCCTGCGGCGGAAGGTAGCAGCGTGAACGCCGAGAACCCGATCTGGGCGCTGATCTCCACCTTTGCGCTGATGTCGCTGTTCGCGGTCGGCGGCGCCGCGGCCGCGGTGCCCGAGATGCACCGGATCGCGGTCGATGTGCATCACTGGATGACCGACAAGCAGTTCACTGATGCCTATGCGATCGCGCAGCTCTCGCCAGGTCCGAACGTGCTTATCGTGACGTTAATCGGCTATGCCGTCGCCGGCATCCCCGGCGCGCTGGCAGCGACGCTGGCCATGTGCCTGCCGACCGCGCTGGTTGCCTACTATGTTAGCCGGCTCTTGAACCGGCCGAGCCAATCGCGCTGGCCCGGCCTGATCCAGGCTGCATTGGTTCCGCTCTCGATCGGATTGATGGCGGCGAGTGCCCTGATCCTGGCCAACGCGACCGATCGCACGATTGCTGCGGTGCTTCTGACCGCGATGGTTGCGGTGCTCGCAGCGGTCTCGCGCATCAATCCACTATGGCTCCTGCTCGCCGGGGGCTTGTTGGGTTTTGCTGGCATTGTGTAATGAAAATCGCTAGGCAGTGATCCGGGCGAGGGATCCATTTCCAGCCGATTAGAACAACACTGCGCGTGACTTACGGGTCGCGGAGGAGACATGCATGGCCGATACGATGGGCCACTCAGCGACAGCCACCCGAAACACCTCGGTGGCGATCGGTTTTTGTCTGCTGGCCGTTGCGCCGCAGATATTCGAATTCATCTGGTCGATCGGGACGATCTTTGGCTGGGGCGCGGGACGCGGCCCGGCCACCGTTCTCATCAGCCATGCCACCGCGCTGGTCGCGGGCGCTCCCGCGGCACTGATCGGATCGGTCGGCGGTGAGACCAAGAAGGCGTCATCCGACGTGCTGCTGGCGCTGATCTATTCCTATCCGGTCTTAGCGGTGGCGATCGTCACGCTGTTCATGTCCATCCGGTCGGCCCAGGATTATGTCGGCGGCGTCATCCTGATGGCACTCGCGCTGTTCGCGCTGTGGGCCTCGAGCGATTTGCAGGGCATGCGCGGCTTCTCCTTCGGTGCGGGCACCGCGCCGCGCATGTTCGGCGGGCTGCTGGTCGCCTTGTCCGCCGGCATTGCCTTGACCGGCCTTCTGACCGACGGGCCGGCGATGGCCCATTATTCCTGGCGCGGGCCGCTGTTCGTGATGGTCTCGATCGTGTTTTTCGCGCTCGCGATCCGGCCGCTGGGCCTCGTGGTCTCCGCCTTCGCGAGCTTCATGATCGCGGCGATGGGCTCGCATGAGACGCGCTGGCTGGAGGCTGCCATCGTCGGCGCCTGCCTGACGCTCGGCTGCGCGCTGCTCTTCCCTTACGTGCTCGGGCTACCGATGCCGATGTTTCCGCGTTTCCTGATCCAGTGAGGGCGTGATGGATATTTTTGCCAACCTCGCCCACGGCTTCGCCGTCGCGCTCTCTCCGATCAACCTCCTGATGTGCCTGATCGGCGCCCTCGTCGGCACGCTGGTCGGCGTTCTCCCGGGCATCGGCACCATCGCGACCGTGGCGATGCTGCTGCCGATCACCTTCGGACTGCCGCCGGTCGGCGCGCTGATCATGCTCGCCGGCATCTATTACGGCGCGCAATATGGCGGCTCGACCACGTCGATCCTGGTCAACATACCCGGCGAGGCGACATCGGTCGTCACCGCCATCGACGGTCACCAGATGGCCAAGCAGGGCCGTGCCGGCCCGGCGCTGGCGATCGCGGCGATCGGCTCGTTCTTCGCCGGCTGCGTCGCGACCGTGCTCATCGCCGTGCTCGGCGCGCCGCTGACCAAGCTCGCGCTGGCGTTCGGTCCGGCCGAGTATTTCTCGCTGATGGTGCTCGGTCTGATCTTCGCGGTCGTGCTGGCCAAGGGCTCGGTGCTGAAGGCGATCGCGATGATCGTGCTCGGCCTGCTCATGTCGATGGTCGGCTCGGACATCGAGACCGGCGCTTCGCGCATGGCCTTCAACATTCCGGAGCTCGCCGACGGTCTCGGCTTTGCAACGGTCGCGATGGGCGTGTTCGGCTTTGCCGAGATCATCCGCAACCTCGACGCCGGCGCCGAGATGAACCGCGACCTCGTGCAGCAGAAGATCACCGGCCTGATGCCGACCAGGAAGGATCTGCGCGACTCCGCGCCTGCGATCCTGCGCGGCACCGTGCTCGGCTCGATCCTCGGCATCCTGCCGGGCGGCGGTGCCGTGATCGCGTCCTTTGCGGCCTATACGCTCGAGAAGAAGATCGCCAAGAACCCGTCGCGGTTCGGCCGCGGTGCGATCGAGGGCGTGGCGGCGCCGGAAAGCGCCAACAACGCGGCGGCGCAGACCTCCTTCATCCCGCTGCTCACCCTCGGCATCCCGCCGAACGCGGTGATGGCGCTGATGGTGGGCGCGATGACCATCCATGGCATCGTGCCGGGCCCGCAGGTGATGCAGAAGCAGCCGGATCTCGTCTGGGGCATGATCGCCTCGATGTGGATCGGCAACCTGATGCTGATCATAATCAACCTGCCGCTGGTCGGAATCTGGGTCCGCCTGCTCCGCGTGCCTTACCGGCTGATGTTCCCCTCGATCGTGATCTTCTGCGCGATCGGCATCTACTCGGTGAACAACGCACCGGTCGACGTCATCCTCGCCGGCGTGTTCGGTCTCGTCGGCTACTGGCTGATCAAGCACGATTTCGAGCCGGCACCGCTGCTGCTCGGCATGGTGCTCGGACCGCTGATGGAAGAGAACCTGCGCCGCGCACTGCTGATCTCGCGCGGCGACTGGAGCGTGTTCCTGACGCGTCCGTTGTCGGCGGTGCTGCTGGCGATCGCGGCGAGCCTGTTGATCCTCACGGTGCTGCCCGCGCTGCGCGCCAAGCGCGACGAGGTGTTCACCGAATCCGAGAACTGATCGCGCCTGCGTCGTCGCGGCGCCCTGCGTCCGCGCGCCGCATTCGGAAGTCGAATCGACTTGTGTGATGTCTTCGTGAAATGAAAATGCCGGCCCTTGTGGCCGGCATTTTTGTTTGTGTCCCAAGGAAACGACAAGGGGATCGGCATGACCTTTATTCGCGCGCTCGCGGGCGCATGTGCCGCGGCGGCCGCATCGCTGTGCGCGTTTGTCGCACCGTCCCAGGCGCAGACCTATCCGACGCGCGGCATCACCATGATCGTGCCGTTCGCGGCCGGCGGCCCGACCGACGTGATCTCCCGCATCGTCACCGCGCACATGGCGCAGACGCTGGGGCAGAGCATCGTCATAGAGAACGTGGTCGGCGCCGGCGGAACCACCGCGACCGCGCGGGCCGCGCGCGCGGCCAATGACGGCTATACGCTGATCACGGGACATATGGGCACGCATGCCGCATCCGTGCCGCTCTATCCGAAGCTGGCCTATCATCCGGAGAAAGACTTCGAGCCGATCGCGCTGCTGGCGGGCACGCCGATCCTGATCCTGGCGCGCAAGGACTTTCCGCCGAAGGACCTGAAGGAGTTCGTCACCTACGTGAAGGCCAATGCCGAGAAGGTGAACGCGGCGCATGCCGGCGTCGGCTCGGTCTCGCACGTGTCCTGCGAGCTCTTGCACTCCATCCTCGACATCAAGCCGGTCGGCGTGCCCTTCAACGGCACCGGCCCCGCGATGAACGCGCTGGTGGCGGGGCAGGTCGACTACATGTGCGACCAGATCGTCAACGCCGTGCCACAGATCAACGCCGGCACCATCAAGGCCTATGCGATCGCAACGGCCGAGCGCAATCCGTCGCTGCCGAACGTGCCGACGACGACGGAAGCCGGCCTGCCTGCGTTCCAGGCCCAGGCCTGGAACGCGATGTTCGCACCGAAGGGAACTTCGCCGGCCATCGTGGCGAGCCTGAACGCCGCCGCCGTCAAAGCGCTCGACGACGAGACGGTGAGGAAGCGCCTGCTCGAGCTCGGCAGCGTCATCCCGGGCCCAAAGGACCGGACGCCGGAGGCGCTCGCGACCCTCGTGAAGAACGAGATCGCGAAATGGACCCCGGTGCTCAAGCCGGCCAGTTAACCAGCACAATCAAGCCGATAGGCGGGGGCGGGACGCGAGTTCCGCCCCTTGCCGTTTGCACCGGAAACGCTCACTTTTTCCGGGTATAATCGGTGCAGGCAGCGAATCGCCGCTGTCGCAGCGCGGAGGTGGCCGCTAAGTTCGCGGCCTCCCCAAAGGCACACGACACATGCACCAGTATCAGGACCTGCTCGAGCGGATTCTCTCAGACGGCGCCGAGAAGACCGACCGGACCGGCACCGGCACGCTCTCGGTGTTCGGCCATCAGATGCGCTTCAATCTGTCGGCCGGCTTCCCGATGCTGACCACCAAGCGGCTGCCGCTGAAGGCGATCGTGCACGAGCTGTTGTGGTTCCTGAAGGGCGACACCAACATCAAATATCTGCGCGACAACGGCGTCACCATCTGGGACGAGTGGGCGGACGCCAATGGCGATCTCGGCCCGGTCTATGGTCATCAGTGGCGTTCCTGGCCCGCGCCGGACGGACGCAGCATCGACCAGATCGCCAACGTCGTCGATATGATCAAGCGCAACCCGGACTCGCGCCGCCTGATCGTCTCGGCCTGGAATCCGGCCGAGGTCGACAAGATGGCGTTGCCGCCGTGCCATTGCCTGTTCCAGTTCTATGTCGCCAACGGCAAGCTGTCGTGCCAGCTCTATCAGCGCTCGGCCGACGTGTTCCTCGGCGTGCCCTTCAACATCGCCTCCTATGCGCTGCTCACCATGATGGTGGCGCAGGTCACGGACCTGAAGCCCGGCGACTTCGTGCATTCGTTCGGCGACACCCATCTCTATTCCAACCATCTGGAGCAGGCGAAGCTCCAGCTCACGCGCGCACCGCGTGCGTTGCCGGTGATGCGGATCAATCCCGACGTGAAGGACATCTTCTCCTTCCGCTTCGAGGATTTCGAGCTCGTCGGCTACGATCCGCACCCACACATCAAGGCGGAAGTCGCGGTCTGACGCAGATGTCGCTCAACATCCGCCGCGTGCGTCCTGGCGAAGCCGGGCTGGTTCTTGCCTTCATCCGTGAGCTCGCCGAATACGAAAAGCTCTCGCACGAGGTCGAGGCGACCGAGGCTGACATCGCGGACGCGCTGTTCGGCGAGCGACCGCGGCTCTATTGTGCGATCGCCGAGTGGAACGGCGAGGCGGTCGGCTTTGCGGTCTGGTTCGCCAATTTCTCCACCTTCAGCGGCCGTCACGGCATCTATCTCGAAGATCTGTATGTGCGGCCGTCGCATCGGGGCAAAGGCCTCGGCAAGGCGCTGCTGGTCTATCTCGCAAAGGAATGCGTCGAGAACGGCTGGTCGCGTCTGCAATGGGCGGTGCTCGACTGGAACGCGCCGTCGATCGCGTTCTACAAGTCGCTCGGTGCCGTCATGATGGACGACTGGACGCTGTGCCGCGTCACCGGTCCTGCGCTGACGCGGCTTGCGGGGAGCTCTGTCTGATGGAGATCGTCTTCGTCGTGGCGGTCGCGGAGAATGGCGTCATCGGCGCAGGTAACGCGATTCCATGGCGGCAGAAATCCGACATGGCGCGCTTCAAGGCGCTCACGATCGGCAAGCCCGTGATCATGGGCCGCAAGACCTTCGAATCCCTGCCCCGGCCGCTTCCGGGCCGCACCAACATCGTGATCACGCGCGATCCGGCTTATCGCGCCGCCGGTGCCGTCGTCACGACATCAGCCGTGGATGCGGAGGCGATTGCGCGCGGCGATGCCCTGCGGCGTTCGGTCACCGAGATCGCGGTGATCGGCGGCGCCGAGATCTATCGGCAATGGTTCGGTCGTGCCGATCGGCTCGAAATCACCGAAGTGCATGCGCGCCCCGACGGCGACACGCATTTCGGCATCGACAAGGCAGAATGGGAGGAGACGGCGCGCATCCGTCATCCTGCCGGACCGAACGACAGCGCCGATTACTCCTATGTGACATATCGTCGGCGGCCGCGCCATTAACCGCATTCGCCAATGTTAACATTGACTTTTCTGCCCCCGGGCTTAGCTGCAAAGACAGCCCGGGCTGCGTTGTAAGGGACCTGCCTGTCCCCTATAAAGCCGGACCGGACAAAGCGGGCAGGGGCAATTCCACCCTGCCGAGGAGAGCGTCGAATGCCGTGGAAGAATCAGGGCGGTGGCCCATGGGGCTCGGGTCCAAAGGGACCATGGGGCTCAGGCCCGCAACCGGTCGGGCCGAGGCCTCCGGATCTGGAAGACCTTCTGCGGCGCGGCCAGGACCGCCTTCAGCAGATCATGCCGGGTGGCTATTTCTCCGGCGTCGGCATCACGCTGATCATCCTGATCATCATCGCGTTCTGGCTGCTGTCGGGCTTCTTCCGCGTGCAGTCCGAGGAGCGCGGCGTCGTGCTGCGCTTCGGCAAGCATGTCCGCACCGTGGATCCGGGCCTGAACTATCATCTGCCCTATCCGATCGAGACAGTGCTGCTGCCCAAGGCGCTGCGCGTCAACACCATCTCCATCGGCATGACGCTGATCGACGATCCGGCACGGCGCGGCCGCTCCATTCGCGACGTGCCCGAAGAGAGCCTGATGCTCACCGGTGACGAGAACATCGTCGACGTCGACTTCACCGTGCTGTGGCGCATCAAGCCCGACACCGGCGGCGTCGGCGACTTCCTCTTCAACATCCAGAACCCCGAAGGCACCGTGAAGGCGGTCGCCGAGAGCGCGATGCGCGAGGTGATCGGCCGCTCGCAGATCCAGCCGATCCTCACCGGCGCGCGCAACGTCACTGAACAGGGCGTGCAGGAACTGATCCAGAAGACTCTGGACAGCTACGGCGCCGGCATTCAGATCAGCCAGGTGCAGATGCAGAAGGTCGATCCGCCGGCGCAGGTGATCGACGCCTTCCGCGACGTGCAGGCGGCACGCGCCAATCTCGAGCAGCTGCAGAACGAAGCACAGACCTACGCCAACCAGGTGGTGCCGCAGGCGCGCGGACGTGCGGCGCAGATCATGCAGGCCGCCGAAGGCTACAAGGAGCAGGCGGTTGCCGAGGCCAAGGGCCAGAGCTCGCGCTTCCTGAAGGTTTACGAGGAATACAAGAAGGCGCCCGAAGTGACGCGTGAACGGATCTATCTGGAGACGATGGAGCGCGTGCTCGGCGGCGCGGACAAGCTCGTCTATGACGGCGGCCCCTCGGGCCAGGGCGTTGTGCCCTATCTGCCGCTGGGCGAATTGACGACGAAGCGGCCGCCCGCCGCCGGTCAGCAATCGAGCGGAGGCAGCCGATGAGGTCTCCGGTCACAGGTATCGTCACCCTCCTCGGGCTCCTGCTCGTCGTGATCGTCGGCTACATGTCGCTATTCACGGTGCAGCAGACCGAGCAGACCATCGTGCTTCAGTTCGGCAAGCCCGTCGACGTCGTCACCGATCCCGGTCTGCACTTCAAGGCGCCGTGGAATTCGGTGATCAACATCGACAAGCGGATCCTCGATCTGGAGAACCCGTCGCAGGAAGCGATCGCATCCGACCAGAAGCGGCTCGTGGTCGACGCCTTCGCGCGCTACCGCATCAAGGACGCGCTGCGCTTCTATCAGAGTGTCGGCTCGATCCAGGCTGCCAACATCCAGCTCACCACGCTCCTGAACGCGGCGCTGCGCCGCGTGCTCGGCGAGGTCACCTTCATCAACGTGGTGCGCGACGACCGCGAGAAGCTGATGCTGCGTATCCGCGACCAGCTCGATCGCGAGGCCGACGGTTACGGCATCCAGGTTGTCGACGTCCGGATTCGCCGCGCCGACCTGCCGGAGCAGAACAGCCAGGCGGTCTACCAGCGCATGAAGACGGAACGCGAGCGGGAAGCCGCCGAGTTCCGGGCGCAGGGCGGCCAGAAGGCGCAGGAGATCCGCTCCAAGGCCGACCGCGAGGCGACCGTGATCGAGGCGGAAGCCAGATCGCTGGCTGAGCAGACCCGCGGCGTCGGCGACGCCGAGCGCAACCGCCTGTTTGCGGAAGCCTACGGCAAGGATGCTGACTTCTTCGCCTTCTACCGGTCGATGACGGCCTATGAGAACGGGCTGAAGTCGAACGACACCCGCTTCCTGCTGCGGCCGGACTCGGATTTCTTCCGGTTCTTTGGTAACCCGTCCGGCAAGGCGGCGACCGCGACGCCGGCAAAGCCGTAAGCTAGACAAGGGCGGCGGCAGGTCTGGCCGCCCTTCGTCCAGACAAGAACAGCACCACGGGAGGTTCCAATCCGATGAGGTCCATTGCGTTCGCCGACTTCCTCATCGGCTTAGGCATCCTGTTCGTGCTGGAAGGCTTGATGTTCGCGGCGAGTCCGAACTGGATGCGCAAGGCCATGAAGAGCGCCATCGCCACGCCGGACAACGTCCTGCGGGCGGTCGGGATCGGTTCGGCCGTGGTCGGCCTGATCCTGATCTGGGTGATGCGGCGTCCGATTTAGGCCTCGCGCCAACGCCAAAGTGAAGGCAAGGGACCGGTTTTCGCCGTATTATCCGGGTCTTGAGGCCCGTGAAGCTCCGCGCTTGCGCCGTCCCCCCGTTCGAGCGCAGTCTTGACGCCGAATCCCTTTTTCTGGAGATCACAATGACCGCTGCCATCATTGCCCCGTCCCGCTTGCGCCATCGTGCGCGACTTGGCGTGAGAATTGGGCTGGCCGCGCTCGCCGTCAGTGCTTTCGGCGCGTTCGGCACGCCAGCTCAGGCGCGCGGACCGGAGGGCATCGCCGACGTCGCCGAGAAGGTGATCGACGCGGTCGTCAACATTTCGACCTCGCAGACCGTCGAAGCCAAGGGCGGCGGCAGTAACACCATGCCGCAACTGCCGCCCGGCTCGCCCTTCGAGGAGTTCTTCGACGACTTCTTCAAGAACCGCAGGGGTCCCGGCGGCCCCGGTGGCGGCAAGGGCGGCGACAACGGCCCGCCCCGCAAGACCAACTCGCTCGGCTCCGGCTTCATCATCGACACATCAGGCGTCGTCGTCACCAACAACCACGTCATTGCGGATGCCGACGAGATCAACGTCATCCTCAACGACGGCACCAAGATCAAGGCCGAGCTGGTCGGCGTCGACAAGAAGACCGACCTGGCCGTGTTGAAGTTCAAGCCGACGAAGCCGCTGGTCGCGGTGAAGTTCGGCGATTCCGACAAGCTGCGTCTCGGCGACTGGGTGGTCGCGATCGGCAACCCGTTCAGCTTGGGCGGCACGGTGACGGCCGGCATCGTCTCGGCCAAGAACCGCGACATCTCCTCGGGTCCCTATGACAGCTACATCCAGACCGACGCCGCCATCAACCGCGGCAATTCCGGCGGTCCGCTGTTCAATCTCGATGGCGACGTCATCGGCGTCAACACGCTGATCATCTCGCCCTCCGGCGGCTCGATCGGCATCGGCTTCGCCGTGCCGTCGAAGACGGTCATGGGCGTCGTCGACCAGCTCCGCCAGTTCGGCGAATTGCGCCGCGGCTGGCTGGGGGTGCGCATCCAGAGCGTCACCGATGAGATTGCCGAGAGCCTCAACATCAAGCCGCCGCGCGGCGCGCTGGTTGCCGGCGTCGACGACAAGGGCCCGGCCAAGCCGGCCGGCATCGAGCCCGGCGACGTCGTCGTCAAGTTTGACGGCAAGGACGTCAAGGACCCGAAGGATCTCTCCCGCGTCGTCGCCGACACAGCGGTCGGCAAGGAGGTCGACGTCATCATCATCCGCAAAGGCCAGGAGGAGACCAAGAAGGTCACGCTCGGCCGCCTCCAGGATCCCGACAAAGTGCAGGCCGCGGTGAAGACCGACGAGCCCGCGCCCGAGAAGCCGGTGACGCAGAAGGCGCTCGGCCTCGATCTCGCCGTGCTGAACAAGGACCTGCGCACGCGCTACAAGATCAAGGACAGCGTCAAGGGCGTGGTCGTCACCAATGTCGACGCCAATTCCGACGCCGCCGAGAAGCGCCTGTCCGCCGGCGACGTCATCGTCGAGGTGGCACAGGAGGTCGTCTCCAGCGGCGCCGACATCCAGAAGCGGGTCGACCAGCTCAAGAAGGACGGCAAGAAGTCGGTGCTGCTGCTGGTCTCCAACGCCGACGGCGAGCTGCGGTTCGTGGCGCTGAGCGTGCAGTAAGGGGCGATACGCCCCGCACTCAACTGTCATGCCCCCGCGAAGGCGGGGCATCCAGTACGCCGCGGCCTCTCGGTTCTAGCCGCACTGTCTCTGGAACACTGGATTGCCCGCCTTCGCGGGCGATAACAGCGGGGAGGAGGCTACCCCTCCACAAACTCCTCGCGCCGATACCCCTGCGCATAGAGCAGCGCGGTGAGATCGCCGTGGTCGATCTTTGCAGCAGCCGCAGCGGCCACCGCCGGCTTGGCATGATAGGCCACGCCCAGTCCCGCCGCCTGGATCATCGCCAGATCGTTGGCGCCGTCGCCGACCACGACCGAGTCGACGTCGTCGAGATCGAACGACTCCATCAGATCCACCAGCGTCGCGAGCTTGGCGGCGCGGCCCAGGATCGGCTCCTTGACCTCGCCGGTGAACTTGCCGTCGCGCACGATCAGCTCGTTGGCGCGGTTCTCCTGGAAACCGATCCTGGCGGCGACCGCGCTCGTGAACAGCGTGAAGCCGCCGGAGACGAGGCAGGTATAGGCGCCGTGCGCCCGCATGGTCGCGACCAGTGTGCGGCCGCCCGGCGTCAGCGTGATGCGCTTTTCCAGCACCTCGTCGACGACACTGGCGGGAAGGTCCTTCAGAAGCGCAACGCGCTCGCGCAGCGCCGGCTCGAACTCGATCTCGCCGCGCATTGCGCGTTCGGTGATGGCGGCGACATGGGCCTTCATCCCGACGAGATCTGCGAGCTCGTCGATGCATTCCTGGCCGATCATGGTGGAATCCATGTCGGCGAGAAAAAGCTTCTTGCGCCGGACGCCGGCTGGCTGCACGACGATGTCGATCGGCAGGTCGCCGCGAAGCTCGCGCAACCGCTGTTCGATGGCGTGACGGTCGCCTTCGAGGTTACTGTCGGCGCCGAAGGGAATATCGACCGCAACCCCGTCGAACAGCCAGTGCGCGGGCGCCGCCTGAGGCAGCACGGCGCGGGCGCCGTCGACGATGGTAGAGTCGAGCGCGGGACTATCGGGATTGCAGATCAGCGTGGCGACCAGGGACATTTGAGGTTTTCGTGAGCGAGGGGCAAGTCGGCAGAAGGCCTATTGGCAAGGCCGTGCTTATCGCAGGCCCGACCGCCAGCGGCAAGTCGGCGCTGGCGCTCGAGCTGGCGCTCGCCGCCGGCGGCGTCGTCATTAATGCCGATTCCATGCAGGTCTACCGCGACCTGCGCATCATCACGGCGCGCCCCACACGGGCAGACGAGGCGCTCGTGCCGCATCACCTCTACGGCCATGTCGATGCCGCCGTGAATTTCTCGGCCGGTGCCTGGGTGAGCGATGCAGCCAAGGCGCTCGAAGGGGCGCGAGCCGAAGGCCGCCTGCCGATCTTCATCGGCGGCACCGGACTTTATTTCAAGGCGCTGACCGCGGGCCTCTCTGTGGTGCCGCCGATCCCTGCCGAGGTGCGCGAAGACGTGCGCGCGCGGCTGGAGCGGAACGGCGTCGAGGCGCTGCATGCGGAACTCGCGGCCCGCGATCCGCGTGCGGCCGGGCGATTGAACCTGCGTGACCGCACGCGGATCGCGCGCGCGCTCGAAGTGATCGAGGCGACCGGGCGCTCGCTGCTGGACTGGCATCAGGAGGGCCAGCCGCCGCTGTTGCCCAGGGACAGTTTTCACGCGGTATTTCTCGCCCCCGGGCGCGACGAGCTCTATGCCCGCATCGATGCCCGCTTCGACGCCATGCTCGGCGCCGGCGCCTTGAGGGAGGTCGAGCGCCTCGCCGCCCGGCAGCTCGATCCGCTGCTGCCGGCGATGAAGGCCCATGGCGTGCCGGCCCTGATCCGGCATTTGCGCGGTGAACTCAGCCTGGACGAGGCGGCCACGATCGGCCGCGCCGACACCCGCCATTACGCCAAACGGCAATTCACCTGGTTCCGGCACCAATTGCCGGAGTTCGAATGGGTGAAGCCGGAGGAGGCGAGGGGCTGGCTCGCGGCGATCGCGAATGCGGCGCAGGACGAGGGTTGAGGCCTCCTATGCGCTGTCATTCCGGGGCTTGCAAAGCGAGAACCCGGAATCTCGGGATTCCGGGTCTGGTCCTGCGGACCATCCCGGAATGACGGCGTAGGCGACGTGCTTTTGCGCCGGGTTCCCCGAATTTACCTCTCGCCGAACCCCGGGAACACCGCTACACTGCCAAAATCGCGCTGGGACGGCCGCATCGCCTTGACATCCAAGCTTTGGCCGCTATGTTTCGCGCAACCTTTGGGAAGCCGGGCGCCTGCCATGCGTAACATTATTACCAAACTCCTTATCGCCGTCGTACCCAGGCACACCGCCGGGGATGGCTAGCTGCCATCCACATGACAGGCGGTGTGCATGGGCCCTCTTCGGGGCCTTTTTTATTTCCCGAACCCGACACGAATGAAGCCGCTGGCAACAGCGCATCCGGAGCAAGCCAATGAGCGACAAGAGCCACGATCCGAACCAGATGACCGGCGCCGCGATGATCGTTCGCGCGCTCATCGATCACGGCGTGACCGACATCTTCGGCTATCCCGGCGGCGCGGTGCTTCCGATCTATGACGAGATCTTCCAGCAGAGCGAGGTCCAGCACATCCTGGTCCGGCACGAGCAGGGCGCGGGCCACGCGGCCGAGGGCTATGCGCGCTCGACCGGCAAGCCGGGCGTTGCGCTGGTGACCTCCGGTCCCGGCGCCACCAACATGGTGACGCCGCTGACCGACGCGCTGATGGACTCGATCCCGCTGGTCTGCATCTCCGGCCAGGTGCCGACGCATCTGATCGGCAACGATGCGTTCCAGGAATGCGACACGGTCGGCATCACGCGTCCCTGCACCAAGCACAACTGGCTGGTGCGCGACGTCAACGACCTTGCAAAGGTCCTGCACGAGGCGTTCTACGTTGCGACCACGGGCCGTCCGGGCCCGGTGCTGGTCGACGTGCCCAAGGACGTGCAGTTCGCGACCGGCACCTATCATCCGCCGCGCAAGTCCGACGTTCACCGCTCCTACGCGCCGCGCGTGAAGGGCGATGCGACGCAGATCCGCAAGGCCGTCTCGCTGCTCGCGAACGCCAAGCGTCCCGTGATCTACACCGGCGGCGGCGTGATCAATTCCGGCCCGGAGGCGACCAAGCTGCTGCGCGAGCTGGTCGAGGTCACCGGCTTTCCGATCACCTCGACGCTGATGGGCCTCGGCGCGTATCCGGCGTCGGGCAAGAACTGGCTTGGCATGCTCGGCATGCACGGCACCTATGAGGCCAACATGACGATGCATGATTGCGACGTCATGCTGTGCGTCGGCGCGCGCTTCGACGACCGCATCACCGGCCGTGTCGACGCGTTCTCGCCGGGCTCGAAGAAGATCCACATCGACATCGACCCGTCCTCGATCAACAAGAACATCCGTGTCGACGTGCCGATCATCGGCGATTGCGGCAACATCCTCGGCGACATCCTCCAGGTGTTCAAGGCGGAGGCGAAGAAGCCGGACGTCAAGGCGTGGTGGCAGCAGATCGCGCAGTGGCGCGCCCGCAACTCGCTCTATTACAAGAAGAGCAACGACATCATCCTGCCGCAGCACGCGATCCAGAGCCTGTTCGAGGCGACGCGCGGCCGGGATACCTACATCACGACCGAGGTCGGCCAGCACCAGATGTGGGCGGCGCAGTTCTACGGCTTCGAGGAGCCGCATCGCTGGATGACGTCGGGTGGGCTCGGCACCATGGGCTACGGCCTGCCCGCCGCGGTCGGCGTGCAGGTGGCGCACCCGGACAGCCTCGTCATCGACATCGCAGGCGATGCCTCGGTGCAGATGACGATCCAGGAGATGTCGACGGCGGTCCAGTACGAGCTGCCGATCAAGATCTTCATCCTGAACAACCAGTACATGGGCATGGTGCGGCAGTGGCAGCAGCTGCTGCACGGCAACCGCCTGTCGCATTCCTACTCGGAGGCGCTGCCGGATTTCGTCAAGCTCGCGGAAGCCTATGGCGGCGTCGGCATCCAGGTCCACAAGCCTTCAGATCTCGACGGCGCCATCCAGGAGATGATCTCGGTCAAGCGCCCGGTGCTGTTCGACTGCCGCGTCGCTGCGCTCGAAAACTGCTTCCCGATGATCCCCTCCGGCAAGGCGCACAACGAGATGCTGTTGCCGGAGCAGGCGAACGACGAGGCCACGGCCAAGGCGTTCGCGGGCGGCAAGGCGCTGGTGTGACGTCATGTTCGACCTGAAGGAGCTCGAGCGCGCACATGCGATCGTGGGGCAGGCGGTGCCGGCGACGCCGGCGCATGCCTGGCCGCTGCTCGCCGAGCGGCTGGGCACGCGCGTCGTCGTCAAGCACGAGAACCACACGCCGATCGGGGCCTTCAAGGTGCGCGGCGGGCTGGTGTATCTCGAACGGCTGAAGCGCGAGCGGCCGAACATTCCGGGCATCATCTCGGCGACGCGCGGCAATCACGGCCAGAGCCTGGCGTTCGCGGCGAGCCGCCACGGCGTGCCTGCGGTGATCTATGTGCCGCGCGGCAACTCGGTCGAGAAGAACCGGGCGATGAAGGCCTTTGGCGCCGAACTCGTCGAGCATGGCGAGGATTTTCAAGCGGCCGCCGAGGAGGCGCAACGGCGCGCCCAATTTACCGGCCTGCACATGGTGCCGTCGTTCCATCCGGATCTCGTGCTCGGCGTCGCCACCTATGCGCTCGAACTGTTCCGGACGGCGCCAGATCTCGATGTTCTCTATGTGCCGATCGGGCAGGGCTCCGGCATCTCCGGCTGCATCATGGCACGCGACCTCCTGGGCCTGAAGACCGAGATCGTCGGCGTGCAGTCGACCGAAGCGCCGTCCTATGCGCTGTCGTTCGCGGCCGGCAAGATCGTGACGACGAAGACCAGCAACACGCTGGCCGACGGCATGGCAACGCGCATTCCCGACGCAGACGCGTTCGCGCTGATCCGGAAGGGCGCCTCGCGCATCGTGCAGGTCACCGACGACGAGGTCGCCGCCGCGATCCGCGCCTACTGGACTGATACGCACAATCTCGCCGAAGGCGCCGGTGCCGCCGCGCTCGCCGCGGCGCTTCGGGAAAAGACAAAACTGTCAGGCAAGCGCGTCGGTCTCGTGCTGTCCGGCGGCAATATCGATTTCGACCTGTTCCGCAGTTGGATCGGGGCAGAGGCGCCAGCGATGGCGTGACGGAGAGACAAGAGGGGACGACAATGAACCAGCCCGCATCCGCCTATTTCATCGAGGATCGCCACGATCCCAACGAGACGCATACGCTTTCGGTGCTCGTGCAGAACGAGCCCGGCGTGCTCGCGCGCGTCATCGGCCTGTTCTCCGGGCGCGGCTACAACATCGAGAGCCTCACGGTCTCGGAGACCGAGGCGCAGAAGCATCTGTCGCGCATCACCATCGTCACCACGGGCACGCCGATGGTGATCGAGCAGATCAAGCACCAGCTCGACCGCATGATCCCGGTCTACCGCGTTGTCGACATGACCCAGACCAAGCGCTCGATCGAGCGCGAGCTGGCGATGGTGAAGGTGCGCGGGCAGGGCGAGCACCGGGTCGAGGCGCTGCGGCTGGCGGATGCGTTCCGCGCCCGCGTGATCGACGCCACCACCGAGAGCTTTGTGTTCGAGATCACAGGCAATACGGACAAGATCAATCAATATATCGACCTGATGCGCCCGCTCGGCCTTGTCGAGGTGTCGCGCACGGGCGTTGCCGCGATCGGCCGCGGGCCTGAAGGGATGTGAACCATGCTGGCGCGCGACTGGTACTACAACGAGCGGAACCGGATGGGCATCGAGCCCGCGGTGGCGTCGATCTACGACAGCCACGACGATGCCGATCTGCGGGCGCGCGCCGCCCTGAAAATGCTCGGTGTCCAGCGCGGCTGGCGCATCGCCGACATCGGCTGCGGCAACGGCGTGCTCGCCACCGAAGCTGCGCTGATGGGCGCCGAGGTCGATGCCATCGACATCTCGCCGGCGATGCTGGCGCTCGCCGAGATCTATGCCCGGGACCGCAAGGCGCCCGTGCGCACGCAGTCGGCCGGCCTGCTCAGCTTCGCCTACCGGCCGGAATCCTACGATCTGATCGTCAGCGAGTTCACGCTGCATCATCTGCCGGATTTCTGGAAGGTGGTGGCGATGTCGCGGATCTTCCGCGCGCTGAAGCCGGGGGCGAGCTTCTATCTGCGCGACATCGTCTATGCCTCGATGCCCGACGCGGTCGAGCGCGACGTCGAGCAGTGGGCAGAATTCCAGATCAAGAACCACGATTTCTCGCGCGAGGGCGTGGTCACGCATATGCGCGACGAATATTCCACCTTCGGCTGGGTGATGGAGCGGATGCTGTCCGATGTCGGCTTCACGCTGGTCTCGGCCGACTATCACGCGCCGATGCACGGCACTTATCTGCTGCGGAAACCCAATCCTTCCACGTAAAGGCCGGCGAGCAAGGCTAGACCAGAACAAGAAACAGGGCTGCACGACAGGGCAGAACCGGAAACAACAATGAAGCCGGCCGACATCCTCATCGCCCTCCTGGTGGCGATCATCTGGGGGCTTGCCTTCGTGGCGAGCCGGATCGCGCTCGACGAGTTTTCGCCGGAACTGATGACGGCGATGCGCTTCATTATTGCTGCGGTGCCGTGCCTGTTCATTCCCAAGCCGAAGGTCGCATGGTCGCTGCTGATCGCGATCAGCTTCACGCTGTTTCTCGGCCAGTTCCTGAGCCAGGCCTATGGCATCGCCCATGGCGTGCCGGTCGGGCTGACCAGTGTCGTCGTGCAGAGCCAGGCGCTGTTCACGATCGGCTTCGCCGCGATCGCCTTCGGCGAGCGGCCGACACAAGTGCAGACGCTCGGCATCGTCATCGCCGCAGCGGGCCTGCTGATGATCTGCGGCACCGTCGGCTACGATTTCAGCGTTGCCGCCTTTGCGGTGCTGATGATCTCGCCGATCAGCTTTGCCATCGGCAATCTGCTGCTGCGCGGCGCTCGCGGCGTGCCGATGTTCGATCTGTTCGCCTGGCTGTGCGTCGCCTCGGCCGTGCCGCTGTTCGTGCTAGCGCTGATCGCCAACGGGCCGGCGTCGACCTGGACGTCGCTGACGCACATGTCCCTGACATCGGCGCTCTGCATGCTGATGCTCGGCGGCATTTCCACCAGCATCGCCTATTGGCTGTGGGGCCGCCTCTTGCGCGACTATCCCGCGGCCCAGGTGGTGCCATTCGCGCTGCTGGTGCCGTTCGTCGGCTCCGCCGCCTCCAGCATCGTGTTCGGCGAACGGTTCGGCCCGCTGCGCCTCGCCGGCATGCTGACCGTGATCGGCGGTATCGCCGTGATGGTGCTGGCGAGGCGTCCGCAAATCCTGCCGAAGACGGCGTGAGGTGAATATGGCCTACTCGCTCTTCTATGCCTTCCTCGCCTTCATGGTGGTGATGTACTTCACCCCCGGGCCGAATAACATCATGCTGCTGGCGTCGGGCCTGACCTATGGCTTCCGCCGCACCATCCCGCACATCGTCGGCATCGTCATCGGCTTTGCCTTCATGGTCGCCACCGTCGGCGTCGGGCTCGGCACCGTGTTCCTGGCCTATCCGATCCTCCAGACCATTCTGAAATATGCCGGGGCGGTCTACCTGATCTATCTCGCCGCCGTGATCGCCATGTCCGGCCCGACCAAGCCGGGCGAGGAAGATGGCCGCGGCCCAATGACCTTCTGGGGCGCGGCCATGTTCCAATGGATCAACGCCAAGGGCTGGGTGATCGTGATCGGCACCATCACCGCCTATGCGGCGATTGCCCGGTTTCCCATCAACATCGTAATCCAGACCCTGATCAGCCTGCTCGTCGGCACGGTCTCGACCGTGGTCTGGGCGCTGTTCGGCACTGCATTGCGGCCGATCCTGACCTCCGAGCGGCTGGTCCGCGCCTTCAATATCCTGATGGCGATCCTGCTGCTGGCCTCCCTCTACCCCGTTTTCATGGATGCATGATGTCGCGGATTTCCATGCAGAAACGGGTTTCCCTCAGGGCTGAAAATGCTCTAGACAGCCCCCGAAATCCGCAAATTTCACCCTTCGGACACTGACCATCGGCCGATTTCGGCCCTGAACGAGGAAACGACCTATGCGTGTTTATTACGATCGCGACGCCGACCTGAACCTGATCAAGGGCAAGAAGGTCGCCATCGTCGGCTACGGCAGCCAGGGCCACGCCCATGCGCTCAACCTGAAGGATTCCGGCGTCAAGGAAGTCGCCATTGCGCTGCGCAAGGACTCGAGCTCGGTTAAGAAGGCGGAAGCTGCCGGCTTCAAGGTGATGGATGTCGCCGAAGCCGCCAAATGGGCCGACCTCGTCATGATGCTGACCCCGGACGAACTCCAGGGCGATATCTATCGCGAGCACCTGCACGACAACATGAAGAAGGGCGCCGCCCTCGTGTTCGCCCACGGCCTCAACGTCCACTTCAACCTGCTCGACCCGCGCGCCGACCTCGACGTGCTGATGATCGCGCCGAAGGGCCCCGGCCACACTGTGCGCTCGGAGTATCAGCGCGGCGGCGGCGTGCCCTGCCTGATTGCGATCGCCAAGGATGTCTCGGGCAACGCCCACGACCTCGGCCTGTCCTACGCCTCTGCGGTCGGCGGTGGCCGCGCCGGCATCATCGAGACCACCTTCAAGGAAGAGTGCGAGACCGACCTGTTCGGCGAGCAGGTCGTGCTCTGCGGCGGCCTGGTCGAGCTGATCAAGGGCGGCTACGAGACCCTGGTCGAAGCCGGCTACGCCCCGGAGATGGCCTATTTCGAGTGCCTGCACGAAGTGAAGCTGATCGTCGACCTGATCTATGAAGGCGGCATCGCCAACATGAACTACTCGATCTCCAACACCGCCGAGTATGGCGAGTACGTCACGGGTCCGCGCATCGTCACCGCCGAGACCAAGGCCGAGATGAAGCGCGTTCTCGCCGACATCCAGGGCGGCAAGTTCGCCCGCGACTGGATGCTCGAGAACAAGGTCAACCAGACCTCGTTCAAGGCGACCCGCGCCAAGCTCGCCGCGCATCCGATCGAGGAAGTCGGCGCGAAACTCCGCGACATGATGCCCTGGATCAAGAAGGGCGCGCTGGTCGACAAGAGCAAGAACTAAGCACCGTCATTCCGGGGGGCGTGACGAAGTCGCGCCCCCCGGAACTCGATCCATATTCACCAGCTTCCGGGGTCTGCATGGAGCAGTCCCGGTCTGAAGCGGCCAGGTGATGTCCGCCTCGCGCCGGTGTGATCTCGCTGATCGTGCGCGCCGCTCCCCCCGCGCGGCGCGAAGCTCCGGCCGAAACCCACCTCGGTTTTGCAGCAGCATGGATGTTTTTCAGCGCTCCCCAAGTATTAGGGCACCGTTGCTGACCTGATTTCCGTACGACTACGGGATCGAATTGCGATAGGCAGATCAACCAAATCTTAGCGCGGCCGAGCGAGGGTGAGCCATTGCTCGTACTGCAGATGGACAATGCTGAACGCTTGGCGAAGGCTGGCCGGATCGCCGGGATCGTCCGTCACGATCCTGGGCTTGCTGTTTTCGCTCGTTGTCGTCGCCCTGTTTCTCGTTGATCTGGGCATCCGTTATCGAGAAGCGGTCGCATCAGCGAAAACCGACGCGCTCAATCTCTCGGCCATTCTTGCCGAGCATGCCGCGGTGACGTTCGAAGACATCGATCGAGTGCTGCTCGAGGCGCAGGCGATCCGCAAGGGCGCCTTGTCCGGAATATACGCCGATCCCGGTGCGGCCAATGCCGCGTTGCGTCAACTGGTCAAGAGCTCGTCGATTCTCGTCGCGGTCGGCTGGACCGATGCGTCCGGCGCGGTCGTTGCGCATTCCTACGAGCACGCGCCGCCGCGCAGCAACATCTCCGACATGTCGCACTTCATCGCGCAGCGCGATGGCGCCGGCACCGGATTGTTCGTTGCGCCACCCTATCGTTCGGCCGGCGGCGACAAGTGGTTCAGCGCGGCGTCGCGCCGGTTGAACAACCCGGACGGGAGCTTTGCGGGCATCGTCACTGCACCGCTCGATCAATCTTTTCTCCTCAAGATCTACCGCAAGATAGATCTGGGGCAGGACGGCTCGGTCGTCCTGCTCCATCGCGTCGGGCGGATCCTGGCGCGCGTTCCGGAACAGAGCAACGTTTTGGGCATGTCGGTTGCGGGCGGCCCGCTCTTCACCCAGTATCTGCCGGTCTCCGAGTCGGGCTCATACGAGCTCACCAGCCCCGTCGACGGCGTCACGCGCATCGCAGGGTACAAGGCCGTGTCCGGCCTGCCGCTGGTTCTGGTGGTGACTTACTCGCGTAGTTACGTGTTGCAGCCGCTGTACCGGCATCTCTACACCTTCGGCCCGCTGGCTGCCGCGATCGTCACCATTATTCTGATCGGCACATTCCTGCTGCGGCGGCAAACGAATGCGCTTGCGGCTGCGAGTGCCCGGTTCGATGCTGCGTTGAGCAACATGCCGCATGGGCTCAGCATGTTTGACGCCGACGAGAGGCTATTGGTCGCCAACAGCCGTTACCGCGAGATGTATGATCTCACGGAGTCGCAGGTCGAACCTGGAACGCCGCTCAGCAGCATCGTCGGCCACTACAAGGCGACGGGAGCCGAACTGGACGCGGAGGAATTCCTCGAGGGCGCAAAGCACCGGGCGCCGCGGATCCTCACGCTTGCCGATGGCCGGATCATCTCGATCCTGCGAACGCCCATGGCCGATGGCGGCTGGGTCGCGACTCATCAGGACATCACCGAGAGACGGCGAGACGAGATCCTGCTGGCCGAAAATGCCGCCGAGCTGAGGCTCATCAACACGCGGTTCGATGTCGCGATCAACAACATGAATCAGGGCCTGTGCCTGTTTGACGCCGATAAGAACCTGGTCGTCTCCAACAGCCGTTACCAGCAGATGTACGATCTGCCGGACGAACTGGTACAGCCAGGCACGCCGCTGCAGCGGATATTGCAGCACTATGCGGATCGCGGTGAAACCAGCTCGCTGTCGGTCGACCAGCATGTCCAGATCATGCCGACCCAGCGACATCAGGACTACGCGTTGAAAGACCACCGCCAGATCCTGATCCAGCGCAAGCCGCTGCCGGACGGCGGCTGGGTTGCGACGCACGAAGACGTCACCGAGCAAAAGCGCGGCGAGCAGATGCTGGCCCAGAAGGCAGCGGAGCTGGAGGCGATCAATATGCGCTTCGATGCTGCCCTCAACAACCTGTCCCAGGGGCTCTGCATGTTCGATGCGGACCAGAGGATCGTGGTCTCGAACGCGCGCTATGCCGAAATTTATCATCTGAGCGGCGATCAGATCGGGCCAGGCACTTCGCTGGCGCAGATTCTCGAATATCGGCGCGAAAAAGGGACGTATTTTGCCGACGTCGCGCCGGACGTCTATCTCAGCCAGAACGTGAAGCAGCTGAGCGAGATCCGGGAACTTGCCGACGGCAGGGTGGTCGCGATCGCGCGCCACATGATGCAGGATGGCGGCTGGCTCACGACCCACGAGGATATTACCGATCGGGCGAGAAACGAGAAGCGTATCGCCTATCTGGCGCAGCACGATCTGCTCACGGGTCTTGCGAACCGCGCCGTGTTCTCCGAAAAGCTCGACGATGCTGCAAAGCGGTCGCAGCGTCATGGCACGACGTTCAGCGTGCTGATGCTGGATCTCGACAGGTTCAAGGCCGTCAACGATACGCTCGGTCACGCCGCGGGCGACCAGTTGCTGGTCGAGGTTGCGCGGCGGCTGAGTTCGTCGTTGCGGGATACCGATGTGCTGGCGCGGCTCGGCGGTGACGAATTCGCGATCATCCAGGAGAACGAAAAAAATCAGAGCGAGGGCGCGATTGCTCTCGCTCTGAGGATCATCGGCCTGATCGAGCAACCCGTCGATCTTGACGGCCATCGCGTCAGCGTCGGCGCCAGCGTCGGCATCGCCTTCGCGCCGGAGCACGGCGCCGACGCCGAGACGTTGCTGCAGAAGGCGGATGTCGCGCTCTACGCGACGAAGTCTGCCGGCCGAAACGATTTCCGCATCTTCCAGCCCGAAATGACGGAAGCTGCGGACACACAGAAGTCGATGGAAGGCGAACTGCGGGAAGCGATGGCCCGCAACGAGTTCGAGCTGCACTACCTGCCGGTGATCGACGCCAGAACGCGCGCGATGACGGGCCTGGAATGTTTCGTGCGCTGGCATCACCCTTCGAAGGGTGTGCTGGCGCCTTTCCTGTTCCTCGGTGTCGCCGAGCAGGCCGGACTGATGGTGCCGCTCGGTGAATGGATATTGCGACAGGCCTGCCTGGACGCGGCTGCCTGGCCAGCGCACATCAGGGTCGCCGTCAACATGAGCGCCGCCCAGTTCCACAGGAGCAACGTGCTCGACGTCGTCCTGTGCGCGCTGGTCGAGTCGGGATTGTCGCCCGAGCGGCTCGAACTCGAAATACCGGACGCTGCGCTCCTGGACGGGAATCTTGCGGCCCACCTGCTGACGGTCCGGCAACTGAAAAACCTCGGTGTCGGCGTCGTCCTCGATAATTGCGGTGTAGGCTATTCCGCGGCGAGCTACCTCCAGAGCTTCCCATTCGACAAGTTCAAGATCGACCGCGCGATCGTGAAGGACTGCACGACGCGAAGGGATTGCGCCGCGGTCATTGCCTCCGCGGTCGCATTGGCGCGCGGTCTCGGTGTCGCCACGGTCGCCAAGGGCGTCGAGACCCCTTCGCAATTCGAGGCTCTTCAAGCAGCGGGTGTGGACTTCGTCGAGGGATACCTATTCGGGCGACCCGTGCCGAACTCTGAAATCAGTTTCGATTTGCCGTTGCCGGCACAAAACGTCGCGTGATCTCATGACCTCCGTCGGAACGCAGGCAACTCAACCCCAGGGTCACGAGAGATGAATTTGGCGAACGGCCTGATCGATCAACTCGAGATCGCGCTGGCGAGCCCGGAACTGTCGAAGCGCGCCGAGCTTCTGCGTCAAGTCGCCGATCTCTTCGTGTTGGGCTCGGGCAAGTTCAGCGACGTGCAGATCGATCTGTTCGACGAGGTGATGAGCACGCTTCTCAGGAATATCGAGTGCACCGCGCGGGCGACCTTCGGGGGCCGGCTTTCCAGATTGCCTGACGCGCCACTACGGACGATCCGCTTGCTGGCGTTTGACGATGCGCCCGAGGTGGCCGCGCCGGTGCTGGAGCACTCACCACGGCTCGACGAGGTGACGTTGGCGGAGAACGCGCGGACCAAGAGCCAGGATCACCTGCTGGCCATCGCCGGCCGCAGCCAGTTGACGGAACCCGTCACCGACGTCCTGGTCGAACGCGGCAACAGCGACGTCGCGGTGCGGACAGCCGGTAACGGTGGGGCCAGGTTCTCGGTCCAGGGAATGTCCCGGCTCACCGGCCGGGCCCGGGACCATGGCGCGCTCGCCATCTGCATCTGGGCTCGCCCCGATATCCCGCGCGCGAGCTTGCTGAAATTGTTCGTCCATGCGTCCGAGATGGTGAGGCGCAAGCTGGAGGCGGCCGATCCGCGCCAGGCGGCGCTGATCCGGAGTGCCATTGCGGAGAGCTCCGATGAGCTTCATACGATGGCCCGGGCAGGCTCGAGCGAACATGCCCGGGCGTTGGCCGAGGTGAGGTCGCTACATTCGGGTGGGCAACTCGACGAGGCACACGTGCTCGACTTCATCGGCGAGCGGAGCTTCGACAAGACCGCCGTCGCGCTGTCGCTCATGAGCGATCTGCCGATCGGAGCGATCGAGCGTGCGCTGGTCCGCTCCGAGCCCGAGCAGATTCTCATTCTTGCGAAGGCGATCGGTCTGTCCTGGGACACGACGAAGGCGATCTTGACGTTTCAGCCCGGTTCACCCCACGAGGCGAAAGAACGATTGGAGCAGTGCTTTGCAAGCTTCCTCCGGTTGAAGCCAAATACTGCGAAGGCCGCGCTCCAATTCTACCGGCTCCGCGAGCGGGCCGGCCAGGGTCCTGTCCACTAGCGGACGCGAACCCAAACCACATTCCTGGTCTCGCGCCGTTTTTCAGATTTTTTCAGAGTTTCGCGATCGCCAAAAGCTCGGCGCCTTCAGAGACAAGGATTCGGCTCTTCATCCGCCTTTTCAAGGCGCAAACAATCTCATTTCCCGACGTTCGCGCGCCGCTTCATCCTAAGAACCGACATCTGCCGCGCCTGCTTGAGAGCTGGGCGGCATTGCGCATCGGTGCCTTCCTCCTGCATGATCGCGGGAACTTTTGGGGAATGACCATGCGATCTGTCGTCGTCACCGGCGCGTCCACCGGCATCGGCTGGGCCATTGCGAAATTCATGGTCGGGCGCGGCTATCGCGTGTTCGGCAGCGTCCGCAAGCAGGCCGACGCCGACCGGCTCACGGGTGAGTTCGGCGCCAACTTCACACCGCTCCTGTTCGACGTCACCGACGAGGCGGCAGTCCTCGCTGCTGCGCGAAACGTCCGCGAGGCGCTGGGCGGCGAGACGCTGGCCGGCCTCGTCAACAATGCCGGTGTCGCGGTGGCCGGTCCCGTGCTCGAATTGTCGGTCGATGATTTCCGCCGCCAGATGGACATCAACGTCATCGGCCCTGTGATCGCGACGCAGGCTTTCGGGCCGCTGCTCGGCGCGGACCCGTCGCTGAAGGGGCCGAAGGGGCGGATCGTGATGATCAGCTCGGTCGCAGGCAAGAACGGCAATCCGCTGTCGGCGCCCTACTGCACCTCCAAGCACGCGATCGAGGGACTGTCGGAAAGCCTGCGCCGCGAGCTGATGCTGTTCGGCATCGACGTCATCATCGTCGCCCCCGGCGCGGTGAAGACGCCGATCTGGAGCAAGGCTGAAGAGATCGATCTCTCCGTCTACCAGAACTCGCCCTATCTGCCGGCGCTCAACAAGGTCATGGCGTTCATGATGGCGCTCGGCGCGAAGGGCCTGCCCGCCGAGCGCATCGCCGAGATCGTGTTCGAGGCGCTGACCGCGGCAAGCCCCAAGGTGCGCTACCAGATCACGCCCAACCCGATGCGGCATCTGATCGGGGCCGTGCTGCCGAAACGGACGCTCGATCGGATCATCGCCAAGCAGCTTGGGCTGTTGCCGCAGGGGTGACGCCCCGCTTCAGCGCGCCGCGACGGTCCGTCCGCGCGGATGGGCGGCCATCGCGATCAGCCGCAGCGCAATCACGGCGAGCAGCGGAAGGAGGAAAGCGGCATAGAGCGGCATCGCCGGCACGCGCTTGCCGAACGACACCATGAACTGGAGCCAGAGGTAATAGCCCCCTGTGAGGTGCAGCGCGCGCCAGGCGCGCGGCCCGAGCAGCGCGGCGGTGCGGTCGAACGAGGTCGCGCTCATCGCGATGATGAAGGCATAGCCGATGCCGCCGAAGATGTAGGAGGCGGCCGAGGTCGCCTCCGCAAAGTCGGCCGGATCCATATTGGCGAACGCGACGATCGCAACCGCGTGGATCGCGTGGGAGGCGGCGAAGCTCAAGCCCAGATAGCGGCGGTTGCGGCGCTGCCAGCGCGTCCAGGCATTGGGCCAGAGCCGGGCGAGAGCCGCGGCGCCGAAGGCGAGACAGAACAGCATGAGCGAGCTGCGCGCCGTGAAGCGGATCACCATCCGCACGCCCTCGACCTCGAATTGCCGCATCGAGGCGATCCACAGGCTGAGGACGATCAGGCTGAGGGTGAGGGCGGCCAGCAGCCTCCAGCCTTCGAGCCAGCTTTGCCGTTGTGACATGGTGGTTTCCTCCCTTATGTAATCATCGATTACATTTATGGCCGGCATATCCGTCAATGGTGTAATCGCTGCTTACATTCACGTTCGGGTGATGCTAGAAGGCCCGATGCCCGCCCGTCAGACCTCCAGGCCGCGCGCGCGCCGCCAAACATCCCAGGCCCGGCCGTACCACCACGGCGACCTTCGCCGCGTGCTGATCGATGCTGCGCTGCAACTGGCGGCCGAAGGCGCCGAGGTCTCCGTGCGCGAGGCCGCGCGCCGGGCCGCGGTATCGCCGGGCGCGCCGTTCCGGCACTTCCCCAACCGCGACGCGCTGATGGCGGCGGTGGCCGGGGAGGCGCAGCGGCGCTTTCGTGCGGAGATCGAGAAGGCGCTGGGCGAGGCTCCGGCCGCCGATCCGCTCGGCCGCTTCCGCGCCTTCGGCCTTGCCTATCTGCGCTGGGCGATGCGCAATCCCGCACATTTCGAGATCATCTCCACGGGGCGCTATTTCGCCCATGGCAGCTCCGCGGAGCTGACGCGCGACAATGCCGAGCTAATCGCCCTGACGGAGCAGATGCTGGCCGAGGCGGCGGAGCAGGGCCTGCTGCCGTCGGCCGACCTCAAGCGCATCCAGATCGCCGGTCGCGCCCTGGTCTACGGTTTTGCCCGGATGAATCTCGATGGCCACTTTCCGCGCTGGGGCGTGGAGGAGGGGGAGGTCGAGCGGATGGCGGAAGGGGTCATCGATCTGTTCATCGCCGGGATTGCCAAGCGCTAGCGTCGCCCGCCGCTAGGAATAAGCGAAGGTCGGATCGCGGCGCGCGTTGCCTGTCCTTGACTGTTCCGTTACAGTTTTATGACACGGTGCAGGCTTCCGGCTGCGCCGGACGCCCTAGTCGCCTTCGGGCCGGCCAGACGGCTAGGATCATCGTGCCGGACCAGCTGTTGCGTGTCGTCGATGGCGTCCGCGCCCAATCCAGGTCCTTCTGCCACGACTGCCGTGCTGGCGAGCGTTGCCGCGCTCGGCATCTGGCGGCTGCTCGCGGTCGCCGCGCCGCATCTGGCGGCCCTCGCGCTGATGTACGAGACCGAGACCGATTTCGGCTCGCGCCTCTCCTTCGCGCTCGCCTGGGGCATCCTCAATTTCTTCTGGATCACACTGCTGCGCCGGCCGGCGCTGTCGGGCGCGCTGTCGCTGACCTTGGTCGTCGTGCTGGTGCTGCTGTCGCGGCTCAAGCACGACGTCGTGCAGATGACGGTCAACTTCATCGACCTGATGATGATCGACCGCGACACCGTCGCGTTCCTGTTCACGATCTTCCCGAATTTGCGCTGGTCGGTGATCCTGGCCGGTCTCGTCACGCTGCCGCTGATGTACGCGCTGTGGTGGCTCGATCCGTTCCGCATCCGGCGCCTGCCGGCGCTCGCCTGCAAGCTCGCTTGTCTCGCCGCGCTGGTCGGCTATTCGCTCTATCATCCGGACGAGGCCTGGCGGGGGTATTACGACGACGGCTATCTCTCGAAGTTCTTCCGCTCCGGCGTCAGCGCGGTGTCCGACTTCGCGCAGTACGGCTTCATGGAATCGGCCGCCTCGACCAACGAGCGGCTCAACATACCGCTGGTGGACGCCTGCCATCCCACGGGCCGCCGGCCGAACATCATCATGATCCATGATGAATCGAGCTTCGACATCCGCGCCGCCCAGGGCATCAAGGTGCCGCAGGGCTATGGCAGCCACTTCAAGTCATGGGACGGCAAACAGCGCACGTTTCTGGCCGAGAGCAATGGCGGGCCGAGCTGGTTCACCGAATACAACGTGCTCGCCGGCCTCTCCTCGCGCTCGTTCGGCCGCTTCGCGTATTTCGTGACGCGCATCGCAACCGGCCGCGTCGAGCGCGGCCTGCCGCTGGCGCTGCGCCGCTGCGGCTACGACACCCTGTCGCTCTATCCCGCCTATGGCGGTTTCATGGGCGCACGCAGCTTCCAGATGACGACCGGCGTCGAACGCTTCCTCGATTCCAAGGACCTCGGCGCCAAGGACGTCGAACCGGACTCGTTCTTCTACGACAAGGCGCTCCGGTTGATGGGTGAGCGGACGCCGAACAAGCCGCTGTTCACCTTCATCTATCTCGGCGCCAATCATTTCCCCTGGGAGACGCGCTTCCGTCCCGATTTGCTGCCGAACTGGCGCGCGCCGGGCAATGTGGCGTCCATCGACGAATATCTGCGCCGGCAGGCGATGAGCGCCGAGCAGTACAGGGCTTTCGTCGCGGGGCTGAAGAAGACGTTTCCCGGCGAGCCCTTCCTGATCGTGCGCTATGGCGATCATCAGCCCGAGTTTGCGCCGAACATCCTCGAGCCCGGGCTCGACGAAGGCGCCATCGGCAAGAAGCTCGACGCCTACGATCCGCGTCTCTACGCGACCTACTACGCGATCGACGCCGTCAGTTTCGAGCCGGTCAGAAGCGAGGCCGTGATGGATACGATCGACGGGCCCTATCTGCCGCTTGTGATCCAGGAAGCCGCCGGCATCCCGCTCGACCCGTCCTTCGCCGTGCAAAAGGACATCATGCTCCGCTGCAAGGGCATCTTCTACGGCTGCAAGGACGGCGCCGAGGCGCGGCGGCTCAACCGGCTGCTGATCAATGCGGGGATGATCCGGGGGCTGTAGCGCTCTGACGCGTTTTGCGAGGGGGCGTTTTTTGGAGCGTCCATGTCTCTCCAATGTCGTCCTGGCGAAGGCCAGGACCCATACCGCGTGATCTATCAAATCGAGCGAGCTGCTAGTACCGTCCACATAACCAAGCCTTGGGGTAATGGGTCCTGGCCTTCGCCAGGACGACACCGAATAAATAGCGCAGGCCTACCGCCCGCCCACCTTCCCCCACAGCCATTTCGCCACCGCATCCGGCGACGAATTCGCGTCGTTGCCGCTGGCGCGCAAATTGGCCTCGCGCATGGTGGCGATGTCGATCTTGCCGAGCAGCGGTCTGAGCGCGGCCTGCAATCGCTCGTCGCCGGCGCGCTTGGGTGCGAGCAGCAGGATCGCATCGTAGGGCGGGATCGCGTGCCTGGGATCGTCGAGCACAACGAGGTCGTATTTCGCGATCAGCCCGTCGCTGGTGTAGCCGGCGATGACGTCGACCTCGCCGCTGGCGACCGCCGCATACATGAAATCCGGCTGCATCTGGCGCTGGGCGTGGAATTGAAGGCCGTAGGCCTTTTGCAGCGCCGCCCATTCGGGGCGCGAGAAGAACTCGTAGTCGCCGGCGATCGACAGCGCCGATGCGTGCGCGGCGAGATCGGCGATGGTGCGGATGCCAAGCGCCTCGGCGCGCTTTTTCGGGATCACCAGCGCATAGGCATTCTCGAAGCCGAGCTCGCCGAGCAGGGTGATGTTCTCCTTCGTGAGGGCTGTCTTCAGCTCCGCGAGCAGTTCGGCGCGCGGCTTGATGTCGGTGCGATGCAGCTGGTTGGCCCAGAGCGTGCCGGAATAATCGACATAGAGGTCGATGTCGCCCGCCTTCAACGCCCCGAAGATCACGCTGGAGCCGAGGCCCGAGCGCGCCGTGGCCGACAGGCCGGCCGCCTGGAGGCGATCCCTGAGCAGGGCCGACAGCACGTATTGCTCGGCGAAGGTTTTGGCGCCGACGACGTAGCCCTGCGACGAGCGGCCCATCGTCGGCACCAGCGTTGCGGCGACCAGTGCCGCGATCCCGACCGCGCCGAACCCGGTGCGCAGGCGGCTGCGGCGGCGCAGGCCGCTCTCGATCAGGCCGAGCAACTGATCGACGGCGAGCGCCAGCAGGGCGGAGGCAAGGCAGCCGAACAGCACGAATACCCAGTTCTGGGTCTGGAGCCCGGCAAAGATGTAGTTGCCGAGGCTGGTCTGCCCGATCGGGGTCGAGAGCGTCGCGGTGCCGATCACCCAGACCGCGGCGGTGCGGATGCCCGCCATCATCACCGGCAGCGCCAGCGGCAGCTCGACCAGGACGAGCGACTGCCGCGCGGTCATGCCGACGCCCTCAGCGGCTTCGATCAGCGCCGGGTCGATGCCGTTCAGCCCGGTGATGCCGTTGCGCAGCACCGGCAGCATCGAATACAGCGCCAGCGCCAGCATCGCCGGCAGGAAGCCGAACGCCGAGAAGGAGATTCCGAACCAGGCGAGCGTCAGGGACGCCGCCGCCAGCAACAACGGATAGAACAGCGCGAGCAGCGCCAGTCCCGGCACGGTCTGCACGATGCTGGCGAGCGCGAGCAGGATGCCGCGCGGCGCCGGGCGGTTGCGTGTCAGGATCGCCAGCGGCAGGCTGACGGCGAGGCCGAGCGCCAGCGCGGCCAGGCTCACCCGCACATGGTTGCCGAGATAGTCGGGCAGATGCGACAGCGCCTCGCCCCAGCGTGGATCGGTGAAGAGGCTCATGCCGCACCGCTCTGCGGCAGCAGCGCGTTCAGCCGCTCGACCTGGCGCCGCGGCGTGCGCAGCAGCTCCAGCACATAGGCGTCGGTGCTCGTGGAGAGCTCCGCGGGTGTGCCCTGCGCGAGCAGCTTGCCGCCGCGCATCACCGCGATGCGGTCGGCGAGCAGGATCGCCTCCGTCATGTCATGCGTGATCATGACCGTGGTCAGGCCGAGCCTGCGATGCAGCGAGCGATAGTCGTCGCCGAGCGCGTCGCGGGTGAGGGGATCGAGCGCGCCGAACGGCTCGTCCATCAGCACGATGCGGGGTTTTGCCGCGAGCGCCCGCGCCACGCCGACGCGCTGGCGCTGGCCGCCCGAGAGCGCCTCGGGCAGCCGGTCACGGTGCGCGGCACGGTCGAGCTGCACGAGCTCCAGCAATTCGTCGACCCGCGCTGCGATATCCGCTGCCGGTGCGCCCAGCAGCTTCGGCGTGATCCCGATATTGTCGGCGACGCTCAAGTGCGGGAACAGCCCGCCGCTCTGGAAGACGTAGCCGATCCGGCGCCGCAGCGCGACCGGATCGACGTTTTGCACGTCCTCGCCATCAACCGTGATGGTGCCGCGATCCGCCTCGATCAGCCGGTTGGCAAGCCGCAGCAGCGTGGTCTTGCCCGAGCCCGAGCCGCCGACGATGGCCACGAACTCGCCCTCGGCGATGTCCAGCGACACGTTGTCCACGGCCGTGAGGGAGCCGAAGCTCTTGGTGACGTGGGAATAGCTGATGGCGGGCTTGGAAGGCATCAGGACGGGGCTCACTCTTCCTTACCCTCCCCCTCCAGGGGAGGGTGAAGGAGGCGACGAAGCCCATGCGTAGCACGCTTGGCGGATTGATTGAACTTGGCCGCGCGAGCGGTTAAGGCATCGGACCAAATTCGGAGGGAACACATGACAACACCTACGGCGGTGGCGCTGGAAGATGCCAAGGTTGCGTTCCGGCTGGGGGACGGACGGGTCTATACGGCGGTGGAGAAGGCGCATCTTTCGGTCGCGCAGGGCGAGTTCGTCGCCATCGTCGGCCCGACCGGCTGCGGGAAATCGACGCTGCTCAACGTCGCGGCCGGGCTGCTGAAGCCGGCGGCCGGAAGCGTCAAGATCTTCGACCGGCCGCTCGCGGGGCTGAACCGGGATGCCGGCTATCTGTTCCAGGCCGATGCGCTGTTCCCCTGGAAGACCGCGCTCGACAACGTCGCTATCGGGCTCGAGATCAAGGGCACGCCGCGCGCCGAGGCGCTGCCGCGGGCGCAGAAATGGCTGACGTCCGTAGGCCTCGGCGCCTTCGCGGGCCGCTATCCCCACATGCTCTCGGGCGGCCAGCGCAAGCGCGTGGCGCTGGCGCAGGTTCTGATCCGCGATCCCAAGATCCTGCTGATGGACGAGCCGTTCGGGCCGCTCGATGCACAGACCCGCCAGGTGATGGGCAATCTGCTGCTCGATCTCTGGAACGCCGACCGCAAGGCGGTGCTGTTCGTGACCCATGATCTCGAAGAGGCGATCGCGCTCGCCGACCGCGTCGTGATCATGTCGGCGGGGCCGTCCTCGCGCATCATCGGCGACTGGCGCGTCGGCTTGCCGCGCCCGCGCGACATCTTCGAGGTGCGCCTGGACAAGGAATTCCATGCGCTCCACCGCGAGATCTGGAGCGTGCTCAAGGACGAGGTGATGAAGGGCTACGCGCAATCCACCCAAGCGGCGGAGGCGGTCTGATGTCGCGCCCGACGCTGCTTGCGCTGCAAGTCCTGGTCGCAGTCGTCTGCATTGTGCTGTGGCAGGTGCTGTCGACCGTCCCCGTGTTCGGCAAGATCGTGCTGCCGCCGTTCTTCTTCTCCAACCCGTTCGACGTGTTCAGTCAGATCGTGAAGTGGTTTGCCTCCGGCGTGATCTGGAAGCACCTCGGCATCACGCTCGCGGAATCGATCCTTGCCTTCGTGATCGGATCGCTCGGCGGTGTGCTGATCGGCTTCTGGTTCGCGCGCCAGCCGCTGGTCGCCGCGGTGTTCGACCCTTACGTGAAAATGGTCAACGCCCTGCCGCGCGTGGTGCTGGCGCCGATCTTCGCGCTGTGGCTCGGCCTCGGCATCTGGTCCAAGGTCGCGCTCGGCGTGACGCTGGTGTTCTTCATCGTGTTCTTCAACGTCTATCAGGGCGTCAAGGAGGTCAGTCGCACCGTGCTCGACAATGGCCGCATGCTCGGCATGAGCGAGCGGCAGCTGATGCAGCACGTCTATTGGCCGTCGGCGCTGTCCTGGATGTTCTCCTCGCTGCACACCTCGGTCGGCTTCGCCGTGGTCGGCGCCGTCGTCGGCGAGTATTTGGGATCGGCGGCCGGCCTCGGCTATCTAATCCAGCAGGCCGAAGGCGTGTTCGACGTCGCCGGCGTGTTCGCCGGCATGTTCGTGCTGTCGGCCTTCGTCATCCTGATCGACTTCGGGGTCACGCTGGTGGAGCGGCGCTTGCTGGTGTGGCGGCCAACAGCGTTGGATGGACGTGGCTAGCCGCCGCGTTGTCCTGCTGACATTTATGTGATTGACCGGCCGGAATAGAACGCGCGCCCACGCGTCATACCCCCATGCAACCACCTGCATGGGAGTTCAGGATGCACCGGTCACAGTTTCATCGCCTCGTTGCGGCGCTCGCAGGCAGATGCCGATGGCCAAGGCCCGGCCTTGGCATGGCACTCATCGGCGCACGCATTCTCGTCGCCTTCGCAATTCCTCCGCTCGTATTCGCGCATGAAGCCCATCCGGCCAACCCGCCGGCTGCGCTGAGCGCGGAGGAGCGTGCGTTCCTGGAAGAAAACGAATCCGCCATGGCCAAGATGATGAACGACATGGCTGCCAAGCCGACGGGCGACGTCGATCGCGACTTCGTCGCGATGATGAATCCGCATCATCAGGGTGCGATCGACATGGCGGTCATCGAATTGCGCTACGGCAAGAACGAGCAGTTGCGGCGCATTGCCCAGGAAATCATCGTCGACCAGATGCAGGAGATCGCGGCCATGAAGCTCGCGATCGGCGAACCGGCAACCGATACGACGCCCGCCCCGACCCAGCCGCCGTCTGGCCCCGTTGCAAGCGTCCATCATCACCCGGGCATGCAGATGGACATGTCCGCCGGAATGAAGAAGTAGGAGCGCCACATGAAGACGTCGAGAAGCAGCATCGGGAAGAGCATCTTCCTGGCGGCCACCATGCTTGCAACCGGTTCAGCCGCATGGGCAGGGCAGGCGCCTGGTGCGCTGTCCTCACCCGATATTCCGATCAGCCATCACGACCGCGTCTATGCCGCGGAGCAGTTCTCGAACACGGTCTCGGTGACCGACCCGGTCGACAACAAGCTGCTTGGGGTGATCCGGCTCGGCGACCCGCAGCCCGGCAATTTCAGCCCGCTCTACAAGGGCCAGGTTCTCGTGCATGGCATGGGCTTTTCGCCCGATCACAAGACGCTTGCCGTGGTGTCGATCGGCTCAAACTCGGTCACCTTCATCGACACCGCGACCAATGCGGTCAAGCACACGACCTATATCGGGCGGTCGCCGCACGAGGCGTTCTTCACGCCGGACGGCAAGGAGGTGTGGGTCACCGTTCGCGGCGAAAACTACATCTCCGTGATCGACCCGCAGAGCTTTGAGGAAAAACGCCGCATCACCACCCCCAGCGGGCCGGGCATGCAGATGTTTTCACCGGACGGCAAATACGCCTACATCTGCTCGTCCTTCAATCCCGAGACCGACGTCGTCGCGGTCGCCGAGCACAAGATCATCGCCAGGGTGAAGCAGGAGAGCCCGTTCTGCCCGAACATCGCGGTGACGCCGGATGGAAACCAGGTGTGGTTCACGCTGAAGGATACGGGCAGGACGCAGGTGTTCAACGCCAGGCCGCCGTTCAACCCGATCAGGACGATCGATACCGGTCCGATCACCAACCACGTCAATTTCGCGCACACTGCCAGGGGGACATTTGCCTACGTCACTATTGGTGGCCTGAACCAGGTGAAGGTGTTCCGCACCGACGACTTCTCGCAAGTCGCGACGATCCCGGTCGGCAATCTGCCGCACGGCGTCTGGCCGTCCGGTGACGGCACGCGCATCTATGTCGGGCTTGAGAACGCCGACGCGCTCGCGGCGATCGACACCGCAACCAACAGCGTGGTGGCGAATGTCCCGATCGGCCAGGCGCCGCAGGCCATTGCCTACGTTCCAGGTGCGGCTCCCAATCCTGATGACCGCCAGAACCTGCAGGCCCTCGGCGTTGCCGGCCAGGTCGCTCATCTCGCGCTTGCATCCAGGGACGGTTCGAAGGACGGAAAGGCGCCGACCAGCGTCTCGCTGTTCGATCAGGGCCTGATCCAGATCTTGCAGGCTTCGGTGACGGGACTTGAGCCCAGGCAGAAATATGTGCTGGCGCTGGCGGAGCATGGCGATGGAAGTGGTACGTTGCAGCCGTTGGCGGCGTTCATGACCAATCCGGCCGGATCAGCTATCGTCAACGCGGCCGGTCCGATCCGGCAGATTGTCGATCAGTCTGCGGCAGCTGCAAGACGGTATCTGGTGATTGCGTCCGGCGACGTGGCCATGCCCGGCGAGGCGGTCCAGATCGAGGCGCAATGACGTCCGGCCGAGCGGCAATGGAGAGCAGGCGGAGCGCCCCATGAAGGATATGCTGGTTCAGGTCGAGCCGCTGATCCCCGCGCTCCGCCGCTATGCGCGCGCGCTCATGCGCGATCGTGCGGCGGCCGACGACCTCGTTCAGGATTGCCTGGAGCGCGCCGTCAGCCGCTGGCACCAACGGCGTGACGGCAGCGTGCGTGCCTGGCTGTTCACCATCCTTCACAATCTGGCGGTCACGCGATTCCGTCAGGCCACAGCCCGAGGCAGGCATATGCCGATCGATGATGCAGGCGAGCAGGAGCTCGTCAGTGCGGCAGCGCAGGAGCACAGGCTGATCTATCAGGACGTCTTGAGCAAGCTGGCGAGACTGCCGGAAGAGCAGCGGGCCGTGTTGTTGCTGGTTGCGGTCGAGGATCTCTCCTACGCGGACGCCGCCGAAGTTCTCAAGGTTCCGGTTGGCACCGTGATGTCGCGACTGTCGCGTGCACGGGAAAGGTTACAACAGGAGATGGATGGCATTGCGCCAGGAAATGTCGTGGCATTGCGGAGCTCGAAATGAACCAGCGACCGATCACGGAGGATGATCTCCACGCCTATGTGGACCAGGTGCTCGAGCCCGAGCGTCGCGCGGAGGTCGCATCCTATCTGGACGATCATCCGGATGTCGCCAGACGCGTTGCGGCCTTCGCCACCCAGCGCGAGCAGTTGCGCGGCGCGCTTGCGTCAATCGCCGACGAGCCATTGCCGGCCGAGCTGAATTTGTCGCATATCATGGAGAACCGGAAGCGGCGTCCTCTGCCGGCATGGGGAGCAATCGCTGCGTTGCTGCTCCTCGGCGTCGGCGGTCTCGGCGGCTGGACCATGCGCAGCCTGCTGCAAGAAGGTTCGAACGGTCTGTCTGCGCTGGCCCAGGAGGCCGCCTACTCCTATGGCGTCTATGCGCCCGACCGCGTGCGGCCGGTCGAGATAAGAGCGTCCGACAGTGCCGAGCTCACGCAATGGGTCTCCAACCGGCTGAAGCAGCCGGTCAAGGTGCCGGATCTTTCCGTGTCCGGCTATCGGCTGATGGGAGGGCGTCTCGTTGCGACCTCGCACGGTCCGGCCGCGATGTTCATGTACGACGACGATCGCGGCGATCGCCTTGTCGTGCTGACGCGCCCGATGAGCCGCGGTGGACAGGATACGCCGATGCTGCCGCAATCGACCGGTGATGTCGCGGGTTTCGCCTGGGCGGACGGCGGCATGGGCTATACGCTCGTCGGCGAGCTTCCGACGGACACGCTCAAGCCGATCGCGAACGAGATCAGGAAGCAGGCGCGCCCGATCTAGCCGGGACATTCAGTGGACGGGCCCGCGCGTCGCGCGAGCCCCGGCAGCGCGAATGCTCAATCCAGCAGCTTGGTATCGTCGGGCGCCTGCGGCGGCGTCTTGATCGCGATTGCCTTAACCTGGCCGCTGATCGGCTTGGTGCCGCCATGCGGCGTGCCCTTGGGGATGATGACGAGGTCGCCCGGCTTCACCGTGACCTCCTTGTCGCCGAGCCAGATCGTCCCGGTCCCGTCCAGGATGTACTGGATTTCGTTGGTGTTGGGATGCAGGTGCTTGGGCACATTGCCGACCTGGATCGAGATGGTGGCGCCGTCGGCGCTTGCGAACATCTTGGAGCGATAGCCGACATTGTTGGCGGGCCCGAGCGCGTCGCCTTCCATCTCGCCGGTGTGGATGATCTGTGCGGTGACGTTCTCGGCGGCCAGCGCCGGCCGGAGCAACTGGTTTGCGCCGCATCCGGCGGCAAAGGCGGCGGCGATCGACAGTCCGGCGGCAAGGCGATTCATGGATGATTCTCCCCATCAGGAATTGTTCTTGTTTGGCCATGCTATTGCGCCCAAAGGCTGATGGCGAGTCGCACTTAGGCAGTGCTTCTCAAGCCGGTCCCGCTGCTCTATGGTGCCGCCGGCCGAACGGAGGAAACCAATGAAGAACACGATTGCCAGGCTCGCCGGCGCGCTGCTCGCGCTGACGCTCACCACCGGTCTTGCCGCGGCGCAAAGCAAGGTGACTATCGCGGTCGGCGGCGGTTCCTGCCTGTGCTATCTGCCCACGGTGCTGGCCAAGCAGCTCGGCGAATACGACAAGGCCGGCCTCAATGTCGAACTCGTGGACCTCAAGGGCGGTTCGGATGCGCTCAAGGCCGTGCTCGGCGGCAGCGCCGACGTGGTCTCCGGCTATTTCGACCATTGCGTCAACCTGGCGGCCAAGAAGCAGGAGCTCCAGGCCTTCGTCGTCTATGACCGCTATCCCGGCCTCGTGCTGGTGGTTTCGCCCGCGCACACGAACGAAATCAAGTCGATCAAGGATCTCGCCGGCAAGAAGGTCGGCGTCAGCGCCCCCGGATCCTCCACCGACTTCTTCCTCAAATACATGCTCAAGAGGAATGGCCTCGATCCCGCCGGCACCGCCGTGATCGGCGTCGGCCTCGGCGCCACCGCGGTGGCCGCGATGGAGCAGGGGCAGATCGACGCAGCCGTGATGCTGGATCCTTCCGTCACGGTGCTCCAGGGCAGCCACAAGGATCTGCGCATTCTCAGCGACACCCGCACCCAGAAGGACACGCTTGAGACGTTCGGCGGCGAATATCCGGGCGGCGCGCTGTATTCGACCGCGGCCTGGGTCAATGGCCACGAGAAGGAGACGCAGGCGCTCACCAATGCGATCCTCGCCACGCTGGCCTGGATTCACTCGCACTCGCCTGAGGAGATTATGGCGAAGATGCCGGAAGAGACCGTCGGCAAGAACAAGGACCTCTATCTCGCCGCGCTGAAGAACACGATCCCGATGTTCTCCGAGACCGGCAAGATGGACCCGAAGGGCGCGGACGCCGTGCTCGCCGTGTTCAGCGTCGGCTCGCCCGAGGTCGCCAACGCCAAGATCGACGTCAGCAAGACCTTTACCAACAGGTATGTCGAGCAGGCCAAGAAGACCACGGGGAGCGCCAAATAACTGACGCGAAGGCGTGGTAACCAGGCTTCATGACGTCCCCGGTCATTCATCGCGTCACGACGCTTGATCTCGCCGTGCGGCCGATCATCTGGCCGTTCGCCGAGGAACGGCGCGCCGAGATCGCGGCGCACTTTGCCGAGAAGCAGCGCGAGCGGCCGAAAATCTGGAACGGCCGCGTCCTGCTCGGGCGCGATGCCGTGTTCACGGACGGCCATCTCGCCGCGACCTATTTCGAGACCGATTTCGCGAGCTTCCTCGCCTGGCGCGACTGGGGCTTCCCTGACACCGCCGTGTTCAACGGTTTCGGCATGGGCGCGCTGCGCGCCTCCGACGGCGCCTTCGTGATGGGCGAGATGGCGCAGCACACCGCCAATGCCGGCCGCATCTATTTCCCCTCCGGCACGCCCGATCTCGACGACGTCAGGGACGGTGTGCTCGACATTCCCGGCAGCGTCGTCCGCGAGCTCGCCGAGGAGACCGGCCTGACCGCGGCCGACTACGCGGCGGAAACCGACTGGCACTGCGTCGTCAGTGGCCATGCGATTGCAATGATTCAGATAATCAACCTGGACATGCCGGGCGAGGCGATCCGTGCCCGGATCGAAGCCAATCTCGCGCGCGAGACCGAACCTGAGTTGTCGGCCATTCATCTCGTGCGCGGGATGGATGATCTCACCCCGACCATGCCGCGATTTGTCACGGCCTTCGTCGCGCAGCAGTTCGCCTCGCGCTGACGCGCGAGGCTTGACATCGCTGCGCGCAGCCCATGTGATGGGCGAAAAAGCAAAAGCAAGAAGAATGCAATGCACAATCGTCCAGGGAGGTTTAGATGCGCCTGCGCATGGCTGCCCGCTTGGTACGGGGGCTGATGGTCGCGATATCAGCGACGGGCTTGGCGGTCTCCGTCCAGGCCCAGGAGAAGAAGATCAAGATCGGCGTGGTGTTCGACCTGACCGGCCCGCTCGCGGGCGGCGGCTCTGAGCTCGGCTATATCGGCGCAAAGATCATCCTCGACCATTTCGCCAGGACCGGCGTCGAGGGCTACAAGATCGAGGCGGTCTATGCCGATGCGCAGAGCAAGCCCGACGTCGCCATCAACGAGTCCGTCCGCCTGCTCGAGCAGGAGAAGGTCGACATGGTGCTCGGCTTCTTCTCCTCGGCACAATGCGTGCCCGTGGCCGCGCGTGTCGAGCAGCTCAAGAAGTTCATGTGGATGACGACCTGCATCTCGTCCGCCGTGTTCAACGAGAAGGGCTACAAATACGTCTTCCGTCCGCAGGCGAGCGGCGATCAGTTCGGCATGATGACGATGGATTTCATCGCCCAGAACGCCAAGGCGAAGTTCGACAAGGAGCCGAAGGATCTGCGCGTCGCCATCATCCATGAGGACGGCGCCTATGGCGTCGACGTCTCCAGGGGTAACGAGGCGGGCGCCAAGAAGGCCGGCTTCAACGTCGTGATCAAGGAAGGTTATTCGGCGACCGCGCCGGATCTCTCGTCGCTGGTGACCAAGCTGAAGCGCGCCAAGCCCGACGTGATCTTCCACACCGGCTACAACCCCGACATCACGCTGCTGCTGCGGCAGGCCCGCGAGCAGGGGCTGAAGTTCGGCGCGCTGATGGGGCATGGCGCCGGCTATGGCGTCTATGAGAAGCTGAAGGAGGGCATGGGCGCGGATGCCACCTACATCTTCAACACCGACCCGATCTCGATCTGGCTCGCCAACCAGAAGACCATGGATCCGAAGCTTCCCCCCGTGATCAAGATGGTCGGCGAGGAGTTCGACAAGATCAGGCCCGGCGTCGCCATCCGCTCCGCCCATGTCGGCATCGGTGCGTCCAATACCTATGTGTTCATGAGCGATGTGCTGCCGCGCGCGATCAAAAAATACGGCGGGGTCGATCCCGACGCGCTGCGCAAGGCGGCGCTCGACACCGACATTCCCGAGGGCGGCACCATGCTCGGCTTCGGCGTCAAGTTCTACGGCGAAGGCACGCCGATGGCAGGGCAGAACGAGCGCTCGTTCCCCGTCGTGATCCAGTATCTCGAGGACAAGTCCCATGTGGTGTGGCCCAAGAGCCAGGCGCAGCGCGAGGCCGTGCTGCCACTGCCGAAGGGCACCACCTACAGCAACCAGTAGCGCAACACGCGAAGAAACGGAGAGCTTTGGTGTTGGAAGTCAGCGGGCTGGTGAAGCGGTTTGGCGGCTTCACCGCCGTGAACAACGTATCGTTTCGGGTCGACCAGGGCGAGATCCTCGGCCTGATCGGTCCCAACGGTTCGGGCAAGAGTACGATCTTCAACATGCTCTCCGGCACGCTGGCGCCGACCTCCGGGTCGATCCTGTTCGCCGGGCACGAGATCGCGGGCCTCGCGCCGCACCGGATCATCAACCGCGGCATCGGCCGTACCTTCCAGATTCCGCGCCCCTTCCGCCGCCTGACCATCTTCGAGAACGTCGCGCTCGCCGGCTTCTACGGCCAGGGCCGCCACAGCCGCATCATGGCCGAGGAAGCGGCCGAGCGGTCGCTGGCCATGGTCGGCCTGCCGACCGACCGCCATGCCAGCGTCGACGGCCTCGGCGCTGCCGGGTTGAAGAAGCTCGAGCTGGCAAAAGCGCTCGCTACCGCGCCAAAACTGCTGCTCGCCGACGAAAGCCTCGGCGGCCTTGACGAGACCGAGATGGACCAGGCCGCCGACATGCTGCGCAACATCCGCGACGAGCTCGGCATTACCATCATCTGGGTCGAGCACATCATGGGCGTGTTGATGCGGGTGGTCGATCGCGTCATGGTGCTCGATCACGGCGAGAAGATCTCGGAAGGGTTGCCGAGCGCGGTCGCAGGCGATCCGCGCGTCATCGAGGTCTATCTCGGCACCGATGCCGAGACCACGCAGGCCGCGGCCGCCGAAGCGCGCCGCCGCGCGGGAGGCTAGCCGATGCTGGAGCTGCGGTCCGTCAACGCCGGCTACGGTACGTTCCAGGCGCTGTTCGACGTCGATCTCGACGTGAGGGCCGGCGAGGCGGTCGGCGTCATCGGCCCGAACGGCGCCGGGAAGACCACCCTGATGCGCGTCATCTCCGGCCTGATCCGTCCCTCGCGCGGTTCGATCAGGATGGAAGGCGTCGATGTCGTGGCGACGCCGCCGCACAAGATCGTCAGCCTCGGCATTGCACATGTGCCGGAGAACCGGCGGCTGTTTCCGCAGCTCACGGTCGACGACAATCTGAAGATGGGCGCCTTCATGAAGGAGGCGCGCGGCCACTATGCCGAGCGGCTGGAGGTGGTGTTCGACCTGTTTCCGCGCCTGAAGGAGCGCCGCCACCAGATGGCCGGCACGATGTCCGGCGGCGAGCAGCAGATGTGCGCGATCGGGCGCGCGCTGATGTCCAATCCAAAACTACTGCTGCTCGACGAGCCCTCCGCGGGACTTGCGCCGGTCGTGGTGCAGCAGGTGTTCGAGCTGGTGAAGCGGATCCGCGCCCGCGGGCTGACGGTGCTGATCGTCGAGCAGAACGTGCAGCAGGTGCTCCGGGTGGTCGACCGTGCCTATCTGATCGAGGCCGGCACGATCCGCAGCTCAGGCACTTCGGCCGAGATGCTCGCGAGCGACACGGTCAAGGAAGCGTATCTCGGGGTGTGAGGGGCGGGCAGGGGCATGCAGGCATTCCTGGACATTTTCGACATCTACCTGCTGGAGGCCGTGATCAACGGCATCCTGCTCGGCGGCGTGCTGGCGCTGCTTGCGCTTGGGCTCAATCTGATCTTCGGCGTCATCGACGTGACCTGGATCTGCTATGCCGAGCTCGTGATGATCGGCATGTACGCCATGTATTTCATGGTGCAGTACTACGGCGTCAGCTATTTCATCGCGGCGCCGTTCACCATTCTTCTGGTCGCGCTGCTCGGCGCCGCGCTGCATTACCTCGTGATCGCGCCGCTGCTCACCGCGCCGCCGATCAACCAGTTGCTCGCAACCGGTGGCGTGCTGTTCGTGCTCCAGAGCTTTGCTACCGTCGCCTTCGGCATCGACTTCCGCAATCTCGGCATCCGCCTGCCGGTGCTCGCCTTCGGCGATATGAATTTCAGCTACGCACGACTCCTGTCGTTTCTGGCTGCGCTGGTCGGCATGGTCGCCGTCTACCTGTTCATGACGCGCACCTTCACCGGCACCGCGATCCGCGCCATCTCGCAGGACCGGCAGATCATGGCGCTGATGGGCGTCGATACGAAGAAGCTCTACCTCATCACCTCGGCGCTCGGCGGCGCGCTCGCAGGCCTCGCCGCCTGCCTGCTGGTGCTGCAATACGACGTGCACCCCTTCGTCGGCCTGTCCTTCGGGCCGATCACCTTCCTGATCTGCGTGCTCGGGGGCCTCGGCAATTTCATCGGCGGCTTCATCGCCGCCTTCGTGTTCGCCGAGATCATCTCGCTCGGCGGGCTGTTCTCCGACCTCGAATGGGGCTATGTGCTCGCCTTCGCCTTCTTCATCGTCATGATGTTCATCCGGCCCGCGGGCCTGCTTGCGAGGCGCCGATGACGGGGCAGGGGCGGCTTGCGGCATGGGCGGTGGGACTGGCGGCGCTGGTCGCGCTGCCCTTCGTCTATCGCGATCCCTATCATCTGCACATCCTGGTGCTGATCCTGATCTGGTCGTTCGCCTACACGTCCTGGTCGATGATGGGGCGGTTCGGCCTGGTCTCGCTCGGCCATGGCGGCTTCATGGGCATCGGCGCCTATGTCACCGCGCTGCTGTGGAATCATCTGGGCTGGTCGCCCTGGATCGGCATTCCCATCAGCATGGCTGCGGCGGGTACGCTGGCGCTGATCGTCGGCTATCCCTGCTTCCGCTTCCGCATCACCGGTCACTATTTCGTGCTGGTGACGCTGGCGCTGTCGGGCATCGTGCTCCAGGTCATCACCGCCACACGTGACTATACCGGCGGCTCGCTCGGCTACACGCCGAACCGCGCCTCGGGCAACAAGCTGCTGGCGCTGCAATTCGACGACAAGACGACCTGGTATCTGATCGCGCTCGGGGTCTGGCTGTTCGGCATCGTGGTCTGGCACTGGGTCGACCGCAGCATGAGCCGCTACGCGCTGGAGGCGATCTCGGAGGACGAGGACGCCGCGGCCGCCGCCGGCGTCGACGTCACCGCGGAGAAGCTGAAGATCACGCTGCTCAGCGCGCTGATGACGGCGCTCGCCGGCGCCATCTACTGCCAGTACCAGATGTTCATTACGCCCGACACGGTCAGCGGCATCGCGGTGTCGCTCCAGATGGTGTTTGCCGCCATCGTCGGCGGCCTGTTCGTCTCGCTCGGTCCGACCTTCGGTGCCGTCATCACGATCCTGCTGGCGGAGAGCTTGCGCATCGGCTTCGGCACCAAGGCGGTCGGCTGGGACAATCTCGTCTACGGCGTGCTGCTGGTGCTTTTCATCATATTCCTTCCCAAGGGTATCCTTGGTAGCGTGCTCGACCGACTGAAGCCGCAACGCAAGGTGCCCCGCGCCCATGAACAAGAAGCCGTCCAGATCGCTCGCCCAGGAACTTGACCGTTACATCACGCCGTTCCGCTACGACGGCTCGGGCAAGTTTCACCTCAAGGCGCACAAGACCAACGAGAAGGGCGATCTCGACAAGGAGAGGGCGCAGGAGATTCTCGACGCCAACAAGAAGCGGCTGATCGAGTTCCAGGAGAAACTCTACGCCCAGGACCGCTGGTCGGTGCTGATCGTGTTCCAGGCCATGGACGCGGCCGGCAAGGATTCCGCGATCAAGGCGATTTTCGAGGGCATCAACCCGCAGGGCTGCGATGTCCACGCCTTCAAGGCGCCAAGCAGCAAGGAGCTCGACCACGACTTCCTCTGGCGCCACGTCACCGCGCTGCCGGAGCGCGGCCATATCGGCATCTTCAACCGCTCGCATTACGAGGAGTGCCTGGTGACGCGCGTGCATCCGGAGATCCTCGCCAAGGAGAAGCTGCCGCAGAAGCTCGTGACCAAGAACATCTGGAAGGAGCGGTTCGAGGACATCTCCGCCTTCGAGCGTTACCTCACGCGCAACGGCACCGTGGTGTTGAAGTTTTTTCTCAACCTGTCCAAGGACGAGCAGCGTCAGCGCTTCCTCGACCGGCTGGAGGAGCCCGCCAAGCAGTGGAAATTCTCCATGGACGACATCAAGGAGCGCGCGCTGTGGCCGCGCTATCAGGCGGTCTATCAAGACATCGTTCGCCACACGGCAACGCCGCATGCGCCGTGGTATGTCGTGCCCGCCGATCACAAATGGTTCGCGCGCGTCGTGATTGGCTCGGTGATCAACGCTGCGCTCGAAAAGCTGGACCTGCGCTTTCCCCGCGCCGACAAGGCCTCGCTGGAGGAGTTCGAAGAGGTGCGCAAGGCGCTGGAGAAAGAAGCGACGGGAAGCAAGAAGCAAGCAAAGTGACAGCCAACCGGACCGCGGACCGCAAGACCGTCAACTTCGCGCTCCAGGGCGGCGGCGCGCACGGCGCCTTCGTCTGGGGCGTGCTCGATCAGGTGCTCGAAGACGGCAGGTTGGCGATCGAGGCGGTCAGCGCGACCAGTGCCGGCGCCATGAATGCGGTGGCGATGGCCTCCGGCATGGCGCACGGCGGCGCGGAGGCCGCCCGGGAGAGCCTGCACGCATTCTGGTACGAAGTGTCGCGTATGGACATGACGTACGATTTGATGTCGCCGCTGAACCAGTGGATACAGGCCCTGAGGCTGCCGCCGGAATATCATCCGGTCCACGCAATCATCCACACGCTGACGCACACGCTGCCGCCGGGCCTGCTCAATCCCTTTCATTTCAATCCGCTCCGCTCGCTGCTGCAGCGCGTGGTCGATTTCGACCGGCTCAATTCCTCGCCCGAGGCGCCGCAGCTGTTTCTCAACGCCACCAACGTTCGCACCGGCAAGATCAAGGTATTCCAGAGCCCGCTGCTCACGGCGGAAACCGTGCTCGCCTCGGCCTGCCTGCCGCCGTATTTCCAGGCCGTCGAGATCGACGGCGAGCATTATTGGGATGGCGGCTATCTCGGCAATCCCGCGATCTATCCGTTGATCTACCGCAAGGGCAGTCACGACGTCATCATCGTGCAGGTCACGGCGATCCGGCGCAACGAGCTGCCGACCAGTGCAGCCGATGTCCTCCACCGCATCAACGAGATCAGCTTCAATTCGTCCTTGATGCGCGAGATGCGCGCGATCGCCTTCGCCACGCGGCTGATCGACGACGGCGAGCTCGACAGCAGCAGGCATAGCCGCATGTACATACATTGGATTGGCAACGACCAGTTGATGTCGCAGCTCGGCACGGCCACGCAGTTCCACCCCGAATGGAGCCTGTTGTGTCGCCTGCGCGACGAGGGCCGCGAGGCGGCGCGAAGCTGGCTGGCGCGAAACTTCGACCAGATCGGAAAGTCCTCGACGGTCGACCTGGCAGACATGTTTCTCTAGGCCAGCCGAGCCGGTCATCGAAAAAGTACGAAAACAACCCCATGCACAGTAGCCGGTGCCAGTGGAATCAATGGCTTGGCGAACGGTCGCTGTTGTTCGGATTTAAAGATGTCCGTTTGACCCGTCGGGCAAGACAGGGGCATGATGTCATCATCGCCGCAGACCGGGCCGGGCGGGCAAAGCGACCTGTCTGCCGCAGGTCGTAGCTGCGATCTCTGATCTCGTAGGGTGGGCAAAGGCGCCCTTGCGCCGTGCCCACCGTCTCTCCACGATCGCGGCTGGCATGGTGGGCACGCGACGAGCCGCGCCTTGCGCGTCTCGTTGCTTTGCCCACCCTACGAGTTTCTCTGCAAGCGGCTTGCTAGTACCCGCGGCCCCACCAGTAGCAGAAGCGCTCGACATTGGCGGGCAGCGCGGTCTCGTAATTCGCCCACTTCTCGTATTTCGGCAGCTTCACTTCCTTCATCGCGGTATCGATGCATTTGCCGGCGTCCGCCGCCTTCTTCACCTCGGCGGAGAGATCCTCCATGTAGGCGATGTCGTCCTCGACGTCCTTCTTGGTGCCGAGCCGCCCGCCGGCATTGGGGTGGCCGGGGATCATCCGCTCCCAGTCGAGCGACGCCAGCTTCTTCAGCGAAGCGATATATTCCAGCGGCGAGACATTGTCGGGGATGTTGCGGAACTGGACGGACTCGATCGGCGCGAAATCGACGACGAAGACGATCTTCTCCTTCGGCAGCCGCATCACCAGCGAATTGTCGGAATGGTTGCGGCCGACATAGTTCAGCTCCAGCGTGGTGCCGCCGAGCGTGATGCTCTTCTTGTCGTCCACCACCTGATCCGGCATCACGACGTCGGCGAGCAGCGCATTCTGCTTCTTCAGCTCGAGCAGGCGCTCCTTGGTCCGCCGATGCGCGATGAAGGTGGCGCCGAGATCCTTGAATGGCTGGCCGCCGGCGATGTGGTCGTAGTGATGATGGCTGTAGACGACGTATTTGATCGGCTGGTCGGTGACCGCCTTGATCGCGTCGATATAGGGCTTGGCGGGTCGCAAGTAGGAGATCGGGTCGGTTGCGATCACGCCCTTCGGCGTCACCACGAACATCGACTGATGGCCGCCATAGCGGAAGATGTAGACATTGTCGGTGCCGTCGACCTTTCTGGTGGAGGTCTGCGGCGGGGTTTGCGCGAATGCCGATCCGGTCACGAGGGCAGCGAGAACGGCCATGCAAGTCAATGCTTTCATCTCTGGCTTTCTGGAAATAATGAGGACGGACAATCTCTTCGATACAAACGCTGCTGGAAGGGATTTATTCCGTCGCCTCATGCGACCAATCTGTCGCGGGAACGGCCTGGAACACGCCCTCAAATGTGATTTCAAAGCCATTGATCCTGCTTGACAGTTCTATGTCACGGGAGGAGCATGACGTTGGTCGCGAATACGCGACGCGCAACGTCCACCTCATGAGCAAGGGGAGGTCTATGACACCACCTCCGCAGATCCAGCCGCGTTAAGTGCGATGGAGCTCGTTCGGACTATCGCATAGCGGCAGAAACCGCGAACGGCACGCCGGGTCAAGGTTTAGAGGGCTCCATCAGTGAGGCAAGGCCCCTACCTGCCCGGCGCTGTGCTTCGCAGAGCGATTGGCATCACGCTTCATTTCTCCTCCTCCTCCTCACCGTCGTTCCGGAGCCATCCCGGAATGACGGGAGAGGTTTTTGGCGTGAGCATCGTGCTGTATCGACGCGCGCCCGCGAGCCGGTATTTCGCCGTGTCGGAAACGGGGTTCCTGCTTCCTGCATCGGGGCAAATGCCAAGAGAATGTCGCCTCCTTGGCCAACTTCCGACACAGCGCCGGGGCGAATAACGACGATCCGACATGACGCACGTGCTTCGGCGGTGACGGCCCCGTCGCCGCCTGCACATTCATTTTTTCAAGGAATCCTCGTGTCGCATAAGCTTGCCTCGGCGCTCCTCGCAGCGCTCTTCCTCGCCATCTCATCTCTCTCCGGCGCCCAGGCCGAGGCGCGTGCGCCGGCGACCAAGGGTGCGGCCACGCTGTCGCCGGACGAGGCCAGGCGCGCGCTGGAGACGCTGCAGGACGACCAGAAACGCGCGCAGATGATCGACACGCTGCGCGCGATCGCGAATGTATCAGGTCAGCAGCAGCCTGCGCCGTCCGCGCCCGAGCAGAAATCGCCGATCCCGCTTTCGGCCGATGGCCTCGGTGCGCAGCTCCTGCTCACGGTATCGGAGCAGATCGGCGAGATCTCGGGCGAGATCGCCGGCGTGGCGCGGACGCTCACGCACTTCCCGGCCTTCTATTACTGGATCATGCGAACCGCGAACGATCCCGCGGCCTACAACCTCCTGATCGAGATCGCCTGGAAGCTCGCGCTGGTGCTCGGCTGCGCCCTCTCCGCCGAGTGGGTGATCTTTCGTCTGATCCGCCGTCCGGTCGTGTTCCTGGAAGGTCGCGTGCCGCAGGCCGCGCATCTGCCGGCGCAGGCGCTGCCCATTGCAGATCCGCCGTCATCGGTGACCGATGTCACCCCGGAGCCCGAACTGCACAAGCGCCGCCACAGTCTCGTGCGGATCTGGCAGGTCGTGCTGCGGCTGCCCTTTGTGCTGGCGCGCCTGGTGTTCGAACTGCTTCCCGTGTTCGTCTTCGTGGGCATCGCCACCGCGCTGCTCGGAACGGAGATCGGCGAGCCCACGACCGTCCGCCTCGTGATCCTCGCGGTCGTCAACGCCTATGCGTTCTCGCGCGGGCTCATCTGCGTGGTCCGTGCGCTGGCGGGGCCGTCCGGCCTGTTTCCGGTTCGGGCCGAGACCGCGGCCTATATCGAGATCTGGGCGCGCCGCATCGTCGGCGTCGGCGTCTCCGGCATCGCCTTTGCCAATGTGGCGCTGCTGCTCGGTCTGCATCGCGCCGGCTACGCCGCGCTGCTGCGCATGGTGATGCTGGTCGTGCATCTCTTCGTCGTCGTCATCATCCTGCAATGCCGCCGCCAGGTCGCCGAAGCCATTCGCGCGCCCGCCGAGCGGCCGGGGATTGCGGCGCGCCTGCGCAACCGCATCGCCGGTGGCTGGCATTATCTTGCGATCGCGCTCGATCTTGCGCTGTGGGCGGTGTGGGCGCTGAACATCCGCAACGGCTATGCGCTGCTGCTGCAATATTTCGTCGGCACCATCGCGGTGGCGCTGATCACGCGCGTTGCCATCATGCTGACGCTGGGCCTGATCGACCGCGGCTTCCGCATCAAGCCGGAGATCCTCCAGCGCTTTCCGGGGCTGGAAATCCGGGCCAACCGCTATCTGCCGCTGCTGCGCAAGATCGTGTCCAGCGTGATCGCCTTCATCGGCTTCGTGGCCGTGCTCGAAGTCTGGGGCGTGGACGCCATCGTCTGGTTCTATGGCGGCCAGATCGGCGGACGGCTGATCTCGGCCGTGGTGACGATCGGCGTTGCCGTATTCGTCGCTGCGGCTATCTGGGAGATCAGCAACGCGCTGCTGGATCGCCAGATCAATGCGCTGTCCCGCGACGGGCACTACGCCCGCGCCGCGCGCCTGCGGACCTTCCAGCCGATGCTGCGCACCGCGCTGCTCTGCGTGATCGCCGCGGTCGTCGGCCTCACGGCGCTCAGTGAGATCGGCGTCAATGTCGCCCCGCTGCTCGCAGGCGCCGGCATCGTCGGCATCGCCATCGGTTTCGGTTCGCAAAAACTGGTGCAGGATCTCATCACCGGCCTGTTCCTGCTGTTGGAGAATACGGTGCAGGTCGGCGACAATGTCAGCGTGTCGGGGCTCTCAGGCGTCGTCGAGAACGTCTCGATCCGCACCATCCGCCTGCGCGCAGGCGACGGTGCCGTGCACATCGTGCCGTTCAGCGCGGTCACGACCATCACCAATGCCAGCCGCGGCGCGGGCAATGCGTCCGTCAGCGTCAACGTGGCCTACAAGGAGGACACCGACCGCGCCGGCCAGATCCTCAAGGATATCGTCGACGAGATGCGCCGCGAGGGCGAATTCCGCGCGCTGATCCGCGGCGACCTCGAGCTCTGGGGCGTCGACAAGGTCGATGGCGCGATGGTGTCGATCGTCGGCCAGATCCGCTGCACCGAGGCCGGCCGCTGGCCGGTCCAGCGCGAGTTCAACCGCCGCATGAAGCAGCGCTTCCAGCAGAACGGCATCGAGGTCGCATCGGCGACCCAGACCATTCTGATGCACGTCGCGCCGCCGGCTGACAGTGCCGCAAACCTCACGCCGCGGCGAGCCGCTGGATAACGGCTCGACAAACTTCCCCCTTGCCTCCACTCCTCCGGCAGCGTTCACTCCGGCTCCAGCGCGCTGACAACATGCGGGCGGCAAAAAGGGTGGGAGAGAACGATGCGGGGGCTGTGGGCCGGATTGCGCGGTCATCTGATCGTCATTGGCGTGTTGATCGGATGCGCGGCAGCGGCCGCGCCGGCAGGCGCCCAGCCCTTTCCATCGCGCCCCATTACGCTCGTGGTGCCGTTTGCAGCGGGCGGGCCGACCGACACGCTGGCGCGCATCCTGTCCGAGCGGATCGCTGCCGAGCTGCACACGACGGTGGTGGTCGAGAACGTCGCCGGCGCCTCCGGCAGCATCGCGGGCGCCCGCGTCGCGCGTGCAACCCCTGACGGCACGACGATCACCATCGGCCATTGGGGCACCCATGTGCTCAATGGTGCCATCTTCAAGCTGCCCTACGACGTCATCGCCGATTTCGAGCCGGTCGCGACGATTGCGATGGGGACGCAGCTCATCGTCGGCCGGAAGTCGCTCGAGGCCAACAATCTGAAGGACATGATCGCGTGGCTGAAGGCCAACCCCGGCAAGGCCACTGCCGGGACGGCCGGCGCCGGCACCGGCGCCCATGTGGCCGGCGTCTTCTTCAAGGAAAGGACCGGCACCGACTTCCAGTTCGTGCCCTATCGCGGCGCGGGGCCCGCAATGATCGATCTCGTGGCAGGCCAGATCGACATCATGTTCGATCAGGCCTCGAACTCGCTGCCGCAATACAAGAACGGTGCGATCAAGGCGTTCGCCGTGACCTCGCCGACAAGGCTAGCATCCGCACCTGATGTTCCGACGGTCGACGAGGCGGGCCTGCCGGGCCTCTACATCTCCTACTGGCACGGCATCTGGGCACCAAAGAACACGCCGAAGGACATCATCACAAAGCTCAACGCGGCCATCGTCGCCGTGCTCGCTGACGCTTCCGTCAAGCAGCGCTTTGGCGAATTGGGGCAGGAAATTCCACCGCGGGACCAGCAATCGCCTGCGGCACTCGCCGCCTTTCAGAAGGCCGAGACCGAGAAATGGTGGCCGATCGTGAAGGCCGCCGACATCAAGCCGGAGTAGCGCTGTCGCCTCATAACACGGCCTCATCCTGAAGAGCCTGCGAAAGCGGGCGTCTCGAAGGATGGCCGCGGGCGAGATCGGGGCCTTCATGGTTCGCCCGGCGATGCAAGGCATCGTCCGGAGACACGCGTGCCGCGCTCCTCACCAAGAGGGACAAGAGCTTTGCGGCGTTAACCTTTGCCTCGCGCTTGATCTGCGATCTGCACTAAAATTCTCGCTGCGGTGCGAGATCATATTCGACACATGAACTTCCTATGTCCTTGATCTCCGGGGAGCGCTGGCCGACAATGCTTGCTGTTCAATAAGAAACTCCTTGGGGGAATTCGTGAATAGACCTGCCCGGGTCGCTGCCCAGTCGCCATCGTCCGATCAATCGCACGGCATGACGCTGCTGCGCGATCCCTTGCTCAACAAGGGCACCGCCTTCACTGAGGCGGAGCGCGCCGCGCTCGGCCTGCGCGGCCTCTTGCCGCCCTGCGTGCTGACGATGGAGACGCAGGTCGATCGTGTGCTCACCAATCTGCGTATGCTGCCGACTGATCTCGAAAAATATGTCGCGCTGAATGCGCTGCATGACCGCAACGAGGCGCTGTTCTTCCGCGTCGTCGTCGACAATATCGACGAGATCCAGCCGATCATCTACACGCCGACCGTCGGGCTCGCCTGCCAGAAGTACGGCCTGATCTTCCAGCGGCCGCGCGGCATGTTCATCTCCTCGCGCGATCGCGGCCAGATCGCGGAGATCCTGAAGAACTGGCCCTATCCGGCCAGGCTGATCGTGGTCACCGATGGCGAGCGCATCCTGGGCCTCGGCGATCTCGGCGCCAACGGCATGGGTATTCCGGTCGGAAAGCTCTCGCTCTATTCGGCCTGCGCCGGCGTGCATCCCGAGCATTGCCTACCGATCGTGCTCGACGTCGGCACCAACAATGAAGAGCTCTTGAACGATCCCTATTATCTCGGCCTGCGCGAGCGGCGGCTCACCGGCGAGGCCTATGACAGCTTCGTCGACGAGTTCATGGTCGCCGCGCGAAAGACGTTCCCGGGCGTGCTGATCCAGTTCGAGGATTTTGCCAATCACTCGGCGTTCAAGCTGCTGCACAAATATCGCGATGAAGCCTGCGTTTTCAACGACGACATCCAGGGCACCGCGGCGGTGGCGCTTGCCGGCCTGTTCTCAGGCTTACGCATCTCCGGCGGCAAGCTGAAAGATCAGAAGATCCTGTTCCTCGGTGCGGGCGAGGCGGCGACCGGCATCGCCGATCTCGTGGTCTCCGCCATGATGGCCGAGGGCGCCACTGAGGCCGAGGCGCTCCGCCGCAACTGGCTGGTGGATTCCCGCGGCCTCGTCGTCAGCGGCCGGGATGGCCTGTCCGGCCACAAGCTCCGCTATGCGCATGCCGGCCAAGCGCCGATCACCGACTTCCTCACCGCGATCAAGACGCTGAAGCCGACGGCGATCATCGGCGTCGCCGCGGTCGGCGGCGCCTTCACGCCCGACGTGCTCAAGGCGATGGCCGGGCTCAACGAGCATCCGATCGTGTTCGCGCTGTCCAACCCGACCTCGAAGGCGGAATGCTCGGCGGAGGATGCCTATCGCTACACCGAGGGCCGCGCGCTGTTCGCTTGCGGCAGCCCCTACGACCCCGTGAAGCTCAATGGCCGCACCTTCGTGCCGCGCCAGGGCAATAACTCCTACATCTTCCCCGGCGTCGGCCTCGGCGTCATCGCCACCCGCTCGCGTCTCGTCACCGACGAGATGTTCATGGCCGCCGCCCATTCGCTCGCCGATTGCGTCGGTAAGGAAGACCTCGCGCAGGGCAGCCTCTATCCGGCACTCCCCCGCATCCGCGAAGTCTCGGCCCGCATTGCCGCCGCAGTGGCAGACGTTGCCTATCAGCGCGGGCTCGCCGACGGCCCCGCGCCCAACGACGTGAAGGCTCTGGTCCAGTCGCAGATGTACGAGCCGAAATACTGAGGCGAACGCGCGGAGGCGGCCCCTCGCTCCCTGTAAGAACGAAAGAGAGGATGGAGGGGCGGATCAGGCAACGCGCAGCATCGTCCGGCGCGATCCGGGTGACGGACAAGTGTGAGTCCGATCCGGACGGTACTCAACCGGGGGAGCGCCCGATCGCCCAGCGCGCCGTATCAAGCTGATTTCTCGCTGATTTGTCCCGATTCAGGACACGCCAGTGTGGTGGAATCGTCACAGCCGGTTGGGAAAAAGCCCTGGCCTCAGGCCCGCTTTTGTTCCGACAAGGTTCTGCCCTCATTGCCCACCGAACTTGAGGCCGTTCGGAGGGGCGTATCATGTCTCGCTTTGCACGTGCCGAAAGTGCCCGGATTTCCCCCGCGACCTCGTGCCGGTTGCTGCTCGCCATCATTGGTGCGGCCTCGCTTGCCGCCTGCGCGCAATCTCCGGTCGGCCGCCAGAAGGCCGATCTCGCCGGCACCGGCCGGCAGGCCGCAATCGAGCGGCCGCATCGCGTGGCGGCGTTGCATCCACGGCCGATCAGCCGGGCGCGTGTCCCCAACGGTGATGACAAGCGAACCGCCTCACATGGCGTTGCCAGCTTCTATTCGGATACGGAGACCGCGAGCGGCGAGAGGTTCGACAAGAACGAATTGACCGCGGCGCATCCCAGCCTGCCGTTCGGCACGAAGCTGCGCGTCACCGATGTTTCCTCCGGCCGCTTCGTGACCGTCAGGGTCAACGATCGCGGGCCCTATGTTCGCGGACGCGTGGTCGACATCTCGCCTTCTGCGGCCGAGGCGCTCGGCATGGTGGACAAGGGCATCGCCAATGTCAGGCTCGACGTCGTGCGGTGAGGGGCGATTCATCGATGCGAGCCGCCGCTTAACCGTCTGTTAGCCGCTTCTCAAGCACCATGGGTGCCCAAACAATTCGGGGCTTTTGGGGAGGCGGGCGCTTGAACACGATCCAGTATCTCGAAGATCAGGCCGCGCGTGCCGAGCGGCTCGCTAAACGGATCACGGATACGCTGACGATCGAAAAGCTCCTGGCCTTCGCCGACGAACGCCGCCGCGAGATCGAGGTCATCGCCGGCAAGTATCGGCGCGCCCAACCCTCATAAACCATGCTCTGAGCGCATTCGCCCTCACTGCAGCGCTCGGAACTTCCTCTCATTTCCCGCGTCATGTCCGTGATGCAAGAGGAGGAGAGAGCCATGGGTTTTGGACGAGGTGCTTTGCTTTGGTTGCTTGGCGTGCCGCTGCCGATCATTCTGCTGCTGGCATTGTTCTGGCATCACTGAGGTTGCCACACGAAAAGCGCCGCGGAAGCGGCGCTTTTTTTGTTGCCTGCGAATTGCGGCGTATCAACAACGATAACGCGCGATCAGGTGTGGCTCTCGACGAAATCGCTGAGATAGTCGGGCAGTGTCACGCCATCGATGTCGCATCGCGCGCGAATCTCGCCGGCGACGTCGGTCGAGATGTCCTTCATCCAGTGTTCGAGCGTGTTGAACGAGATCACCTTGATCGGGTCGTTGAAGCAGCCGGCGACGAGCTCGCCGATCGTGGTCTCGAGATCGCTTCGCTCGACGCGGATTTCGGTCGCCTCGTCGCGGCGATCGATCACCACGAACAGGGTCTGGTCTGCGCCATAAGGCACGACCGTGGATGGCACGCCAGCTCTCGGCATCTTGGACACTCACGCCTTGGCTTCCGATCTCCGTTAACGGGAAAAACCGGAAGAAGGTTCCTATGTGTGGGAAAAGCTTGTCGTGCACGTGCAGCCTTGGCACGCGCAGCCCTGGCGTCTGCACGCAATCAGAGAAATTCTCTCAGGCGCGATAGCTCGATGACGTGCTCGGGCGAGAGGATATCCGTGACCAGCGGCGGCTGCGCCGCCGTGCGGATCTCATAGAGATGCCGGGTCGCCGCCGGCTTGTCCATGAACGCCGAGATGCATTCGTCGAGCGTGCCCTCGCTTACCTGGTAGGACTCGCGGTCCGGCCGGCGCTGGTTGGCAAGTGACGGCCATTTATACAGCGCTGCACGTGCGCCGAAATCGACCTTTGAATCCGCAACCACGTCCCCCATCGCCTCGCCTCACGCAAAAAGAACCCCAGCGCGCAGACTTGCGCTCCGGGGCCCATACCTATCGCTTCATCTCGATGCCACATCTCCCAACGCGGCGGCCGGGAAAAGGTTCCCGGCTGCCTTGTCGCACTAGCTCGCGGCCGCTGCGATTTTGTGTCCCGGGCTGGTGTGACCGTGGCTGTGCTCGTCGCCGAGGCTGACCTCCGGCGGAAGCCCGGCAAAACGCCGCAGGGCCTCGGCCATCTGCACCCGGCCTGGCACTCCGGTGATCACCACGTCGACCATCGCAAAGGACGAGTGGAATTGGCCGCGCGCCTTGAGCTGCTCGACCGGGACGCCGGCAGCGGCCATCGCTTCGGCATAGGCGATGCCTTCGTCGCGCAGCGGATCGAACTCGCAGGTGACGACGAAGGCCGGCGGCAGGCCCGAGACCTTGCCGCGGAGCGGCGAGACACGCGGATCAGTACGGTCGGCCGGCGAGCAGTAGAGGTCCCAGAACCAGTACATCAGCGAGCGCGTCAGGAAGTAGCCGGTCGCATTGTCGTTGTAGGAGGAACGATCGAAGTCGCAGTCGGTGACCGGGCACACCAGGAGCTGGCCGGCGATCTCGGGCCCGCCGCGATCGCGCGCGAGCTGGCAGGTGACGGCGGCGATGTTGCCGCCGGCGCTCCAGCCCGCGACCAGCACCGGGCCCGGCTTGCCGCCGAGCTCGGCGGCGTGCTCGGCGATCCAGCGCGTCGCCGCATAGCCGTCCTCAGCCGCGGTCGGGAAGCGATGCTCCGGCGCGTGGCGATAGCCGACGCTGACGAACATCATCCCGGTCCGTCGCACCATGTCGCGGCAGAACGGATCGTCCGACTGCTCGTCACCGAGCACCCAGCCGCCGCCGTGGAAATAGACTACGACCGGATGTGGCCCCGGGGTTGCCGGCTTGTAGACACGATAGGGAAGCGGGCCGTCGGTGCCCGGCAGCGTTCCGTCGACGACATCGCCGATCGGTCGCCCCGCCGGACGGCCCTTGTTGAACTCGTTGACGAAGGCGCGGGCGCCGAGCGCGCCCATCGACTCGATCGGTGGCAGGTTCAGCGTTGCCAGCAGGTTCAGCACCAGCCGCACATCCGGCTGCAGCCGCACCACCTCGCCGTCATTGCACTGCGCGGCGACTTTGGGGCCGGTGAGCTTGAACCCGAGCATGCCGCGGCTGACGACCTCATCGCAGATGCTGCGATAGGGGCCGACACCGCCGGTATAGGGCATCAGGCCCTGCACCTTGCCGGGAACGTTCGCGCCCGTGTACCAGGTGTTGGCGAGCCGGTGCAGCGTCAGCATCGAGCAGTCGGCCATGTGCTGGCCCCAGCCGGCCTGCGCCGTCTCGGTCGGCTCGATGGTGGTGAAGCCGGCATCGCGCAAAGCCCTGAGCCGGTCCACGACCCAGTCGACATGCTGCTCGATCGACACCGCCATGTTCGACAGAACCGACGGGCTGCCCGGACCGGTGATCATGAAGAAGTTCGGGAAGCCCTCGACCGTGAGCCCGAGATAGGTCTGTGGCCCCTGCGCCCAGACATCCGATAGCGACTTGCCGCCGCGCCCGGTGATCGGATGCACCGCGCGGATCGCGCCGGTCATGGCGTCGAAGCCGGTCGCGAACACGATGACGTCGACGTCGACGCTGCGCCTGGCCGTCGTGATGCCGGTTGCGGTGATCGCCTTGATCGGCTCCTGGCGCAGATTGACCAGCGTGACGTTCGGCCGGTTGTAGGTCGCGTAATAGTTGGTGTCGAGGCAGGGGCGTTTTGCACCGAAGGGATGGTCGTGCGGCATCAGCGCCGCCGCCGTCTCGGGATCCTTCACGGTCGCCGAGATCTTTTCGCGGATGAGGTCGCAGATCAGCTTGTTGCCGTCGACGTCGACCGCTTGGTCGGCCCAGAGCTGGGTGAGGATATAGACGAGATCGCCCTTGCCCCACGCCTCCTCGAACCGTGCGCGGCGCTCGGCATCGCTGAGCTGCCAGCTGACGGCCGTCTGCTGCGGATAGGGCACGCCGGCCATCGACTGGCGCGCCTGCTCACGATAGGCCGCGCGGTCGCCTTGCAGCAGGCTCATGCGGTCGGAGGGCGCGGGGCCGTTGTGCGCCGGCAGCGCGAAATTCGGCGTGCGCTGGAACACGGTGAGATGCGCGGCCTGTTCGGCGATCAGCGGGATCGACTGGATGCCTGACGAGCCTGTGCCGATCACGGCGACGCGCTTTCCCGCAAGATTGACGCCGTCATGCGGCCAGCGGCCGGTGAAATAGACTTCGCCTTTGAAGTCCTTGACCCCGTCGATCTCCGGCGGCTTTGGTGCGGAGAGGCAGCCCGTGGCCATGATGTAATGGCGACAGGAGACCGGCGCGCCATTGTCGGTGGTGAGCTGCCAGCGCTCAGCCGCCTCGTTCCATTTGGCTTCGGTGACCTTGGTCCCGAAGCGGATGTCGCGGCGCAGATCGTAGCGGTCGGCGACGAAGCCGAGATAGCGCAGGATCTCGGGCTGGGTCGCGTATTTCTCCGACCATGTCCAGGCCGCCTCGAGTTCCGGATCGAAGGTGTAGCTGTAGTCGATGGTCTGGATGTCGCAGCGCGCGCCGGGGTAGCGGTTCCAGTACCAGGTGCCGCCGACATCGCCGGCCTCTTCAAGGGCGACCGTCGTGAAGCCGGCCTGGCGCAGGCGATGAAGCAGATAAAGGCCGGCAAATCCGGCGCCGACCACCGCGACGTCGACCTGCTGGGCTGTTCCACTGGCCGCTTTGGACTCGCGTGCGGCGACCATTGCGTCAGGCATGGCATTCCTCCCGTGTATTTTGTTTTGCCGGCAGGCTAACGCTGCAGGCTCGGCTTGTCATCAGGACAAGTGCAATCTTCGGTAGTCGATCGCGGCTTGATTTTGGCCGCGCGAAGGTTGCGGCGATACACGCACCGCGATGCACAATCGCCGGGATTGTCCGGTCTAATCAGACCACATCCTTCTGTGTATGCTTGCGATTACAAGCCACGCGTACCGACCGGGCGTCATGACAGAGTTGAGTGAGCGGACGAAAGCGAACATGGACGTCGTCCTGGAGGAGACGTGCCGCCAACTGCCGCATGGTGGCGATCACGACAGCCGCAAATTCATCGCCGAGCGCCTGATCGAGGCGGCGCAGGCCGGTCACTCCACGCTTGGTGAGCTTGGCATCGTCGCGCGGCGCGCGCTGGCGGAGATCATTGCCAAGGGCAGCTAGCCGGAGGCCGTAAATGAGTTGAGCTCTGGCCGCAGCGCAGGTGCGCTCCCTCGCCCCGCTCTCGCGGGGAGAGGTAAGACCGGAGCTTGCTTCTCCGTCAGCCGTAGACGTAACCTTCCGGGGAACTTCTCCGCGCATTGAGATCCCCAAGATGCGGTCCCTGCTTGCGCTCATCGTGGTTTCCGCATTCCTTTGCCTCGCCGGTTCGGCCATGGCCCAACCGGTCGGACAGTTTCCATTCGCGCTGACGCGCGAAGGCCAGATGCTCGGCGGCGTCGAAGGCGAGGTGGCGTTTTTCAAGGGACTCGCCTATGCAGCGCCGCCCGTCGGCCCGCTGCGCTGGCGCTCGCCGGAGGCAACGGCCGAGAGTTCTGAGATGCGCACCGCCTACGAGTACGGCGCGCCCTGCCTCCAGCCGTCGCTGCCAAAGGCGAGCGAAGATTGCCTCACGCTCAATGTGTTCCGCCCCTTCGGCGTCGACGGCCCGCTGCCGGTGATGATGTTCGTTCATGGCGGCGCCTTCGTCGGCGGCACCGCGAACGATCCGATGTTCGACGGCGCGAAACTCGCGCAGGCCGGCCTCATCGTGGTGACCGTGAATTATCGCGTCGGTGTGCTCGGCTGGCTCACTCATCCGGCGCTCTCGGAAGACGGCTCCGGAAACTACGGACTGATGGACCAGATCGCGGCGCTGCATTGGGTCCACGACAACATCGCGGCGTTCGGCGGCGATCCCGGGAACGTCACCTTGTTCGGCAATGGTGCGGGCGCGACGTCGATCGCGCTGTTGATGCTGTGCGACGAGGTGCGTGGTCTGTTTCAGAAAGCCATCCTGCAATCGGTGCCCGGCCGCGTGCGCCTGCGCTCGCGGCAGGAGGCGGAGGCCTGGGGCCTGCAATTCGTCGCGACGCTCGGACCGGATGCCAAGGAAACCAACGCGCGTGCGATCGGGCCTGCACGGCTGCTTGCCGCCGAAAAGAAGCTGCTCGCGAAAGTCCCGCTCGGCTTTGCGCCGACGATCGATGGAAGCCTCGTGAGGGAAGATATCGCCGCGGGTTTTGCGGCCGGGCATGAAGGGCGGATTCCCCTGATCATCGGCTCCAACGATGACGAGACGGATTTCGACAGCGAACCTGAAATCGCCGAGGCGCTTGCATCGTCTGGCACCGCCGTCGATGACCTGCGCAAGCTCTATCCCGACCTCGCCAAAGCTTCGGACCTCGCGGCAAGGTTTTATACCGACAAGGTCTTCTCCGAGCCGGTGAGGCTGCTGGCTCGTCTGCACGCCGCAAGCGGCGCGCCGACCTTCCGCTATCGCTTCGCCTACGTGCCGGAGGCCCGGCGCACCAACCCGGACGGCGGTCACGGGCGGGAATTGCAGTTCATCTTCGGCGTGGAAGGCGTGCCCGGTGCCGGCATCTTCTCACGGCGCGATCGCGAGCTCGCAAGCCGCATGCGCAGCTACTGGATCAACTTCGCCAGGAGCGGCGATCCCAACGGTCCCGACCTGCCACGCTGGGACGCGGCGGCGGGCGGCGATCGCCTGCTGCTGATCACGAATGATCGCACCGCGAGCGGAGACGATCCCTTCGCGGAGCGTCTCGACCGACTCGCAAGTGAGAGCAGAAAATGAGTTGGACTTAGGCCGCGAGCTCGACGCGCGGCGCCGGGCTCAGCCGGTCTTCCTCCAGATAGTCCATCGCGCCGTCCTTCTCGACGGCATAGAACTGCTGGCCTTCCCGCGACTTGTAGGCGGCGCGGACGACGCCGCGGCGGCCCTTGTCACTGTTGACGACGTCCCCCAGCGCAAACTTCCTCATCTCACGTCCTCGTCTTCTGGCCGACTCCTTCGACCATGGCGGGGATTTTGGAAGGCAAATCGTTAACGACTTGCTAACCATAGGGGTTTGCCTATGCTCGCCGCCGGTTGCGCGGGCGGCTCGCACGCGCATGTTGTCAACGAGACGAGCTTTCGCCCATGACGCGATTTCCGACCCTGTTCCTGTCCCATGGCGGCGGCCCCTGGCCGTTCATGGAGGACCGGCGGGTGCAATATGCCAGGACCGCCGAGGAGTTCGGGCGGCTGCCACAGCTTCTCCCCGAGAGACCAAAAGCCGTGCTCGTCATCACCGGACATTGGGAGGCGGACGCCTTCACCGTGTCGACCTCGGCGCATCCGCCGATGGTGTACGACTATTACGGTTTCCCGGAGCATACTTACCGCCTCAAATATCCGGCACCGGGTAAGCCCGAGCTCGCCGCGGAGGTGAAGGCGCTGCTCGCGCGCGCCGGCCTCGATTGCCGCGAAGATGCCAATCAGGGTTTTGATCACGGCACCTTCGTGCCGCTCGGCTTGATGTACCCGAACGCCGACATGCCGATCGTGCTGCTGTCGCTGAAATCGAGCTACGATGCGGCCGAGCACATCAAGGCCGGGCAGGCGATCGCCGCCCTGCGGGACGAAGGTATTCTGATCGTCGGCAGCGGGCTCACCTATCACAACATGCGCGGCTTCAACCGGCCGGAATCAAAGCCGGTCTCCTACGATTTCGAGGCCTATCTGAACGAGGCGATCAGTGCGCCGGATGCGGCGCGCCGCAACGCGATGCTGGTCGACTGGGAGAACGCGCCGAGCGCGCGCCTGGCGCATCCGCGCGAGGACCATCTGCTGCCGCTGATGGTCGCGGCCGGCGCTGCCGGCAACGACGTCGGCCATCGTGTCTTCGTGGACGAGGTCGCAAGCGTCGCGATGGCGTCGTACATGTTCGGTGGTCAGCCTTGAACCGCGCGGCTGCAAGCATCAAGGTTCACGCCGACGTCGCGTCGATCCTGCTGGCATGATCCGTTCCCAGAGCTGTTCGTAACGAGCCCTCACGGCGGGGTGACATTCGCACGCGCCCTCCCGTAGCCATCCGCCCGCCACAGTGCATATGCGGGTGCTTCTGACCGTATCGCTCGATTCACATTCGCGCTATGGTTGTGTCTATTGCTCTAAGATTTTTCCGAAGAAATTGATGGTGCCGGCGCTCCGACACCATTTTGGGTACTTTTGGCGTATTGGGAGAACCCGTCGCACTGGTGCACGCTGTCGTATTGGTGCCGGGTCTGGCTTTGCAGATCGAAGCTGCTCGCCTTCGCGCTCTCGCACAGCGGAGTGTCGAGTTCCGGGATGGCCTGACGCGTCACAGCCAGGCCCTGTTCGTTCAGGCCCAGCAATCCGTGGGCTGCAATGCATCCCACTCCGTCGAGGCGAGATTGGCGCGATGGCTCTTGCGCGTTCGGGATCTATCCGGCCGCGATCGCTTCAAGCTTACGCAGGAATTGATGGCCGAGATGATCGGGGTTCGCCGGAACAGCGTCTCGTTCGTCGCCCATGCCCTTCAGGAGGCGAACGTCATTCGATTCAGCCGCGGCCACATCGAGATCGTCAACGTCGCCGAGCTCAACAAGGCCACCTGCGAATGCTACCGTGCGGTGAAGTTGCAATACCAGCGGCTTCGTTTTTCCGACTGAACAAGAATCCGAGGCATCAGGAAGCTCAGCCGTATCTCAGCTTCATCACCAGAATGCCGCCGGCGAGCAGCATGGTGACGGCGTTCGAGGCGATCAGCGGCGCGTCGCCGCTGAGCAGGCCGTAGATCAGCCAGAGCGCCAGGCCCAGCACCATGACCAGGAACATGCCGAGCGAGATGTCGCGCGCCGAGCGGGTCTTCAAGACCTTGATGAACTGCGGCGCGTAGGCGACGGTGGTGCAGGTGGCGGCAGCAAAGCCGATCAGCTTGATCAAGAACGGGTCCATGCCGATCCTATAACATGGATTCGGCGTGGGCTCAGCCGGTACGTGCTAGGCGCGGCGCGATTCGATCAGGCTCCGATACAGCGCTGCATAGTCGCCGGCGCGGCTGCGCCAGGAGACGTCGGTCGCAAGGCCGTTTCGTTGCAGCTGCCGCCAGGTCAGCTTGTCGTGGAAAGCCGTGTTGGCCTTGCGCAGCGTGCCGGCGAGGGCATCCGCCGTCACCGGGCCGAACTTGAAGCCGGTGGCCTCGCGGCCGGACGCGTCCGCCTCGCCGATATCGACGATGGTATCCTCGAGGCCGCCGACACGCGAGACGATCGGCACGGCGCCATAGCGCAGCGCGCAGAGCTGGGTCAGGCCGCACGGCTCGAACCGCGACGGCACGATGAGCGCGTCCGAGCCGGCCTGGATCAGATGCGCCAGGATCTCGTCGTAGCCGATCACGACCCCGATCCGGCCGGGATTCGCGCGGGCGGCGGCCTGATAGCGATCCTGGAGATCGCGGTCGCCGCTGCCGAGCAGCGCGAGCTGCATGCCTTCGCCCAAAATGGTCGGAATGGCCTCGAGCAGGAGATCGAGCCCCTTCTGCCAGGACAGCCGGCTGATGACGCCGAGCAGGGGGGCTTCGTCCGAGGAATCGAGATTGAATTGTTGCTGAAGCACCGCCTTGTTCGCAGCGCGGAACGTAAGGTCCTCCGCGCCGAACCGATAGGCGATGTGCGAATCGGTCTGCGGATTCCACACCGCGATGTCGATGCCGTTGAGGATCCCGCTCAATGCGCCCGCGCGCGCGCGCAGCAGGCCGCCGAGCCCCATGCCGCCTTCGTCGCTCTGGATCTCACGCGCGTAGGTCGGGGACACCGTCGTGATGCGATCGGCGAATTGCAGGCCGGCCTTCAGGAAGCTGATGCCGCCGAAATATTCGAGGCCGTTGACGTCGAAGGAGCTCCACGGCAGGCCGATCGCACCGATCAGCTCAGGAGCGAACTTGCCCTGATAGGCCATGTTGTGGATCGTCATCACGGTGCCGGGACGCGGACGATTGTCGTAGCGCAGATAAGCGGGCGCGAGCCCGGCCTGCCAGTCATGGGCGTGCACGATGTCGGGCACGAAGGCCGGAACGAGGCCGTGGCCGATGTCGGCCGCCACGCGCGACAGCGCCGCAAAGCGCACGCCGTTGTCCGGCCAGTCGATCCCCTCTGCCGTGACGTATGGGTTGCCCGGCCGCGCGTAGAGATGCGGCACGTCGAGCACGAATAGGTCGAGCCCGTCATGCGCGCCGGCGAGCAGCCGGCCCGGCCCGCCGAAATAATCCGGCCAGCGCCGGATCTCCTCCGCGCCCGAGAGCAGCCGCATCACGTCGGGATAGCCCGGCATCAGGGTGCGCATCTCGACGCCGTGCGCCTTCAGCGCAATCGGCAGCGCGCCGGCGACATCCGCGAGGCCGCCGGTCTTGACGATGGGATAGACTTCGGAGGCGACCGCGAGGACGCGAGCAGGCGTCATGTATTCAGCCTGTCGATCATCGGTTGGGTGATGAGGGAGATGCCCTGCTCGGTGGTTCGGAAGCGTTTTGCATCGAGCTCGGGATCCTCGCCGATGACGAGCCCCTCGGGAATCTCGACGCCGCGGTCGATCACGACGTTCTTTAAGCGCGCCCCGCGCCCGACATTCACATAGGGCATGATCACGGCGTTCTCGACATTGGCATAGGAGTTGATGCGCACGCCGGTGAACAGCAGCGAACGGCGCAGCGAGGCGCCGGAGATGATGCAGCCGCCCGAGACCAGCGAGCTCACCGCCTGGCCGCGCCGGCTCTCCTCGTCATGGACGAACTTGGCGGGCGGCGTGATCTCCGAGTAGGACCAGATCGGCCAGGCGCGGTCGAACAGGTCGAGCTCCGGCACCACGTCGGTGAGGTCGATGTTGGCCGCCCAATAGGCGTCGACCGTGCCGACGTCGCGCCAGTAGGCGCGGGGATCGCTGCCGGAACGGACGCAGGAGGTCGAGAACTGGTGCGCGATCGCGCGGCCGTTCTTGACGATGTAGGGAATGATGTCCTTGCCGAAATCGTGGTTCGAGCTCGGGTCCTCGGCGTCGCGCTTGAGCTGGTCGAACAGGAATTTCGCATCGAACACGTAGATGCCCATGCTGGCGAGCGAGACGTCCGGCTTGCCCGGCATCGGCGGCGGATCGGCCGGCTTTTCCAGGAACTCCTGGATCCAGCCGTTCTCGTCGATATGCATGATGCCGAAGCCGGAGGATTCCGCGCGCGGCATTTCGAGGCAGCCGACCGTGACGTCGGCGCCGCTATCGACGTGCTGGCGCAGCATCACCTCGTAATCCATCTTGTAGATGTGGTCGCCGGCGAGCACGACAATGAATCGGGCGTTGTGCGACTCGATGATGTCGATGTTCTGGTAGATCGCGTCCGCCGTGCCGACATACCACATGTTCTCGGAGACACGCTGGCTCGCGGGCAGGATGTCAAAGCTCTCGTTGCGCTCCGGGCGGAAGAAGTTCCAGCCCATCTGAAGATGCCGGATCAGGCTGTGCGCCTTGTACTGGGTGGCGACCGCGATGCGGCGGATGCCGGAGTTCACCGCGTTCGACAGCGCGAAATCGATGATGCGGGACTTGCCGCCGAAATAGACCGCCGGCTTGGCGCGCCGGTCGGTCAGCTCCAGAAGCCGGCTGCCGCGTCCGCCAGCCAGGACGAACGCCAGCGCCTGACGGGCGAGCGGCTCATTTCCGACGGCACTCATGTCATCCTCCCACTCTTCTGGCGCAAGTCGGAGCCCTCGCGAGATGCCTCTCGGCCGCGCACCATTGGAACCAATAGTAACGGTACGAATAGTAAATCGGGAAGGTGGTTGTTGGTTGCGAACGCGCGGGAAGCTTAATGCTTTGCCGTCGTGCGCGGCGCAGGCGCCGTCGCATCGGTGTCATCCCGGCGCGGCGAGCCTGACCACAATTGAGGCATGCATGGGCTCTCTTGTGCGCCGCACGCAGAATCGAGCGTTTGACTTGGCGCAAGGATGCCCGATCATACGCCTGCGATCCTTTTTCCAGGCGAAACGTCCGAGAGGGAGCAAGACGATGAGGATCTGGACAACGGCAATTGCCTGTTCGCTGGCAGGTGCGGTCATGGCTGGCCAAATCGGGCAGGCCGCAGCAGCCCCGATGCCGACCAATGTCGCGGCCATGAAGGCTGCGGCCGGCGACGACGTCACGCAGGTGCATTGGCGCGGCGGCGGCTGGGGATGGGGCCTCGGCGGCCTCGCGGTCGGCGCGATCATCGGCGGCGCCATCGCCAGCAGCGCGCCTTACGGCTACGGCTATTACGGCGGCGGCCCGTATTACGGTGGCTATGGTTATCCTGGATATGGCTATGGTTATGCGCCGGCCTATTACGGCTACGGGCCGGCCTATGCCTATCCGCGATACTATGGCTACCGCCGGGTCTATCGGCCCTATTACGGCTATTACCGGCCGTATGCGCGCCCGTACTACCGCGGATATTGGTGATCGCGGTTAAAGCGAGAGCCACACGATCAGGCTCATGCAGGCGAGATGCGCGAGCACGATCGCGGCGAGATGCAGCGGGCCGGCCTTGAGGCGAAGCCTGCGCATCCCGCCGCCTCCGCCTAGTTCGACCCGGCGGCCGCCGCGGTGAAGCTGCGGTCGACGGCTTGGTTGACGTCGAGCTTCTTCGGCAGGATGCCGTAGCGCGTCGAGCGGTCCGAAGCTGCCTGGATCTCCTTCACCACGTTCTCGTCGATCACGATCGGGCTGGTGCGTTGCGCGGTGTAGGCCGACTGCAGCACATCCTCCGGCAGCCTGGTCAGCTCGGCCGTGCTCCTGGCGTATTCGGCAACATGATCCAGTGACCACAGCCGTGCCTTGTTCAACCGCTGCACCAGGTCCTGCACCGCCGCGCGCTTGGTGGCGATGGCATTGTCGGAGGCGACGATGAAGGTGATCGTCGGCGTCAGGCCGTCGCCGTCGGCGATCACGCGGGCCTTGTCCTTCAGCGTGGCGAAGGAGACATAGGGCTCCCACACCGCCCAGGCGTCGATCGAGCCCGCCACCAGCGCGATCTTGGCATCCACGGGGCCGAGTGGAGCGAACGTCGCGTCCTCCAGCTTGATCTGCGCCTTCTCCAGCATCGCGTCGATCAAGAACTGACCCCAGCCGCCGCGCGTGCCCGCGAGGCGCTTGCCCCTGAGGTCGGCCGCCGACTTGATCGGCGAATCCTGCCGCACGAGGATCGCCTGCGTCTTCGCATCCGAGCGCGTGCCGCCGATCGCCTTGATCGGCGCACCCGCCGCATAAACCGACAGGAAGGAGAGGTCGCCGGTGTAGCCGACGTCGAGCGCGCCCGCATTGAGCGCTTCGAGGATCGGAGCTGCCGCCGGGAATTCCGACCATTCGATCTTGTAGGGCAGGTCCTTCGCGTAGCCGGAGATCTCCAGCAGCGAGCGATTGCCGCCCTTCTGGTCGCCGACGCGCAGCACGACGGTGTCGGCCGCGAGCGATGCGGCCGCCGTCGACAAGGTGATGGCGGCCGCCAGCAGCGACGCCGCAAGCCGGCGCGTCAGGGAATGATCGAGAGAGGAAGAGTTGATGCTCATGTGATCTGTCTTGTTGGTTTGCTCACGGCGCGTGAGCGAACGATGCAGCGGGACGATCAAGTCTGTGAGCGCGCGATGCGCAGTCAATGAAATGGCCAACCGTATTGCGCGCGCGATCGGCAAGGACGTTTCAGCGAACGATCGCTTTCGAGAAAGCGACGTGCGCCGGCTGCAAAGCAGCGCTGCAACGATGCGGATGCCGCAGTCGTGATGGAGATTACAAACGGACCCGGCCGCGAAAATCCTTTCACCGTTCCTGCACGCGACGATGGAGAGAATGACTTCGCTTCGCGCAACATTCGAAATTCCATTTCATTGACGATGCGGCGAGCGCGCCGCATGATTTGCGCATCGCATCAACGCGGCGCCGGGAGCGCCGACGGAAAGACATTCTCTCAACGCAGCTCCGTACGGAACATGCGCAACGACATTCGTTGCGCAAACGGCGGAGACGTGCCAGCGCAGGAGCCAGGGCCCGATGAACAACGAGAACAAGCGCGGCGGATCGAGTCTCGACCGTCGCCATCTGCTCCAGGCGGGATTGGCTGCGGCTTTCGCCGCACCGCTCGGTGCGCTCGGCGCACAGGCCTTCGCGCCGCAGCCGATCGGATCCGGCATCGATTTCTCCGAGTTCCCGCTGTGCCGGACGGCATCTGACGCGCCCGCGCTGACGGGTGCCCCGCGTAAGCTAAAGCTGTCGTGGAATGCCGGCGCGGTCTGCCTCGCGCCGCTGCCCGTCGCCATCGAGCACGGCTTCTTCCAGAAGCAGAATCTCGACGTCGAGCTCGTCAATTATTCCGGCTCGACCGACCAGCTCCTTGAAGCGATCGCGACCGGTAAGAGCGATGCCGGTCTCGGCATGGCGCTGCGCTGGCTGAAGCCGCTGGAGCAGGGCTTTGACGTCAAGATCGCCGCCGGCACCCATGGCGGCTGCATGCGCGTGCTGACGCGCACCGATTCCAGCGTGAGCAGGCTCGCCGACCTCAAGGGCAAGATCGTCGCGGTCGGCGATCTCGCCGGTCCCGACAAGAACTTCTTCTCGATCCAGTTGGCAAAGCTCGACATCGATCCGGTCAAGGACGTCGACTGGCGCGCCTATCCCGGCAATCTCCTCAACGTCGCGGTCGAGAAGGGCGAGGTTCAGGCCTTCCTGTCGTCCGATCCGCTCGCCTATCTCTGGCTGAAGGACAGCCAGTACAAGGAAGTCGCCTCCAATCTCGACGGCGAATACCGCGACAAGAGCTGCTGCATCGTCGGCCTGCGCGGCAGCCTGGTGCGCGAGGAGCCGCAGGTCGCCCGTGCCATCACGCAGGCGCTGCTCGATGCCGCGATGTTCACCTCGCAGAACCCGACGGTGGCCGCGAAATCGTTCCAGCCCTACGCACCGAAAGCGGCGACGCTCGCCGATATCGAGGGCATGGTGCGCTACCACACCCACCACCATCATCCCGTCGGCGAAGTGCTGAAGCGCGAGCTCAAGGCCTATGCCGACGACCTGAAGAGCGTGCAGGTCTTCAAGCAGAGCACCGATACTGCCAAATTCGCGGAGCGCATCTATGTCGACGTATTCGCTGTCTGACGGCCTTGCCTCCGGCGCACCACGCCTCGCCCGCGCGCCGCTGCTTGCGAGCTGGGTCCGTGAATCCGGTGTCGGTATTCTTGCCAGCGTCGCCTGGATCGCCTTCGGCCTGTCCTGCCTGTGGTGGGAAGATGTCGGCGACTGGTCGCGCACGCATTCGCTCGGCATCGCCGCCTTCGTCATCGCGGCCGTCGCGCTGTTCGGCACCTTCGGTGCCGACTATCTCGGCTCGGCGGGCAAGGCGTTGCATAAGCGCGCGCCCTGGCTCGTCGCGCTCGGTGCCTTCCTGACCTTGTGGGAAGTCGCCACCGCAAAATTCGCCTGGTTGCCGCTGCCGTTCTTTCCACCGCCGCAGTCGATCATCGAGGTCTATACCGACGATCTGCCCAAGCTGCTCGACAGCGTGTTCGCCTCGGTCAAGCTCCAGCTTGGCGGCTATCTGATCGGCGCCACGATAGGATTCCTGACCGGCGTCTCGATCGGCTGGTCGCGTGCGGTTGGCTATTGGGTGCATCCGGTGCTGCGCTTCATCGGCCCGCTGCCGGCGACCGCCTGGCTGCCGATTGCCTTCTTCACCTTCCCGTCGAGCTGGAGCGCCTCGACCTTCCTGATCGCGCTGGCGACCGGCTTTCCCGTCACCGTGCTGACCTGGTCGGGCGTCGCGAGCGTCAGCAACGCCTATTACGACGTCGCGCGCACGCTGGGCGCAAAGCCGTCCTTTCTGGTGCTGAAGGTGGCGATCCCCGCCGGGCTCCCGCACGTGTTCGTCGGCCTGTTCATGGGGCTCGGCTCGTCCTTCGCCGTGCTCGTCGTTGCCGAGATGATCGGCGTCAAGGCCGGCCTCGGCTGGTATCTGCAATGGGCGCAGGGCTGGGCGGCTTACGCCAACATGTACGCGGCGCTGATCGTGATGTCGCTGCTCTGCTCCGGCGCGATCACGCTGCTGTTTTCGATCCGCGATCGCCTGCTGGTCTGGCAGAAGGGGACCGTGAAATGGTAGCCGCAGCCGCACTGGCCGAAGTCGCCACGCATCCCGCCGCCGGCGCCGCGCTCGACATCGAGCAGGTCAGCCATGCCTTCGACATCGACGGTGCCGAGCTGCCGGTGTTGAGCGACGTCAGCATCTCGGTCGAGCCCGGCGAATTCGTCGCGCTGCTCGGCCCGTCCGGCTGCGGCAAGTCGACCTTGCTGCGGCTCGTTGCCGGCCTCGACAAGCCCAAGGCGGGGACGCTGCGTGAGGACGAGGCCCGCATCACCCGGCCGCATCCCTCGCGCGTGGTCGTGTTCCAGGATCCGACCCTGTTTCCCTGGCGGTCGGTCTGGGACAACGTCGCCCTGGGCCTCGAGGCCCAGGGCATCCTCAAGAGCCAGCGGCAGCGCGTGGATGACGCGCTCGATCTGGTCGGCCTTGCGTCATTCCGCAACGCCTATCCGCACCAGCTCTCCGGCGGCATGGCGCAGCGCGTCGCGCTGGCGCGTGCACTGGTCAACGATCCCAAAATCCTGATCCTCGACGAGCCACTCGGCAAGCTCGACTCGCTCACCCGCATCACCATGCAGGCCGAGATCGTCGCGCTCTGGCAGCGCAAGGGCTTTACCACGTTGCTGGTGACGCACGACGCCGAGGAGGCGCTGGTGCTCGCCAACCGCGTCATCGTCTTCAGCGACCGTCCCGCGCGGGTGAAGGCCGACATCCGCGTCGACCGGCCCTATCCACGCCATCGCGGCGATCCGTATCTGGCCGACCTGCGCCGCCAGATCCTCGGCCTTCTGGGACTGGATGCGACATGGTGACCTCCATAGCCAAAGGCCGCCTGGCTCATAGCGAACCCGACTACGTCGCCCGCGCCGAGGCGCTGGCCGAGGCCTTCGCCGCGCGCGCGGCCGAGCACGACCGCACCGGCAGTTTTCCGTTCGAGAACTTTCGCGAGCTCTCCGAGGCCGGCCTGCTGTCGCTGACGGTTCCCGCAGTCCATGGTGGGGCCGGCGCCGGTGCGCGCTACGCCGCGCGCGTCATCGGCATCATCGGCAAGGCCGATCCGTCGACCGCGCTGGTGCTGTCGATGCACTACATCAATCATCTCGTCATGGCGCGCAGTCCGACCTGGCCCGCCCGGTTGTCGCGCAAGCTTGCGCGTGAGACTGTCGAAGGCCTTGCACTCGTCAACGCGCTGCGCGTCGAGCCCGAGCTCGGCTCGCCTGCGCGCGGCGGCCTGCCGGCGACGATCGCGCGGCGCACCGAGACCGGCTGGCGCCTGACCGGCCACAAGATCTATTCGACGGGATCGCCGATCCTGAAATGGTATCTGGTCTGGGCCCGGACCGACGAGGCGGAGCCGCGGGTCGGACAGTTCCTGCTGCCGGCGGGCCTGCCGGGCACGCGCATCGTCGAGACATGGGACCATCACGGCCTGCGCGCGAGCGGCAGCCATGACGTCATCTTCGACGACGTCGTGATCCCGCTCGATTCCGAGGTCGATGTCCGCAAGCCCGCCGATTGGCGCGGACCTGACGTCACGCAGGCGACCGTGCACACCATCTTCGTTGCCGCGATCTATGACGGTGTCGCCCGCGCCGCGCACGACTGGCTGATCTCGTTCCTGAAGCAACGCGTCCCCGCCAGCCTTGGCGCGCCGCTCGCGACTCTGCCGCGTGCGCAGGAGATCCTCGGCGCCGTCGAGGCCCGGCTCGCGGTCAATGCGCGGCTGATCGCCTCTTTTGCCGGCGATTTCGACGACGGTGTCGAGCTCTCGGCGGCCGAGTCCAATGTGATCAAGCTCACCGTCACCAACAATGCCGTGGCCGCCGTCGAGGACGCGCTGTCGCTCACCGGCAATCACGGCCTCTCTCGCACCAATCCACTGGAGCGGCACTATCGCGACGTGCTGTGCGGCCGCGTGCACACGCCGCAGGACGATTCCACGCGCACCGGCCTCGGCCGCGCCGCACTGGGCCTCTAGCTTTTCCGCAAAACAATCAGGGAGACGATCATGTCGATCGAGTTCATCGGCTTCATCAGCAACAACAATTCGTCCGAAACTGTCGTCCGAGAGGGGCCGGTCCTCAACCCCACCCACATCGAGACGGTGGCCAAGGCGCATGAGAATGCCGGCTTCGATCGTGCGCTGCTGGCGTTTCATTCGACGACGCCGGACGCGCTCCAGGTCGCCCAGCACGTGCTCAACACGACCAGCCGCCTCAACGTGCTGATCGCGCAGCGGCCCGGCTTCACCGCGCCGACACTGCTGGCGCGGCAGTTCGCAGCGCTCGACCAGTTTTCCCGCGGCCGCGTCGCGCTTCACGTCATCACCGGCGGCAACGCCACCGAGCTCCGGCAGGACGGCAACACGCTCGACGACAAGGACGAGCGCTACGCCCGCACCTCCGAGTTCCTCGATGTCCTCAAGCTGGAATGGACCAGCGACAAGCCGTTCACCTACAAGGGCAGGTACTACCAGGTCGAGAATGCCTTCTCGCAGGTGAAGCCGTATCGTCCCGAGGGCATCCGTGTCTATTTCGGCGGCGCCTCGGACGCGGCGATCGACGTCGCCGGCAAGCACGCCGACACCTTCGCGCTGTGGGGCGAATCCTATGCGCAGGTGCGCGACGTCACGTCCCGCGTTCACAATGCCGCGGTCCGGCAGGGCCGGCAGACGCCGCGCTTCAGCCTCTCGGTGCGCCCGATCATTGCGCCCACCGAAAAGCAGGCCTGGGAGAAGGCGGAAGAAATCCTGGCGCGCGCCACTGCGCTTCAGGACAAGACCGGCTATCGCAAGCCCGCCGACGGCCACGCCACCGCCGGTGCGCGGCGCCTGCTCGCGCTCGCCGACCAGGGCAGCCGCATCGACAAGCGGCTCTGGACCGAGATCGCAAAGCTCACCGGCGCCAACAGCAACACCACGGCGCTGGTCGGCACGCCCGAGCAGGTCGCCGAAGTCTTCGGCGACTATTACGACCTCGGCATCAGCCATTTCCTGATCCGCGGCTTCGATCCGCTGATCGACGCCATCGAATATGGCCGCGAGCTGATCCCGCTGACGCGCGAGCTGGTTGCCAAGCGTCAGGTCGCCCGCGGCGAGGCAGCTGAATGATCCGCCTCATGTTGGCCGGCGCGCTGCTGCTCGGTTCGTTGGAACTGGCGGCAGCGCAAACCACGCTCCGCGTCGGCGACCAGAAGGGCAATGCGCAGGCTGTGATGGAAGCGGCAGGCCAGCTCAAGGATGTCCCCTACAAGATTGAGTGGAAGGAGTTTCCGGCCGCCGCACCGCTGCTGGAGGCGCTCAGCGCCGGCGCGATCGAGACCGGCCTCGTTGGTGACGCGCCCTTCACCTTCGCTGCCGCCTCCGGCGCGCCGGTGAAGGCGATCGCCGCGATCCGGCAGACGCGCGAGGGGCTCGCCATCCTGGTGCCCGAGAATTCGCCGATCAGGAGTTTTGCCGACCTCCGCGGCAAGAAGATCGCAACCGGCCGCGGCTCGATCGGCCATCAGCTGATCCTGGCCGCGCTGGAGAAAAGCGGCTGGAGTGAGAGCGACGTGCAAATCGCGTTCCTCGCGCCCTCGGATGCCAAGATCGCCTACACGCATGGCTCCGTGGATGCGTGGTCGACCTGGGAGCCTTATGTGAGCCAGGAAGAGGTACTGTTCAAATCGCGCCGCATCATCACCTCGGAGGGCCTGACGCCGGGCCTGAGTTTTCAGGTGGCGCGGCCCGACGCTATCAGGAACAAGCGTGCCGAACTGACCGACTTCATCCGCCGCCTCACCGCCGCGCGGGCGTGGTCGCTGAACAACGTTGATAGCTATGCCGCGACCTGGGGCAGGCTGATGAACATCCCGACCGCCGTGCCGCTAAACTGGCTGTCGCGTGCAAAAATCCGCATCGCGCCAATCGACGACGGCGTGGTCGCGGACGAGCAGGGCACGATCGATTTGTACCTCCGCTGGGGTCTGATCAAGCAGAAGCTCGATGCGGCGGAGATCGTCGACCGCTCCTTTGCGGATGCGATCGCGAAGGCGGGGCTGTAGCTGCTAGGCACACTCGCGTGTCCTGGACGCGCTCTGGCGTGAAGTGCTGCACCGGCGTCATTCCGGGGCGCGACGAAGTCGCGAGCCCGGAATCCATTGATCTACAAAGATTGCGGCCCGATGGATTCCGGGCTCGCCCTGCGGGCGCCCCGGAATGACGGCGGCGGGGTACGAGAGTTGACGAGGCCCTCAAGCATCCGTGAAGCGAGAAGAACGTAGCCAGAGCGACCGCCGTTCTCGACAGATTCGTTCTGCGTTCCCTCCGCTTAACAACAGCTGCATTGCTATTTGCGTCACCTCCCTTGCGGCGCGCTCTACCCCGTCAAAAATCAATCCCACGACCACATCGGGAGACCGGCCATGGGCCTGCAAGAAACAAGAATCGAATCGCTTCCCTTCGTCACCGCCGAACTCAACTATCTCGCGCCGATTTCAGGCAAGCCGCGCACCTACGCGTTCGATCCGCCGCCGGGCGAGCCGAAGAGCACGTCGCTGCCGGAGCCGCATCAGGTGCCGATCTTCGACGCGCGGCTGATCGCGAACAATATCTCGCTCGACCGCGAAGGCTTTGCGCTGGTGCGCCATCCGACCCAAGTGAAGGACTTCTACAACGACGAGGAGGTGAGGGCGGTCTACTATCCCGCCGTCGAGGCCTTTTTGCGGGCGACCTTGAAGGCCGATCGCGTCGTCATCTTCGACCATACCGTGCGCAGGCGCGTCGAGGGCGCCCCGGATATTCGCGATGGTGGCCCGCGTCGGCCGGCGACGCGTGTCCATGTCGACCAGACCGCCGTCTCCGGCGCCAACCGCGTGCGCGAGCATCTGCCTGACGAGGCCGACGAGCTTCTGAAGGGGCGTGTGCAGGTGATCAATCTCTGGCGGCCGATCCGCGGCCCCTTGCGCGATTCACCGCTGGCGATGGCCGACGGCACCACGGTGGCGCCTGAGGATCTCATCGCCTCCGACCTGATCTATCCCAATCGCCGCGGCGAGACCTATTCGGTGAAATACAATCCGAACCACCGCTGGTTCTATTTCCCGGAGATGACGCCGGACGAGGCGCTTCTGCTCAAGTGCTACGATTCCGCAACGGACGGCCGCACCCGCTTCGGGCCGCATACCGCCTTTGTCGATCCGACCACGCCCGCCGATGCGCCGCCACGTGAGAGCATCGAGCTGCGCACGCTGGTGTTCCACAAACAGTAACAATGTGTGATGGCACTGCCGGGGTGACCCGGCAGTGTTCCCGGAACTTAGGGGAACAAGGCGACGTTTGCAGCGCGGGGCAGGGTCAACCGGGGAGCGGTGCCGTGCGAGCGCTGACCACTTTATTGTTTTGTCTTGCCACATTTTCTCTGGCGCATGCCGAAAGCGGACTTGCCTCATATTACGGGTACGGAAAAGGCAAAGGCGCCGACCTGACCTGCGCCCACCGCACGCGCCCGTTTGGCAGCGTGCTCAGGGTGTCCTACGGCGGCCGCTCGATCCAGTGTCGCGTCAATGATCGCGGCCCGTTCATCCGCGGCCGTATCGTCGATCTCTCGGTGCCCGCCGCCCGCGCGCTCGGCATGATGAGCGCGGGCGTGGTGCGCGTCTCGGTGGAATAGGGCTCCAGGCGCGCTATAGTGCCGCCCAAAGCAGGGGGGCGCTATGGCCAGGATCAGGGTGGGACTCGTCGGCTGCGGCTTCGTGTCGGAGCTGCACATGTATGCGTTCCGGCGCGTCTATGGCGTGGACGTCGAGGTCGCGGCGGTGGCTGCGCGCGGCGAGAAGGTCGTCGCGTTCGCCCAGCATCACAATATCCCGCGTGTTTATCGGAGCTTCGCCGAGCTGATCGCGGACGGCGAGCTCGATGTCATCGACATCTGCACGCCGCCGAACCTTCATGCGGAGATGATCGTCGCCAGCATGCAGGCCGGCAAGCACGTGATCTGCGAAAAGCCGTTCGCCGGCTATTTCGGCCGCGAGGGCGACACGCAGCCGATCGGCAAGCACGTGCCGAAGGCGCTGATGTATGAGCGCGTGATCGAAGAGATGGACAGGACGCGCGCCGCGATCGAGCGCACCGGGAAACTCTTCATGTACGCCGAGGACTGGATCTACGCGCCGGCCGTGACCAAGACCGCCGAGATCATCAAGGCGACCAAGGACAAGATCCTGTTCATGAAGGGCGAGGAGAGCCATTCCGGCTCGCACGCGGCCCACGCCGCGCAATGGGCGATGACCGGCGGCGGCTCGCTGATCCGCATGGGCTGCCATCCGCTCTCCGCCGTGCTCTATCTCAAGCAGGTCGAGGCCAGGGCGCGCGGTGAAATCATCCGCGTCGCCAGCGTCACCGGCGATGTCGGCAACGTCACCGCTGGCCTGAAGCCGGAGGAGCGCACCTACATCAAGGCCAACCCCGTCGATGTCGAGGATTGGGGCACGCTGACGGCGACGTTCTCCGACGGCACCAAGGCCACCGTGTTCTCCGGCGACATGATCATGGGCGGCGTGCGCAACCTGATCGAGACCTATACGAGCGGCGGCTCGCTGTTCGCCAACATCACCCCGAACACGCATCTGGTGAGCTACCAGACCTCCGAGGAGAAGCTCGCAAACGTCTACGTCACCGAAAAGGTCGACCGCAAAACCGGCTGGCAATATGTCTGCCTCGAGGAGGAGTGGACGCGCGGCTATTTGCAGGAAATCCAGGACTTCATGGAATGCGCCGCGACCAGCCGGCAGCCGCTGTCGGACCTCGCACTGGCCTACGAGACGATCAAGGTGAACTACGCGGGGTATTGGGCCGCGGAAGAGGGACGGCGGGTGGTGTTGTAGGGGAGATCGTTACCGCGGCGGGACGGAGCTCCCTCGCCCCGCTTGCGGGGCCGCGACGAGCTTCGCTCGCGCTGAGAGGGTTGGGGTGAGGGGGAGTCTCCGCGGGGACTGTGACAGCGGAGTTCGCGGAGACTCCCCCTCACCCGGAATCCGCGCGCATCGCGCGTATTCCGGCCTCTCCCCGCAAGCGGGGAGAGGCGAAGAACCCCCTCACGCCCCGTAGGTCGAGCCCTTCGGCAGGGGAAACACCGGGTCCTGGGTGCGGATGTTCGTCGGCCACACCACCGAGATGTGCTCGCCGGCGTTCTGCATCACGACCGGCGTCGAGCGTTCGTTCTGGCCGGAGAGCGGCGTGCCCGGCGGGAAGAACTTTACCCCATAGCCCTGGATGGTGCCGCCGGCGGGGATGTCGACGTCGAGCGCGGCCTTGCGGATCGCCTCGGGCTCGAAGCTGCCGTACTTTTCCTTGGCGACCGGCAGCACGTTGTTGAGCAGCACCCAGGTCTGGTTGAAGCCCATCGAGCAGTGCGGCGGCACGTCGGTGGCGCCGGTCTTGGCCTTGTAGCGCGTGACCATGGCGTTGGTCAGATCGCCGATACCCGGTGCGAGCTTTGCCGGATCGAGCAATTGCGCCGGCACGGGATCGATGTTGCAGAAATTGTCGATGTCGGGACCAAAAGTGGCGCGCAGCTTGTCGAGCTGGCTGTAGCCGGCGCCGGCGCCGAACAGCATCTTGAAGCGCAGTCCGCTCTCGCGCGCCTGGCGCAGGAACAGGGTGATGTCGGGGTTGTAGCCCGCATGAGAGATCACGTCGGTCTTGGCGCGCTTGATCTTGGTCACCAGCACCGAGAGGTCGGGCGCGGAGGCCGAATAGCCCTCACGCAGCACCACCTGGATGCCGGCCTCCTTGGCGTAGGCCTCGTCGGCGGCGGCGACGCCAACACCGTAGGGGCCGTCCTCATGGATCAGTGCGACCTTGACCTCCTTGGGATCCATTCCGAGTTTTGCTTTCGCATGCTCGGCGAGGAACCCGGCAAAAGCCTGGCCATACTGGTCGGAATGGATCTGCGCGCGAAACACGTATTGCAGGTTCTTGTCCTTGAACACGGCGGTCGAGACCGCGGTCGTGATCCAGAGGATCTTCTTCTGCTGCTCGACCTTCGCCGCGAGTGGCACCGCATGCGAGCTCGCATAGACGCCGTTGATGATGTCGATCTTCTCCTGGCTGATCAGGCGTTCGGCCTCGTTGATCGCAACGTCGGGTTTGCTCTGGGAATCCGCAGCGACTGGAGCAATCTTGGTCTTGCCGCCGATGCCGCCTTTCTCGTTGACGAGATCGATCGCGATCTGCGCGCCGATTGACGAGGCGACCGAGCCGCCGGCGGCGAACGGGCCGGTGAGGTCGTAGATCAGGCCGATGCGCAATGTCTCGGCTTGCGCCTGGGCCCTTGTCCAATCGAGGCTGAGTGCGGCGGCGGCAGCCGCCGAGCTCTTCAGCAACTGCCTGCGTGAAGTCGGCATCCTATCCTCCCTCAAGACCGTCTTATGATTGGTTGTTATCTTTTTGCGAAGTATGGGGAGGGGGACGGCGGAAAGTCAACATCGCCCAAGGTCGATACGCGGTGCGCCGCCGCACAACGCATCTGCGAAAGACAGCAAAAAGCCCACCGCTCCCCGCGGAGCGATGGGCCTGATGCCGGTGCGAGCCGGTTACTGCGACAGCTTCACGAAGTTCGGAAACTTCAGCTTGCCTTCCGCGATCTTCTCGGGCCAGACCACGACCTGCTTGGAGTCCTGCCACTGGAAGACGAGACCGGTCACGGCGCCGGGGCCGGACTTGATGCCGTGGGTGAACTCGTCGTCCTTGCCGTAGAACTGGATGCGGCCGATCGTGCCCTCGTAATCGGTCTTCTCGATCTCGGCGACCATCTTGTCGGGATCGGTCGAGCCCGCGCGCTTGATCGCCTCGGTGATGAAGTAGACCTCGTCATAGGCCGTGTAGCCGGTATAGGCCGGCGGCGAGCCGAACTTGGCCTTGAAGGCGGCCGCGAACGGCTTCGTCTTCGAGGTCACGGCGACATCCGGAGTGGCCACCGCCAGCGACGGGATGCCGTCGGCGGCGCCATTGGTGTCCTTCCAGAAGGTCGGGCTCAGCGCCTGCGCGCTGATGCCGAACATCGGGATCGGCACCTGCTGGTTCTTCCACTGCACCGTCGGCTGCACGCCGACATGCGAGATGCCGGTCACGATCACGTCGGGCTTCTTGCCTTCGATGTTGTTGAAGATCGGCGTGAAGTCGGTGGTATCCGGCGAGAAGCGCACGTGCTCGACGACCTTCAGCCCGGCCTTGGGCAGGCACGCCTCGTAGCCGACGTCGAGCGGCTTGGTCCAGGCCGCGTCCTCGCTCATGATCGCGACCGTCTTGAACTTGAGCTTGTCGACGAGCAGGTCCTTGGCGGCGTCGCAGACGAGCTGGGCCTGCGCCGCCGACGTCAGATAGCCGTGGAAGGTGTACTTGTTCTTCTCATAGTCGTTGTGGATTGCCTTGGTGATCTCGTTCGAGGCGGCGCCGGGGGTGATCAGCGGCATCTTCAGCCGCGCCGCCCAGGGCTCGAGCGCCAGCACGACCTCGCTGATATAGCTCGCGATCACGGCGGAGACCTTGTCCTCGCTCACCGCGCGCTGGAACGCTCGCACCGAGTCGGCCGAGGAGCTCTTGTTGTCGTAGGTGACGATCTCGATCTTGCGGCCGAGGATGCCGCCCTTGGCGTTGATCTCGTCGGCGGCGATCTGCGCGCCGCCCGGCGTCGCGGCGCCCGCGATCGACTGCACCTCGGCGATCACGCCGATCTTGATCGGATCGTTCGACTGCGCGTAGGCGGGCGCGGCGAGGCAGAGCGCCAGCGCGGAGGCGAGGAAGCTGCCGCTCAGGATGGTCGATGGTCGCATGGTCGTTTCCCTTCTATGCTTTTTTGTTGATGTTGACGGACTTAAAGAAAATCGGCGCCGGCTTCGCTGGCGAAGCGGCCGGGATCGCCCTCCCAGACGATCCTGGCGTGTTCGAGCACATAGACGCGATCGGCGTGCGGTAGCGCGAAAGTGACGTTCTGCTCGCCGAGCAGCACCGTGATCGACGTGGTCTGCCGCAGCTTCGTCAGCGCCTTGGACAATTGCTCGAGGATGACGGGGGCAAGGCCCAGCGTCGGCTCGTCCAGGATCAGGATCTGCGGCTGCATCATCAGGGCGCGGCCGATCGCGAGCATCTGCTGCTCGCCGCCGGACAGCGTCTGCGCCATCTGGCCCTGGCGCTCCTTCAGGATCGGGAACAGCTCGAACAGCCAGGCGAGCTGCGCCGCGCGCTTGTCGTCGGACAGATGCTGGCCGCCGAGATCGAGATTTTCGCGTACGCTCATCTCGCCGAACAGCTCGCGCGATTCCGGGCACTGCACGAGACCGCTGCGCGCGATCCTGGCCGGGCTCGTGCCGCGCAGCCTGTCGCCGCCGCGCACGATCTCGCCGCTATAGGGCAGGAAGCCGGAGATGGTGTTGAACAGCGTGGTCTTGCCGGCGCCGTTGAGGCCGACGACCGAGACGAACTCGCCTTCGTGGACGTGGATCGAGACGTTGTCCAGCGCCTGCGCCTTGCCGTAGAACACGCTGACATTCTCGACCTGGAGCAGCGGCACCTTGTCCTTGAAGCTGGTCTCGGGCCGCGCATGGGTCTCGATGGCGCCGCCGAGATAGACCCGTCGCACCGTCTCGTTCTTCATGACGTCCTCGGCCTTGCCGGTGACGATCTCCTCGCCGAGATACATCGCGAGCACGCGGTCGACCAGCGCTGCGACGCTCTTGACGTTGTGGTCCACCAGCATCACCGCGCGGCCGTCGTCGCGGAAGCTGCGGATCAGGTCGGAGAAGATATCGACCTCGGCCCGCGTCAGCCCGGCAAAGGGCTCGTCCACCAGTACGACTTTTGGATCGCGGGCGATAGCCTTGGCGAGCTCGAGCCGGCGCAGATCAGCGAACGGCAGCGTCGGCGGGCGGCGGTTCATGACGTTGCCTAAGCCCACGCGGTCGGCGATCCACTTGGCGCGCTCGACCAGCGCCTTGTCCGGAAACAGCATGAACAGGCTGTCCGGCAGCAGCGCCACCATGATATTCTCCAGCACGGTCTGCCGGTTCAGCGGCCGCGAGTGCTGGAACACCATGCCAAAGCCCTTGCGCGCGATCTTGTGCGCGGGGAGGCCCGCGACGTCCTCGCCCTCGAAGACCACTTCGCCCGAGGTCGGGCGCTCGATGCCCATCACGCTCTTCATCGCGGTCGACTTGCCGGAGCCGTTCGGCCCGATCAGGCCAAAGATCTCGCCGCTGTTGACCTCGAAGCCGAGGTTCTTCACCGCGGTCAATCCGCCGAAACGCTTGGTCAGGCCGCGGACTTCCAGCACGGCCCGGTTTGAAAGCCTCATATCCATCACGAACGAGCCTCGCGCGAGAGGGCCGCTCCGAGGAAGCCGCCGGGGAAGAACAGCACGACGAGCAGCGCGACCGCCGAGACGATGAAGGTTGCAAGCTCGCCGGTGGGCCTCAGGAATTCCCCGGCGACGATCAGGAAGATCGCGCCCAGCGCCGCGCCGAGCACGGTGCGCCGGCCGCCGAGCACGGCCGAGACGATCACGTTCACGCCGACCGCGACGTCGACGACGGTGCCGACCGAGGCGGTGCCGAAATAGAACACCAGGAGCGCACCCGACAGCCCGGAGAAGAAGGCGCTGACGATGAAGGCGGCGAGCTTGTGCTTGACGATGTTGAAGCCGAGCGCGCCGGCCTGCACCGGATCCTGGCCGCTCGCCTGCAGCACGAGGCCGATCGGCGATTGCGACAGGCCGTAGAGGATCGCGGCCGAGATGGTCATGAAGCCGAGCGCGATCCAGTAATTCGTGCCGGCATTGATGCTGATGACGTCGGGGATGGTGAGCCCGATCTCGCCGCCGGTGAGGTCGGCGAACACCACGATGAAATTTTGCAGCATCAAGACTGCGACCAGCGTGGTCAGGCCGAAATAGGGCCCGCGCACCCGCAGTGCCGGCAGCGCCAGCACCAGGCCGGCGATGACCGAGGCAAGCGCGCCGAGCACGATGCAGAGATAGACCGACCAGCCGAACTGGGCGTTGAGGATGCCGGCGGTGTAGGCGCCGACGCCGATCAGGAAGGTCGGACCGAAATTGACCTCGCCGGCGAAGCCGAACAGCAGGTCCCAGGCCATCGCGAACACGCCGAAATAGAAGGCGACGGTCAGCAGGCCCAGCACGTAGCCGGAGACATAAAGCGGCAGCGTCGCCGCGATCACGACCAGCGCCAGCGAGACGAAGAACAGGCGCGAAGTGAAGAAGGTGGACATCTCAGCGCCTCCCCAGAAGGCCCTGGGGCCGGATGTACATCACGAACACGAGCAGCAAGAGCGCCGGAATGGTGCGATAGGCCGGCGAGACCAGATAGGCCGTCAGCGTTTCGAGATAGCCGACCACGAAGGCCGCGATCAGAGAGCCCGAGACACTGCCGAGCCCGCCGAGCACGACGATCGAGAACGCGCTCGCCGTCAGAGGGCCGACGCTGTAGGAGCTGACGCCGAGGAACATGCCGAGCAGCACGCCGGCGATGCCGGCGAGGATGCCGTAGATCGCCCACACGACGATGTAGATGTTGGTGAGCTCCAGCCCGAGCAGCGTGACGCCGCGCGGGTTCATCGAGGCCGCCAGCACCGCCTTGCCGGTGCGGGTGCGGTTCACGAGCAGCCACAGCAGCGCGATGACGAGGCAGCAGACGATCGCGGTGAAGATCTCGTTCTTCGGCGTGCGCACGCCGAGGATCTCGACGACGCCTTCGACGATCGGCAGCACGGTCTTGGCGTTGTTGGTGAAGAAATAGGCGATCAGCTCCTGGATCATGATGCCCCATAGCAGCGTGCCGGTAAGGACGAAGATTTCCTTCTCCTCATTCGGAATGCGCCGGGAATCCTGGATCGGCTTCACCACGGCGAAATAGGTGGCGAAGGCCGTAAGGAGGGCGACCGCGACCCCGATCAGCGCGCCGGCATAGGTGCCGACGTTCAGGATGCTGGCGGCGGCCCAGGCGGCGACGGCTGCCGCCACCATGATGGCACCGTGGGAGAGGTTGAGCACGCCGGAGACGCCGAAGATCAGCGTGAAGCCGGTGGCACCGAGAGCGTAGAGAGCGCTGATGGCAAAGCCATCGATCAGGATCTGGAAAGCTCGCATTGATGATTGGCCGGGCAGACGAGCTGCCTCCTTTAGGGAAGGTGCTGTATGGAGCGCATGTGAACGCTTCCGAGCTCACGCCCGGAGAGCAGTCCCGATCAGCCTGTGATGGGTTTGATGAGGCTGGGAAGCCAGACGTCGGCCTTTGCAACGTCCTTCGGCGCGCCGGCCGTGGCCGTGTCGCGCGCCAATTGCAATGCAACAGAGAGTCGTTTCTTCATGTTGTTCTCTCCCTTTGAACAGGCCTCTTGTGAGCCATTGTGTCGCGACTATACCGGCCGAGACTTCCCCGGCAAGTGAAACTGCGTTCAGGATTATGAGAGAGGACTAAAGTCTAGCGCTGCGTAAATTGCAGGCAAAAGAGGCGTGAGACACTGATCCTGCCGCAGGCATGCAGATTCCGTCGGCGGGCATGCGTGAGTATCAAAGGCTGAGAGCAATCGGCGGTTGAGGAGCCGCGATGTCGGCGAGCGCTTCAGCGTGCTTGCAGCAGGGATGGATCGAGCGGTGTCAGCCGGGCGGGGTCGAATGGCGACAAGTCAATCTCGCGCGTTGCGCCTTCAGCGATCAGTTCTGCCAGCGCTTCCCCCGTCGCCGGCGCATTGAGGATGCCCCAGACATTGTGCCCGGTCGCAACATAGAGGCCTTTGCTCCGCGGCACCTTGCCGATCAAGGGCAAGCCGTCCTGCGTCACCGGACGGAAACAGGCCTGCTGCGCGATGATCCTTTCGGGACGGAACAGCGGCGATAGCCGCTCGGACACGGTCTGCAGCCGCGCGATCGCATCGCGATCGGGCGTCACGGCGGCGGGATCGAGCGGCAGCGGTGCGATGTCGGAGAGAGCCGTGATGTGCGTGCTGCCGTCCGCGCGTGGGAAGACCTCGATCGACACCGCGCTGCCGTCTTCCTCGCTCTCCAGGAATAACGCCTCGGCTGGCGCGTCGGCGGCGGTGTCGTAGACGATGCTCGGGCTGCGCTGGCCGTAGACGGGGGGCAGGCTCATCCATTGCGCCGCGAGCAGTGACCACGGTCCCATCGCGATCACGACGGCATCCGCCTCGATGAGGTCACCATCGATCTCGACGCCCCCGGCTGTCATTCCGTCGGTGCCGCGCGTGATGCCGGTGACGCGGCCAGGATGAAGCTTCGCGCCTTGCGCCAGCGCTGCGTTCATCACGGCCGACGTGAACTTGCGGGGATGAACGATCGCAGTCGTCTCCGCCGTGCCGATGCGCTGTGCAATGACGACGCCGTCGCTGAGCCAGCCAAGCGCGGACGGTGCATCCCGGCGCGCGTCGCCGTCGGACGCAACGAAACCGCTATAGGCGGTCATCGTCCGGTAGCCCCAATCGCCCGAGATCTCCTCCGGCAGTTGCGCGTGAAGCGCAAAGCTGCGCCGGGCCAGCGCATCGAGCGGCGTGCCGGTGCACCAGTCTCGTGCCAGGAAGCCGCCGGCCTTGCCCGACGCGGCGGCCGCGACCTCGGTCCGTTCCACGACGGTCACGTCGATGCCGCGGCGGCGCAGGAAATAAGCCGTGCAGGCCCCGATCACGCCGCCGCCGCAGACCACAACGCGCATGTTCTCTACCTTGTCGATCCCGCGGCGCGCGACTTCATCAGCTGTGCCGTGTTTCAAAATGTTTCACGCGGGCGTCATACCCGGTGGATACGTTCACTGCGGCAATTTGAAGCCGCAGGTGGGGCTTCTTCTCATTTTCGTAGATCGGGTCTGGCGCAGGACAATTCAACGTTGCTGCCTGCGGCGAGCCTTGTTCTGTCCAAAGCTGTTCTGGGGAGCGACGATGACGAGACTTCGCGAAGGGAAGTTGGAAGACGTCTACGGCAGGCTGCGCAAGATGAGTTTTCTCGTGCTTGCAGCCTGCTTTGCGATTTGTTCGATCGTCAGCGCGCATGCTGACGATGACGACCGGGGCAGGGGAGGCGAGAGCCGGGCCTATGCCATCGGGCTGTGGGGCGATTTGCCATATTCCGACCTCCAGGCGCAGGTCGGCGTGCCGAATCTGATCGCCGACATGAACGACCAGAAGCTGGCCTTCACGGTGCATGATGGCGACCTGAAAGCCGGCAGCGGCACGCCGGGATCCGTGACTCCCACGACGTGCAGTGACGCTCTGTATCAGCAGGGGCTCGGATATTTCAATGCCTTGAAATCCGCCGCGATGGTGACCCCCGGCGACAATGACTGGACCGACTGCGACCGGCCGGCGAACGGCTCGTTCAACTCGCGCGACAGGCTCGACCACGAGCGGAAGGTTTTCTTCAGCACTGACTATTCCCTTGGCCAGCGGCCGATCAAGCAGCAGGTGCAGCATGACAAGCTGTGCCTCGATCACAACAACCAGCTGACCGGGTGCGTCGAAAACCGCCGTTGGATCATGAAGGGCGTCGTCTACGCCACGCTCAACATTCAGGGATCGTGCAACAATCGTTGCGATACGTTGCCGGACGACGCCGAATGGGCCGCGCGCAACAACGCCAACATCCTCTGGATGCAGCAGACCTTCGAGATGGCGAGAACATATCGCGCCGCGGCCATCATGTTCATCTCGCAGGCGGACCCGGGCTGGGATCAGTCGGACGGAACCCGCGCGCCGTTGCGTGACCCGAAGACGCTCGCGCAAACGGACGCCAATCCGGATGGTTTCCAGGCTTTCCTGGTCGCGCTGCGCGATGAGGTGGTCGCCTTCGGCAAGCCCGTCGCCTACGTTCATGGCGACTCCCATTACTTCCGTATCGACCGGCCATTCCTCGATAGCAAGGGCCGGCGGCTCGAAAACTTCGTCCGCGTCGAGACCTTCGGCGACAATCAGGCGAACGGCAACAACGACGTGCATTGGCTGAAGGTGTTCGTGGACGACCGCAGCCGCGAGGTGTTCGCGTTCCAGCCGCAGATCGTACCCGCCAATCGGACCGCTGTGCCGGCGCCGCCGAAGCGTGGCGATGATTAGCGGGCCGTGCCGCCTCCGGTGCCTGACCTCAGCTGAGGTCAGCCTGGGGTCGGTCAGATCGGGCGCCGGCGGATCGCGCCGGCGCCTAGCTCGCGTAACCCCGTTCCAGCGATTGACGCTGCCGGTGCCGGTCCAGCGCCAGATCGACGAGGCGGCTCAGCAGCTCGCCATACGGCACGCCCGACGCTTCCATCATCTTCGGATACATGCTGATCGACGTGAAGCCGGGCAGGGTGTTGATCTCGTTGAAGCAGAACTCGCCGGTTTTCCGGTCGAGGAAGAAGTCGACGCGGGCGAAGCCGCTGCATTCGAGCGCCGCGAACACCAGGGTTGCGAGTGACCTGACGCGCTCCATCTGTGCCGGGTCGAGCCTGGCCGGAAGGTCGACCCGAGCGCCATCGGGATCGAGATATTTTGCCTCGTACGAATAGAACTCGTGATGGGCGTTGGGGTTCAGCTCGCTGGCGAGGCTGGCGAACAGCGTCTCGTCCTCGAGCACCGCGACCTCGATCTCGCGCGCGTCGATGCCCTGTTCGACCAGCACCTTGACGTCATAGCGAAACGCATCGTCGAGCGCCGCTTCGAGCGCATCCTGCGTCTTGACCTTGTGGATGCCGACGCTGGAGCCCATGTTGCACGGCTTGACGAAGACCGGGAGGTTCAGGCCCTCGACCGCCTTCGCAAGCGATGAGATGCGGTCCTGGACGAAGGCCTTGCGGGTGAGCACGCGATAGGGCGCGACCGGAATGCCGGCGAATTCAGCGAGCCGCTTGGCGACATCCTTGTCCATGCTGACGGCGGAGGCGAGAACGCCCGATCCCACATAGGCGACGTCGGCCAATTCCAGCAGGCCCTGCACGGTGCCGTCCTCGCAAAGCGGCCCGTGGATGACGGGAAAGACGACGTCGATCTCGATCGGGACGGCCGCGCCTTGCGTGATCGGCACAAGGACGCCGCGTCCGTCGGGTCCCCTCGCGAGCCGCATCTCCGGCGCATCGGGCAGGATCGGCAACGCCGCAGCGTGCGCCTGATCGAGTGAACGAAGATCGTTCCATTGCCACCGGCCCGTCCTGTCGATGGAGACCGGGATCACCTCGAAGCGGGTGCGGTCGAGATGCCTGAATACCGAAGCGGCCGATTTCAGCGAGACCTCATGCTCACCGGACCTGCCGCCATAGAGAACAACGACGCGAATTTTGTCTGCCATGGCTCAATTATCACGCGCTCGATCCGGAAGTCACCCTTTGTTGCCCGATTCAAGCATCGACGGAGCGATGGAAACAATTCGGCGCCGGCGAGGCACGCCGGCGCCGTGTCGCAATTAAAGGCTTGTGCCGTTCAGCCTGGCCCCGCGCCTTGCGTCGCCGTAAACACGGCGTAGAGCGACTGGCTCGCGGCCATGAACAGGCGGTTGCGCTTGGGGCCGCCGAAGCAGATGTTGCCGCACACCTCCGGCAGGCGGATGCGGCCGAGCAGCTTGCCCTCCGGCGACCACACCGTCACGCCGCTATAGCCGACGGCGCGCCCGGCATTGCTGGAGGCCCAGACATTGCCGTTGACGTCGCAGCGCACGCCGTCCGGGCCGCACTTCACGCCGTCGATCGTGCAGTCGGAGAAGCGCTTCTGGTTGGAGAGCTTGTTGTCCGCCCCGACGTCGAACACGAAAATCTCGCCCTTGCCGCCGGGGCCGCTGTCGCCCGGTCCCTTGCCGGTCGAGACGACGTAGAGCTTCTTGAAATCGGGTGAGAAGCACAGGCCGTTCGGATCCGGCACCTGCTCCTCGGTGACGACGAGGTCGACGCGGCCTGAGGGATCGATGCGGTAGCAGTTGGTCGGCAGCTCGCGCTTGCCCGGTGTGAAGCCGGCCGGCTGTCCGATCCGCGGATTGAGCTTGCCGCCCGAATTGCTCGGGCCGCCGGCGACGTCGGGCTCGCCTTCGTACAACTGGCCGCCATAGGGCGGATCGGTGAACCAGTAGCTGCCGTCGGGATGCGCAACGACATCGTTCGGCGAGTTCAGCTTCTTGCCGTTGTAGTTGTCGCAGAGCACGGTGGCGGTGCCGTCGTGCTCATAGCGTGTCACGCGTCGTGTCAGGTGCTCGCAGGAGAGCTGGCGGCCCTGGAAGTCGAATGAATTGCCGTTGGAGTTGTTGGACGGGGAGCGGAACACGCTGATGCGGCCGTCGTCCTCGCTCCAGCGCATCTGCCGGTTGTTGGGAATGTCGCTCCACAACAGATAGCGGCCCTGCGCGCTCCAGGCCGGACCTTCGGCCCATAGCACGCCGGTGTAGAGGCGCTTGATCGCTGTGTTGGGCTGCGCGAGATCGTCGAACGACGGATCGACCGCGATGATGTCGGGGTCCCAGAAATAGGTTGTCGGCGCGCCGTTGGGGCCGAAATCGCGGGGCGGGGTCGTGATCGTCGTCGGCGGTGCGGCAGGCCCGGTCTGGGCCAGCGCGGGGCCGGCCATTGTGGCCGCGGCGCCGAGCGCCAGTCCCCGGACAAGTGTTCGTCGTGAAAGCGCAGCATCCTGGTCACGCGGCTCGTGGTCACGAGCCTCCTGGCGTGTCATCGCGTCCTCCCGGTCATGTTCGGCTGGCCGGTTGATCCGGCCGAGCGCGGCGAAGGTTAGTCTGGTCCGCGTCAGGTTGCGAGAGGCAGGTTCGCAGCCTCCGCGCGATGCCGCGAGATCGCCGCAACATCGCCGCATTGCGGGGCTGTGCGAGGTGAAAGTCGACAATTCGCCTCGCCCGCGAGCTGTTAACCGGGACCGGTTTTGAGACCTGTCAAGCCTTGACCTCGCGCGCGATGCTGGCAGAACGGTGTGCGGGGCAAATACCGGAGTTCTCTGTGTTAGCCGTTGTTGCACTGGTCATTGCGCTCGCCGTCGCATTCGCCGCCGGCTATTTCACCCGCGATCTCGCCTCCCGCAAGCGTCGGGCGGAGGCGCGGCGCTGGCGGGAATACAGCGAGCCGGGCTGGCTGCGCGCCACGACGCCCGCCAACACCAACGAAGTTGCGAATTCCAACGCGGTTGCGAAGGTAGCCACCGGCGAACTCGGCCAGATGCTGGATCGCTGGGAGAGCAGGGCCCGTGCCCGCCGCGCGGGATAGCTTGACGTTGCTCCGTCGTTCGGATGGAGCGAAGCGCAATCTACTCGCCGTCAGCCAGAAGTGCGCGTCACGCGACGCGATGCCGATCAGGTCAGTCTTCCTGACCATCTTTTAGCGTTGCAGTTGCGGCCATTTCTCGTCTAGAAACAGGCGCATCGGGCCTCCCGGCAACCAACCGTCAACGGTTTTGACCGAGGATTTGAGGGCTCAAAAGGGTCTGGCAATGCTGATTCGCGGCCAAATCGATGGGATTTCGGGGGAGGTGGCTCTGGCCGCCGCCACGATCCCGGCCGCGCTGCTGCCCACCCTCCTTCTTGGCGGCCTTCTTCTTACTTGCCCCTGAGGGCCGGCTGGGCGCCACGCGCCTGGGCGCTCAGGGGTTGGTCGAGATCACCGGACACCTCAAGCGCCCAGCACTGAACGGCGCAAAAGCTCAAAAGGAAATCTAGTAATGGCCCCCGTGAACAAGTCCGACAAGGACCGCGTCATCATTTTCGACACCACGCTGCGCGACGGCGAGCAGTGCCCCGGCGCCACCATGACCTTCGAGGAGAAGCTCGAGGTCGCCGAGCTCTTGGATGATATGGGCGTCGACGTCATCGAGGCCGGCTTCCCGATCACCTCCGAGGGCGACTTCCAGGCGGTCAGCGAGATCGCCCGCCGCTCCAAGAACGCCGTCATCGCCGGCCTGTCCCGCGCCCATCCCGCCGACATCGACCGCTGCGCGGAGGCTGTGAAATTCGCAAAGCGCGGCCGCGTCCACACCGTGATCGCGACCTCGCCGCTGCACATGCGGGTGAAGCTGAACAAGACCCCGGAGCAGGTGATCGAGACCTCGGTCGCGATGGTCGCGCGTGCCCGCAACCAGATCGACGATGTCGAATGGTCGGCCGAGGACGGCACCCGCAGCGAGATGGACTATCTGTGCCGCATCGTCGAGGCCGTCATCAAGGCCGGCGCGACCACGGTGAACATCCCCGACACCGTCGGCTACACGGTGCCGGAGGAATACACCCACTTCATGAAGACGCTGATCGAGCGCGTGCCGAACTCGGACAAGGCGGTGTTCTCGGTCCATTGCCATAACGATCTCGGCATGGCCGTTGCCAATTCGCTGGCCGGGGTCGTCGGCGGTGCGCGCCAGGTCGAGTGCACCATCAACGGCATCGGCGAGCGCGCCGGCAACGCCGCGCTCGAAGAGATCGTGATGGCGATCAACGTGCGCAACGACAAATTCCCCTACTGGAACAAGATCGACACCACGCAGCTCACCCGCGCCTCGAAGGTGGTGTCGGCGGCGACCTCGTTTCCGGTGCAGTACAACAAGGCCATCGTCGGCCGGAACGCCTTCGCGCATGAGAGCGGCATCCATCAGGACGGCGTGCTGAAGGACGCCTCCACCTACGAGATCATGCGGCCGGAAATGGTCGGCCTGAAGCAGTCCTCGCTGGTGCTCGGCAAGCACTCCGGCCGCCATGCCTTCGTGCACAAACTGGAGGAGATGGGCTACAAGCTCGGTCCGAACCAGCTGGAAGATGCGTTCACGCGGATGAAGGCGCTCGCCGACCGCAAGAAGGACATCTACGACGAGGACATCGAGGCGCTGGTCGACGAGGAGATGGCGGCCTCCCACGACCGCATCAAGCTGACCTCGCTGACCGTGATCGCCGGCACCCATGGCCCGCAGCGCGCGACCATGAAGCTCGACGTCGACGGCCAGATCAAGATCGAGGAGGCCGAGGGCAATGGTCCGGTGGACGCGGTGTTCAACTGCATCAAGCGCCTCGTTCCGCACGAGGCCAAGCTCGAGCTGTACCAGGTCCACGCGGTGACCGAAGGCACCGACGCCCAGGCGGAAGTCTCGGTGCGTTTGTCGCATGACGGCCGCTCGATGACGGCGCGCGCGGCCGATCCCGATACGCTGGTGGCCTCGGCCAAGGCCTATCTCGGCGCGCTCAACAAGATCGTCATGAAGCGCCAGCGCGACACGGTGACGACGGCGGCGGCGAGCTGACAAGCGAAGCTTGTCATTCCGGGGCGCCTCGAAGAGGCGAACCCGGAATCTCGAGATTCCGGGTCTGGTCCTTCGGACCATCCCGGAATGACGCCGGTTGTGGTGGCGAATAGCTGCCCTGCTAAGGGCCAATAGCGGCTCGGTCTCCCAGCCGCTATTGATGCTCGCGGCTATTGGATAAGGCGCCCCGCGTTGGGCAGCCCAAGAGAATAACAACAGGGAGAGATCATGCGCACCTTCGCGATCGCGGCGTCCGTCGCGGCACTGGCACTTGGCTTGGCCATGCCGGCATCGGCCCAATCGCCGATCATCATCAAGTTCAGCCACGTCGTCGCCACCGATACGCCGAAGGGCAAGGCGTCGGAGAAGTTCAAGGAGCTCGCCGAGAAGTACACCGGCGGCAAGGTCAAGGTCGAGGTCTACCCGAACTCGACGCTCTACAAGGACAAGGAAGAGCTCGAGGCGCTTCAGCTCGGCAGCGTGCAGATGCTGGCGCCGTCCAACTCCAAGTTCGGCCCGCTCGGCATCCGCGAGTTCGAGGTGTTCGATCTGCCCTACATCCTTCCCGACCTGAAGACGCTGCGGAAGGTGACGGAAGGCCCGCTCGGCGCGCGGCTGCTCAAGCTCCTGGACTCCAAGGGCATCACCGGCCTTGCCTATTGGGACAACGGCTTCAAGCAGATGAGCGCCAACAAGAAGCTGATCGCGCCGGCCGATTACCAGGGCGTCAAATTCCGCATCCAGTCCTCGCGCGTGCTGCAGGCCCAGTTCAAGGCGCTCGGTTCGCTGCCGCAGGTGATGGCGTTCTCGGAAGTCTACCAGGCGCTCCAGACCGGCGTGGTCGATGGCCAGGAGAACACCTGGTCGAACATCTATACCCAGAAGATGCACGAGGTGCAGAAGTACATCACCGAGACCAATCACGGCTACATCGGCTACGTCGTGATCGTGAACAAGAAGTTCTGGGACGACCTGCCGGCCGACATTCGCGACCAGCTGTCGAAGGCGATGAAGGAAGCCACCGACTTCAACAACGCGCAGTCGCAGAAGGAGAACGACGATGCGCTCGCCGAGATCAAGAAGGGCGGCAAGAGCGAGATCATCAAGCTCACGCCGGAGCAGGACGAGGCGATGCGCAAGGCGATGGAGCCGGTCTACAAGGATGCCGCGAGCCGCGTCGGCCAGCCGCTGATCGACGAATTCCTGAAGGAATCGAAGAGCACGACGAACTGATCCAAAGGATGCATGAATGAAGGGGCTTCCGTGCCAGGCGCGGAAGCCCATTTTTTGTTGCGAATGATTTCCGGTTGCGGCTGGAGGTAAAAATCAGGCGTTACATCTTCGTAAGGACGCCCTCCCTGTCCAAGTTGTAATTTGCGTGTCAGATGCCCCGGGCCCATCCTCAGCGCATCCTTCCAGAGGAGGTTCGCATGAGGAAATTCACCATCGCAGCCATCGCCGTGCTCAGTATCGCCGGCTCGGGCGCGGTCTATGCCCAATTTCATCGCCCGTGGATGGAGCATTTCCGCCACGTCCGGATGAACCCGGAAGACCGCGCCGCCTTCGTCGACGCGCGGATCGCCGCCGTCCATGCCGGGCTGAAGCTCAACGCCGACCAGGAGAAGCTGTGGCCGCCGGTCGAGGCCGCCGTGCGCGAATTCGCCAAGCTGCGCATCGACCGCGCCAATGCGCGCATGAGTGCCGCCCCCGGCGCCGCCGACAAGCCGGAGGATCCGGTCGCCGGCCTGCGCCAGCGCGCCGAGGACATGGCGGCTTCCTCCGCGGCCCTGAAGAAGATCGCCGATACCGCCGATCCCCTCTACAAGACCCTGGACGAGGGCCAGAAGCGGCGCCTCGCCGTGCTGACCCGTCACCGCGGCCCGTTCGGCGGCGGCGAAGACGGCCCGCCCCGCCACTTCATGGAACGCGGCATGGACCGCATGATGGAGCGCGGCATGGACCACTTCCATGGCGACCGTTTCGACCGTGACGGCGGCCCGGACCGGGATCGCGAGGGCCGGCTCTGAGCCAACCTGGACTTTCCAGGGATTAACCTTGGCGAAGCCGCTGGAATCCAGCGGCTTTTCGCTTTTTTGGGCCTGTGGAAGAACCTTGGAAAACATGCGCCACATCGCTTGCCAGACCCGGATCGCTTTGCTAAACGACCGGCCTCGCAAGGCATTCACCGCCTTTCGGGCGCATAGCTCAGTTGGTAGAGCAGCTGACTCTTAATCAGCGGGTCCCAGGTTCGAGCCCTGGTGCGCCCACCATTTAAAAATCCTTCCTCATCAATACGTTACAAGCGGCAATGCCGAGAAAATGGGTCTCGTGCGACGTTTTTTTGGTCGCACGTCGCACGCCATGCGCCAGTTGCCGATGCTCTGAATGTTCTCGGCCCGGAATCTGGCACGCGAGAACCGTCGATGGCAGGACGGATCGTAGGGGTATCGTGGCTTCCGCGCGAAACCAAAGGTCCGTGACGATCCGGACACGCCGTGGACGATCGATCTGTTGCCGGCAAGCAGTGGCGCGAAAGGGTGGACCATCCACCGCGCTTAGTTTTCTAGATCGATGCTTACGCGGCCGCTGTGGAGAGAGTCCCAGTTCGCTTCCAACCGTTCCCCAAGGAAGAGACGAGCCCAGTGCCGGTTATCCACGTCGCGCCGGAAGCTGCGACATTAGCGCGATCCATTAGTGAGATCGCGATTTCGCAATCTCCCGCGGCGGATCGCCCAGCGTTCATGGCTATGGCGCATCACGCGATCGAGCGCTGCCGGTGAACCCAAGGTCTTCTCGGGGACGCAGGCGATGACCGCATTGCGATCCTCGATGAATTGCTCATCGACGATCCATGTCCGCAATTCTTCACCGGCGAGTCTGGCTGCGATCCGGTCGGGTGTAGGATCGATGTCGTGCGCGACCGTTACGTTCATCACGATCCGGCCGCCCGGTGCCAGACGGGCGCGGATGGCGTCGCAGGTCTCCGCGTCAAACTCCTCCGCGTATCGGAATCCCGGTCCACCGACGTCGATCGCAATGCCGTCGTAATATGCGCGGTCATCGAATACGAATTTTCGAAAGTCGGAAACGACGCAGGGCAGATCGTCCGGTAGATCGAAATACCTGTGCGCGAGCACGAAACTGATCGGGTTGATGTCGACGATGGTCAATCTCTTGCCGAGACGCCACAGCCGTGTCGCGAGATTTCCGCCGCCACAACCCAGGACGAGGATCTGTTCGGACCGAGACAGAAGTTCGTCCATGAGCTTCACATAGGTGAAGACACTTTCTCCGTCGGGCGTGGCCTGACTTTGCCTTACGCCCTCCTCGAAGTACACGCGTGTTCCATCCCATGAACACTCGACGATGTCGATCTGTCCGTTCGTTCCTTGATAACGCCCCAGCAGTTTCACGGCAGGCAAAGACCTTAAGATACGGGCATTAGAACGCATGCTTTAAACATCTCTTATCATGTAATTTGCTAAAGAGCCAACCACTTCGGGTGCCGTTGATAATATTTCCCGTATTCTTCGATAGAAATTCGACACAGGTTTCTGGCCGCAATCCGGTTCAAGCCAGCGAGAACTGGCGGTGATATATTTTGTATCTAGATTGATGCTTGAAGCGGTAATTTGGATGGTGTAAATATATTCGATGAGAAATTTGCCGAAGGCCGCCATTTCATGATCACGGCCAATCAACTCAGGGCCGCTCGCGCGCTCCTGAATATAGACCAGCGGCAGACGGCCGAACTCGCCGGTCTCTCAGTCCCCACCATTCAGCGCATGGAAGCAAGTGACGGAGTTATCCGTGGGAATGTCGATTCTCTGATGAAATTGGTTTCTGCCCTGGAGAATGCCGGGATCGAATTGATCAATCCGGGGGTTACGAGTTCGGCCGGTGGTCGAGGCGTCCGTCTCAGGGAGCACGTCGCGAAGCCGAAAATGAAGAACATGAAGCAGTCCAAGCCCTCTACGCCGCGGAGTTTGGAACGGGTGCGATGACCCCTCGAGCCATTCGAATGACGGGTTTCTCGATCGAGGATGATGAAAACGCTGAAGACAAGCGTACTTGCAAGTGGTTTCTCACGCCTTGAGGCGCCTAGTGGCACTGCACATTGATTATGACCGGTTGGTCTTGGGGTCAGAGTAGCTCTGGCAGCAACTTTGGACCAACGAGGATCTCGATGCTGCGAGAGGTCCTTGGCTGCCTTCTGATGAGGCAAGCGCGCTGCAGTGTCAGCACCATCTGGTGAGCCGACGGCGGGCTGACGCGGAAATATTCCTGCATGTCGGTTTCGGCCGGGGGCCTGCGATGCAGCCGGGTCTAGAGGGATAAAGGCCAGATCCTGCCCCTGCTTGGGCGTGAAGGTTTTTGCCGCAGGACTCACGCCGGCCATGCGATTCAGTTGTTCGTGTGTGCCTCGAACGAGGAGGCACGCCACGAATGTACGCTATCGGGTCGAACTCAGGCGAATCGAGCGTACCGAACTCAGGGTGCTGCTCAGCGGCGGCAAGCATGCGTCGCGCAAGCTCAAGCACGCACGGATTTTGCTGGCCGCCGATGGCGGAGCCAGCGATGAGGCCGACGGCGTTGGATCGCGACTAGACGCGGTGGAAACGTCATCCCGATATTGTGCGAAAAGGATCGGCGTCATCGCAAGGACTATCCCGGTCTGAACGCACCCTGCGATCACGCCGGCTTGGAATAGCCGAAGGCGCCGCCACAGCCTCAAATGGAATTGGTGTTTTTGGCCGCCTGATCGAGTAGGGCGAGAAGTCCTTGCAAGATCGTGGTGGGCGGCGGAGGACAGCCGGGAATATGAAGATCGACGGGAACCACCTGCGAGACCCCTCCTACCACCGCATAGCTGCCGGCAAAGCAGCCGCCATCCCGGGCGCAATCTCCGACGGCGACGACCCATTTCGGATCGGGGGTCGCATGATAGGTGCGCTCCAACGCGTCGCGCATGTTCTTCGTCACCGGTCCGGTCACCATCAACACATCGGCGTGACGCGGCGACGCAACGAACCGGAGACCGAAGCGCTCGACGTCGTAATAGGCATTGTTCAACGCGTGGATTTCAAGTTCGCATCCGTTGCAAGATCCTGCATCGACCTCGCGTATCGAGAGGCTTCGGCCGAGGCGCCGTCGTGCCGCGCGACCGACGGCAGTTGCGAGCTCGGTCACCGCGGCATCGTCCGGTGACGGTGCTTGCTCGGTGAACGGCCGGCGAAACAGGCTCTCAAAAAGCAGCTTGCGCATCTGGTGCCGTTCCTCAGAGATCGTGGCCCGAATAGGAGCAATTGAAGGATTTGTTGCAGAGCGGGAAGTCGGCGATGATGTTGCCCTCGATCGCGGCCTCTAGAAGCGGCCACTGAAACCACGACGGGTCGCGCAGATGGCATCGTTCGACCTTGCCATCCCGCAAGCGGAGCCAAACCAGAACGTCGCCGCGAAATCCCTCGACGATCGCCATGCCTTCCCGCGCCTCCCGCCGATGCCCCGCATGCGTTCCCAGCGGGCCATCGGGAAGCCGGTCCAATATCTGGTCGATCAGCAGAAGACTCTGTTCAACTTCGCGCACGCGGATCCAGACGCGAGCATTGACATCACCCTCGTTCAGGACCGGTACATCGAAGCGCAGTGCGTCATACGGCGCATACCCAAGTGTCCGGCGTGCGTCGAATGAGCGGCCGGACGCGCGGCCTACGTAGCCTCCAACGGCATACTGCCTAGCCAGAGCGGCCTTGAGTACGCCCGTATCGACAGTACGATCCTGTAGCGATGCCGTATTGTCGTAGAGCTCGACCAAAGCAGGAAAGCGCAACCGGATGGTATGCAGCGTCGTCCGGATGATTTCTCTCCCTTCCTCAGTGAGGTCGCGGGTCACGCCACCGGGTACGATGATATCACGCATCAATCGATGGCCGAATGCGGTATCGGACGCGCGCAGGATGCTCTCTCGCAACACGCCGCAAAGGGCGTGCATCAGCGTAAAGGAGGCGTCGTTGCAGATTGCGCCGATGTCGCCGAGATGGTTGGCGAGCCGTTCGAGCTCTGCGAGCAAGGCACGCAGCCAAACCGCGCGATCGGGCACGACAAGCTGTAAGGCCGCTTCGGCCGCTCGCGAAAACGCAAACGCGTAGGCGACTGTGCTGTCGCCTGACACGCGTCCGGCGAGCTGGACAGCCCGTTCAAGATTGGCTCCAGTCATGAGCCCCTCGATACCCTTGTGGGTATATCCCAGCCGTTGCTCCAGCCGGGCCACAGTCTCACCGCTGGCCGTAAACCGAAAATGCCCCGGTTCGATAATTCCCGCGTGCACCGGACCGACCGCGACCTGATGCAGACCGTCGGCCTCCACCGGCAGGAATTGATAGGGGGATGCCTTCGACAACGCGTTGATGGGGTTTCCCAAGGGGAAGCGAACGGCCCAACAATCGTGATCGAACCACGGGCGAGTGTCGGGCAAGCCTTCCGCTGACAAACCAAACAGATCGTTGATGGCGCGCTCCAGTCGAAGCGCCGGCGGGTGGTGTTTGCCGACCGAAGGATAAGTGCGGTCGGGGCAATCCAGGCTGACGGTGGCGACTTCTGCCGTATGTCCATCCATAATCGCCATGTGCACCGTTGAGGGTTCTCCCCAAAGGCCAAGCAGGCTCCAGCGTCCATGTGCCAGCTCGCTTGCCGCAAATGTCCAAACGGAAGCATCGACTGTAGCTCGCGGCCACGGGCTGTGTTGTTGGACCGGGCGGCCCTCCAGCATGAGATCGATCAGCGATGGCATATCCTGTTGATCTCCAAACTATCCAAGAAGGCGTGCCACGTGTTGGAACCATGTGACGAGCGGCGCCGGAAGATAGAGTCCCGCAATCAGAACCAGCGAGAGATGGGCAAACATCGGCACGTAGGAAGCCTCGGCTGACTTGGTGCTGCCTCGAGGCTCGCCAAATGCGACACTCGTCAGGCGCAACGTCAAAGCGCCGAACGCCAACAACAGCCCGAACACCAGCACGATCGCGAGCAGCGGCTGGCGTGCGAAGGTCGAGCTTACGACCAGGAATTCGCTCATGAAGATGCCGAGCGGCGGCAAGCCGGCGATCGCGACGACGCCCGTTACCAGACCCCAGCCGAGCGCCGGATGGGTCGCGGTCAAGCCCCGGATCCGGGAGATTCGCTGGGTGCCCTTGATCTGCGATATATGCCCGACGGCGTAGAAGATCGCGGACTTGGTCAGGCTGTGCATCACCATGTGCAATAGCCCTGCGAAATTGGCGAGCGGGCCGCCCATGCCGAACGCGAACACGATGATGCCCATGTGCTCGATCGAGGAATAGGCGAACAGCCGTTTGATGTCGCGTCGGCGGTAGAGCATGAAAGCGGCGAAGAGGAGCGAAACCAGGCCCATCGTCACCATCAGGGGGCCGGGAGCGATTGCCGCTGGATTGGCTGCGAGCAATATCTTGAAGCGCAATAGCGCGTAGAGCGCGACATTCAGCAGCAGCCCCGACAGTACCGCCGATATGGGCGTCGGACCTTCGGCGTGGGCGTCGGGCAGCCATGCGTGCAGCGGCGCCAGACCGACCTTGGTGCCGTAGCCGAGCAGCAGGAATATGAAGGCGACGTTGAGAAGCGCAGGATCGAAATTCGCGGCATGTTGGATCAGAAGTGTCCAGACCATGCCGTCCTGCCCCTCGCCCATGACCGGACGCGCCGCCATATAGACCAGGATGGTACCAAACAGGGCGAATGCGATGCCGACACTCCCCAGAATGAAATATTTCCATGCCGCTTCCAGAGCGGCGTGGGTACGATATATGCCGACCATCAGTACCGTGGTGAGCGTCGCAATTTCCACCGCGACCCACATCAGCCCGATATTGTTCGACACGAAAGCGAGGTTCATGCCGAACATCATGGTCTGATACATGGCGTGGTAGAAACGCAGATAAACCGGTGTCAACCGCCCAGTCTCCAGTTCATGCGCGATGTAGCTGGCGCTGAAGATGCTGGTCGTGAATCCCACGAAGGTGTTGAGCACGATGAAGACGATGTTGAGATCGTCGACGAGCACGTACGGCCCCGGCGGCGGACGTTCGATGACGAACAACGAGAGGGCCGAAAGAAATGTCGCCAGGCTCGCCACGACGTTCAACCGGGCCGTCAGCCGGTAACCCGGCAGAACGGCGAGCAGCGCTGCCGAGCCGATCGGAATTACCAGGATGGCTGCGACCGAATCGAAGGAAGCTATGTTCATCGCCGTTCGCCCCGGTAGTCATCGAGCGCGGAGACGTCGACGGAATCGAAACGTTCGCGGATCCGGAACAGGAAGATGCCGATGACGATGAATGCGATCAGGATCGAGAAGGCGACGCTGATCTCAACCACCAGCGGCATGCCCTTGGCGCCGGTTGCCGCCAGCACCAGCCCATTCTCGAGCGACATGAAACCGACGACCTGGCTGACGGCGTTGCGACGGGTTACCATGACCAGAAGTCCGAGCAGCACGACCGACAAGGCAAAAGCGAGATCCTCGCGCGCCAATGGATCGGCCTCCGCGGTCACCCGCAGCATCAGCACCATTGAGAGGGCAACCAGTGCCATCCCGGCCAGCATGGTCGGGCCGATCCCCACGGCGGACTCGATGTCACGATGTATCCCAAGCTGCTTGACGATGCGATGCAGCGCCACCGGAATGACGATCGCCTTGAAGACGAGTGCGATTGCAGCCGTGATGTAAAGATGAGGCGCGTCCTGGACAAAGGCCTGCCAAGCGACGGACAGCGCGAGCACCAGGGCATGAAGCGCAAAAACGTTGAGCAGCGAATAGAGCCTGTCCTGGTACAGCATCATGAAGCTGATCAGGACGAGCCCGCCGGCCAGCGTGTGCGAGACGTCGAAGGAGAGGCTGTGCATCTGCATCAGAAGCTCTTTGACACGAACAGGAGGAGGGTGCCGAGCAGGCCCAGCATGAGGGCCGCACCGAGAAATTGCGGAACACGAAAGACCCGCATTTTCGCCGTGGCGGTCTCGAACAGCGCGAGGAAAAAGCCGGCAACCGCGAGCTTGACGAGGTAGGCGACGGCGCCGATGGCATAGGAAAACGGCCCGGTACCGAAGACTGCTATCTTCCAGGGAAGGAACACGCACGCGATCAGCGAGACATAGAGCAGCAGTTTGAGGAAGGCGCCGAATTCGATCATTGCGAGATGGCGACCGGAATATTCGAGAACCATCGCTTCGTGCACCATGGTGAGCTCCAGGTGCGTTGCGGGATTGTCCACCGGTATTCGCGCGTTCTCCGCGAGCGCCACCATGATGAGCGCGATCATCGCCATTCCCAGCGATACCCGTAAGCCGACATAGGACGAGGCCATGAAATTTGCGACCGTCGAAAGTTGGGTCGAGCCGGCAATCAGCGCCGTGCAAAATACAAATAGCAGCATCGCCGGCTCCGCAAGCGCCGCTATCATGACTTCGCGGCTGGAGCCGATGCCGCCAAAACTGGTGCCGACGTCCATCCCGGCGAGCGCAAGAAAGAAGCGTGCGCTTCCCAGCAGCGCCACGATGGCAATCAAGTCCGCCGTCCAGTTGAAGAGGAGGCCGGTAGCGAACGTCGGCACCAGGGCGGCGGCAACCCAGATCGCGGCGAAGGTTACATAGGGTGTCACGCGGAACAGCCAGGAGGCGTTGTCCGCCAGCACCACTTCCTTGCGGAGCAATCGCAGGAGATCAAGATACGGTTGAAAGACCGACGCTCCCTGGCGACGCACCAGGCGGGCCTTCATCTTGCGCACAAAGCCCGTCAGCAGAGGCGCCAGCAGCAGCACCAGAAGCATCTGCATGCCTTGCACAAGAATGTCCGACATCACGACCATATCGCGAGAACCAGAAGGAGTGTGACGAGGGTCGCAAAGACCAGGCTGAGATAGCGCCGGATGGTCAGGAACTGTAGGCGATTGAGTTTATCGGCAGAGAAGCCAACGGCGCCTGCTATCGGCTCATACATTCGCTCCCAGATCAGATCGTGCAATTCGATTCGCAGGCGCGCCGGCCTGATATCCCCGGGGGGCGGCATCTCGACATGATCGCGGGCGTGGAACACGAGCGTACCGAAAACGCGGCGGATAGGCTGAGCGAAGCTTCCGCTCGAATATTGGGCCGCGGGTGTCGGATCGGAAAAGCCACAGCCCCAGGCCGGCCCCCGCCTTAAGGCACGAGAGGCAAAGCGATGAATAAAGACGACGGCCGCTGAAGCGGATATCGCGATGAACACCATAACAAGCAGCCCGTTGTATGAACTGCGACTCTCCGCAATCGGCGCGATCGAAAGCCAGGGTTCGTTGGCCTGGATCGGCATGCGGCCGCCGAGGATCTGTAGCGTGATCGGCGAAAGCGCGTCGATCACCAGTCCCGGCAGAATTCCGGCCAGCAAGCAAAGTGCGGCGAGGATGAACATTGCCGAAAGCGAGTAGCGGTCGACTTCCTCTGCGGTTTCCGCCGCCACGCCGCGCGGACGCCCGAGAAAGGTCACGCCGTAGGCCTTCACGAAACACGCCGCTGCCAACGCAGCCGCCAAGGCCAATAGAGCTCCCACCGCAGGCACGGTGATCTTCAGCGCCCATTGCGGCAACTCCGGGCTCTGCAATACAGCCTGGAACATGAGCCATTCCGAGACGAAACCGTTGAAGGGCGGAAGCGCTGAGATCGAGACACAGCCGACGAGAACGGCAAAGCTTGTGTACGGCATGCGATGAATGAGGCCACCCAGCTTGTCCATGTCCCGTTCGCCGGTCGCGGTCAGCACGGCGCCGGCGCCGAAGAAAAGCAGACTCTTGAAGAAGGAGTGATTGAGAACGTGAAACAGAGCCGCCGCAAACGCGAGCGCGGCCTGTAGTTTCAGGCCGTTGGCCTGGAAGGCCAATGCAAGGCCGAGGCTTGCGAAGATGACGCCGACATTTTCGATCGTACTGTAGGCGAGCAGGCGCTTGAGGTCCTTTTCCATCATCGCATACAAGATCCCCATTACGGCAGTGAGGCCGCCAAGAGAAAGCACGATCACACTCGCCCACCAGCTCGGCTGTCCCAGGAGATCGAATACCACGCGAATGAAGCCGTAGATCGCGACCTTGGTCATGACGCCGCTCATCAGCGCCGAGACGTGGCTCGGCGCCGCGGGATGCGCGAGCGGCAACCAGACGTGCAGCGGCACCAGGCCGGCCTTTGAACCGGCGCCGAGCAACATCAGGATCAACACCAACGTGGCCACGTAGGGCGTATGTTGAGCCGTGCGAATGGCGGCAAATTCGTAGTCTCCCGCCGGCCCCGCCAAGAGGCCGAAGGCTAGCAGCAGGGCGAGCGTGCCGAAGCTCGCCATGACGAGGTAGACGTAACCGGCTTTCGCGTTGCCCGGTTCACGATGGTGCGCCATGACGAGCGCCCAGGACGCGAGCGACATGAATTCCCAACAAAGCAGATAAGAAAACGCATCACCCGCCAGCACCACAAGGTTCATTCCTGCCAGGAAGGCGGGGAAGAAGGGCAACACGCGCTGCGGCGCCTCCTCATGATGACCGTAGCCGAGACCATAGAGGCTTGCCGATGCCCCTCCGAGATTGACGACGACGAGAAAGAACGAAGCCAGTCCGTCGAGGCGGAAATGGGCGCCAAGCCACGGCAATCCGATTGGCAGAATCAGATCGGCGTTCGCGGTATCGCCCAGCAACCAGTGAATGGATCCTATCAACGCAATCGCAGACGCGGCTAATGTCGCGCCGTAGATGATGGTCGTGGCGATCGTTGAGCGGCTCAGAACAATCGCCAGAACTGCCGATCCAAGCATTCCGGCAACACACAGCATCTGCAAAACGACAGCCGACATTACCTGCGCGCCTTCATTCCGCTTGATGCTTTGTTCTCTATCTGATTGTTCAAATAGATCTTTGCCGATCCGGAATTGACTTTCAGCCGCACCCCGCGCCCCTCGGCGCTACTGACAGCCCCTTCGTCGATCAACTCAATGCCGGCGGTGTCGAGAGCTGTAATCAGCTTCACCAGCGAATCGACATTGCCCCGAACCATGGCCTCACTCGCCTCCATGCGCTGGATCGTTGGCACTGAAAGCCCGGACAGTTCTGCGAGCCGTCGCTGATCGATGCCGAGGAGCACCCTGGCCGCCCGCAATTGAGCCGCTGTGATCATCGATCGCCCCACCACCCGATTCGAACGAACACCAAACGTCATCATTCTATCGTAACTAGTCATGTTATAATGTCAATATGTGATAGTTAAAACATCTAATCTAAACGAAATGTCATCGCGGGCTGTCGGCATCCAATCCTGATGCGTCGGGAGCCAATATGAGTTCGGCACCCGCGTGCGAGCTCATCGACCATACGTTTGAGGTTGTCGTCGCGGGCGGTGCCGGTTTGCGCGCCACCCAGGGCGCCGTCGGGGGCGGGCCTGACGACCGCCTGCATCACAAGGTGTTTGCGACCCGCAGCGATACTGTCGTCGAACGGCTCGGGCCCGCAATGGCCCGGACGATCGATGCAAGTCGCCGCGTATCGTCGCGATTGTTCCTGACCTCGACGTTCGCGTTGCCGCGCCTCCACCACGCCGCCGGACCGATCGTATGGCCACCTCGACCTTCGTCGGGGGCGACGAACGAGGGCTTGGCTTGCCCATTGAACAACGTTAGATGTAAGCGATCGTGTTATCCGTGGTTAAGTTGTTGTCTCAATCTGTTGCGCGAGTCGCGGGACCAGGCAAATCCTGCATGGTTCCCGGTTGGGATTCAGGCTGTCCTGGCTGGGTGTGGAGTCTGGGTCATGACCATTGCGATTGCGAAAGCGCCTGACGAGACTGCAGACATAACGAGCGGCAATGATCCTGATCTTCCGGCGTCGCTGCTTTCCTTCATTCTGGTAGCCAAATTCCTTGGCGTCCCGGCCGACGCTGGTCAGATCGCTCACGACCATGGCTCGCCGGGCGAGCGATACCAGCTTGAGGACCTCGCCCGGATCGCCAAGCGGCTGAAGATCGTCGCCAAGGTGAAGCCTGCGGCCACTGAGGCGCTTCACAAGGTCCCATTGCCTGCGCTCGCCGAATTGGAGGGCGGCGAAGCCGTCGTTCTGCTCAAGATCGACCAGCAGCCGGCTGGATCGCGCTTCCTGATCCAGCGCGGCAATGGCGGGCGCCCCGAGGTGTGGTCGGCGGACGATTTTGGCGGCCGGTATGCCGGACGGCTGCTGCTCATGACGACGCGCGAGCTGATGGCGGGGGCGACGCGCCCCTTCGACATCAGCTGGTTCATTCCTGCGCTCGTGAAATACCGGGGGCCGCTGCGCGACGTGCTGATCGGGTCCTTCTTCCTGCAACTGATGGGACTGATTTCACCTATCTTCTTCCAGCTCGTCATCGACAAGGTGCTCGTCCACCAGTCGCTGACGACGCTCGACGTGCTGGCGGTGGGGCTCTCTGCAGTGCTGATCTTCGAGACCGGATTATCGGCGCTGCGCAACTGGCTGTTTGCTCACCCCACCAATCGCGTCGACAGCGAGCTTTCGGCGCAGCTGTTCCGGCATCTTCTCAACCTGCCGCTGTCGTATTTCGAGGCACGCCGTGTCGGCGACAGCGTTGCCCGCGTGCGCGAGCTCGACCGCATTCGCGAGTTCCTGACCTCGAATGCCGTCACCGTGGTGATCGATCTCTTCTTCACCATCGTCTTCTTCGGCGTCATGTACGCCTATAGTCCGCTATTGACCCTGGTCGTCACGCTGTCGATCCCCCTCTATGTCGCGATCTCGGTGATCGTGACGCCGCCGCTGCGCGCCCGTCTCGACGAGAAATTCAAACGCGGCGCGGAGAACCAGTCCTTCCTCGTCGAAAGCGTCACGGGGATCGGCACGCTGAAGGCGATGGCGGTCGACAATCTGACGGGCCGCGAGGGCCAGTCCACGCGCTTTGCTAGGCGCTGTACATGGCATCGCGGAGAGTCTCTACGAGCGGTTTGTCGGGGAGGGAATGTCGAAGGACAGCGCCTTCCTCAACACCGCGGAGTCGATCACCGGGCCTATCAGTAAGACGATCTCGCGCTCCCGTCTGAAGGCAGTGTACGAGCAGCTTGAGGACAAGGAGAAGGCGGCGTTCCGCGCCGCCTACAACGCCTCGTACCATCCGTGCCGTGAGATTCTCGAGGAGATCTACGACGACGTTGCCTCGGGCAACGAGGTGCGCAGCGTCATACAGGCAACCCGCCGCCACGGCATCTATCCGATGCGTAACATCGACACCGCCGAAATGTGGACCGTCGGCGATAAGGTGCGCGTTGATAAGGAGCGCAACTATGCGCCAGTCAATCCGGAAACCGCCGGTGTCTATCTAGCCTGCATGATGGCGCAGGTCGATGTGCTAAAGGATCACGGCCACCCGTATTCGGAGATCGCCAATGAATCAATCATCGAGGCGGTCGACTCGCTCAATCCCTATATGAGCCATAAGGGCGTGTCATACATGGTCGACAATTGCTCGACCACGGCGCGGCTCGGCGCCCGCAAGTGGGCGTCGCGTTTTGATTATATTCTGAAGCAACAGGCCTTCCCCATAATCGGGGGGCCTCGGTAGGCGACAACACTCCGCTCGACAAGTTCCTCGCCAGCGACATCCACGAGGTGCTTGCGGTCTGCGCCGAACTGCGCCCGTCGGTTGATATCTCCTTAGTGCCGCGGTGAGATACTGGACCGGGCCTCGCGCATATGACGTTGCGCCGTGGGCGCGGCGTTGTGGTCGGCCGGAAGGTCGGCGAGCCGTTTTCCACCGACTCTGTCTCCCCTCATTGGCTCGACGGGAACGAATCCTTACGCGGCAAGACCGAAGCGCTCTGAGCAAGCTCGGTCAACATCACTTTGACGGCGATCCCGCGGACGTTCTTCGCTAGAGGCGCCTACGTGCTGTTCGTCTCGCGACGGCCTAGACGTGGATCGCGTGGCCGAGTGCCTTGAAGGCCGCTTCCTGAATGGCTTCGCCCAGCGTGGGATGCGCGTGGATCGTGCCGGCGATGTCCTGCAGGACCGCGCCCATCTCGATCGCCAGGCCGAATGCGGCAGAAAGCTCCGAGACGCCCTGTCCAACCGCCTGGATACCGAGAACGCGTTGATTGTCGGCCCTGGCGACGACGCGCACAAAGCCGGGCTCGCCATGGCGCGTCATCGCGCGGCCATTGGCTGCAAAGGGAAATTGTCCGACCTTGATGTTGATGCCGGCCCGGCGAGCCTCGTCCGGTGACAAGCCCGCGGAGACGATCTCAGGATCGGTGAAGCAGATCGCCGGGATGCAGCGCTTGTCCCACGCGCGTGGCATGCCGGCTGCGATTTCCGCCACCATCTCGCCCTGCGCCATGGCGCGATGGGCCAGCATCGGCTCTCCCGTGACATCGCCGATCGCGTAGATGCCGCGCATCGAGGTCTCGCAATGCTGGCCGATACGGATGAAGCAACCATCCATGTCGAGGACGAGTTGCTCCAGCCCCAATGCCTCGGTGACCGGCGTGCGCCCGACCGTGACGAGAATCTTGTCAGCCGTCAGGCTGCGCTCCTGGCCATCGGGCGTCTCGACGCGCAATCCGTCGCCCTGAGCGGTCAGGCCGAGCGCCCGGGCACCGGTCAGCACCTCGACGCCGAGCGCGGTCAAGCGTCTGGCGATCGGTGCCGTCAACTCGACGTCGTAGAGCGGCAGGATGTTGTCCTGCGCTTCCACCACGGCAACCTTGCTCCCCAGCTTGGCGAAGGCGGTCCCGAGCTCGAGCCCGATATAGCCGCCGCCGACGACAACGAGGGATTTTGGCACCTCCGCGAGCGAGAGTGCACCGGTCGAGGAGATGACCCTGCCGCCGAACGGCAGGGTCGGCAGCTCGACAGGAGCCGAGCCGGTCGCGATCACCACCGTCTCGGCCTTGATCGTCTTCGGGCCGGTCTCGGTCTCGACGACGATCGTCTTGCCGTCGCGGAAGCGTCCATGGCCCTGGACGATCTTGACCTTGGCCTTGCGGAGCAGCGCAGCGACGCCGTTGTTCAGCCGATGAACGATACCGTCCTTCCAGGCGATCGCCTGCTTGAAGTCGAGCGCAGGTTGCGCCGCCGTCAGGCCAAAGGGAGTCTTGCCATCAGCTGCCTCCGCCAGCTTCTCGAATTCCTCGGCAACATGAATCATCGCCTTCGAAGGAATGCAGCCGACGTTCAGGCAGCTTCCGCCGAGCTTGCCGCGTTCGACGAGAACGGTGTCGAGGCCGAGCTGGCCGGCGCGGATCGCGCACACATAGCCGCCGGGCCCGGCACCGACTACGAGGAGCTGACAGGTGATTTCGGTCATTGCTTGCTCTGCCTTAGGGGTCGACGAAGATCGTCGCCGGGTTCTCCAGCAACTCCTTGAGCCTCTGCACGAAGACGGCGGCGTCCCATCCGTCGATGACGCGGTGATCGAAGCTGCAGGAGAGGTTCATCATCTTGCATGGCACGAACTGCGTGCCGTCCCAGACTGGACGTATCGCGATCTTGTTGACGCCGACGATGGCGACCTCGGGATGATTGATCACCGGCGTGGTCGCAAGGCCGCCGAGCGCGCCGAGCGAGGTGATGGTGATTGTCGAGCCGGTCAGCTCCTCGCGCGTCGCGGTGCCCTCGCGGGCGCGCTGCGCGAGACGGTTCAGCTCGATGCTGCAGTCCCGGAGGTCGCGCGCCTCCGCATGCTTCACCACGGGCACGACGAGGCCTGACGGAGTTTGGGTTGCGATGCCGATATGGATGCCGGCATGCTCGTGGACGATGCCGGCCTCGTCGTCATAGAGAGCGTTGAGCGCGGGCTGCTCGGTAAGCGCCTTGACCATCGCCCGCATCAGGAACGGCAGCAGCGTTAGCTTCGGGTGCTCCGGCGGAGGCTTCCTGTTCAGCGTCGCGCGCAGATCCTCCAGCGGCGAGACGTTGACCTCCTCGATGATGGTGATGTGCGGGATGCGAGACTTCGACAGCGCCATCTTCTCGGCAATGCGGCGGCGCAAGCCCACCACCTTGACGTCGGTGACGGCGGTCTTCGGAGCCATGCCGCGACCATGGGTCGGTGCCGGCCCGCGCGACAGGAAGGCGTCGATGTCCTCGTGGGTGACGCGTCCGGCGGGGCCTGTACCGTGGACCTGGCGCAGGTCGATGCCGGCTTCCCGCGCCTTGAGGCGTATGGCGGGCGAGGCCAGCGGCTTCTCGCCCGGCGTGCGGCGGACCGCAGACGTGGTCGCCGGCCGGGCCTCGATGGCCGCGGGGCGGATGCGGGCAGGGGGCGTTGGCACAGCATCCGGGGTTTTGGCATTCGTCACGGCCGATGGTGTGGCGACGTCTTCCGTCGGTGCCTCGTCTGCCGGCTCCGAGGTATCATCGCCTGCGACCTTGAGCTTCACGAGCGTCGAGCCGATCGCCACCGCATCGCCAATCCGGGCGCCGATCCAGCTGACCTCGCCTGCGAGCGGCGAGGGAATCTCGACCGAGGCCTTGTCAGTCATCACGGTGGCGAGCAGGTCGTCCTCGCGAACAAGATCGCCCTCCTTGACGTGCCACTCGACGAGTTCTGCTTCGGCGATGCCTTCCCCGATATCCGGAAGCTTGACGCTGCGCTCACCCATCAGCGTGTCTCCATGATGTCGCGCAGTGCTTGCCCGAGCCTGATAGGACCTGGGAAATAGTCCCATTCCTGGGCATGCGGGTAGGGCGTGTCCCAGCCGGTGACGCGCATCACCGGCGCTTCGAGATGATAGAAGCAGTGCTCCTGCACCAGCGCCGTGAGCTCCGCGCCGAAGCCGGAGGTCAGGGTTGCTTCGTGCAGCACGATGCAGCGGCCGGTCCTGGCGACGGAAGCGATGATCGTCTCGAGATCGAGCGGAAGCAGGGTGCGCAGGTCGATCACCTCGGCATCGACGCCCGTCTCCTCGACTGCCGCCAGCGCGACGTGAACCATGGTGCCGTACGTCAGGACGGTGACGGCCTCTCCGGCGCGCCGCGTCACCGCCTTGCCGAGCGGCGTGGTGTAGTGTCCCTCCGGCACTTCGGAGAGCTCATGTTTGGCCCATGCGGTGACCGGGCGATCGTGATGACCGTCGAACGGGCCGTTGTAGAGCCGCTTTGGCTCCAGAAAGATGACGGGATCCGGATCCTCGATGGCCGCGATCAGGAGGCCCTTCGCATCATGGGGATTGGACGGCACTACGGTCTTCAGTCCCGCGACATGGGTGAAGAGTGCCTCGGGGCTCTGGCTGTGGGTCTGTCCACCGAAAATGCCTCCGCCGGTCGGCATGCGGATGACGAGGGGGCAGGTGAAGTCGCCAGCCGAACGATAGCGCAGGCGAGCTGCCTCCGAGACGATCTGGTCGTAGGCCGGATACATGTAATCGGCGAACTGAAGCTCGACGCAGGGGCGCAGTCCATAAGCGGCCATGCCGATCGCGGTGCCGACGATGCCGCATTCGCTGATCGGCGCATCGAAACAGCGCGAGACGCCGTACTTCTGCTGCAGGCCCTGCGTGCAGCGGAACACGCCGCCGAAAAAGCCGACGTCCTCGCCATAGACCACGACGTCGTCGTTGCGAGCCATCGAGACGTCGAGCCCCGAGCGGATTGCCTCGATCATCGTCATGCGCGGCATGGCTCAGACTCCGATCTGCTGGCGCTGCCGACGCAGATGCGGCGGTAGTTCGGCATAGACATCCTCGAAGATATCGCGCGCCGAGGGCTTACCGCCGGAATGCAGGGTGCCGAAGGCCTCGGCTTCCTTCTGCGCGGCGATGACGGTGGCAAGAATCTCGGCCTCGGTCTGCTTGTGGCGCTCCTCCGACCAGGCGCCGGCTGCGATGAGATGCTGCTTGAGCCGGATCACGGGATCGCCCAGCGGCCACTCCTCGGATTCGTGCTTCGGCCGGTAGGCGGAAGGATCATCCGACGTCGAATGGGCGCCGGCGCGGTAAGTGACGTATTCGATCAGTGTTGGCCCGAGGTTGAGCCGCGCCCGCTCGATCGCCCATTTTGCGACGGCATAGGTCGCGAGATAGTCGTTGCCGTCAACCCTGAGCGCGGGGATGCCGAAGCCGAGGCCGCGCGCCGCGAAGGTGCCCGAGCCGCCACGCGCGATGCCCTGGAAGGTCGAGATGGCCCACTGGTTGTTGACCACGTTGAGGACGACCGGCGCCTTGTAGGTCGAGGCGAAGACAAGCGCCGCATGGAAATCCGATTCCGCCGTCGAGCCGTCGCCGATCCAGGCGGCGGCAATGCGGTTGTCGCGCTTGATCGCCGACGCCATGGCCCAGCCGACCGCCTGGACGAACTGCGTGGCGAGGTTGCCCGAAATCGAAAAGAAGCCGTGCTTTTTCGAGGAGTACATCACGGGCAATTGCCGGCCCTTTAGCGGATCATGCTCATTGGAATAGATCTGACACATCATGTCGACGAGCGGATAGTCATGCGCGATCAGCAGGCCGGCCTGACGGTAGGTCGGGAAGTTCATGTCGTCGGGGCCGAGCGCGATGCGGAACGCGCAGCTCACCGCTTCCTCGCCGGTGTGCTGCATGTAGAAAGACGTCTTGCCCTGACGTTGCGCCATCTGCATGCGCGCGTCGAACGTGCGCAGGGTCATCATGTGGCGCAGGCCGGCGACCAGTTCGTCCAGGGAGAGGTCCGGCACCCATGGCCCGATTGCCCGGCCCTCGTGATTGAGCACGCGGATGATCGAGTAGGCGAGGTCACGAATCTCCTCAGGGAGCACGTCGACCGGCGGACGCCGGACTGAGCCTGCCTTCGGAATCGAGACGCCGGAGAAATCCGGCTTGCCCCCCGGACGGCTTGCAGGCTCCGGAACGTGAAAGCGAAGTGGCGTGGGGCTGTTCATGGAAGCATCCGCTCGTTTGCCGGTTCTGCAGAGACGACGCCTGGCCGACCGGATTCCTCGCGCGCGAGCCCCACGACGCGAAGGTCCGTGATGGCCGGATGGCGCGACAGCCGTTCCGCGATGTCAGTGCAATCGGCCGACGGCTGGACTTCAAGGACCATCCGTATCGTCCGGCCGCCACCGGGGCAGGTCGTCATCGCGACCTGGTCGAGGCCGAAGCCGAACCGCGCCGCGTCGAGGACGAGCCGAACGATCCCGTCAAAGGGGTCGGATGTGGTCGCGATCACGCTGACGGATCGGCGCTGTTGAGGTTGCATGTCACGTTCTCCCGCCGCACAATGATAATCTCCTGGTTCGAGAAAATTTCCCAAAATTCCGGTGTATTGGCCGGAATCGCGGAAAAATCTCCCGCCGGAATGCAAAAAGACAGAAGGATTGACCCATGCCCTCCAAGCGCAGCCCCGTCGAGGATCTCGATCATCTGGATCGCCGGATTCTCTCTGCGCTTTGCGAGAACGGCCGCTTGACGACGAGTGCGCTGGCGGAGCAGGTCGGGCTCTCGAGTTCTCCATGCTGGACCAGAGTGAAGCGCCTGGAGGAAAACGGAGCGATCGAGAAATATGTCGCGGTGCTCAATCACGCCAATCTCGGATACAACAACATCGCCTTCGTCGAGATCACGCTGGACAAGCATGACGACAAGGTGCTCGATCGCTTCGGTACTGCCCTGTCGCGGATTCCGGAGGTGATGGAGGCCTACCTGGTGACCGGCGATTACGACTATCTCATCAAGGTCGTCGTGCGAGACACCGATCACTACGAGCGCTTCCTGCGACAGTCGTTGTACAGGATACCGGGTATTCGGCAGTCGCGAACGACATTCGGCCTGCGCACCCTGAAGCGCCAGATTTCGATCGATCCCTCCAAGGCCGGTCCGCCGTAAGCGCGGCTGTTTCGAACGGGCCCCTGAGGGGCGGGCTCCCGCGATCGGGAGCCCGACGAAAGATGCTCGTGGCGCCGCGCGCCTAAGCCAGGAGCATTCGGTTCGACGCCAGCTCCCGTGTTCGAGCGGAAGCCAGCGGAGCATCAGAACGCGGTCTTCTTGCCGATGATGCCGACATAGCTCGATCGCACCAGGGCGCCCCATCGCCCATCCTTCTTGACGATCACATAGAAGGAATCGGCCGACAATATCGGCTTGTCGTTGGCGTCATAGCGCGTGAACCGCGTGATGAAGTGCAGCTTGTCGTCGGATTTTTGCACGAGCTTGCGATACGTCCATGCCGAACGCGCCCAGGTCGAGGCCTGCGCCAACTGCTTCGCGTCGTTCGATTGCGCATATTCTTCCGGCGTGTTCCAGATCTGAACCTGGCCGGCGGCGATCCGGATGTGCGGATAATGGACCGTCTTGGCCCAGGCTTCCGCATCTCGCGAGTTGAACGCCTTCATGAACTCGTCGAGATAGGAGCATCCCTGCTTCAAGAGTTCGTCGTTTCCGGGATTCAGGCACTCATCGTCGGCCTGAGTTTGAGCGAGCGCAACGGTGCTCATGCCAAAGAACACACCCGCGAGCGCGAGCAGTCTACGAAATTTCATACTTTACCTCCCTGTCAGGTGAAATCGGCTCTGTTTCGTTGTGATTGGTCGAGGCGCCGATCGCGTTTCGATCTTCAAGTAGGCGAAGCGCCGAGGCAATGCCGGCGAAGCGCAGTATTTCTGACGGGGGTGTCAGTTTTTCTCAACGGCCGAGATCTCGACGACACTGCCGGTGTGAGCGTCAAAATGCCGGAGGATCAGAAAAACGAAACAGGGGGTCAGAAAAAGCGCCTTGCATGAGGCGGGGAGACCTCGCTCATCTTGCCCACCAAGAAGAGCCTGTTGCAGGCGGGGAAACAACGATGATCGCGAGCAGTCAATCCTGCGCGAGGGCTCGGCCCGGTCGCGCCTCCGAAGCCGGAAACGGTTGACCGGAACATGAGCCGCTCGGAGCATCTGGTGCGTGGAATTCCATCGTTCAGGCTGACGCAGGAGGAGGTCATCTTCTGCATCACGCTCGTCCTGATCGCGGCTTTCTCGATCTTCCTGCCCAGGTTTCTCACCGCCGGGAACATCCTCACGCTGCTGAACAACGTCGCGACGCTCGGCATCCTTGCGGTCGGCATGGCGCTGGTCGTCGTCGGGCGCGGCATCGACCTGACCATGATCGCGGTGATGGTGATCGGCGTTGCGTTCAGCATCTGGCTGTCGACCACCGGCCTGCCGTTTGGCTGGGCACTGGTGGTTGGCGGGCTGCTCGTCATCCTCGTCGGCGTCGGCACCGGAACGCTCGTCGCGGTGGCGGACGTGCCGCCGATCTTTGCGACCCTCGGCCTCGCATCGGTGGTCTACGGCGCGGGGCGAATCGTCTTCAAGTCGGACGTGGTCTATGCTCCGACGGGGCACGGCTGGTTCACATTCCTCGGAACAGGGACGATCGCCGGCGTTCCCGTCTCGGTCTGCGTGGCGGCGGTGCTGGCTGGACTCGTGGCCCTGTTCCTGCGGAAGACCCGCTTCGGGCGGTTCATCTACGCGACCGGCGACAATCCTTTCGCCGCGCGCACCATGGGATTGCCGGCCCGGCCGGTCATCATCTCGCAATATGCCGCCAGCGCCCTGATTGCGTTTCTGTCCGGCATCCTGATGTGCGCGGTGGTCTCCGGCATCAACACGCGCCTGTACAACTCGACGCTGATCTACGATGTGCTTCTCGTCGTTGTGCTTGGTGGCATTGGCCTCAGCGGTGGGCAGGGCGGTGTCCGCAATGTGATCGTGGGCACGATCCTTGTCGGCGTTCTCACCAACGGCATGACGATCCTCAACATCAGCTTCACGGCCCAGAACCTCATCAAGGGCGTGATCCTGCTTGGCGCTCTGGCGATCGATGCGCTGCTCAATCCGCGCGACGAACAGACCTCGCAGAGTGGCGATATCTAGGGCGAACGCCTCAAGCGATTACAAACCGGGAGGACATCATGGTTTCAGTTCTGCGAAAATTGTTGTTGACGGGCCTCGTGCTCGGGGGCCTTGCGTCCGCGACGCCGAGCATCGCCGCCGAGGTGCAGCAGGTCGGCAGAGAGGCATATCTGAAGGCCCTCAAGGGCAAGAAGGTGATCTTCGTTCCGATCTCCCAGGGCTTCGACCTCAACCAGGCCTGGGTGACGGTATGGCAGCGGCATGCTCAACGCTATGGCTTCACGCTCGAAGTGCGCGATCCCAACATGAATACAGAGGCGGGCATTCGCGCGCTGACCGGCGCGATCGCCGAGAAGCCCGATCTGCTGATCGTGCAGAATCCGGACGTGCAGACCTATGCGCGCCAATTGAAGCAGGCTCAGGAGGCCGGAATTCCGGTGCTTCAGGTCAACATGCAGTCGGCGACCCAGACGGATTCGTATGTGGGAAACGATTGGATCGAGATGGGCCGGCTCGAGATGGGCGAACTGGCCAAGGCCTGCGCCAAGGGCAAGGGCCCGTCCACCAAGGTCGTCTGGCTCGCCGGGGTGGAGACCGGTGCGGCCAACATCTACATGCGCCAGGGCATCAACGAGGTGCTGGTCGCCAATCCCGACCTTCAGCTCGTATCTGATCAGGCCGCCAACTACGACTCCGACAAGGCGCGCCAGATCACTGCGACGGTTCTCCAGCAGCATCCCGATCTCTGCGGCGTGATGGGCATCTGGGACAACGCCGAGGTCGGCGCCGGAGCTGCCGTGGCAGCCGCAGGCAAGACCGGGCAGGTCACGATCGTCACGAATGGCGCAGGAAGCCAGACCGGTTGCGACAGCATCAAGAAAGGGCTCCTGACCGTCGTCTATAACTTCCATGCCGACATCCAGGGCGAGATCGCGGCAGGCCAGATATCCGAGCTGCTGCAAGGCAACCGCAAGGCGGCTGCCGTCAAGGACGTGTTCTTCGGGCCGGTGACGCGGGTCGACAAGAACAATGCGACCGGCCGCAACTGCTGGACGCTCGACGAGCTCAAGTAAGAGGCATGTCGCGCTACGGCCCCAGGCCGGCGAGCGCAGGGAATGAGCGAGATGAGTTTTTCGACCGATATCGTTCGCTGGCGGTACAAGCTTCTCCCCGATCACGTGATCGGGGAGGTCCTCACCAAGAAGTGGGTCGATAGCGCCATCCCGTTCCTGGCGCTGGCGCTGCTCGTGTTCGGCCTGGGACCGTTTGTTCCGCACTTCTTCGAATGGACCACGCTCGGAAACCTCGCGCGCCAGTTTGCGGAGTTTGGGCTGATCGTTCTCGGCCTCACGATCGTGATGATGTCGGGCGGAATCGATCTGTCCGTCGGCTCGGTTTTCGCACTGTCCGTGCTGATGTCCCTGATCGGCATGAATGTCGAGGGATGGAGCGCTGGTACTGGTCTCGTTGCCACACTGGCTGTCGGAGCCTCATGCGGTGCTTTGAACGGGCTGCTTGTCGGCTATGTCAGGATGCGGGCGTTCCTCACGACACTGGTCACCCTCATCATCTTCCGATCGTTGTTCGAGATCGTCTTTCCCGAGTTCTCGACGGCGATTGTGACCAACATGTCCGACTCCGCCGCGTTTGAATATCTCGGCACCGCGAATATCGGGCTGGCGCCGGTCTCCTTCCTGATCACGGCCGCCATCGCAATCGGCGTTCACGTGGTGCTCTCGCGCACACGGTATGGCTGGCATCTACTCGCCGTCGGTGGGGCGCGCCGTTCGGCGTACAATGCCGGCATCAATGTTCGCTGGACGATTTTCAGCGCCTATGTTTGTTGCAGCACCCTCGTTGCCCTGTCCGGATTCCTGTTCGCGAGCCGAATCGGGAGCGCGGCGTCGGACGTCGGGGCGGGACTCGAGCTGCAGGCGCTCACGGCCACTGTGCTGGGCGGCATCTCGCTGGGTGGTGGGCGGGGCACGGTCTCCAAGGCGATCATGGGGGCCGTTTTCGTGCTGCTCCTGTCGAACAGCTTCCTCGCGCTCGCGATCTCCGGCCCCGGGGCCGACCTCGTGCTGGGTCTGATCCTTGTCGCCGCCGTCTTCCTTGACGTGCGCTGGGTCAAGAACCGCCACAAGCTGCTGCGGAGCGTCTACATTTCCCCGGCCTATGCCCGCATGCCCGCCCCCATCCCGACGGACCTGGGCGCCGGCGCCATGGCACCGAACGACAGGCTGCGCGACGTCGGCGTCATCGGCCTTGGCATTCTGGAGGGCGCCGAGGACGTCATCTTCGATCGCCACGACAACCTCTACACAGGCAACCGTCACGGCGACATCGTGCGCTGGCTTCCGCCCGATTATCAGCGCTGGGAGGTGCTGGCGCATATCGGCGGCTCGCCGCTGGGGATGGCGTTCGATCGCCAGGGACATCTCAACATCTGCGTCGCGGGAATGGGCCTCTATCAGGTCGAGATGAACGGCACGGTGCGCCGCCTGACCGCGGAGACGAACCGGAGCCTGCTGTCGATCATCGACGATTCCAACATGAAGCTCGCGGACGATCTCGACATCGCGCCCGATGGCACGATCTATTTCAGCGAGGCGACGACGCGATTCGAGATGCACGACTGGTACTCGGACGCGCTCGAGAGTCGCGGCAACGGTCGTATCATCCGCTACGACCCGAAGACCAGAAGGACCCGAACCGTTCTGAAGAACCTCGTGTTTCCGAACGGCATCTGCATGTCCTACGACAACGAATCCCTGCTCTTCGCGGAAAGCTGGGCTTGCCGGATCAGTCGGTACTATTTCGATGGACCGAAGAAGGGCGAGGTGGAGGTCGTCATTCCGAACCTTCCCGGTTACCCCGACAACATCAATCGCGCGTCCGACGGGTGCTACTGGCTGGCCTTGATGGGGATGCGTACACCGGCGCTCGACCTGTCGCTCGAGATGCCGGGCTTCCGCAAGAGGATGTCGCGGCGGTGCTCCGAAGATGCCTGGCTGATGCCGAATTTGAACACCGGTTGTGTTCTCAAGTTCAACGAGCGCGGCGAGATCCTCGAAAGCTATTGGGATCAGGGCGGTCAGAAGCATCCCATGATCACCTCGATGCGCGAGCACAAGGGCGTGCTTTATCTCTGCGGAATCTTCAACAACCGGATGGGGACATATCGGCTGGAGGGAGCCGATCCAGCGTTCTGCGGTGTGGACAGCTATTGGGGCCACCGCTCGTGAAATGGATCGACAAAGTGCTGGGGCGCCGCGAAGGCGCGGTCACGGTGCCAGTGCTCGACGGCCCGTTCCTGTCGAACCAGAAGCTCGAGGCCGCACCGGTCCTCTGCCAGGTCGATCAGGTCGACAACCTCGTGGCTCTCGGTGCCAACCTCTTTGCCTCGAGCGGCTCCGGGCTGCTCCGTCTGCGGCCGACCTCCTCCTCAGGTCCGGAGACAATGGCAAGGTTCGATGCCCCGATCTCGGCGATGGCTGGACTCGGGGATGCGCTGGCGATCGGGCTGGACCGCAAGGGCCTCGTCGTGCGGGGCGGTCGCTTCGACGGCAAGGTGGTGCAGCATTCAGGTGATGTCCTGCATTGCCCGACCGCAATCGCGTGGCTGGACGAGTCGACGCTCGCCGTGTGCAACGGGTCGAAACATGTCGGTGCACTCGACTGGCGGCGTGCGCTGATGACGAAGGATCTTTCCGGCTCAGTCGTCGTCGTCGATCTCGTCAAGGACCGGGTTACGATCGCAGCGACCGGATTGGGGTGGCCATCCGGATTGGCGGCATCAGACGGACAGGTGTTCGTCTCCGAGTGTCTGCGTCACCGCGTCCTTGCGCTGGCGCTTCCGGCTGGAAAGCCCGTTGAGCTTGTCACCAGCCTGCCTGGCTATCCCGCACGCCTGACGCGCGCGGCTGCCGGTGGCATTTGGCTTTCCTTCTATTCCGTGCGCAACCAGCTCGTGGAGTTCATCCTGCGCGAGGATGAATACAGGAACCGTATGGTCAACGAGCTGCCGGAAGAGCACTGGGTGGCCCCGTCACTCTGTTCAGGACGCAGCTTCAAGGAGCCGATGCAGGGAAGCCAGCTGAAGCAGATGGGCATCCTGAAGCCCTATTCGGTCACGCGGTCTTATGGGCTGATAGCGTATTGCGACGCGAGCATGACGCCCATCGGATCCTTCCACTCCCGCGCGGACGGCACGCGGCATGGTGTCGTGGCGGCCGCCGAATGCGCAGGCGCGCTCTACCTCGCCAGCCGCGGTTCGAACGCGGTCCTGGAAATCCGCGATCCGGCGACGGTCCTCTCGGAGTAATCGCATGCAGCCAATTCTGGAAATCCGCAACGGAACGAAGCTGTTTGGAAGGATCCCCGCCTTCCAGGAAGTCGATTTCGCCGTTTCGCCGGGAGAGGTACACGCCATTCTCGGCGAGAACGGTGCCGGCAAGTCGACGCTGACGAAGGTTCTTGCCGGCGTCTACAAGCTCACGTCCGGAGAGATGCTCCTGAACGGGACGCCGGTGCAGTTGTCGACGCCTGCCGAAGGCCTGAAGCAGGGTATTGTCATGGTCTACCAGGAGACCAATCTCGTGCCGTCGATGACGGTGGCGCAGAACATCTACCTAGGCGAGGAGAAGGTGTTCAATAGGCTGCGGGGACTCTACATCCAGGCCCGACAATTCCTGGCTGGCATGGGATTCCAGGTCGATCCCACGGCACAGGTCTCGCAGCTCGGAGCGGCGCAAAAGCAGATGGTGGAGATCGCGCGCGCCGTTCATCACAAGGCGAAGGTGATCATCTTCGACGAACCGACGGCGACGCTCACGCCGGAGGAGAAGCGGCACTTCTTCAACCTGATCCGGCGTCTGGTGGCCGACAAGGTCGCGATCATCTTCATTTCGCACGCGCTTGAAGAGGCGATGCAGTTGGCCGATCGCATTACAATTCTCCGGGACGGGCGGCTTGTCGCATCGGATGTCAAGGAGACCTTCACGCGCGATACGGTCATCCAGGCAATGGTCGGACGAAACCTGACCGAGACGTTGCATGGCGATCACGGCCGCCCGCCCAGGCCGTATGGTGAACGGGTGCTCAGCGTGGAGAATTTGTCTTCGGGCACGATGGTCCGCAACACGTCATTCTCTATCTTCGCAGGACAGGTGACGGGTGTCTTCGGGCTGGTCGGCGCCGGTCGCACCGAAATGATGAAGGTGGTCGCTGGCGTGTTGAAGCGGGACATCTTCCATGGTGGCGAGATCAAGTATCGCGGCAAATCGGTCCGCTACCGGGTTCCGCGGATGGCGGTCCGCGAGGGCATCGTCTACGTCACGGAAGACCGCAAGTTCGACGGTTTTTTCGAGACAATGACGGTGGCCGAGAACCTGCATCTGGGCGAGCTCTCGCGCTTCTCGAACCCGCTGTCCGTGATCTCGATGACACAGGCGAAGGAGCTCGCGCGACAATGGGCCGGGCGGCTTCAGCTTCGGTCGATCAATGAAAAGGCCAGGGTGATCGAACTCTCCGGCGGCAACCAGCAGAAGGTCGTCATCGCGCGGTCGCTCATCCAGAAGCCCAGGCTGATCATCTTCGACGAGCCGACCCGCGGTGTCGACGTCGGCGCCATCGTCGAGATCCACCGGTTCATCAATAGCCTGGCTGACGACGGTCTCGCCGTGGTCGTGATCTCCTCCTACCTGCCCGAGGTCATGGCACTCTCGGACCGCATCCTGGTCGCAAAGCGGGGAAAGATCGTCGAAGAGATCAAGACAGCCGAGGCAACCGAGCAGCAGATCATGTACGCCGCCGTCCACTAGGCGGCCTGCCACAGCATATGCCGGCTGTCCCAACACGATCATGTGGGGCACGACACCGGCGACCGGACATGCAAGAGATGAACGAGGTCACCGTGACGAGGGTCGGAATTATCGGCGTGGGCCTGATGGGCCACGGCATCGCGAAGAACGTCCTGGCGCGGGGCCGCTTCCCCCTGGCGTTTCTCGATCACCCGGGCAACCAGCCCGTCGACGATCTCGTCGGACTCGGTGCCACAGCCTGCAAGACTCCTGCTGACGTAGCGGAAGCATCGGACATCATCATCCTCTGCGTCACCGGTTCGCCCCAGGTCGAGGCGGTTCTCACCGGTGACGCGGGCATCTTGTCCCGGCTGCGCAAGGGAACCATCATCGTCGATTGTTCGACCGCATTGCCGGAATCGACATTGCGGATGGCCGCGGCCGTCCGCGCCGCCGGCGGGGCCTTCCTCGATGCGCCCATGACCCGCACGGCAAAGCATGCGGAAGATGGGGCGCTGAACCTTCTGGTTGGAGGCGACGAAACAGATTTTCAGAATGCCTGCGCGGTCCTCGCATCCTTCACCGAGCGGGTCGAAAGAGTTGGGCCGGTGAGCTTTGGTCATCGGCTCAAGCTGCTCCACAACTATGTCTCGATCGGGTTCATGGCGCTGCTCAGCGAAGCCGCCGCACAGGCGGCCGATGCGGGCGTCGATCCCGCGGTTTTCGTCGATGTCCTCGCCAAAGGAGGTGGGGCCGGCGCTGCGCTACAGCGTATGACGCCAGCCATCGTGACGGACGACGTCGGCACGGTCCCGTTCTTCATCGGCAATGCGTTGAAAGACATCGATTATTACCGGACCATGGCAAGCGCATCCGGCGCATCCAGGACGATCGCGGACGGCGTTGCCGGCGCGATCGCGGCAGTGGTCGAGAGCGGTCACGGCGAGGCGTACATACCGGAATTGGCGCGCTTTCTGCGGAAGCCGCACCCGGCCGCCTAGAGGCCCTGCCCGAGTCGAAGAATCACCGCTATGCAGGCGCGAAATCAGACAACGGCGGGGCATCCGTCCATCGCCTCTGTTGAGACAGGAGTACTCCGATGACGAAAGCTGAGATCCGATTTCCGCTCGACGGCCGAGCCCGAAAGATGTTCGTCGATGGCGCGTGGGTGGAAGCCCGCTCGGGCAAGGTCTTCGAGACGCGCAATCCTGCGACCGGCGAAGTGATCGGTCGTGTCCCGCGCGGCGAGGCGGCCGACATCAGCGTCGCGGTCGCTGCGGCCCGACGCGCTTTCGTAGGACCGTGGAGCCGTTTCAAGCCGTTCGAGCGGCAGGCGCTGCTCCTGCGTATCGCCGACCTGTTCGAGAAGCACTGGGAGGAGATCAGCCAATCCGATACGGCCGATATGGGAATGCCGATCGCCCGGACGCGCGCAAACAAGCTTCGCGTGATCGGCATGCTGCGATACTACGCCGGCATGGCGACCGCGCTCCATGGGCAGACGGTAGATAATTCGCTTCCTGGGGACATCGTCTCGTTCACCCGGAAGGAGCCCATCGGCGTGGTTGGCGCCATCATCCCGTGGAATGCGCCGACGGCCGCATCGGTCTGGAAGATCGGGCCCGCGCTCGCGACCGGCTGCACGATCGTGCTCAAGCCGTCGGAAGAGGCGCCGCTGACGCCGCTGCTGATCGCGGATCTGATGAACGAGGCCGGCGTGCCGCCCGGCGTCGTCAACGTGGTGACCGGAACCGGGGTGGAGGCCGGCGCGCCTCTGGCCGAGCATCCCGATGTCGACAAGATCGTCTTCACCGGCTCCACCGCGACCGGCCAGGCGATCATCCGGGCTTCGGCCGGCAACCTCAAGCGGGTGTCTCTCGAGCTTGGCGGAAAGTCACCGGTCATCGTCTGTGCCGACGCTGATCTCGACAAGGCCGTGCCGATCGCCGCGATGGCCGCATTCGCCAATTCGGGCCAGATCTGCATCGCCGGCTCGCGCCTGTTCGTGGAGCGTAAAATCCATGATGAATTGGTCGAGCGGCTCGGGAAGTTCGCCTCGGCCCTGAAGATCGGCGATGGCGCGGATCCGACGACGGAGATCGGACCTCTCGTTTCCCAGCGACAGCTCGACAAGGTCGAGGGCTTCCTGCAAAGCGGGCGCGAGGAGGGCGCGAAGGTGGTGGCCGGCGGCCGGCGCGTGAGGGAGGGGAATCTTGCGAAGGGGAACTTCGTCGAGCCGACCGTGTTCGCCGGCGTCTCCGATGATATGCAGATCGCCCGTGACGAAATCTTCGGCCCGGTCATTTCCGCACTGCCGTTCGACACCCTCGACGAGGCAGTGGAAAGAGCCAATGCGACGCCGTACGGGCTCGCGGCAGGTGTCTTCACGCGCGACGTGAGCAAGGCCCACGTCATCTCTCGCAGCCTCCGCGCAGGGTCGGTGTGGGTGAACACCTATCACGCGCTGGATCCCGCAATGCCATTCGGCGGCTACAAGATGAGCGGATATGGCCGCGAGGGCGGCACCGAGCATCTCGACGAGTATCTGCACACGAAGGGTGTCTGGATCAAGCTGGACTGACCTTGAGACGATGCGATCGCATGCGTGCCTGCCGTGCGCAATCTGAGGCAACCACAGATGCAATTCACCGAGCGAGTATCATGAAAGACACTTACACAATTGCTGTCGTGCATGGCGACGGCATCGGCCCTGAAGTGGCGCGTGCGGCGGTCGCGGTGCTGCAGGCCGGCGTCCAGGCCGGAACGCTGCGGTTCGTGGACTATCCCGCGGGCGCCGATCATTTCCTGAAGACGGGGGACTCGTTCCCGGCAGCCTCGTTCGAGGGCTGCAGGACGGCCGACGCCATTCTGCACGGTGCGGCCGGCATTCCCGGCGTGGTCCATCCTGACGGGACCGAGGCCGGGCTCGACTTCACGTTGACGCTCCGCTTCAAGCTCGACCTTTTTGCCAATGTACGGCCGATCAAACTCTACAAGGGCGTTCCGTCGCCCCTGGGGCGGCCGGGTCCGATCGATTACGTCATCGTCAGGGAGAACAGCGAAGGACTCTATGCCGCGCGCGGCGCGGGTGCGCTACTGAGGGAAGAAGTGGCTGTCGATACCCTCGTCCAGACCCGGAAGGGCGTCGAGCGCATCGTACGGTTCGCGTTCGAGCTGGCCAGAACGCGCAACGGCTCGCCGAAGGACGGACGGCGCCGCGTGACCTGCTGCGACAAGGCCAATGTGCTGCGGACCTACGCGTTCTTCCGTGCCGTGTTCGACGAGGTGGCGAAGGAATATCCCGACATCGAGACCGAGCACGTCCTTGTTGACGCGATGACGGTTCATCTCGTCAACAAGCCCTCTCATTTCGATGTCATCGTTACCGAGAACATGTTCGGCGACATCATTTCCGATCTCGGTGCGGCGACGGTCGGCGGCATGGGCATGGCTCCATCGGAAGAGGTCGGTGACGGGATCGGTTTCTTCCAGGCCTCGCACGGCTCGGCGCCCGACATCGCGGGAAAGGGACTCGCCAATCCCTATGGAACCATCCTGGCATCGATCCTGATGCTGAGGCGTCTGGATCAGCGCCATCGCGATAGCCGGCTGAGGCTTGGGGCCGACAGGATCGAAGCTGCGGTGTGCGCCGGGCTGGAGGCCCCCGCATTGAGGACCCGCGACATCGGCGGCGTCGCGCCGACCAATCAGGTCGTGGATGCTCTGCTGAAACGGCTTTGATGCGCCGGGCTCAGCGGAGCTGGGCAAGGCTGGTTCGTATCAAGGTAATCAGCCGTTCGGTGTTGGGGCGGAGGATCGGCCCGCGCGCGGTGATCAGGCCGACCTGACGGAGCCCGACATGGTTGGAGATCGGCACCATGCGAAATTGCTGCACTCCGGCCTGCACCAGCGCGACCCGGGGCACGATTGCAATGCCGAGCCCGGACGCCGCAAGGGCCATTGCCGTCGTGGCCTGCTGGACCTCGAACGGGACATCGAGATGGATTCCCAGTGTCTCCAGCGTGTCATCGATCAATCCCCGGACAGCAGTCGATTTCGACAGCATGATCGTGGGTTTGTCGACGAGGTCGGCAAAGCAGACGCTCGATTGTCCCTCGTCGAAGACGGGCGGCACGCAAGCATAGAGCGGATCCTCGAGGATCGGCTCGAACTCGAAATCCTCCATGCCAGGAATCTGCGGACCAACTCCGAATTCGACATCCCGCCGTCGCAGCAGTTCAAGCATGGGCCCGGTCGGCAACTCCATGAGTTGCACCTGGGTGTTCGGATGACGGATCTTGAAAGTCGCCAGGATGTTCGGAAGCCAGCCAGTCGCAAGCGTCGGGACGCAGGCCATCTGAATGTGGCGGCTGCGCGACTGAGCTGCTTCCGTCAGCAAATCGAGCCCTGACTGGACCTCCTGCAGCGCACGCTTGGCCTGTTCGAACAGGATCCGGCCCTCGGGCGTCAGCAGGACCTTCTGCGGCGTTCTGCGAAAGAGCTGGACGCCGATCTGCTCCTCCAGCCCGCGGACCTGCATGCTCACCGCGGACGGAGACCGGTTCGATTCCTGTGCGGCTTTCCTGAAGCTTTCGTGCTCCGCCGCGAGCAGGAAGGTATGGAGAAGCTTGAGATTGATGTTCGACAACGGCTGCTACCTTGTTCGGCGTCTATGCGGTTTATCGCAGGAGGACGAGGGTTCCTCTCTTTGCCCGGAATGGGTCCACCCGCAATATCCAGTGCTGATTGGCAGGCACGCGCACGAAGAAATCTGCAGCCAAGTTGCGGTGCAGCAAGACTCCGGCCGGCCGGGCAAAAGCAGCGTTGTGATCGCGCGGCAGACGCCCATTCTCGGCCGGATAAGCTCCAGTCTGAGGCCGGCAAGCCATTGATTGCTCTCAACCCGTCGCAATCTCTTAATCAGCGGGTCCGAGGTTCGAGCCCCGGTGCGCCCACCAAATCGGCGGCTTAACGGGGGGAACCGTTTGAGCAGCTGATTTCTCGGACGGTCTTTTCCGATATCGGGCCCTGACGATGTGTAAGGCTACCCCGCGCTATAGCTTGAGGTCCTGCATCAAAGTGACTGCGCTGGCGGTGACGTGATCTTACCGCGCGGACGATCTCACCCGCCGGAGAGGGCGATCCGGACCTTGACGGACTGGAGCGAGAGTCCCCGTTTTTCAATCGGTAAGAAGGCAGGTGATCTTCAAGTCCATACCGGAGACGCCATCCATCAATCCGACCGTGGATGGTCGGTTCGCGCATCAATCGCGACCACATAGTCTGCGTGAAGAGTAAGCGGAGCCTTCGATCCGTCGAGAACCACACGGAGACTCTTCGGATAGTATCCAACGCCAATCACTCTCCCGGTCTTTCCAGCCAGGCGAGGGCCAGCCGTGGGCTTTACCTGAATACGCGACCCCGATGGAAATCTGGGGTTGGTTTGGGCCGGTCCTGACATGGTTGGCCTACGGCTTGACGTAGGTCCAGCCCATCTCCTGCAATTCCATCACGCGCACGACGCCCGACTTCACGACCTCCGCCTGCCGAACAATCGGTATGTCCTTGCTCTCGGCCTTCTGCATTTTCTCCTGGGTGTTGCCGCAGGCCTTGAACGAAACCTCGGGCGTGCTCAGGGCCATCTCCTCGATGCGCGTCTTTACCGGCGAGGTGTCTTCACGCAGCATGTGCAGGCCGGGCCCGAACGTGACGACCTCGATCTTCACCTTCTCGCCAGCGTCCTTGTAGTATTGCGCCACATTGGTCGCGTTGTTGAGCGCGAGATTCATCGCTGCGGGGTCGTTGGTATTCACCTGCAGGATCAAATGATGTTCTCTTTTCTTTGCTGCGGCCGAATCCTCCATGCGGGCAAACGCGGATTGCTTCCGCGTCGCCGTCGCCGTCGTCGGCTTCGCCACGTGTTGCCTCGCATGGCCCGCCTTGTGCGGGACGGGTTGCCCGTCCGCCGGCGTCCAGTACTTTCCGCCCTGCTCCGCGGCCGAAAACGATGCGGAAACCAGAACGGCGATCGCTGCCATCACGACCGATTTGGCGATATGTTGAAATCTGATCATTATCCGCCTCCATCGAAGAAAATCATATGCACACCATCAACGATTTGGTGTCGCGATCGCGCGCGGCCATTTGCACGCCGCGGCGATCTTCGCACGCGCCGCATCCAGCCCGGCGAGGGAGAACGTCCCGTCACGGGCAGCGCCGCCCCGTGGTGAGAGCAGGACAATAAGGTCCCCGCTGCCTGGAAGCGACTGCAGTAAGCGAACAACGTCCCCGGTGAACGCGACGCCGGGACCGAATGCCGGGACGGCTGCCGCAACCTGCACCGCCGGATTGTCATTGACGCGATAGGAAATTGCATCGTCACCGCCTCCGCGGGAGATGCCGGGTCCCGCGAGTGCCAGCTCCGTCCGGCCGCCGCGGCAGCGGATCGACAATTGCATCGCGGACTCGCCGGTCCCGGTGCGCGACGATGTCGTAGCGGTCGCGATCGGTGAATAGTCGATGGGGGAGGTCGTCTGGCTGACGATCCAGTCGTCTTCGGGCGTCGGGCGATTCTGAGGCGCGATGGTACGCGTCATTTTATTCAGACACGCCAGGCGCTCCGCGTGGTCCTTCTGAAGGCAGGAACGGAGCTGCGTCATGGGATCCTGGGCCAACGCAATGCCGCCTGTAGCCCCGAGCACAATAAGAAGAAGGACCGCGGCGCGTTTCATTGCGATGCTTGTGTTGCGCGGGGCTGGCGATCCAGCCACAGCTGCGCCGCAGGGACGCGCGTGAGACCCGGAACCGTCGCAGCAAGGTTGATGGATTTCCACTTCGGATCGAAGCCTGGCCCCTGCAATCTGTCGATCCGGGAGAACAGGTGATCGATGAAGCGCGCGACGCGCTCAGAGCGGTTCGAGTTGGCCGGCCAATTGAAGGCGACCAGAGCGGTCGGCACGGCGATCGTTGAAACCCGTTCGCCCGGCTTGATCAGATTGGGATAGTCGGTCCCATCGAGGGCGGCGGGAAGATAGTAGTCCTCGAACTTGCTCTCGTAGGGGAGGGGCAGGAACTTGAAACCTGGCTCCCAACGGCCGCGCACGAAAGCATCCACCGGCTTCGAAGTAATGAAGACGACGGCGGCCATCTCGCCCTTGCGCATCTGCTCGAGCGCGACCTGATGTGGAATGAACGTCTTCTCGACCTCGAGATTGAGGCGACTGAAGATCAGCGGCCCCGAATACGCCGCAGCGGTGCCCAGCGTATTGAAGTTGACTTTCTTGCCGGCGAGATCGTTCAAGGTTCGAATCTCGGGTCGAACGAAGATATGCAGCTCGGACGGAAACAGATTGAGGACATACGCAATTCGTCGCTGGATGTCCGGCACCTGGATCTTGTATTCCTCGAGCGCGTCGGAATTGATGATCGCCGCGTCGATGCCGCGCAAATAGAGCAGGGAATTAAGGTTTTCCGCGGCGCCACGAGTGACAACCGGCAGAACATGCAGGTTATCTCCATCGTCGACCACACGGGCGATCTCCGCCGCCAGGCGGATCGGCGCGCCCTCGAGGAGACCTCCGGCCAGGCCGATCGTCCAGGCGTTCATGGAGATCACCTGAGGCCTTGGCTGCGGCGGCTCGGGCCGTGCCAGACGAATCTTGTGAGGTCGAGTATCTTGCGGCCGCGCATCCGCCCAAGGTTGAATGGCCAGGAGCAATGGTGCGAACGACGCGAGCAGGAGCAGCCGACGCAATCCTGTAAGCCTTTTCATCGACCAACTCCTCTACACATGCTGCATCCGTGTCGGCGCTTTCGATCCTCGATTGCGCGTGGTCGGTTTGGAAAATCGCCGCACAAGACCGTGTTATCGACGCAAGGCTTCGAATCGCGCTTTCGCCTCCTTGATGCCGCCGGCTTCGGCCCGCGCATAGAGATCTCGCGCCCTGGTCGCGTCCCCGTGAGTTCCATACGTTCCAAGACTGGGTAGGATCAGCGGATCGTAGGTTTCAGCGAGTACGAAGATTGCCTGCGCACTGCCCATCCCGGCGACGTGCTCCAGCACGATCCGCGCTGCGCCGATGTCTCCCTGTTCGAGCAGCAAGCTCGCGCGCGCGATCAGCCTCGCGACTTGCACTGCTTCGTCAGGATTGACCCGGGCGTCGCCTGGGCTGCGCGCCACTATGGCCTGATCTTGGACTTGCTTATCCTGGGCTGGCTTCTCCTGGACCGGCTGATCCTGGATTTGTCGCGCCGGCGCTGCGAACGGCTCACGCATGGCCTTTCCGGTCGTCGCCGGCTGAGACGCGGGCGAGGGATGTTTCGCCACAAAGGCGCCGTTGTCGAGACGCGCCAATGCGATCTCCGTCTCCAGTCCTTCGGCCCGCTCGCGCTCACGCTGCAACAAGCCGCGCAGCTCGGCCGAGTCTCGCTCTCCGGCCTGCTTGATCCGTAGGACTTCCTCGCTCGCCTTGGACGCTCGCTCGGTCTGCGCGTCGAGATCGCGGCCTGCTTTCGCGAGATCCCGGGCCAGCTGCTCGGCCCGCTCGCGCTCCCGTTGCAGCGATTGCCCCAAGGAGGCGACTTCGCTCGCTTCAGTCTGCTTGTGCTGTGCCGCTTCCTCGCTGGCTTTGGCCGCTTGAGCTTCGTATGCGTAGATCTTGCTGCGTGCCATCGAGAGATCCTGCGCCAGCGCATCGGCTCTCTCGTGCTCCTTCTGCATCGATCGTATCTGCTCGGCGGCGCCGGCTTTTGCGGCCTGCGTCAGCCTGACGACCTCGTCGCTCGCTTTTGCCGCCAGGGCGGTCTGCGCATCGATATCGCGTTGCGCGGCCTCAAGCGCCTGCTCCAGCCGGCCGGTCCGATCCCGCTCCTGTTGCAGGAATTTCTGCAATTCCACCGTATCGCCCCCTGCTGCCGCTTTGAGCCGGGACGGGCCCTCGCTGGGCTTCGCCAACAGCGCGGTTTGCGCCTGATATGCATAAATGGCGCTTCGCGTCAGGGAGAGATCTTGCGCAAGCGTGTCGGCCCTTTCGCGCTCCTTCTGCATCAATTGCCTCAAGTCTGCGGCGCTGGCCTCCGCCGCCCGACTTCGCTGCGACATTTCCTCTTTTGCCTCGTTTGCCTTTACCACCAACGCAGTTTGGGACTCGACGTTTTGCCGCGCCGCTGTGAGATCCTGCTCCAACCGCGCTGTCCGCTCGCTCTCCTGTTGTAGGGCCTTCTGCAGCTCCACGGCTTGGCTCTCTTCTGCCTGTTTCAGCCGGGACGTTTCCTCACCTGCTTTCGTCGCCAGCGCAGTCTGGGTATCGGCATCGTGCCGCGCGGCTGCGAGATCCTGCTCCAACCGCGCTGTCCGCTGGCTCTCCTGTTGTAGGGCCTTCTGCAGCTCCACGGCTTGGCTCTCTCCTGCCTGTTTCAGCCGGGACGTTTCCTCACCTGCTTTCGTCGCCAGCGCAGTCTGGGTTTCGGCATCGTGCCGCGCGGCTGCGAGATCCCGCTCCAGCCGCGCTGTTCGCTCGCTCTCCTGTTGCAGGGCCTTCTGCAGCTCCACGGCTTGGCTCTCTCCCGCCTGTTTCAGCCGGGACGTTTCCTCACCCGCTTTCGTCGCCAGCGCAGTCTGCGTTTCGACATTGCGCAGCGCGGCTGCGAGATCCTGCTCCAGCCGTACCGACCGCTCGCGCTCCTCCTGCAGCGATGCCTGCAACTCAGCCGGCCCACTCTCGCCCGCTCGATTCGGCCGGGAAGCTTCCTTCAGGCGGGAAGCCTCCTCGACGGCCTTCGCCACCAACGCCTTTTGCGTTTCGACCTCGCGCCGCGCAGCGTCAAGATCCTGCGCGAGCCAGTCGGCCCGGTCGCGCTCCTGCTCGAAATGTTGCAGCAGCGCAATGTCGCGCCTTGCAAAGGCAAGTTCGCAAGACAGTGACTCTGCCCAGTCGCGTTGCTGCTCCGGAGGTTGCTGCAGGGCTCCTGTGTGGGGAGTCGTTGCTTGCGCAATCTGTATCGATTTGTCGCTTCCTGAGCGCGGCGGCCAGGTCGCGAACTCGTCAGAACCGCGGTCGCGGGCAGTCGTCGCCTGTTGCGCGTCTGCGAGGTGCCGCGCCTGACGCGGGGAAGCGTCCGTTTCCGAGACCCATGTCATAGCGAGCATGACCGCTGCCATACACAGGGGTGCACGTTCTCGCCGCGTGAGGGAGATCTTCACCACTTTCCCGTTGAACATGACCCTGCGACTCATCTGCAATCACCTGTCGCGTGGCGGTACGATTTCCCCCTGATGCATCATTATGCCCAGCATCTTTACGCGAATCATATAGCTCGGATGGAGGACCCTCCCCACCACTTTCGGGTTAGGCCACAGATTGTGCCCGATCATCGAAGCCGTGAATTGTTCAAAGGCCTCTCCCGTGTATCTGTGTTTCGCGAACGGAACTGATCGCCAACGAACGGTGGCGGGCCCGCCGTCTTCGCCAATGAGCGGCTCCAGTGAGCTCGAGCCTGGGACCGCCCATTCCGGGCCTGCCTTCAGGGTGCACCAAGAACAAGAACGGCAAGCGCGCTCTATCGCGCCTGGATAGGGGCGCGGAGCAAGCACTACAGGTTGCTACTGCCTTCGGCCGAAACAAACGGGTCGTCAGTTCTTACGTGCAACCACAGCAGCTATTGTTGCCAAGAAGCAGCTCTTCAGAACAACTGCCATGGATGGGTACTCCCTATGCATGGCAGCCTGTACCAGATCGAGCGTCTAATGATGTTTTGCACGCTGCGTACGAAGAATACTCGCTGACTCGTTATGAGTATTGAAGTTGCCGTTTGCGGTGGGTGGAGGGAACATGCTCTTGATATCGAGTCTCGGAAATGAAAAGCCCCGGCTGGGGCTACCAATCGGGGCGCGTTAATGGTTCGCACCGCTCTTCTTCGGCTTGTCGCGTGGCTGCTCGCGGCGGCTGTCACTTTCGTAACGCTCGGACCTGAGGACGTTCGGCCTCACCCTGTTCTCGGACAGCAAGGCGATCACGCGCTCGCCTTTCTTCTGGTGGGGATTCTCTTTTCCCTAGCCTATCCGCAGCGACGCTGGACTGTTTCAGCGATCGCCGTTGCCCTGATCGGCCTGCTTGAGATTATGCAATTATGGGTGCCGGGACGGCACGCGAGGTTTGCGGATTTTGTGGTCGATGCGCTCTCGGCCTGCGCTGGCTTCGCGCTGTCCGCCGCGGCCGGCCGGCCGATAGCGCAAGTTGGCGAAGATCCCGACCCACTGACACGCGAACGTCCCCAATGAGCAGGGCTGATCTGCCTAAACCAAAGCTTCTTGCGCGTCACATACCACGCGCGGAATCTGAGAGCACGGTGAGCAGCACCGCGACGGTCAGGCGGTGTTACCGGTGTTTCCTGCCGCCTTCGCCGAGGAGATAGTTCACCATGGAAGCGACGTCCTCAACCGCCGGCAGGCGGCGCGACGCGCTAACGCCGGCGATGCGCGGGTGGCCGTCGCAGTGCGCGATGATGAAGCCGGCTTGCTCATGCGGAGCGGGTCGCTGTCGACGCCTTGAAAGCGCGTACCGGCGAGTAGTTGGCAGTCGAGCCGCAATACAAATTGTCTGTGGAGCGGACCGAGGCGAACGCGCAACGCTCAATCGAGCACTCAGTGCATTGGTGCGCGGACACTTCGTCGCCGCCTGGATCGGTGCTGCGGAGCGTCGAATTTGAGCTCGGCAACCAGTCGCCAAATCTGAACCTCGTGACCATCCGCCAGCCGCCCGGCCCGCTTGGTTGCGGACGCGTCGTCAGGGCAGTGAAGGTTGACCACGCTTCCCAATTGGCCGTGTTCATCCAGGACGTACGCACGATAGTGTGGCATCGCAAATCCCCACGCGCGACTGCATCTTACCTGCAGGCTTGCTCCGGGGTGAGGGTCATTACGAGCTACCTCTGATGGGGGCATGCGCGCTGCCGCGGCTCGCCCCGAACTCCACTCATGCGGTCAGCCGCTCCGGTGCGCGTTCCAACACCTCGGACGCGCACGCTCACGCATGATGACGGAGATGCCTGGACCGCTCTCGGACCTTCGGAAGCTCGCTGCCCTGATAGCCATTGGGGTTCTGCAATTGCCAACGCCAGTGGTCCGCACACATTTGCTCCAACGACCGCGTCGATGCCCAGCCCAACACGTCCTTCGCAAACGTCGGGTCGGCATAGCAGGCGGCGACATCACCGGCCCGGCGCTCCCCGATTTCATAGGGGATTGGTCGCCCGCTCACCGATGCAAACGTACGGACGATGTCCAGAACGCTGCTGCCGTTGCCCGTTCCAAGATTGACGGTGATCAGGCCGGGTTGCTGGAGATGGCGCAGGGCACTCAAATGCCCGGATGCGAGATCGACCACGTGAATGAAGTCGCGGATTCCGGTGCCATCGGGCGTATCATAGTCGTTTCCCCAGATCCGCAGCTTCTCCCGTCGTCCAATCGCCACCTGCGCCACAAACGGCAACAGGTTGCTGGGAACGCCCAGCGGGTCTTCCCCGACGAGCCCGCTTTCGTGCGCGCCAACCGGATTGAAGTAGCGCAGATTGCCGATCCTCCAACGGTCGTCGGACCTGCAGAGATCCTTCAGCATCTCTTCGATGACGAGCTTTGTGCGGCCGTACGGATTGGTCGGACCGAGGGGATGCTTCTCGTCGAGTGGCAGGTACCTGGGTATCCCATAGACGGTCGCGGACGAGCTGAAGACGAGCGTCTTTACATTCGCCCTCTTCATGGCCGACACCAGCCGCATCGTTCCCAGGACGTTGTTCTCGTAGTACATCATGGGCCGTACGTTGGAATCGCCCACCGCCTTCAGCCCTGCAAGGTGAATGACTGCAGTCACTCCGCAGGCACGAAGCATGTCGCAGATCACCACTTCATTCCGGATGTCTGCGTGCCGGAAGACGAGCGATCGCCCGCAGATGGATTGGACCCGCTCAAGCGAGGCCTTGTTGCTGTTGGAAAGATTATCGACGGCAACGACGTCGAACCCGGCGTCCAGCAACGCGATACAAACGTGGGACCCGATATAGCCGGCACCTCCGGTCACCAAGATCATCTCGGACACCTTCCGTGTGCGCAACGATGTGCGGGAAGACGCCGCAGCTTCCGTTCCGGAATTGCGTCGGTCCTTATCATCTCTGTCCGACGCGCAGTGAATCGCCCGCGGCCGCATCGGTCCGGCCTGCCTCTGATGGAATGGTTGAACTGCCTAGCCTTCGAGGAGAGACGGCAGGACCATCCTGGTAGTGGAGGCTGACCTCGACAGCGTCACCCGGCTGCAGCTCGGTATCTTCGCTTGCGATGATCCGTTCCTGCCCCTTATCGCCCTTCCTGATGACGGCGATCTCTACGTGGTTGCCGGCGCCTTGCACGAGTTGTGATCGAACCATTGTGGTGTACTGAAGCTTCTCGCCGACGCTCTGCAGCTTTTCGCGAATCTGATTGAGCCTTACGCTGGTCTCTTGCAGCTCACGGAGCAGGTCGAGCCTCCGCTGGTCATCCAGCTTCGCCAGCTTTCTGACGAACTCGTCCTGCTGCTTCTTGACCTGCAGCAGTTGCGCAGAGGTCTGCAGCTTCCGGGTTGATGACAGCAGCACCGCGCGACGCGCATCCGTAACGCGAGGGCTGATCAGGGACCCCTTGCCGAAGAGCTCGGTCGCTTTCTGCAGCTCTTCAAGATCCCCCTGAAGTCCTTCTTCGTCCTTCTTCTGCTGCTCTGACAGCACGCGGACCTCGTCGTCTCCCTGTCGAATACCGCGCTGAAGGAAGGTTTTTTCCTGCTGATAATCACTCTGCTTGGTCTTCAGATATTCCTTTTCTGAATTCACGATCTCCGAAATTGCCGATCGAGCTAGGGGCGCGTCCATCAAAGCGCCTGGACTGATCTGAGCTCCCTCTCCAAGTTCAGTCTTGATGCGCCACATGCGCGCCTGCTCTTTGGCCAGCTCCGTCCAAAGCGAACCATACTCGCTTCTCAGGTCTGCTGACTCGAGATATGGGTTGTTCATTCTGATGCGCATGATGTCGTAGCCGCCGGCCACGGCGACGAGCTGGCGTGCGGTGATGGACGGACGATAGGGGTACTCACCCGGCTTCGATACATCCCCGTTTACGTAGATCGGCTTGTATTCCGCGATGACCGTCGTGACCTCGTCTGCGTCGATCACGACGGCCGTCTCACGGCCATCGGACGTCCTCTGTCGAAATACCTTCCTCGCCAGTGCAGCCCCGATTTTGGCTCGGATCTGCGGTAAGGGCAGGCCGGCCACCGGAAGCGTTCCGACCAGTGGCAACGAAACGTTCCCGTCCATTTGGACGGCCGCGCGATGTCGCAGCTCCGGCACGCCCGCAACCGCGACCTCCAGAACATCTCCGACGTTCACCAGATATTCGGCCTTTGCTTGAGTGACGGAAATCGTCAGACCAACAGCCAACAAGCCCCATTTGATGCAACGACCCAGACGGCAGCCAGGGACGCCGATATTGATATGGAGGCTATTGCGCAGTCTGGAGTTCGGCATGGCGTCAATCCCGCACGAAGTTGTTACCGCTTCAAATGTGTTCGCGGAAGGCAGCACGTCAACAACCGTCCGAGTAATCGTCCGGACAGGCGATCCGCAAAATTTCGTTCTGCTCTCTCATTGACGCCGAACCGCTCGGTGCCTTCTTCCACTCTGTTCGACTGATCGGTCCTCTATCAATATTGGGCATTCCCATCGAACCCATCGGGGAGGGCGCTTCGACGGCTGCCCGAATCTAATCCCGCGCCGTCGCGGCTCAATCGACCATCGTAGTTACCTACTTTTTGCCCGTCCCATCCGGCTATTGCGAATTTCCATCCAATGACCCGGACTGTCCTGGTTCGGCTCAAGTGGCGAGTGATCGGGTAGCTCACTGCTAGGAGTTGTGCGTCCTTCCAACTTGCCGGCGTCTACCGAGCTTCCGGCACGTTAGGTCGATGGCGGCAGGGCGATCGAGGAGCCGTGGGAAGGGGCAGATTGACTGCTCTATTGATATTGGCACCAGCCGGCTCGTGGTGTGCCGTTTTCGGATCTTCGGTACAGCGATGCGTCGCCGGCGAGCAAATGCCAGCAGGCATGTTTCGGAAATCTGAAAAGCACGCCTCGAGCCTTGCCGATCCGTGCGGGCACTACACTCTACAGCAATTCTGCGCAGCAGCAGGATTGTCCCACGGCTCCATTCCGGTCGACACGTTCACCAGATACGCATTGTCAGCAGCGTCTCGTTCCCGTGGTGGAAGATGTATTGGTAAGGGCGCTCGAAAGAGCAGACGAGTTTGACTTGAGGCTGGCGGACGGGCAGTTGCCCGGAGAGCTGCGATCACACAGCAGCGTCCATCGCGACCTGAGCCACATCAAAGATCGCGACGTTTAGCCGGGATGACCCTCTGCCCTTCCTGATGGCACGGGCTCGTATTGCGATGCGGGGCAAAATACTCTGGATTGGACCGTTCGAGTCCAACGCCACCCGTCAGTCGACTAGCGCGGGTCAACGGTGCAAACCGGATCAGGCGATGCCGATTACAGGATACGGTGCGCGGTCCCGCTCGATGTCGATCATGGGTCCACTATGGCGGTCTCTGGCGCGGCCGTGGTCGGATTGACGGATGCCGCGCACTTGCTCGCTCCCAATGGCCGCCTTCCAGTTACCTGCATGCTCATCGATGATCCTCCGCTTCGCCTACCGCTCCCGCAGCGACTCCTGCTTGTATCTCGCCAGCGGCGAGAGGAGGTAGCTGATGATCCTGCGCGCACCGGTCTTGATCTCGACCGTCACCGCCATGCCGGGGCCGAGCTTGACGAGCTTGTCCTCCACCTGCATGTGCGTGCGGTCGAGGGAGATCCGCGCCGCATATTCCAGCTCCTGGCCTTTCGGCTCGCTGCTGCCTTGCGCCGTGCCCGACGCGCGGTCGTTCGGTCCGCCCTGCCTGTCCCGCGTGATGGCGTCGGTCGACACGCTGAGCACGTCCCCATGCAGGAGCCCGTAGCGCGTAAAGTTGAAGGTATCGATCTTGATCTCCGCCTTCTGTCCAGGATGGACGAAGCCGATGTCGCGGTTGGAGAGCATGGCCTCGATCTCGAGCTGGCTCTCGCTTGGAACCACGATGGCCAGCGCCTGTGCCGGCGTCACCACGCCTCCCACCGTGTGAACGGCGAGTTGTTGCACGACGCCGTCGACCGGCGCAGTCAAATGCTGAAGCTTCGTGCGCCGCTCCGCCTTGACCACTTCCTGCGCAGCGCTCGCCGCCTTCTGCTCGGCTTTCGCGAGTGCGTCATAGGTGGCGCGCCGATACTCCGCGGCAGTCCTTTCTTTCGTTTCCTTCAGCAAGGCGATGGCGGCGTCGGCTTCGCCGAGCCGGCTCTGCTGGAGGACCAGATCCTGCTGAAGGCCAACCAGCTCCTGATACTCGGAGAGATAGACAACCTTCGAAGCCAGGGCCTTGTCGACGAGACCCTTGCGAATGTCGACCCGCTCCTGCAGCACCGGTATCGTCGCCTGGAGCTTCGCCACGCTCGCCGATGTGGTCGCCCGCTCCGCTTCCTTCTGACCTTGCTGGCGTTCGATCTCCGCGAGCTTGGCACTCTGCTCGGCGCGCTGGCTGATCAGAAACTGACGATGCATCTCGATCTCCGCGGCACTTGCGCCCTGTGGTGATCGGAAGGCGGCGAGCGGATCGCTGGTGAGCGCCGCGCGCAGCCGCGCGACGTCGAGTTCGGCTGCAACGAGATCGCTTCTCTGGCGCTCCTGATCGGCTTCCGTCATCGTCGGGTCGAGTTCGATCAGAACGTCGCCGGCCTTGACGCTCTGTCCATCACGCACGTGAATGGCGCGGACGACGCCAGTCTCGAACGGCTGGATCAGCTTGGTACGTCCGCCAGGCACGATCTTGCCCGTCGCAGTGGCGACGATGTCGACGCTGCCCAATGATGCCCACAACAGCGCGACGCAAAAGACCGCGATGATGCTCGCCCCGATCGCGCGGCCGATCGGCGACGGCGGCGATTCGGTGATCTCGAGCGCCGCGGGCAGAAATGCAATCTCCTGCTCACGCCGTCGAACCTCGGCTCTCGGAAACGGAACGATATTCCGGCTAGCGGACGTCATGGATACCGGCCTGCAGATAGTGGAGATTTGCGTAGCGCCCGTTCGAGCGAATGAGTTCATCATGGCTTCCGTCCTCGACGATGCGGCCATGCTCGAGAGTGATGATGCGGTTCGCATTGCGCACGGTGGAAAGCCGATGAGCGATGACGATGACAGTCCGGCCGGCGGAGATCCGTTTCATGTTCTGCTGGATGGCGCGCTCGCTTTCGTAATCGAGCGCGCTGGTGGCCTCGTCGAGGATAAGGATGCGGGGGTTGGTAATGAGTGCGCGCGCGATCGCGACACGCTGGCGCTGCCCGCCGGATAAACTACTGCCGCGCTCGCCCACGATGGTGTCATAGCCCTCGGGCAGCTCCAAGATGAAGTCGTGAGCGCCGGCGAGTGACGCCGCCTCGATGACGCGCTCCATCGGCATGGCCGGGTCCGCGAGTGCAATATTCTCGCGAATCGAGCGATTGAAGAGCACGTTCTCCTGCAAAACCACGCCGATTTGGCGCCGAAGCCAGGTCAGGTCGACCGTCGCGAGGTCAACGCCGTCGACCAGCACGCGTCCGCTCTCCGGTACGTAGAGACGCTGGATCAGTTTGCCGATGGTGCTCTTGCCCGAGCCCGAAGAGCCCACGATACCGATGACCTGGCCGGGCTCGATGCCGAAGGACACATCGTGCAGCACCTCGGGGCCGTCGACACGGTAGCGGAAGGTCGTGTGCTCGAATACGACCTTGCCGCGGATCGCCGGCAGCGCGGCGCGGGCCGAGCTGAAGCTCGGCTCCGGAATAGTGTTGAGAATGTCGCCGAGACGATCGACCGACAGCCGGGCCTGATGGAAATCCTGCCACATCTGCGCGAGCCGAAGCACCGGCATGCTCACCCGCGCCGCCAGCATGTTGAACGCGACCAGCTCTCCGACGGTCAGGTCGCCGCCGATCACGAACCTGGCGCCGAAGTAGAGCGTTGCGGCCGTGACCAGCTTGTTGATCATCTGGACCGCTTGGCTCGCCGTATTGTTTAGGCTGAGTACGCGGAAACTCGCCCCCACATAGCCGGCGAGTTGCTCCTCCCAGCGGCGTTGCATCTGGGGCTCGACTGCCATTGCCTTCAGAGTCTCGACGCCCGTGACGCTTTCGACCAGGAAGGCCTGGTTCTCCGAGCCGCGATTGAACTTCTCGTCGAGTCGCCGGCGAAACAGCGGCGCGGCGCCGGCGGAAATTCCGATGTAGAACGGGAACGACGCCAGAACGATCCACGTCAACGCCGTCGAGTAGTAGAACATGACCGCAAGGAAGACGACAGTGAACAAAAGATCGACGACAAGAGTGAGCGCCGAGCTCGTCAGGAACTGACGGATGTTCTCAAGCTCGCGAACGCGTGCGACCGAATCGCCGACGCGACGCGTCTGGAAGTATGCGATCGGCAACGCCATCAGGTGACGAAACAGCCGGGCGCCGAGCTCGACGTCGATGCGGTTCGTCGTGTGCGCGAACAGATGGACGCGCAACGTGCCGAGAACGGTTTCGAACAAGGTCAACGCGACGAGACCCGCGACCAGGACATCGAGCGTACTGATGCTTCGATGCACGAGTACCTTGTCGATGACGACCTGGAAGAACAGCGGCGCGACGAGGGCAAAGACCTGAAGGAAGAACGACGCGATCAGCACTTCGCCGAGAAGACGGCGATACTTGTGGACCGCACCGAGAAACCAGCCGATATCGAACCGCCTGGAGAGATCCGTCAGGGCCGCACGCCGGGTCATCAGGATGATGTCGCCGTCCCAGATGGCCTCGAGTTCGGCCTGCGTCATGGATTCGGGTCGGGAAGCCAATGGACGCTGAACGAGAAGGCTGTCGTCGACGACCTTGCCCAGGATCAGGAAGCTGCCGTCGCGCAGCGCGGCTATTGCCGGCAACGGCGTGACGGCAAGCCTATTCCAGCTTGACCGTTGTGCCCTGGCCTTGAGGCCGAACTCCCTGCTACAGCGCAGGATTTCGGTCACACCGATCCGCGAGGTGCCCATGCGATGGCGTATTTGCTCCGGGTCGGCCGCAATGCCATGGCACCGCAGCAATATCGCCATCGCAATGAGCCCCGACTCATCGCCATCCGTAGGTTCAGGACCCGACTCCTGGACGGGCATATCGCTACGTTCGGCGGAGCGTGCAGACGCCAGAGCATCGCCGGCGAGCGCAACCAGGTCACGCCCGCGCGCAATCAGACCGGCAAAGGCATGCTGCGCCCGATCGGCAAGGCTTTGAGATCCGGCCAGGAGCAAGCGGCCGTCCCAGATTTCTTCAAATTCCGCACGCGGCATCAACTTCGGATGTGACGAGGTCGGATGCAGCACAAGCGCGGCGTCGTCCTCGACCTTCCCGAGCAGCAGAAATCCGCCATCACGCAGCGCTGCGATTCCGGGAAGGCTGATGCCTGCGAGCTGTTTCCAATGTGTCGTGCGCGAACCGACCTTCAGTCCGAAATCGCGGGCGCAGCGAAGCATCGCACGGATGCCGATTGCGCTTTCCCCGCAACGATCGCGGAGCTGGTCGGGCTCGGCGTTCACGCCATGAAGGCGCAGGAACAGAGCCAGGGATCGAAGCCCGAGATCTGCGGCATGGGCATTTCCATTCTGGATCGCCATTTAATACTCAACCCTTCGCGGCTACCGGCCGCGTATGATGTTCCTTCTCATGCATTCCCAAACATTGACGGGGCCGCACCCAGGCGCTGAACCTGGGTGCGGCTCGGCCTTAGTGTTGCGGTCGGGCCAGCAACGAGTCGTGCCCCCAACCGGTCGCCTGCGACACAGCCGCCACGATCTGACCGGGATCCACCTGGCCGGTGTGAGCGGCCAAGTACTGGTTCAGCAGCGCAAAGCTCTGGCTTGCGAACGACGCCATCGTGGTACCGGTCGCAGCCGGATGATCTGCCGGCATGGTCGGATGGGCAGCGGTCGTTGCCAGGGTGCTGGCAGCCGGGTCAAAATGCTGCTGGAGCAGCGCAAAGCCCCGGCTTGCCAAGAACCCCGTGTTTGCAGCGGCCGCCTGCTGATGATCCGTAGGCTCGATCGTCTGCGAGGTCGTTGGGGCCGCGGCCGTCGTGGTGGCAACAGGCTGCTGATCCGTCGCGGTGTGGTGGTGGTGCGACGACGTTGTGGTCGTGGCGGCCTCAGGTCGGGGATCCACCACGGTGATGCTCTGCGGCGAGGCCGTAGCAACGGCACCGGTGGTCGGATCCTTTGCGCTTGCGGTCAGCGTGAGCGTTGCGGTCGGGTGGCCCCCGCCGCGATAGTACGAGTGCAGTTCGAGTCCGCTGTCGACCTGCGCTGCCGTCAAGGTGATGTTATTCCCCCGGAACGTCTGACCATCGAGCTTGTCGGTGATCGTCTCGTACTTGGGCAACCCCGTGATGTTCACGGTCACGATGTCGTTGGAGTCGGTCGTGGTCACCTTCGTGCCCAGGTCGACGGTACCGCCTCTCCCGGCCACCCAGAGCGAGTTATCCGCGATCGTGAGGACAGGCGTGGCCACGGATGGGGTCGGCGGAGTCGTTGGCGACGTTGGCGACGTTGGCGACGTGGGCGTCGTTGACGTCGGGTCGATCTGCAGACCGGAGAACGTCTTCACGGCGCCAGCAAGATTGGCAGCGACACCGCTCGCGTCCTTGATGGCCGCACCGCTCGGTAGATTGACACCGGTGATGGCGAGCGCCGAGGTGCTGGTGTTGGTCGACGCGACGGTTGTTTTGAAGGAGAGCGTACCCGTGCCCGAACCACCGACATAGGTGGCCGTGCCGCCGTCATTGAGCGACAGCGTGGGCGTGCCCGTCACCGTCACGGCCTCGTTGAAGCCAAGCGCCAGCGTGATCGTGTTCCCGACGTGCTCGGTGCCCGTTCCCGGAACAGCCGTGGCCTGGGTCACCGCCGGCAAGACCGGATCGATCTGGAGACCGGTGAACGTCTTCACCGCACCCGACAGGTTCGCCGCGACCCCAGAGGCGTCCTTGATGCCCGCACCGCTCGGAAGATTGACGCCGGTGATGGCGAGCGCCGAGGTGTTCGTGTCGGTCGACGCAACGGTCGTTTTGAAGGTGAGCGTGCTCGTGCCCGAGCCGCCTGCATAGGTGGCGATATTGCCGTCGTTGAGCGACAGCGTCGGCGTGCCCGTCACCGTCACGGCCTTGTTGAAGGCAAGCGACAGGGTGATGGTATCTCCGGCATGCTCGATGCCCGTTCCCGGAGAGGCCGTGGCCTGCGTCACGGCCGGCGTCACCGTGGGCGTTGTGGGTTGTGTCGGAGCCGTGGCGCCCACACCCGTCCAACTGGCCGCCTGCGATCCGGTGACCAGTGTCATGTTGCGATAATCAACCGCGGCTGTCTCGCTCGCCGTCGAGCGATAGATGCCGTATTCCCAATAGGTGCCTTGCCCATAACCCAGCGGACCCTGGTAGTTCACAACCTGCTTGCCGTTGATCCAGACGTCCAGGTACCCGCCGCCGCTGTTGGAAACATTGGCTTGGATCCTGATGTCGTTGTAGACACCGGTCTGGATCGGATTCGGGTCGGTCCAGAGCGTCATCAGATGGAGATCGGATGAGGAATTGCTGGGATTCCCACCGGGCTGAACATAGCGGGCGACAATTTGCAGATGGTCGCCGTCCATCTGGATCGCGAACGGCGGTGAGGTCCCCACGCCGCTCGCAATGTCGTCATTGTGCATCTGACCGACGATAAACCAGCCGTTCGAGCTGTTTTGAGTGTTTACAAATGACCCATTGGGCCCATTGGCCTCCACCATCAACTGATAGTCCATGCCAATCGGAGTGCCGGCCGGGATCACTGCGCCCCAGCTGGTCCCGACGCTCGCCGAGTCGTTCTGAATTTCAGAGCGATCAACGTGTGAGCTATCACCACCCCCTGTCCAATTGTCGCCCTGGTGGACCTCGAACCGCAGGGTCTGCGAGTCCGGACTGGTCATGCTATAGCTCTTGCCCGCCGTCTCAATGCCGTAGACGTCGCCCCCGACGCCACTAAACCGAGTTCCAGGCGTGGTCGTGAAATTCGTGATAGTTCCGGTAGTATCCAATTTCAGGCCTCCGAGTTACAGAGAGTCTCTTTGACGTTGACAAGGGAATTCCACTGCCGCGTGCGCGATGGCGAGCGACATACCGCGTGCTCGCAAGCGGTTGGCATTGCGAGCCGATTTCATAGCAGTGGGAATTGCCCCCCCAACTGCTGATGGCCGGCTGGTTAATGAGCGAGTGTGGCCAAAAAAATAAGCGAGTAAGGCAAAAATTCCCGCAAATGCGGCGCGCCAGGGGCACTTGCCGGCAAGTCCCTGGAACTGCTTCCGATTTCGGCGACCTGCCTTGGGAAGGCAACTTGGTTTCTACACATAATACCAACGTATGTGCTTGCCCTTGCGAATGATCGCGTGGGCTCGCTCCAAGCAGCTCGCCAGCGGGACCCTGGCAAACGTTGCGGGTATTACGGGGCGCCTCCGTAGCGCGTGATCTCGTGCTCTCCAGGCGCAATCCGCAAGTGGCGATCGTCAATGCCGGTAAACCGCCGATCACGGAGCCCGGTCTCGAAGGAGCCTCTGTAGAGCGTGCCGTTAGGAAAGGTCTGCTGAGCGCGGTCAAGCATGGGAGCGACCAGCGCGTCGGACCGTTCTCGCAATCTGAGCTCTGTCGTGGAGGCGTCCCCTCAAAATCGCGGATGTCGGTCTTCCAGACGCGACCATCACGATCCGGCTGTGCTTGACCGCTGCCGGCTCCTCACGAGCTCTGGCCATGAGCGAGGCGCTGAGAGCACATTGCCGCGTTCGACGCGATCGAGAGGAATACGATCGAATGATTAATCATCGACCATATCTCTAGTAATCGCTCCTTCCTCTGTCGCGCGCCCCGTCCTATACGCCATCCTCCGATAAAGGCAGAGATATGCGTTACACATCGCATCGAGCGAGAATGCTGTTTCAACACGCCGACGCCCTTCGATACCGAATTGACTGGCAAGCGCTCGGTCATCGAGGAGTCTGAGCACACGATCGGTCAACATTCCAGCGTCGTGGCTCGGCACAAGAAATCCCGTCTGTCCGTCCAGGACCAATTCAGGAGTGCCCCCATCGTTTGTTGCAACGATCGGCTTACCCAATGCCATGCATTCGGTGATTGCGTTGGAGATGCCTTCCCCGTGCAGACGGTTGTTGGTGGCGAGTACCCCCACAGTGAAGAGATTAGCGATGCTCTCTATATCTTTCCGCCGCCCCAGAAACTTTATACGCGGCGAATGTTCTGGTGGAACGCTATCGCGCACTCGCGGCAACATCTTGCCGCTGCCAACAGCCAGAAAAGTAACATCGTCCCTAAGGCGGCAAATGCGGCACGCCATCTCGACAAAGGTTGCGTAATCTTTTCCGGGCCTGAAGTTAGCAACCATCCCGACAATGTGGGGGGTCGTGATGCCCAGCGTGCTACGAAGCTCTGTTCCGTCCGTTAAGTTAAGGACTCTCGCAGGATTAAACCCATTGTAGATCGATAGACCTTTGCGCTCGGGAATATGGTAGGCAGCTAGGCCCGCGCGCGAATTGGCGACGACAATGTCTGAAAATGGGACTGTCAGCTTGCCCATTACATAGTCTTTATTCCACAGCGTCAGATGCGACGGCGCGTCTCGCACGAAGCCATTGACGAAAGCCGCGCCGCACAATTTCGCAACTGGAGCAGCATAAATGGAGCATATGGAGCCCCATGAGTGGACGATATCAATTTTCAAACTAGAGGTCAGATCGTACAAACTCTTGAAAAGGTGCAAATCCCTCCTGCCTTTGCGAAGGAGCGGAATGTATTGCGCATGTTCACTGTCAATTTCGAATTGATCATCCTCCTCATAGATAACCGCGACGAATGACTCAATGTCGCGATGAGGGGAGAGTCCCCCCAAAAGTTCGACGATTTGCCGTTCTTTCCCTCCCCGGCCTATGCATTCAGTGAAGTGTAGTATACGCATCTCAGCGCTCTCCCACGTGGACTGATTCAGTCCAAGTCGCAACGGGGCGGTTCACCACGAAATTCAACGTTCAAGCGCGCTCGATGTAAAGCTTCTCATTTGCAGCATGCGAGCCGCCGCCGCTTGAATGCCGCTCATGCGAACCTCGAACCTGATCCTCGTATCGAATGGCCCCCCAACGCCGACACGAGGAAGCGCAAAACGATCTGATTTGCTATCGGATACTTGCCCACTCCGCGTCGTTACTGCGGTCGAAAAGCCGATTTCCTTCGCGAGATGTGCTTCGCGGGGACCACATGCTTTAGAGTCGCCGTAAGGATAAGCGAAGTGCCGAACCGGAAGCTGCAGCAATTGTTCCAGATAGCAGCGGTTATCCGCCATTTCGGCCCGCGCTGAAAGAACGTCCAGGGCCGACAGTGCTGCGTGCGAAACGGTGTGCCCGCCAATCGACGCGAGAGGATGCTGGGCCAGCTTTTGAAGCTCGCGTTCATTGAGGAAATACGCCTCGTTCAAAGCCGATAGCGATATACCCGCCTTTTTGAACGTTGAGGCGAGCGTTTCAACTCGGTTATAGTCTTGGTGAATCCACTCAATGACCTTGTTTAAGCCCGACACCTTTTCGTGAAACTCCGGACAGTGGAGGCGCATGCCCATCGCGTCGATCGTAACCGCGTCTCCAATGCGAAACAATTCGCGCAATCCCAGCCACCACGATTGCAGCGTTCGTGTTGGAGCGCCGGTGGGAACGTACATCATGAACGGGGCGTTGTTTCGCTCGAGGATTGGAAGCGCGGTCGCGAGATTGTCTCTATAGCCGTCGTCAAAGGTAATCACCGCATAGCGACGTGGTCCAGGATCCGTGGCCAATCGCTCGAGGCATGTTTCGAAACTGACGATCTCCCACCCTTCCTGACGCAGCCAGTTGAGTGAATGTTCGAAAAGGGCAACTGAGGTCCCGGTCGTCAGCTCCGAGCGATAATCTTGTTGAATCTCATGGAACATCAGAATAGCTGCCCTGCCGGCAAAGATCCTGCGGCAGGTTGGCATTAGCCCAGACCGATGAGCCAAGTGGATCATGCCGTCCTTGAGAGCCTGCTTCATGCTAACCCTCGATTGGTCGGCGCTGAAATGCCTCTTCGAGGCTCCGTTGGTCGGTGAAGGTCCAGCCGTCGCATTGTCGTCATCCGCTCCGCAGCAAACGCTTGCCCACTGCCTTTGCCCTGAGGTTGGAGAGAACGTCGTCATATACCCCGACGATCTTTTCCACCGTGAGCACCTGATCGTATCTCGCCATTGCCGCCCGACCCCGGAACTCGCTGCTCCGCGACCAGTCAAAAACCTCTCGAAGGTTGCGGGCAATCGTGCCGGCGTCCTGCGGACAGATCCGCGTTCCCGCGATGCCGTTTAACAGCTCGCCAACGTCGCCGACGTCCGTCGCCACCACCGGACGATTGCACGCGAGAGCTTCCTTGATAGAGGTCGGCGACCCCTCATAATCCGAGCAGAGAAGCAGGGCGTCGGCCGCGCTGTAGCACCACGGCATTTCGCCGTTCGGCACATTGACAACCGTCATCAACTCCGCGTCGACGCCTTCCTGCACGAGTCGCTCGATTGACGCTCTTGCAAGATCGTATCTCTTCTCAGGGCGCGCCGGATCAAATGGAAACAGAACGATATGCTTGTCTTTCGGCCACCCCAGCCGTGCTCGTGCTTTATCGCGATCGTACGGCTTGAATACGCCGAGGTCGACCCCGCAGGGAATCACGATTCCCGGAATCCGTCTCCGCAGCTCCTCCGAAACGACTATGACGGCATCGGCGAAATGCGACACGGCCCGCGTGCTCAACCTTTCAAAGATGCTCTGCCCAATTACGTCGGTCCCGTGCAGCGTGATGACGAGCGGCGCCCGCAATCGAAACATTGCAGGATATGCCGAATAACCGTAATGCGCATGGACGATGTCGTATGCCACCGCGCTCGTCATTCGCACGACATCAAGAGTGCATCTCAGGTAATTCATCTTGGACTGGGATCCGAGAATATCGATGACGTCGACCGTGTGGCCAAACCGGCGCAGCTGCTCCACCTGCTGGCACACGAAGGCTCCGGAGCCCGGCCTCTGCGGACTCGGATACATATTGGTGACACAGAGGATTCTCACGATTGGTGTTCCCTCGACGCTTGGCACGAACTGCCATCGAGTCACTGGTCCGCGTCGCTAACCTCGTTGAGCCGTCGTCGGATCCCCGCCGGAACGCCCATCACGAGCGCACCGTCGGGCACGTCCTTCGTCACCACCGCGCCGGCGCCGACGACGGCGCCAGCGCCGATTCTGACGCCTGGCAGCAGGTTGGCTCCCAGGCCGATTGCCGCGCCGCGCGCGATATGGGGCCCGAGCATGGGCGAACCGTCGTAACCGTTGCGGCCGATCGCATTGTCGTTCGAAGTGCCGACGCAACCCGAAATGAACACGTCGTCTTCGATCGTCATATTGCCCGCCAGCCAGGTATGATCCTGCACCCGAACGCGGTCGCCAATTCGCGTATTGTAGTTGATCGTGACGTAACGTCCGATGACGGTCTTCGAGCCGATCCGCGATTGTTCACGGATCGAGGCGCCATCCCCGACCAGGGTCCCCGCGCCGAGCGAGACGTCGTAGAAAATCACCGCGTGCGGTCCGATCGAACAATCTGCGCCGATATCGACCCACGCCTCGAAATGCGGCGGGCGCGACAACGCGCCGGCACCTTTGGGCGCCTTGCCGATATAGGCTCCCGGAAAGATCTCGACGTTGTCGCCGATTCTAGCGCCGCTCTCAATCACGACATGCGGGTGAATGACCACCCCGTTGCCAATCGTAACACCAGGCCGCACCACGGCGAACTCGGCGATCGTCACGGCCGCACCGATGGCCTCGGTCTGGACCACCGCCCATGCGCTGATTCGATTCATCGGCACTCCTTCCCGCCGTCGGCGCTCAGCGCGGCGGGCGAATACGTCGGCCTCCGCTGCGCGATCTTGTGACCGTGCCGCTCGGCTGCAGCGCGCGCAATCGCGGCGACATGGCGTACCGCGTCGCGTGTGAGTTCGGGAAACATGGGCAGGGACAATGATCGAGCGGCCATCGCTTCGCAGCACGGCAAGTCGCCCTGCCTGTAGCCGAGATGTGCGAGAGCTGGCTGTAGGTGGAGCGGCAACGGATAGTGGATCCCGGTTGCCACGCCGGCCTCGTCGAGCTTGATCCGCATTGCGTCCCGCTCGTTCGTGGTGATCACATACAAATGGTAGACGTGCGTCGAGCCCTTTCGAACGAACGGCGTCTCGATCCCAGATTGCGCCAACTCCCCCGCGTACCACTCCGCAGCGCGCCGCCGATTGGCGTTCCATTCATCCAGACGCCGGAGCTTGATCTGCAGGATTGCCGCCTGGAGAGCGTCGAGCCGGCTGTTGAACCCGATCTCGGCGTGGCTGTAGTGGGTGGTTCGACCGTGGTCACGCAATCGTTCTATCCGCTCGGCGATTGCGGCACTGTTGGTGGTGATCGCTCCCCCGTCGCCATAGGCCCCGAGGTTCTTCGCCGGATAAAACGAGAAACATGCGACGTCGCCGAGCGCCCCGGTTCGGACCCCCCGATATTCCGCTCCGTGTGCCTGGGCCGCGTCTTCCACTACATAGAGCCCGCGCCGCCGCGCGATGTCCTTGATTGGACCCATGTCAGCCGGCTGTCCGAAGAGGTGGACTGCGATAATCGCTTTTGTGCGATCCGTTACGGCGCGCTCGATCATCGTGGGATCGATCGTGTAGGTCTCCGGATCGATGTCGACAAATACGGGGCGCGCTCCCGTCGCCGCGATGGCGGCCGCAGTGGCGATGAAGGTATGGGCGGTCGTAATCACCTCGTCGCCGTGACCAATACCCAAGGCCCGTAGCGCCAGATGAATCGCGTCCGTGCCGTTCGCCACGCCGCGCGCATGGCGCACCTGGCAATACGCGGCGAAATCTTTCTCAAACGAGGCAAGCGCCTCGCCGCCTATGAACTGCGTGGAGTTGAGAACACCCCGAATTGCTTCGGCTACCTCGTCTCTTATCGTCTCATATTGCGCTTTAAGATCGACAAACGGAATTTGCATTTTCGAACCTCACGAGAATCCGTCTTTGTGTCTTGAGAACGTCAGCGGGCCCCGTGCCCCCGCAGCACCGCGGGAAACGTCAGGGCAATCAACTTCAGGTCGGTCCATAAGGTCCAGTTCATTGCATAGTCGACGTCCATCTCGAGCATCACTTCGGGGCTGACACGACCCCGACCGCGCACCTGGCAAATTCCGGTTATTCCGGGCCTCACAATGTGACGCTTATGGTGCCAGTCGCGGAAGTGTTCGAGTTCATAAGGAATCGCGGGCCGCGGACCGACGATGCTCATGTCGCCCCGCAATACGTTGAGGAATTGAGGCAGCTCGTCGAGGCTGGTTCTCCGCAGCCACCGTCCGACGCGCGTCACGCGAGGATCGTCTGTCAGCTTGTACGGGGCGGCGGGGTCGTTCGACAGGGGTTGCTTTGCCCAGGCCCTCCGGATCGCCTCGCGATGGATGTTTTCGTCGGCGTTGTGTTGGAGTGTCCGGAATTTGAAGCAGTTGAACGGTTTCTCGTCTCGCCCGATCCGACGTTGGCGAAACACCGCTGGTCCTGGACTGTCGAGATGGATTGCTATCCACACCACCACGAAGACGACGGACAGCAACACGATGGCGAGAACGCTGATCACGACGTCGAGCGCCCGCTTGCCAAATTCCCGCGGGGTTGTCTTCCGTCGCGTGGCTTCATGCAACGGCAATTTCTGGACCCCCCGCCGGCATGTTACGCCGCCGAACCATCCGGTGATCGTTGCCGTTGCTACTGTGCTTGTGCTTCAGCCGTAGACACGCCGATGCCGCCTCGAGCGCTTCGACAACGCGCAGCCCGTGAAGTCCGTCCGCGCGCGGCCTTTCCCCCGTTATGATCGAATTGACGAAGTCGAGTACCTCGAGTTTCAGCGGTTCGCTGCTGGATATCGCGGGTATATGAACGTCGCCATGATGATAGGCCGACTGAAAGTCGGCGTAGGAGTCGCCGTCGATCCTCGGCCTGAATCGCTTCTGGTATACGCGCACTTTCTCGGACGGCTGCACGTCATCGAACACCAGCATCGCATCGCTTCCGACGATCGTGATTTGGCGTACTTTTACCGGGTCCAACCAGGAAACATGCACATGGGCCGTCGGGCCGCTCTTGAAGCCCATCTTGGCGTAAACAACATCCTCGACGTTGGGCAGAACGTGCGCGCACCCCCAGGCGCCGATGGTTTGCGGCACTTCCTCCAGCAGGCAGAAGATGATCGAGAGGTCGTGCGGCGCCAAGTCCCAAAGGACATTGGCGTCCTGCCGGTAGAGACCGAGATTCAGACGCCGCGAGTCAATGTAATAAAGCTCGCCGAGAGAGCCGCTCTGGATCATCTGGCGCATGACACCGACCGCCGGGTGATACTCGAACGTGTGCCCGACCATCAGCACGCGCTTGCGCGCTTCGGCGATCGCATTCAACTCCCGGCATTGCGCGCTCGTCATGGCCAACGGCTTCTCGACGAGCACGTGCTTTCCGGCCTGGAGGATCGCTCGCGCCAATTCAAAATGCGTCTCTACAGGGGTGGCGACAATGACACCGTCTATAGAGGGGTTATTCAGTACCGCGCCGATATCACGCGAAACAGCCACAGAAGGGTATTGTGAGCGGATATATTCCAATCTGTCAGGACGCGGATCAACCGCCATCGACATCCTTGCATCGCGTACGTCGCAGCTGACGCGGATGTGTTTCGAACCCCAGTAGCCGCAACCGATGACCGCGAGCGACGGGCCGCCGTTCGCGATCTGAACTTTCACGTCCTCACGATCACGGGTATTCGCCATGTTGGCTCCTTGTCTGCGAGTGTCGATTCAAGATAGCCGATTGGGCGTGCGCGCTGCTGAAGCACACGGGTTACGATCTACGCTCTTTTGGGGTACACAGGTCGGAATACCCCCCGTGCTTGCGCGTGCTGTGGCCTTGACAAGGCGGAGCCGGGCGACGCAGCTGCGGGGTAGGACCCAAATTACTTTTTGCGTCGAATCGCGCCGGGATCGGTCCACTCAATTAACACGGAGCTTTGCCGACGCGCCGCAGCATTCGAATTCAGGCCGCTGTGCTTGCGTCGGGTCAAAGGCGCTGAAGACCGACCTTGTTCGTTGCTTCGCGCACGACGCTGTCCGTCTCGGCAATTCCGGCGAGCGAATTGATACCGGCAGGGTCGCTGACGCTGTGGGATTCCAAGCGCCGTTGACAGCAGCCGATCAAGAGCAGGGCCTCGGCGTCGTCACCGGCCTGGCAGGCAAATAGGCGGAAGGGGAGGCGCCGAGGACCGGCAGGAAGGGCAGGACCATGACTTTCCATCATGCAGTACGGCAACTTGTTATGGTGGCAAGCAGCAGCTGCAACTCCGTTCTCTTGACGGTCCCGGCTCGCACTCATCCATCAGTCGTTCGGTTTCGGCAGACATCGTGGCGCTTCGACGGGCATGGAGCGTCTCACCGGCGAGAAATTCCTCAGCGGCTTGGCGTTTGAACGCGATTCTGTATGTGCGGCATGTGCGGTGCTTGGCAATGGGTTTGCACCACAATTTGTCCCCGCGTACTCACAAATGGGTACCCAATCAGCCGTCGGCAGCAACCCTTTTGCCTGCCCTGGCTGGGCGCGCCCGAACGCTACTCTAAGGGCAGTGGAAGTGAGGGACTACAATGAGACGTGCGATGTTTGAACTTGGCTACGTCGGTATGACAGTCGCCGCCTGCCTCTCCAGGATGGCGACGAAGTCATTGGCGTCTGAGCGCAACGAAGAATGTGAGCCAACAAACGCCTAGCGCCCCGGACGATCTCACAACATGAGCCTTATCGTGGAGCTTTCCCGTCAGATCGCGGAGTTTGTCGACCCCGCTCAAGCGACGCCATGGTCGTCTCGCGAAGGGTGATGCGACAGTCCAGGATGGAACGAGGCACCATGGACACAGGTTCTTCGATCGCGCTCTTGCTCCGCAGCGACGACACTCCATTGCCCGACGATTGCAATCTGTCGGAAATCCTCGAGTTTTTTGGAATCCCATGGATGGCGCTGACAGTCAGCGAAGCGAACGAGGGCAATGTAGCCTCGCTGATGGCAAGTCATCCGCAGTTCTCCGTCCTGACTTCCGCGTCATGTCTCGCCGAAGCCCTGCGGCCCTGCAAGGCCGGAACGTTTCCGGACTGGTTGGCGGCAGCTACTTCCGTGTTCGTCTATGGATTTCAAGCTGCGGATCGCGGCAGGGCTCTGTTGCGCCAGATCACTGGAGACCCGGACGCGGAGATCGACGGCATTGAGGCGCGGCCAACAACCGTGTTCGTCACTGATACTTTTCCAGACATGTGCGGTCCAATGTCGGCCCTGCAGATTCAACTGGAGCCCGGCGCCGCGGATGCTGCGCTTGTCATCCGGGATGATGGCGAATTGCAGAGCATCCTCGGGGCACCCGAGGGGCACCTGTTCGTCGGATTTGCTAATGCCGGCGTGCGCTTCTTTGCCGATGCTTCACTGGCGATGGTGGACATTTGCGAACGCGCTGCGACCTATTTCGATGTGAAGAAGCGCTTTGCTGGTGCGGTGCCCGTCGTTATGTATCTGAAGTGGTCGTTCCGCGACGTCTGCTGGACCACCTCCGAAACAAACGCGTGCCTGATCATCGATGATCCACCTCTGTGGCCACGGTACGGCTTTCTCGACTTTGGCGAACTTTTGCGGTTGGCCGACAAGCAAACGTTCGCGACGACTGTCGCCTTCATTCCATGGAACTGGCGGCGAACAAATCGCGACACCGTTGCCGCCTTTCGGCGAAACAGCGGAAAGCTGTCCGTCTGCGTGCACGGCTGCGATCACACCCGTGGTGAATTTTCAGCCCGTTCAGCGGACCTGCTCGACAGAAGGCTGAAGACCGCCAGGCGTCGGATGAAATCCCTGCTCAACGAGACCGCGCTTGATCATGAAAACGTGATGGTTTTCCCGCAAGGGGCATTCTCGCCCGAGGCAGCGTCCGCTCTCAAGCGAAATGGCTTCTTCGCGGCAGTGAACACGGAAGTCGCACCAGCCGATGACGCGTCGAACGAAACGACACTTGCAGACCTGTGGAGTGTCGCCATCGTCCGGTATGGGGGATTCTCGATTTATACCCGGCGGTACATCCACCACGGCATTGAGAACTTCGCATTTGACGGAATCCTGGGCAAGCCGTGCTTTGTTGCCGGGCATCACGACATTTTCCGAGACCACGGTAGCCAACTGGCGGAGTTCCTCCAACAGCTTGCATCCTTGCGGTGGAAACTCTGTTGGCGGACCCTCGGGGACGCCGTCTGCCGCAGCTACGGCATTCGCCCTGACGACGGAACGATCACAGTAAAGATGTTTGCTGAGCAACTCCGCATCGAAAACGGGGAGGCGATGGCGCGACGGATCCTAGTCGTGAAGCAAGAACCACAGATCGCTTCTTTGAAAGAAGTTACAGTCAACCAGGACGCTGTCGCGTACGAATACGGGGATGGATGTGTTCGAGTGGTCGTCGATATCCCGCCCGGCAGGGCGGCGGACATACGCTGCGTTCATCACGAGCGGCCGGATGCTTGCCCGGATTCAGAATCGGTCTCATACCGGATTCAGGTTGCGGTTCGGCGGTATCTGTCCGAACTTCGTGACAATTACGGGCACCTCTTTCGTTTTGGCGTATAGCCGAGAGGCGGACCGCAACGAGCGTGATTATGTGCACGAAGCTCCCAGTATGGCGCTCCTTGCAGATCGGCAGGTCTCAAGTGTTGATCGCAGCCAAGTGTCTCGGCGAGGGCACGCCCAAGGCCACGTGACCACTCTTCTGCCTGTCTTCTCTTCGTCACAGCCAGAATAGGTAGCCCAAAAAAGTGGAGGTTCTGCGCGGATGAGTTGAAGCTCACCCCGGACGAAAGAATACACTCGGGTGCCGGGTCCGAATGATTGGATCCTTCCTTTAAAGACGCACGATGCGCTTCGGTGGTTGGCGCGTGAAGGCGTCATAGGGGGCTGATCGACATATTGTCTCTGAATCAGAACGTCGACCTTGCAGGCATGAGTAGCCGCCAGCGTTTCCAGCAGAACGGAATGCTTGAAGGATTAAGATGAAGATTGCGGTGTTCGGACTTGGTTACGTCGGCATGACGACGGCCGCTTGCCTCGCCAGGCAAGGCCACGAAGTCGTCGGTGTCGACGTCAACGATGAAAAGGTGGCGATCGTAAATGCGGGTAAATCGCCAATCACGGAGCCTGGTCTCGATCAACTTGTAGAGCGCGCTGTCAGGAAGAATTTGCTGAGCGCGACGAAGGACGCGAGCGGGCATCTCGATAGTTGCACCATGGCCATAGTCTGTGTGGGAACGCCCAGTGCGCCGGACGGATCTCACAATATGAGCTTCATCGCGGAAGTTTCCCATCAGATCGCGGAGTTAGTCGGCCCCACCCGCGCGACGACGTTGACTCTCGTATTTCGCTCCACAATGCGGCCCGGTACCATCGAGGAACTGGTCCTCCCGATCTTCGAGAGCGCATTGAGAGACAGGATGGACCTGGTCGAGGTTGTCTATAACCCCGAATTCTTGCGCGAATCCGTGGCGATCGATGACTTCCTCAATCCACCGAAGATCGTGATTGGGACGAAGGACGGAGAGAGGTGCGCGGCTCTTGACGAGTTGAACGCAAATATCGCGGCGCCGGTCTTCTACACGAATTATCGCGCGGCGGAGATGACAAAATTCGTCGATAACTCGTTTCACGCAGTAAAGATTGCCTTTGCCAATGAAGTCGGTCGCGTTTGCGACAAGCTCGGTATTAGCGCGACGACTGTCCATAAGATCTTTGTCTCGGATACAAAGCTCAACATCTCACCCTACTATTTGAGGCCAGGTGGCGCATTCGGCGGTTCCTGCCTGCCGAAAGACGTTCGCGCGCTCCAACACATCGCAAGTGACGTCGGGGCACATACTTGGCTAGTGGATTCGGTTCTCAGATCGAATGATGAGCACAAGAATTTCCTGTTTGAGAATTGCCTGAAGGCCGTTCCGGCGGGCGGGCGGGTGCTCATGCTCGGGCTTGCCTTCAAGGAGGACAGCGACGATCTTCGCGAGAGTCCCAATATCGACTTGGCTCGCAAATTCCTCCGGTTGCACGTTGGCTTGTCGATATACGATCCGCACGTCGAGCCGTCGAAATTGCTGGGGCAGAATCTTGGCTATGCATTCTCCAATTTGCCTGCGCTCCGCAAGTTGCTAGTCCCGAAGTCGGTCGCCGAGTCGGAGCTGTTCGAACTCGTCATCGATACCAGAGGGTGGGCGAAGCATATGGCGCTACATGCGAGGCAGATCATTGATGTCAACACTCTCTCGTGACGATGGCGTTGCGCGCCACGATCAAGCGAGTGTTGGTTCGGTTCGCCGCCGGGTGCTTATCATCGTCGAAAATCTTCCAGTGCCGTTCGATGGCCGAGTGTGGTCGGAAGCCACGACATTATCGCGGCATGGCTATGAAGTGTCTGTAATTTGTCCGAAGGGACCGGGCGCAACGGCCTCCTTTGAGATTATCGAGGGAATCTCGGTCTATCGCCACTGGTTGCCGGTAGAAGGTAGTGGGGTGCTGGGCTATCTCGTCGAGTACAGCGCGGCACTATTTTGGGAGTTCGTGCTGAGTGTGAAAATTCTCACAACGCGCGGGTTTGATGTGATCCACGCGTGCAATCCGCCGGATCTCATTTTCATAGTTGGTGCATTTCATAAGTTTCTATTCGGAAAATCGTTCATTTTCGATCACCACGATATCAACCCGGAGCTTTACGAGGCAAAATTCGGGCGTCGTGGTTTTCTCTGGCGGGTTATGGTTCTACTTGAGCGGATTACATTCGCATTGTCGGACGTATCGATAGCAACCAACCACTCATATCGCACCATTGCCATTGAACGAGGGCGAATGAAGCCAGATCGGGTGTTCGTTGTGCGCTCCGCTCCGAACTTTTCGCGCGTGCGCTCACTTCCACCAGACCCGGCTTGGAAGAAGGGACGGAAATTCCTTGTCGGATATGTAGGTGTTATTGCCAGGCAGGAGGGGATCGATCTGCTACTGGAGGCAATCAAGCACATCCGCTGGACACGAAACCGCGACAATGTCCAGTTCGTCATTGTCGGGAGTGGGCGGGAATTGGAGGAGATCAAGAAGCTTGCAATGGCCCTTGAAGTGGACGAATTGGTTACGTTCACGGGTCGTGTCGATGATGCGACACTATTCACCATACTCTCCACGGCAGACGTCTGCGTAAATCCGGACCGCCCTAGCTCGATGAACGACAAATCAACGATGCACAAGATCATGGAGTATATGGCGCTGGGTAAGGCTATTGTGCAATTTGACCTGACCGAGGGCCGTTTTTCGGCAGGAGAGGCATCTTTATATGTACAGAATTCGGATACTGCGGAGTTCGGCGACAGGATACTGGAACTTGTAGATGATCCGGTGCGGCGCGATGCGATGGGTGCATTCGGTCAGAAAAGGATCCACGACGAACTCGCTTGGCACCACGAGTCGACAAAGCTTTTGGGTGCTTATGAAAAAGTATTCAAACTTAGGGGGAAATGCGGATAGGACCTATTCTGTTCGCATCTCAGCCAGCCTTCGATGATACCGCGCAGCGAGGCTGCGCACCGTCAGTCAGGGTCGTCGTGACGAGACAGGCGTTGACGATTCGATTGTTAACATCAAATTTCGGTAACGGACGGCACTCGTCTCGCGCGCCGTCGAGCGATAGATGCCGTATTCCCAATAGGTACCTTGCCCATAACCCAGCGGCCCCTGGTAGTTCACAACCTGTTTGGCGTTGATCCAGACGTCCAGGTACCCGCTGCCGCTGTTGGAAAAATTGGCTCGAACGCGAATGTCGTTGTAGACGCCAGTCTGAATCGGATTCGGGTCGGTCCAGAGCGTCAGCATATGGAGAGCGGATGAGGAATTGCTGGGATTCCCACCGGGCTGAACATAGCGGGCGACGATTTGCAGACGGTCGCCGTCCATCTGGACCGCGAACGGAGGTGAGGTCCCCACGCCGCTCGCAATGTCGTCATTGTGCATTTGACCGACGACAAACCAGCCGTTCGATCTGTTTTGAGTATTTACAAATGACCCGTTGGGCCCATTGGCCTCCACCATGAACTGATAGTCCATGCCAATCGGAGTGCCGGGCGGGATCACCGCACCCCAGCTGGTCGGGACGCCCATCGACTCATTCTGAATTTCAGAGCGATCACAGTTTGAGCCATCACCACCCGCTGCCCAATTGTCGCCCTTCTGGACCTCGAACCGCAGGGTCTGCGGATCGGGGCTGGTTATACTATAGCTCTTACCCGCCGTCTCAATGTGGTAGACGTCGCCACCAATGAGAAAGCGGGTCTGCGACTTAGCCGAAAGCGACGTAACCGATGGAGCAGTTGTTCTATTTGCAGGCTGCGATGGAGCGCTCGTATCGCCGGCGATATCGCTGTGGGTGGCGGCAGAGCTGTGAGTATCGTCGAACAGGCTCTCGGCCTGCAAATTCCACGAACCACCTGCGTCTGCTATCCTCGTATCGAGGGATGTCGATCCATCAGAGATGTTCGCGATGCTGCCTGCCAGCGCAAGGATAAGGGGTATCGTTATTGTCATTGCTATCCCGCTTGTCTGTAGGCGACTTGTAGTCTGAGCAAGAATACAGCAACGCTCTGTCGTGAAATTCGGTCAGCCTACTGCCGTATCAATGCTTGGTCCCGCGTGAAAGGAACTCATTCAAATCACGATACAATTTTCGACTGATCCAATCGAAGGAAAATAAGGACTACCGCAGGCATGAGCCCCCGAGGAATGCATCACGAATTGTATGGCGATGTGCAGAATGCGAGGCAACACGGTGCGCACCGAGCATCACGCCTCGTGGCCGGATCCGAAGCTGATGACCGGACGGTTCGGCGCGAACAGCGTCTCGGCCTGGAGCAATGGCGACATGACGATCCTCGCTCCTGGCGCAGCGGTTCACACCCTGGCTTCGGACAGAGGCCCAGGCAGTCCGCTCCGGGTGTTCCTCGCGATAGAGACGGAACTGCTGTGGTTCATGACAAGTCCCTCATGGCGCATCAGCACGAACAGGCGGCGATAGCCGAAGCGACGGCGAACCGCTGGAAGCTCGCGCAACCAATTCCGCACAGCCTTATCGCCAGATAGTTAGCACGGTAGCGAACCGAGCTTCGATCCGCGCCGGTGACCCACACGCCCGCCGTTCGCTTACATCGAACTGCTGGGCAAATGAGCGACGGCCTCTCGCGCTGCGGCCGGCGTCAGCATCTTTTCAGCCGCATCCTTCAGCGAGGTCATGTCGAGCGTAGAGCTTGCGCCAGCAGCTTCTTCAGCTCCGCGTTATCGTCCTCAAGCGCCTGCAGCCGCTTGGCGTCGGAAACCTCCAGCCCGCCGTACTTGGCCTTCCATTTGTAGAACGTCGCGCTCGAGATCCCGTGCTTGCGGCAGATATCGGCGGTCGTCGCACCCGCGTCCTGCTCCGGAAAAATCCCGATCATCTGCTCTTCCGTGAAACGGCTCGGCATCATGGGTGCAGTTTGCGGGGCTCAGACCACACCTCGTAGGTAACCCCAATTATCCGCCAAAACCGCTTCTTATCCGCCAAAACGGCTTCGGGACTGCTGAACACCTGATATGCATTTGGCTATGCTCGTTCTTGAACGGCTACGAACCTTTGACTTCGCCCGGGGGAAGAGATGACGCGCGTCGAGCAGACAGCCAGAGCTTTTCTTTGGTGCGACTGATTTATCGCCGCCTCTTCGATGTCGGTGACCGGACCAATTACGCAGCAAGGCCCATGTCGGAATCCCGCGGTATCAGGCACGACCTGTGGAGATGCGATCGTCAGCGCGTTCGCTGCACGTTTCCATTGCACTACTACGCAGGAAGTACGAAGGCCTTGCTGGAGGAGGCCGCACGCATGAGGCGCGCGAGCGGAGGTCTCGGAGTCGACACCCAATGGGGCGCGGCAGCGAATTTTCCGAACTCGTCCTTTGCGCTCATCTCGATTGCATCAGCGGTCATGGCTATCGGTACGTTGACCGGCCAGCCTCTTGGCAATGCGCTTCTGTCCAACGTCGTGACCTCGCGCGCACGCGAGCCCGTTGCAGCACAAGAGCTTTATGAGACAATTTGGGCATGAGTATATCCACAAATCTCGAGGAAAAGGCTCCCCCGCGCGATGGCTCGCTCAAAAGCCGGGGGACCGTGATTCACGTTGGCCGCGCCATCTCGGTCGTCTTCTATGTCACCGTTGCCGGCCGGCTGCTCGGCATCGTCAGCCAGGTGCTCACGGCCTCGGCCTTTGGCGCTGGCCCCACCATGGACGCCTATACGGTGGCGCTGATCGTGCCCACAACCATTTCTGGCATCCTGACCGCGGCGGTAGGCGCGGCATTGATTCCGGTCTTTGTGGACTACCGCGAAAACAAAGGCGAGGCGGAGTCCATGCGCCTGCTCTGGGCAGCGATGACGCTGGGCACGCTGATTGCGCTGGTGGTGACGGCGGCGCTGGTCGCGGGCGCGCCGCTGGTGGTGACGGTCTTCGCCCGGCAGATGGATGCCCCCACGCAGGCGCTGGCGGTCGTCCTCCTGCGCTTCTTGGTGCCCGTGCTCTTGTTGCAAGTGCTGGTGACGCTGGTCGGCTCCGTTTTGAATGCCTATGGGCGGTTTGCTGTGCCATCGCTGGCTCCCGTCACGATTACCCTGAGCACCATCGCGTTTTTGCTGTTTGCGCGTTCCTGGGGCATCTACGCCCTGGGCTGGGCTACGATTGTGGGTTATTCGCTGAATCTCTTGCTGGTCGTTGTTGCCTATCTGCGCATGGGTCTGCGCTTTCATTTCGATTTTTCCTGGCGGCATCCGGGCATTCAGCGCATCGCCGCGCTTTCCACGCCCGCGCTGATTGGGGCGCTGCTGGTCAACGGCAACAATCTGGTCGATCAGTTTATGTCTTCGCTCCTGCCGCCGGGCAGCATCGCCTCGCTCAGCTACGCGATCAAGCTGGTGGAGATGCCCTCGGGGATCTTTTCTACGGCGCTCTCCACGGCGCTTTTGCCGATCTTCGCGTTGCATGTGGCCCGCCGCGAATTTTCGCTCTTAACCACCACCTTCCGCCAAGCGGTCATTTTTTCCGCAATCATCCTCTTGCCCGCCGGCGCGCTGCTGAGTTCGTTGTCGCGCCCGGTGGTGGAGGGTTTCTATCACCATGGCAACTTTAGCGCGCAGGCCACCGATGTGGTGGCGACCGCCGTGATGTTTCTCGCGCCGAATATATTCATCGTGACCTACGGCTTTATCAACGGACGGATCTATAACGCCCTGCAAGACAATCGTACGCTGCGCAACGTTGCCGTGCTTTCGCTGGTGCTCAACGCCGTCCTCGACTATCTGCTGATGCAAATCTGGGGCGTAGCAGGCATAGCGTTCTCTACCACGCTGACTTATCTGATTGGCGCGCTGACGCTGCTGCTCATTCTCAACAGACGGCTGCAAGGGCTGCGCCTGCCGCAGCTAGGCCTTTCGCTGACCAAAACCGCGGTGGCGGCAGCGTTCCTGTGGCTGACATGCGCGCTGTTGGCGATGCTGCCCCAGGTGGCCGCACTGCCGCTGCTGGCACAGATCGCCTTGCCGAGCGCCGCGGGCCTGGTGATCTATGCTGCGCTGCTGCTGGCCTTGCGCGTGCCAGAGGTCGGCGAGCTCTGGGCCATGCTGTCCAGTCGACTACCCTGGGGCTGCGTGCGGGCAAAACCCGCATAGACCGCCGATGAGCGTATCGATGTTTGCGTCCCTCGCGAGCAAGGAAGAATTTCCATGAGTGTACAAGCGGCTAGCTCCCCACCCAAAACCCTTAGCTTTGCAGACCTGGTCAGGCAGGCGCGTGGTATGGTCCATGTCATCAGACGAACACGCTCGTGGACCTGCATGCGCCTCTTCTGGTTGGGCGAACACAACCCTCGCCGCGTCCCCGGCGCGTTTCGCTTCCCCTTCGGGCCGGTGCGCTATATGGACGCCGGGGTGATGCTGTCGCTCTATCGTGAGATTTTTCTGGACCGCGGCTATGAGGTCGCCGGATTAGGCGACGCGCCCGTGATCCTTGATTGCGGCGGAAACATTGGCATGAGTGTGATCTGGTTCAAGCAGCGCTATCCGCGTGCCCGCATCACCGTCTTTGAGGCCGACCCGCAGACCGCTGACCTTCTGGAAGAGAATGTACGCGCGCTGGGCCTCACCTCGGTCACGGTGGTTCGCGCCGCCGTCAGCGATGCCGCTGGCAAGGTATCGTTTGTGCCTGAGGGATCGCTGGGCGGCCATGTCGGCAATGGGGCAGGGGTGCTGGTCGACGCGGTGCGTTTAAGTGACCTGATTACCGAGCCGGTGGATTATCTCAAGGTCGATATTGAGGGCAGCGAATTTGGCGTGCTCAAAGACCTGTGCGCCACAGGCAAAATGAGGATGGTCAAGTATGTGGCATGCGAACTGCACGGCAATCCTGCTGTGCAAGACCAGGTTGCGGAACTGTGGACGGCGCTTTCGCGAGCGGGCTTCCGCATCACGGTTAGAGACGCGACGGTGTGTGAAGATCTGCCAGGGCCACCCATGCCCACCCCGTTTTTGTCAGCACCGAGCGCCAAATATCTCGTCTGGCTCTATGCTTGGCGTGTGTAGGGATTCGGACCTCATCTTGCCATCAGCGAAGAGGAGGACGTCATTCAGCTCTATTGGGATGGCGACGCGTGACAGCAACCTATCTAGTGAACTTGCCGAACCGCTCACCCGGCTTGACTGGGGCTTTGGGCGTTTGGTTTCGGCCGGCAGGCCGCGACGATTGGCGCGATATCGCTCATGCTGTCAATTGCCTTGACCTTGGCTTACAGTTATTCGGCCTATCCGGCGCGCTGGCAGCAAGTATCGGCAGTCTCGCTCCTTGGCAGTCGGTGTGCTGGTCGCTCACATCGTCTTCTCTGAGCTAGGCACATCCGTTTTTGCGACCCGTGGCCCAGTCTTCGGCTTGATGACCGTGCTGCTTGGGTTCGTGCTCACAAAATTCATCAGTCGTGATATCTCTCGTTCGCGGCGCGAGTGAAGAAGCGTCTTAGGAGCGTTTGCAAATGCCGACGCGGGACACGAACTCTGTCGCCTGGTCGACACGGATTGTCTAGGCGGAGAACGAGTTCCCTTGCTCCGCGGATCCAAAGGCCGCCATGCCGATTGACTTCCCGGCTTAGCGCTTTCCCCATTTCCGCGATCTGCGGGTCTGGGCGTCTCCTGTGATCGAGAATGGGTAGTCCGAAAGGGTCAAGCCGCGGACCGGTTCAAAATACTAAACTGCTAGGATCTGAGTTTGGCCGTGCGTTGACGTCCGCTCATCAGGGGGGAGCTCCTTTCAAGCATGTGCGGAATTTCCGGTATTTGGGAGCGCGATGGTTGCACCCTGCAAGATCTGAAAAGGCGGGCGTCTGCAATGACGCAAACCTTGAGTCACCGCGGGCCGGACGACAGCGGAGTGTGGTTGAGCGAGCAAGCCGGCATTGCCTTCGGGCAGCGCCGCCTGGCAATTATCGACTTGTCCTCGCTGGGACATCAACCAATGGTCTCGGCCAACGGCCGTTATACAATTACGTTCAACGGTGAAATATACAATTTCCGAGAACTGAAGGCCGAATTGGATCGTTGCGGAGTTCAGTTTCGTGGGCATTCAGATACAGAAGTTGTTGTCGAAGGATTCGCCCAATGGGGCGTCAAATCGACCATCACGCGCTTGAACGGGATGTTCGCGATCGCAGCGTGGGACGCCGGTGAGCGTCAACTGTTCCTAGCTCGTGATCGAATGGGCGAAAAGCCGCTCTATTGGGCGATTTTTGACGGACTAGTTTTGTTCGGATCGGAATTGAAGGCGCTGCGCGCCCATCCCGGTTGGAAGCCGAGTCTCAATCGTGGAGCGATCGCCGCCTTTCTTCGGCAGGGTTATGTGCCAGGTCCATTCACGATCTATGAAGGTGTCTACAAACTGCCGCCCGCCGGCTTCGTCAAAATTCCGAGGGGCGGCGGTCCCGAAGTGGGCGCGTACTGGGATCTGGCCGATGTTGTTTCGCAGGGGCAGCGTAGCACGCTGCGAGCCGACGAAGAGGGACTGGTCGATGAGCTCGAGGCATTGCTGCACGATGCAGTATCACGCCGCATGATAGCGGATGTTCCGCTTGGCGCCTTTCTGTCAGGCGGCTACGACTCATCAACTGTCGTCGCACTGATGCAGAAAGCGTCTCTGAGGCCAGTCAGGACGTTTACCATCAGCTTTGAGAACCCGGCATTCGACGAAGCGAAACACGCTGAGGCTGTTGCGCGACATCTTGGGACCGACCATACGACCTTTCCCGTTAGCGGCGCTGACGCTCTCGATGTGGTGCCGAAGTTGGCCGAGATGTATGATGAGCCATTCGCCGACCCCTCCCAGATCCCGACCCATATTGTTTCCGCGTTGACGCGAAAACGTGTCACGGTGGCTCTGTCGGGAGATGGTGGAGACGAGTTGTTTTCCGGGTACGGCCGGTATCAATCGACGGCGGACGTTTGGCGATCGCGTGCGAAGATTCCGCTCGCGCTCCGCCGCCTCGTGTCTTCAAGCATTTGCGCCGTGCCGCCTAGCACTTACGACAGCATCGCGCGCCATGCACCGTACTTTTGGCGCGTGCCGCGTGTTGGCCAAAAGGCCCATCGGTTGGCGCAAATCCTCTCAATGTCGTCGATCGGTTCCGTGTACTATGAAGTGTTCTCACAGAACCAAGACAAACTTGTAAAAGGATCACAAGAGGTCCGGACGGCCTGCTGGGATCAAGACCTCGAGGTCCTCTTGCCAGATCCGGTGGACCGTATGCGCTACCTGGATATGTGCACGTACTTGCCCGATGACATACTGACTAAGGTTGATCGAGCTTCGATGGCTGTCGCGCTTGAGGTGCGTGTTCCGCTCCTCGACCATCGCGTGGTTGAATGGGTCTGGAGGCTTCCGTCGTCTCAGAACGCGCGTGCCCGGCGCCCCAAACACTTGCTCCGGCGTGTTCTTGCCCGCCATGTGCCCGATAAGTTGGTCGAGCGCCCCAAAATGGGGTTCGGGGTTCCGCTCGCAGATTGGTTGCGCGGTCCGTTACGGGATTGGGCGGAAGACCTGATGAGCGAAACTAGCCTGGGGGCCGGTGATGTGTTTTACGTCGAGGCCATTCGCTCGCTCTGGGCCGAATTCTTGAGCGGAGATAGTGAGCGAGATTTCCTCATTTGGAATATTCTGATGTTCCAGGCGTGGCATCGTCGGTGGGGCGATGCTTCGGTGGCGGACACCGGAACAAGACGCTTAGCATCGCTTTTGAATTGAAGATATGGCGATGACACCTTCATGGTTTCTGCCGGACACCAGCGGGCATGCGACCTTACACGAGCGCTCTTGATGTTGGCGTCCTCTGTGGTCCGTTCGAAGAGCGGATCTATCAAACGCGGTTTGGGAGGACGGCGGGGTGTGTCTGTTTGCCAAGACGCTTGAGGAGACGCAGTTCTGCTGGCGTTTGCGCGGCGATGCGTACCAACTCCGTCATGGCAGTCTCGGTATGCTGCTTGTTCAATGATTTCCGCCGGCGAACGCCCAACCGCGATGGCGGTTCCAGTGATCATGGGATCCGTGCCGAATTATCGAACAATATTCCGCAGTGTGGCGTTGATCAGCGCTAGGTCGGTCGATCGCGAGAGAGCATCGAGGAGATGGGCGGGCCGCCGCCACAGCTCCAGATCTCTACCAGCTGATTATCGCGCCGTTGGTAAGCACCGCCATGCACCGTCGAGCCCGCTTCGCCATTGGAGCCGATCACCAGCACACCGCCTTCGTGCAACGAGTCCCGCAAATTAGATATTGCATGAGTAAGCTGGGCCGGTGAGAAGTAGCTCGGATTGAGAACATTCATGGCCCGCACCACGTGATAGCGGCCGGCCGGTGGCGAAAAGATATCATAGTTCTTGATATGAAAGTTGGCGCGGCTATCGAGATATTTTCGCGCCTCGCTGCACAAGAGCAGGATATGGTCCCGAATCACGGCCCCATCACCTGCGCGCGCAGCTTCAAGCGCAGCCATGGCCCGAGGCCGCCAAAACATCCGCAACAAGTGATTGACAGGGTAGAGCCAACTTTCTGTCCGCGCCAAATTTAGTACAAATGGCGGCCGTACGAGCTGCAGTGGGACGTCGTTCTCGTCGACCACGACACTTAGCCGCACCTTGGGAAAAGAAAGTCTGGTGACGCGCAGGCAGAGATCGCTCGCCAGGAACTCGAGCTCGCTGAAATGCGCCGACAGGACACGATAGAAGTCACAGGCAGTCCGCCCATCGGACACGGCAACATCGTGGACGCTCAGCGGTGCATTTGAGGAGAAAAGCCGCGCCAATATACTTAGCACCTCGCGGTCAAATGTACCAAAGCGCTCGCGGCTGGTGCGCTTGTAAGCGCCATTGGTAATAGGAAATAGATTCAGCACTGCCGCCTGCAGAGCCTCATCGCCCGACCCGCCACGGCGTGCCAGTGCTTCGTAAAGCGCAATATCGCAAAGCCGGTGGAAAAAGCGTCGCGTCTCCGCAAAACGTCCCAGCTCGGAGCGATCAAGTTGTTCGAGCGTGCAAATGCCGTGTTTGAGCATCCTCTGCCCTCCAAACATTTGTGGCGTGCGAAATCGCGGCAGCGTTTGGTGCACGAAATCACGGTATGGGCGTCTATACCATTGCCCGACCGGGCTGGTCTCGTCTTCTCCTGTGACCGAGAATGGGTAATCCGAAAGGGTCGAGCCGCGGACCGGTTCAAGAGATTATGCTGCAGGGTGTGAGTTTGGACGTCGTGCGCTGACGTCCTCTCATTAGGGAGCTCTTTTCAAGGATGTGCGCAGGTGCGAATTCTCTCGATAGATTTTTCCATTCCCTATCTATTGAAGGATGATAACTATCCGATCGGCGGCTGGGCCGTCCAGCTGTCAATATGGCTTCGCGCGCTTGAAAATGCCGGTCACGAAGCCGCTCTCCTTACCTGGAAGGGCGCTTTGGCCCATGTAGGTTCGGGCCAGCAAATCAAACTTATTGAAACCTATGATCCCGCGCGTGGGGTGCGGGTTGCGAAGTATTTCTACTCATATATCCCAAAAATATTGGTGGCCGCCCGCGCCTATCATCCAGATATCATGATCCAGGGCGCAAGTGCTGTCCATACCGCCATCATGGCTTTCGTCGCCGGCCAACTGGGGATTCCGTTCGTTCATCGCATCGTCAACGACATACACGTCGACGAACGATGCAGAAGCGGTCTTCGTTCTTATGAATGGTTAGCCTATTCTTGGGCTCGGCATCGAACGGCCGCATTCCTCTGTCAAAACGAGTATCAACGCGAAAAATTGGCAGCTCTTTTTCCGGGCAAGCCCATACACGTCATTCAGAATGCCGTTGTCGTAGCAGAGGACGCGCCCGCTCCTTTGCCGCGCGCAGAACGCAGATATGTCGCCTGGCTTGGTGTCTTCCGCTATGGAAAGAACTTGCCATTGCTGCTTCGAATCGCCCAGGAATTTCCGGCCGTCAAATTCCGCGTGGCGGGGCTGCCTGAGCGATATGTCGATCAACCGACACTGGAAGCCGTGAATGGCCTGCGCCATCTGCCAAACGTGGAGCTGGTCGGCCATGTCCGGCGGGCAGACGTTCGACAATTTCTAGCAGAAGCGACGATGCTTCTGTGCACATCGGATTTCGAGGGCTTCTCGAACGCGCTCCTGGAGGCTCTCGCCGTGGGCACACCTGTCGTGACGCGCCGGCAAGTTGATCCGGACTCGATCGTCGTGCGTCATGCCCTCGGTGCATCGGCTGAGGACGAGTTGGCACTTTCTAAATCCGTGAAGGCATTCTGGGACATGGACGCGAATGAATACGACGCGGTCGCTCGACGATGTCAGATCTATGTTAAGGCCAATCACTCTCCGACCGCAAAAGCCCGCGAGTTAATTGCGGCCTTGACGCCCCTTGTCGCTAAGTCAAGACGCTCCGGGGCAACCACTTTGAATTGACTCACTCGAAGTGGACGCCATTTGAACGAAATGTCCTCATGAGCAACGAAGAAGCCTCGTCAGCACGCTAGCCGACTTTGAGAACAGCGTATTGCCGCCGTGATGCTCCGACTAGGACAACAATGCGCACGGGAAGACAAGACGATGGCTCCGCACGGCGAGACGAGATGTCGGGAGTTCATGGGACGGTGAGATCCGCAGGTCCACAAATGAGTGCATCCTTGAGCCATAACGGCCGAGCGCCTGATTATCTCACGTTTCCGAATTCGGTCGCGCAAGCTGGAACGTTCTTCTTTCTGCTGTTTGTGTTCGTGTGGCCTTTGCAGCGCGTACCATTTATGACGGACAATCTATTCGGCGTCCAAGGGCTCAAGCCCTTCAACCTATTATCAGCAGTAGTCTTGGCTTATCTGGTGTTCGACACTGCGCCCCTACACGCGACCGACAAAATCGAACGAACATCGATCAGAATTTTTCTCCTGTACTTCGCAACGTTTGCCATAGCTCTCATTCGATCAGTGCCAAACGCGCCGCTTCTGCATAGTCGCTTCCCTGAGTCATTTCCAGAGTCCTACGTCGACTTTGTACTATCGGCTTGCGTCGTGCCGAGCTTTTACACGCTATCCTTCCTGTTTATCCTTAAGCGTATGTGCTCCTTTCAGGAGCTCGAGAAAATTACGACGGCAATTTGCCTTTCGATACTATTGCTATCAATCTCGTTTATCGCGCTTGTGCTGATGAATCCGTCCGTTCTGCTTTCACCTCACGCGAGCGGAATGACTGATAGCGACCGGGACGAAATGGCCCAGTTGTGCATAGCGTATTTCGGATCCCATTATAATGTGATTGGAAGCATGTTCATTTCTACCGTGCCGTTGTTGCTCTATCGAGCTCTTACGCGCGGCGGTCTCTGGATCGCCCCCCTGTGTCTATCGCTTTTGGCGGTTCTTCTCCTCGAGTCACGAACGGCGCTCGTCACAGTAGCGGCTTCGTGTTCCCTGTTTCTGATCCTGCGGCGCAGCTTTGTCATTTTGGTTCTTGGTGCTGCAGCGGTTGGCGTCACATCGTTGGTGTGGATCGGACCAACCGTTGACGCTCTTCTTTCGATCGGGTTTGGCGGCAGTTCCGGCTTCTCGGCAGATGCGCTGCTGACGGGCCGAGTTGATTACGTTTGGCGTCCGCTGCTAGAGGAATGGACGAGTGATATCGGTCTGTTCCTGTTTGGCGCTGGTCGCTACGGAATAGGTACGAGCCAACTTTGGGACACAGGAACCCTGATACAGGTCACCGTAGCGCATAATGCAATTATCGAATTCTTTCTTGATTGCGGGGTGATTTTAACCGGTGTTCTTCTAGTTTTCCTATTTGTTGGAATAGCTACCGCATGGCGAGTTGGGCGAAGGTTGAATAGCGATCTATATTGGGCTCTGTTCGCGAGCATCTTTGGTTGTGGGATTAGTATGACGACCGGGCGTGACATCCTTCCAACAATTGAAAACATGTATGCATTTCCGATCATTGCGATGATGATCAACGTGACGCGGTTGCGGTATCTCGCGAGCCGACCGGCCCACGCGAATGATGGGCTTGCAGACGACCCATTGCGCCGAGCCGTTACCGATACCAAGTGGCTGCCGTAACAACGATCCGCTGCGTTTCTTCCAGTGGGCGCGCGATTTGACGTGCCGCCCGAAGATGCTGGTGTCGAGACCACTGCAAAAGCGCTTGCCGACCAGCTCGCGGTCGCGCTCGATCCTCGGCGATCGCTGCTCGCCGACCATGCAGAAGAGCCTCAATTTGAAGGTCAAATAGCGCGGGGGATTTCGGCCCTTCGCGCCCGCGGTGTTACGGGAGGGCGTCGCGGGACTGGTTCGAGCTCGACTCCGACAGTCCCTATATGCTGATCGTCGCCGACGTCCTGAAGGACAAGCGGCGACAATGTTCGAGTCGATCTCAGGGAACCCGCGTATCAGACGGGAAGGGCAGCGCTGACGTGCAGGTCTGCCCTCGAGGGGAGAGCCGGTTTGCGGATGATAAAGATGACGTCGTTGTATTCGGAGCTCAGGCGGCCCAGGGACAGGACCTGAAGCGTCTTCGTGTACGCTTTCACCAGTTGCTGCTTAAAGTTGCTCTTGAGTGGGTCGCTAAGCATCCCATATTCGGCGGTCAAGACCAGTCCGTTCTCTTCGCAGAATGCACGAATGCCTTCGCGCGACACCGCCTTGTCGTAGATGACCGGGTAGGGGCCGAAGCCTGGCTTGCCGGCGTTCTTCTGTCCGCGAATTAGACGGTAGTAGAGCAGGTGAACCCAGTGCGGCGTCATCCTGGCGGTGAAACCGTACGCCGAATAGGGGTCGGGGATCATGATGATGATCAGCCCGCCCGGCTTCAGCCATCTGTTGAAGTTCTCCAGGACCTGTTGCGCCCCCGGTATATGCTCCAGGACGAAGGAGCTGAAGACGACGTCGAAGGTTCGATGACCGAAATCCGTCGTGCGCAGGTCCCCGACGATGGCTTCGTGGAGGTCCTTCGTTTCGTCGCGCCGGATGCGAAGGGCTTCGGGATCGAGGTCGACGCCGGTCAGTACATGGCCATCATCGCCGATATCGAGATGCCACCTCGGACCGCAACCAGCCTCGAGGATCTCAAGACGCTTGCCAGGATCCTTGATCGAGCGAATCTCGTGGGACATCACCTGCATCGCGTGACTCCAACTGTTCGTCAGCGGAATCCGGGTACGTGCTTTCATCCACTTGGCTCCCTTGGCGCTGGCTGACTTCCCGTCCGGCAGGCCTCTCCTTGGCGGCGCACTCAGCACGAGCGTTCTGCCCCGGCGACCTGGGCGATCTGCGGAGGGTTTCAGGGTAACTGGTTTAGGCGCTTGTCCTATCGTCAAATTCGCCGCAAGTGGCGGCCATTTCGGATTAACTCCTCGGCTTCCCGTGGATTGGCTGTCGCGACATAATCCTGATCGCGGGCAAGATCGCGGTCGATGAGATCAATGCACCGGTGCTGGATCCCGGCCGTGGCCGCATCAAGAAGGCCTTCCCTGGGGCAATCGCGCGTCGGCGGGGGGATGCCGATCGTCGGCGAAGATGGCGGTCTTCACCCCGAACCCGTGAGGCGCACTGGCTTTGCTTTTGCCGATGCGTCAAATTGACGATCTGGTCGAACTCCGTCTGGAAGAGGTCGTTCGATCCTGCCGTCCTCCGCGCTTGGACAAGTTTTCTGCCCGCTGGTGCGGATGCGATCAGACAGATCGCGCAGCACTCCTAAAGCGCTTCCAAGAAGCAGCCCTCCAACGATCGCTATTCCAAGCACGATTCTAGGTTTTGGCGAGCTGGCCCTCAAAGGAGGCGACGCCCCGGTGACGAGACTGGCCTCAAACACCGGCGGGGATTGTTGTTGCGTCACTTCTGTCTTACGCAGCGCGTGGCGAAAGTTATCATAGGCGCTCTTTGATGATTCAGCCGCGGCGGCTAGTCTATCGCGGGTATCAGTGGAATCCGCTGCATCTTTCGCCTTGTTCCTATCGTAATCCTTCAAGGCCGCTTCTGCGGTCAATGCTTGAGTGCTCAAGTCGTTCAGTCGATCCGTAACCCATTTCACGTCTTGTAGACTTGTCTTGTTCATTTGATGAGTAATATAGGTTTCCGCAACAGCGTTTAGGATCTGCGCCGCCCGATCCGGATTCTTGGAATCGAAGGTAATCTCGACAAGAAATGTAGGGCCGACGCGCTTGACCGAAAGCTTGCGTTCGAACGGTTCCACGGCATAGCGCGCGGCGTTAGCTTCCGTCTTCGGTTGACTCAAGCCGAGCAGCCGGGAAATCATGCCGCTACCTTGGCCCGTTTCAAATTCCGGATCTTGAGCAAGGCCGAGCTTCTCGATTACGGCGGTAGCGATGCTCTCAGATTTTATGATTGAGATCTGACTTTCCACGACCGTCGACAGCGCCGCAGCATCCACTACGGGCACTTTCGAGTTTACGAGAAGTTGCGCCTTGGCGGTGAACGTGGGTGCTACGATGATGAGGTATAGGATGGCAATGCAGAGCCCCGCGAAACACGTCAGCAACATGATCGATAGATGTCGTCGGATGAACGCCAGCACGGCCAGTACTTCTGCTAACGAAACGGCCGGCCCCGGGCGAAATTCAGGCGGCATATTGTCACGACTTACCCAATTATCTGTGCTGTTGGTCTGGAGCATTTTCACGCCACTGCTGATAGTTGAGGCTCCGGGGGTGCAAGCGAATTGCGTGTCGAACTTTAATCCGGCAGTGCTGCCACTCAATGGACCATCATAGTTACCCATTTTTTGCCGATTCCCGTCCAGTGACTCGGAAAGTACTGATTGCCCGGAGATGAGCGATTGGGTCGTAGATTGCGATGGGATATGCGTTTTCGACACGGTCGGCGATCTCGGAAATCGTCAATGCGGAAACAGAATATTTAAGACCAGGCAGAGTGACTATCAGCAGGGAAAGGCGTTCCTCCAGGGCGGCGTCCGAGAGGGAGACGAGGAGGTCCGCGTGCGGTTCAGAGCAGCAGAAGAACGAGGAGGAGGGACTTCAGTCAACCCTCGAGGGATTGCTGAAAATGTTTGATCTCTTGGGCAAGGGTTCTGTGACTGGCATTCGCTTTACGGATGCGCGTCGCGCCGTGCTGCTGCTGTCATCAACACGGAAGCTGCAGACCTCTGCGCACCTGCTGCAGGAAGGAACAGGACGAACTCACCAGAAAGCTGGCAAAGCTCGACGACCAGCGGAGGCTCGATCTCCGTGAGCTGCAAGAGACCAGCGTGAAGCTCGACCAAATTCGCGAAAGCTGCAGAGCGTCGGCGAGAAGCTTCGGTACACCGCATGGTGCGATCACAACTCGTACGAGGAGCCGCGAGCCAAGCTGAGATTGCCATCATCGGAAAAATGCAAGAAGGGACCGGAACGGATTTTCGCAGGCGAAGATACCGAGTTGCGACCGGGTGACGCCGTCGAGGTTGCCCTGCAGTACCAGAACAGTCCTGGCGGTGACGGTCGAGATCAAGATCGGCGCGCGCACGATCATCAGCGACCTTCTCTCGCCGCTGGCGCGGTACAAGCAGGAATGGCTGCGGGAGCGGTAAGAAATGTCCCGCAGCCTGCGCGTTGCGCGTCGTCCACCCGTCAAGACCCGCTGCGATCTCGCGTGCCAGTCACGCAAGGACAGCAAGGAGCACCCTGCTAAGGCGTCCGGGCGTCGGGACTCAGCGAAAGTGTCGCAGCTTACTTCCTTCGCGCTCGGATCACTCGCGCGACGGCAATCGTTTCCGGGGCCCTGAACCTACTTGCAGAGCCGAGCAGCCGCCGCGAGAGCCCCTCGGCCCACACCCTTGCGGACCAGGCCGTCGATACGGGATACCACAACGTGGTTAGAGTGGGGAACCAATGGAGCCGGCTCGTTGAGCTGCTCCATTTCAGAGATCATCTCGATGGGCTTCGTGATCCCTCTGCCCGCATCGACGGTTGAGGGGGCGCGATCGTTTGCCGGTCGCACCAGCGACTCATGGTTCATGCCCCAGATCGCCGCCTGTGTCCGGTTCTGGACCCTGATCTTGCGCAGGATCGCCTTGACGTGAACCTTCACGGTCGCCTCGGCGATATTGATTTTTCTGGCAACGCACTTGTTGGAGTCGCCTTCGATAAGGCAGGATAGAATTGCCTTTTCTCGCGGAGAGAGCTGCGGCAAGATCGCGTCGTCTGCAGCGGCGAGGATGGCCTGTCGTCTGCCGGGCTCCGCCGTTTCAGGCTCGTGATCGCGACCGGCATCAAGGGCGAATGACAGGAATGCAGGCGGGAAGACGGTCTCGCCCATAATCACGAGCTCGACGGATTTGATGAATGCGTCGCACGAATTGACGTTCACGAAGTATCCGTTGGCCCCTGCTCGAAATGCGGAGGCAAGATCGACCGGCCGATAATTGTCGGACACGATCGCGATGCGCGCGTCCGGATACCGATCCTTCACAAATCCGATTTGTTCTATCGCGACATTGAAGCCATCGCCGGTATGGACGATGAGGAACATCAGTTTTTCTGCTTGAAGTGTGCTCGGCAGTTCCTCGGGGCTCGACGCCGATACCGGGATGTGAAAATTTGCCGTGTGCAGGATTCTAGCAATGCCTTCTCTAATCAAAACGTTCTTTCCAATAAGAACGGTCTCGCAAGACTGCCGCCTCCTCATTTTACCCTCCAGCCTACTACGCAATGACACAACAGCGATGGGCGGTTGAACTCAATTATTTTCTTGGTCCTCGACGTAAGAACGAGCCCTTGTTGTTCGGTTGGTCGTTCTCCGTCGGCTTGTGGTCTCTAGATATATTGAGCTACCTCGATCATGGACCTCCGTTCTTTGCCTAGTCTCGTTGGTGAATTTCGAGCCATCCATCTTGCTTAAGCTTTTATGAATGTTAGATGCGAATTTCGGATCGCCCTATATATCGTTGGTTATAGAGGTGGGTCTGCGTATACCCGTGCGGTTACGGTGCCCAAAAATACCGTCTGGCGCATCCTCTGCGTGAATTAGATCGAGATGCTCACTCAACATTGAAGGACTTTTCGATGGTCTTTGTTCGTCGATACTATCTCTGCGTGAACGCATTTTGTGAGCGAGTTAACGGCCCTGCGCATATGAACATTGAGGAGATGTCGGAGTGTGCACTTACGCTGTTATCCGGACTGGATAACCACAGAGGCTGGTCCGCCGCAGTCTGATCACCGGATTCTTACGGGCATTCCAGCCCGAGTGAGAGTCGGGAAGCGAGCAGTGCCGCGCGCCTGTTAATCCTAGCTTGCGATGCGATATCGATCCTGCTTGTATTAAGAGAAATTTATGGTGATTCTATCGATAGTGGTGGAAACAGCAGCAGGTGCGCGGGGTTTATGTTTAGGGGACGATCCGCTGAGGAGCGCCCAATGCGACGTATCAGTGTAGTCATTGCAGACCGGCATCCGGTGGTCTTGGAAGGGCTGAGCAAGGTGCTCGGTGCCGTAGCCGATTTCAATATCGTTGCATCTTGTAACGACGCCGCCAGCTGCATAGAAGCGATCCGGCGCCTGGCGCCCGATATGGCGATTGTCGATCCCGCAATGCCCGGGCTCGCCGCCGCGAAAATTCTTTCGACCGTCAATTCAGAAAATCGTTCGACGCATTTGGTGTTCTTCGTCGCGAGTGAAGATTGCGAACTGGTGTTCTCGGCCACGCCCGTGACCTGTAGCATCATCCTGAGAGATACCGATACCGAGGCTCTGGTGGAGTCGTTGCGGCACATCGCCAATGGTCACAACGTGCTGCCATCGACCCCATCCGAGTCGATCGCGTCGCGCGAGCAGGGCACGAATTCGGAGAGCGGGCTGACAGCGCTGACGGAACGCGAGCGTCAGATCATGCGTCTGGTCTCCGAAGGATTGTCGAACAAGGAAATCGGGCGGCGGTTGAACACGACCGACGGCACGATCAAGGTGCACCTTCACAACATCTTTCAAAAACTTGAAATCAGCAATCGGACGGTGCTCGCGGCCCTCGCCATCTCGCAACATGATCGCGCGACTGCCCCGCGGGAGAAGGCGCCGCATCCCGGATCGACAAGTGGGGAGCGCTGAGAGGCTCGTCACGCACCAGCATTCCCGGTCGTCGCTCCCACTGCAGTGGGCAGGTGGCCTCCATTGGATGCAGCGACCCGGCCGGAGAGATCCTCGTGAGCCCGCCCGACGCCGGCTTTCTTGCCGGAGACCCTGGTTCAGTCGCGCGTGCGGCGGGCTATCCGTAACATCGACGGCCACTGAGCCGGTCCCAGGCCAAGATCGATAGCGACCACCCGGCCCATCATCCGTCTCCTTGGCGGCCGGTGATGAAAGTGCGTCTGTCATGGCGGCGCCCCACCCCCGCAAAGCAGTCGATCGGCTGGAACAAGTGGGGGCTGAAGACTGATTTCAAGCGCCGCTTGATTGGCGAGGTCGATGTCCGGGAAGCCTAATGGGGTAGTCCCTCAGGCTTCGCGCCTGATCCAGAATCGCAGCCAAGGCATCGGGCGGGACGTGTATTTTAGTCGTCATCTGCGGCTCTGGGTCGATCGCAGTTTGTCCGCTGTCAGGTAAAACGTAGTCGCGGGCTATAACGAACGACTTCAGACATGATCGCAGAGATGTGCCGATTGGATCTCGGCACATCCGGAGCGACGGCCCTGGCCCTCCTTCCTGCCCCCCCAGTGGTCAGGGTCGTTCCCTCCTGACGGCCTGCTGTCAGGACCGGAGTTCTGTGGTTGAGCCGAAAGCGAGTGCGCGGACGCATCTTGATGTCCCTTCTGTTTCACCGTGCCGTCGAGGACATGGAAATCTGGAGTGCGGCCGGCGACGGCTTTTCCTTTGTGATCACGTATGAGACCCCTGCTGGTGCCGGCTTTCATGGTCGTGCCGGCTATGTGGCGTCGTGGCGGCCGCTCTATCGGGGTAACGGCGCGATCAAGATTGGCGGTTCGGCGTTTTCAACCTTCGCGGAGGCGGAGAAAGCCTGCAACACGATGCTCGAGTATCTGAAGGGGCTATCGCCGGAATGACGCGTCCAGGCAAGCTCGACTTCAGAGGAGATGTCGCCCTCGACGGCGGATGCCCGATTGTCGGCGCTCAGGCAGTGTTGCCGGCGTCGACCGTCACCACGGTGCCGGTGATGTTCCGGCCGCCTTCGCCGAGAAGATATTCGACCATGGAAGCGACGTCGTCGGCTTCAGGCAGGCGCCGCAAGCTACTCGCTCTCGCGGCGCGCGACGGCGATCACATTGTATCCGCCGGACGCGGCGAGCCTGCGCGCAATGGCAAGGCCGATCCCGCGACTGCCGCCGGTGACGATGACGTTACGCATCGGTGCGTGCCAGTTTCCCCGCTGCCGTGACGTCGAGCCGCTCGACGAAGCGGATCACCGCGGGCACCTTCCATACTGCCAGGCAGTCCTTGCACTGGCTGAGGATCTCCGCGCGGATCGTCTCATGGCGGTCCCCATCAGTGCCGTTGGTGAGGATGACGTCGGCGACCACAATGGCGCCGGTGATCGGGCTCCTGCGCGACCGCGCACGCGACATCTGGACTGACGCGTGCCGGTTGATCACTGCTTCCACCTCCTCCGGATGCACCTTCAGCCCGCCGATGTTGATAACGCCGCCTCGACGGCCCACGAAGTGGTATCGTTCGCCGCGCAGCTCGACCATATCGCCGGTATCGACGAAGCCCTCGGTGTCGGCGAGTGGCGGTGCATCGGTGCCGACATAGGCGCGCGCCGTACGCCGGGAACGGATCCGCAGTGAGCCGTCGACCACCTTCATCTCGACGCCGGCGTGATTCTGCCCGATCAGGTGGGCAGGAAAACCCTCGCGCCCATCGTCCACGCTGAAACCGACGCCCGCCTCGGTCGAGGCATAGGCGTGTCCGATTGACGCATGTGGAAATGCTCTGGCCAAGCCGTCCAGCACTGCCTGGTCCGCGATTTCGCCCGACAGGCGGACATAGTGCGGCGCGAAATTGGCGGACGCGCCGCTCATCAGGAGCTTGCGCCAGTGCGACGGCGTTCCGGAGACGTGGGTGACGCCGCCCGCGCGCAGCCGCGCCACATGCACGGCAATGGCTTCCCCGGGCTCCGAAAGCACCATCGATCCGCCGCCGATCACGGCCCGCAGGAAAATTTGCAGGCCGCCATAGCGGCGAATGTCGTAGAACGTCGCCCAGGTTGCGTTCCGGTAGCGCGCGGGCCCGTCGGCGATAATCGCGCCGGCGAGTCCATCGAGCGTATGTCGAACGATCTTCGGCAGCCCCGACGTCCCCGAGGTCAGCATCAACCATTCGGTCGCATGGTCGACCTTCCGTCCCACGGCCTTCCGTTCGGGCAGGTCGACGCCGATAATAGCGCGCTTGCCAGCACTGCATCGGTGTAGCGGCTGATCGGTGACGATGGTGTCGATCCCGGCCTGATCGAGCAGGACCTGCAGGCGATCCCAATCGAGGTCGGGCGGGCCTAGAAGGATGCGGCGGGCGACGCCGTCGAGCTCGATCATTGCAAGCGCGGACAGCAGCTGTCTCGACGTCGCAAGCAGCACCGAGCGGCCGGATAATTCGAAGGACCCGCCGGTCAGGCAGCTGTGCTCGATCATGTCGGTCAGCGATACACTGTGCCGGGCATCGGAAATCGTGCGGTCCTTCGGCCCCGCGCCGAGATATTGGCGCAACGCAATGATGTCAGGCGGGGACATTCTCGTAGGCCCTGACGAACTCACCGAGGGTAGACGGGAAGGCTGCGTCCTCGGCGACAGTGAACGGATCGATACCGAGCTCGTCCTCCAGCCGCGCAACCAGGATGGCGAATGCCAGCGAATCGAACCCGGTTTCGTTCAGTGACAGATCGTCCTCGAGCGGCGGAAGCGTGACCTTCTGTTCTTCGGCGATCTGCTCCATCGCGGAGAAAATCTTCGATTTGACCGACATGGTACACCTCACATTTCGGCTTTCCGAGCCGATGTCAGAGCCTGATTTCGCCCTCAACGACGCGCGCGTAGACGGCCCGGTCGATCGAACGATAGCCGCCGGTCGCCGGATCACGCAGGAACAGCGGATCGTCCACCAGCGAAGGATCGAATCCCTCGCGGATCAGCCGCTGCTTTTGCTGCTTAAAGGTGTCGGTCGTCTCGAGCGCCGGGCACAGCCTGACGAAGGCTGGAACTGCATAAGGCGGCAGCCGATGCGAAAGGTGTTCGTTGAATATCCCGAGATCGAAATCTCGGTCCACCACCAAGGCCGCCATGCCGGCGCGGCCATCGGCCCCGGACACCGCAACTCCATAGGTCGAGGCGTCGAGAACGCCGGGGCAGTCCCTGATTGCGTCGTTCACTTCGCTGGTCGCGACGTTCTCGCCCTTCCAGCGGAAGGTGTCGCCGACGCGGTCGATGAAGTGCAAGTAGCCCTGCGCATCGCGCAACATCAGATCACCGGTGCGGAACCAGGCATCGCCCACAGCGAAGACGTCGTGCAGAACCTTTTTCTTGGTCTCCTCGGGATCCGTGTAGCCCTCGAAAGGCCGGCCGTCGCGATCGCCGCCACCGATACGTCCGACAGCCTCGCCGATCTCGCCAGGTGCGCAGGCGATGCAGAGCCCCGCAGCGCTCCGGACCGGGCTGCCGCTGTCGGCATCGATCTTGACGATCGAGGCGGGAAAGCGATGCGCCAGAACCGGCGGGACCCGGCCGATCGCGCCCGGTTTTCCATCGACATTAAACAGCGAGAAATTGCCTTCGGTTGCGGCATAGAATTCGAGAATCTGCGGAATCGCGAACCGGTTGGCGAACGTCTCCCAGATGTCGCCGCGCAATCCGTTACCGACCGCCAGCCGCAGCCGGTGTCGCGCCTCTTGTTCAGACGCTGGCGCCTTCAGCAAATAGCGGCAAAGCTCACCAATATACTGGAAGACGGTGCAGTCGAAACGTTCGATGTCGTCCCAGAAGCTGCCAGCGGAAAACTTCTCCGCAATCGCGACCGAACCGCCCGCGCAGAGCATGCTGCAGGGAGCGGCGACGCCGCCCACGGAGTGATACAGCGGCAGGCAATCGTAGAGACGATCCTCGATGGACGCGTCCGTCAGTCCGGAGAACCATCCGCCCCAAGCGAGAATGCGACGATGACTGACGTTCGCCGCCTTCGGTAGGCCCGTGGTGCCCGAGGTGTAGATGAGGAGCGCGCGTTCGTCGATCGTGACGTCGCCGCGTTCGGCGGAGGACAGCGGACGTGGCTCGAATGCGGCGAGCGCCGCATCCAGATCGCCGCTTGGATCGCCGGTGCCGAGGCTCCAACATTGCGGCTCGCGGTGCAGGTGCGGACGTGAGCTCTCGAACGCATCCACGCAATCGGCAGCGAGGATGAGGTGATCGGCATGAGCGACGTCGATACAGTGGGCGAGCGACTGGCCGACCAGCCTGGTGTTGATCAGTGCCACCGTCCCGCCGACGCTGCTGATGCCGAGCCAGCAGGCGAGGTAGTCCGGCCGGTTCGGCATCAGCACGCAGACGGTGCGGCCGGCTTGGAGGCCGACGTCCCGCGCCCAGCGCGCATACCGGTTGATCCGGGCAGCGAGTTCGCCATAGGTGAAGGATTGGCCATCCGAGAGCAACGCGGGCCGCCCGGGCTGACGCTGTGCCCAATCCTCCACGATGTCGGCGAACAACCGATGCGGCTGGGCTTCGAGCCGTGCGGTGAGTGCGATGGCTTGCAGCCAGGTCTTGGCGGCGGACCGTCTGCGCCGCGGGGCGTCTCGTCTGGTCGCCTGCGGCTGAGCTGGCTCGGGGTGCGCGCGCACCCGTTCATTGCGGCTCGCCTGGTTGTCGAAGCAGAACCTCTGTTCAACTGGCTTCATCCCGACCCGGATCCCAGCTGGTTGAGGATCATCCGCTCCATTGCCTTTACCGATCGAAAATTCTCGGGCGTGATCTCGAACTGGGGAAGGATGAGATCGAACTCGGCTTCGACCTTGAGCATCAACTCGACCATCCCCATCGAGCTGAGTCCGATATCCACGAGTCGCGACTCCGGGTGGACATCGGCGCTGATCGCGTTCTGCTGGAGGACGCTCCTGACGACCGACAGAACACGGTTCTGAACGTTGATGGCAGTGTTGTGCATTTCAGCCGGTCTCCTGCCGTGGCCAGGCGTGATCACATTCGGGGCGACGATACCCAACTGTTCCTTCGGTCAATAGCTCTGCTTCGGAGGTACCTCGCCCGGGAGTGGAAGCTCCTTGACACCCACTTCTGCGCCAGCGACGCGGCAGGGGAAGTGAGCTACTTGTCGATTTTGAGCGGCATTCATCTCGATCTGGCTCGCATTGTCCAATCATGACAACCATGAAACGGGAGGCTCGGGCCCATGACTGTGCAGGAAGTTCAGTTCCGCAACGTCGCCACGGAAATTGGCCGAATAGCATTCTCTCCCGACGGCTCCTCGTTCCAGCAGCGAACGGCAAATGTCGCGCAGGTCGCCGCGGCGGAGGCCGAGGCGGTCGATCGCGAGGCGCGATTCCCGCGGAAGGCGATCGACGCGGCGCGCAAGGAGGGACTTCTGGGCGCCCAGATTCCGGTCGAGTTCGGCGGAGACGGTGCGCCTATCTCCGAGGTGGCCGATATGTGTTACGCGCTCGGCCGCGCCTGCGCTTCGGTCGGGATGATCTTCGCGATGCATCAGACCAAGGTCGCGTGCCTGGTTCGCCACGGCGCGGGCAGTGGTTGGCATGAGAGCCTCATGCGCCGCGTGGCTGCCGAGCAGATGCTGCTGGCGTCGTCGACCACGGAAGGCCAGAACGGCGGAAACATACGCTTCAGCTCGGCCGCAGTGGAGAGCGCCGGCACCGAGATTTCGCTGGTGCGCGACGCGACCGTGATTTCGTACGGCGCCGAGGCGGACGGCATCATCACCGTCGCCCGCCGCTCGGACTCCGCCGCCGGATCCGATCAGGTGTTACTCGCCATCACCCGTGACGACTACACGCTGGAGCCCACTCTCGGGTGGGAAACGCTCGGCATGCGCGGGACCTGCAGCGCCGGCTTCAAGTTGAATTTCAGGGGCGCTGCGGACCAGATATTCCCCGTAGCATACGAAAAGATCCATGCGCAGACGATGACGCCCGTCGCCCACCTGTGCTGGTCCTCAGTCTGGGCGGGGATCGCGGCTGCGGCGGTGGACCGGGCGCAGCTCTTCATTCGCAAGGCCGCCCGCGGATCGGGCGGCAACATGCCTCCCGGCGCGGCGCACTTCACCGCCGCCAAAATGACCCTGACGAAATTACGCGCCGTCATCGCCGCAAATCTCCAGCTCTATGGAGCTCGCGAACGGGACGTGCGCGCGCTTTCGTCCGTCGACTTCCAGTCCTCGATCAATCTTCTCAAGGTGGAGGCCTCGGAGCTCGCGGTTGCGACCGTCATGCACGCGATGCGCGCCTGCGGCCTGTCCGGATACCGCAACGACACCGACGTCAGTATCGGTCGCCACCTGCGTGACGTGCTTTCCGCTCCGATCATGATCAATAACGATCGCATCCTCTCCAGCATGGGTACCGCCACGCTGATGAGCACCGTTCCGGGCTCTTTGTGCGATTGATCTCCTTCTGAAAAGGAAACGGCCTAATGAACCTGGCCATTGTCGAAGCACCGGCTGACTCCACTCCGCCTCCGGCCGATCCGCTGGACCATCTTGCGGATGCGCTGTTCCACGAGATGGGCTCTCCCGGCGTCTATGGCCGCACCGCACTCTATGAAGACGTTGTGGAGCGAATTGCGGCGGTGATCTCGCGCAATCGCGAGCCGAACACCGAGGTGATGCGCTTCCCGCCCGTCATGAACCGCGCCCAGCTTGAGAGGTCGGGCTATCTGAAGAGCTTTCCCAATCTTCTCGGCTGCGTCTGTGGCCTGCACGGCATAGAAAGCGAGATCGACGCGGCGATCAGCCGCTTCGATGCCGGCGGCGACTGGACCGAATCGCTATCGCCAGCCGATCTCGTGCTGTCGCCGGCAGCCTGCTATCCGCTCTATCCGATCGCCGCGAGCCGTGGGCCCGTGCCGGCAGCCGGCTGGAGCTTCGACGTGGCCGCCGACTGTTTCCGTCGCGAACCTTCGCGCCATCTCGACCGGCTGCAGTCCTTCAGGATGCGCGAATTCGTCTGCATCGGGAGCGCCGATCACGTCTCGGCGTTCCGGGAGCGCTGGATCATACGCGCACAGAAGATCGCCCGAGATCTCGGGCTGACCTTCAGGATCGACCATGCCAACGACCCGTTCTTTGGCCGGGTCGGGCAGATGATGGCGGTGAGCCAAAAGCAGCTGTCGCTTAAGTTCGAACTGCTGGTGCCTCTGCGCTCCGAGGAGCGACCGACCGCCTGCATGAGCTTCAACTACCACCGCGATCATTTCGGCACCACCTGGGGCATCGTCGATGCGGCCGGCGAGCCGGCCCACACTGCCTGCGTAGCCTTCGGAATGGACCGTCTCGCCGTCGCCATGTTCCATACCCACGGCAAAGACGTCGCGCTGTGGCCGATCGCAGTGCGGGACCTGCTTGGCCTGGCGCAGACCGACCGCGGGGCACCGTCAGCATTCGAGGAGTACCGATGCGCCAGGGAAGCCGGGAGCTAGCCCGGGATCGGAGAGCGGAAGGGAGCGCCTCCATGAGGAGAGAGACTCTCGCCGTTCACGGCGGCTTCGAAAGCGATCCGGCAACGAAAGCCGTTGCCGTGCCGATCTACCAGACGGCCTCGTATGCATTCGACAGTGCGGATCATGGAGCCGCGCTGTTCAACCTTGAAGTGGACGGCTTCCGCTACACCCGGATCGGCAATCCGACCAACGCCGTGCTGGAGAAGCGCGTCGCCGCCCTGGAAGGAGGCATCGAGGCACTTAGCGTGGCCTGCGGTCAGGCCGCGGTGAACTATGCGGTCGTGAACCTCGCGGAGATGGGCTCCAACGTCGTCTCGGTTCCGCAGCTCTATGGCACCACGCATACGCTGTTCGCGCACATCCTGCCGAGGCAGGGCATTGCGGTCCGTTTTTCGGACGACGACCGGCCGGAAAGCGTCGAAAGGCTGATCGACGACGATACACGGGCGGTGTTCTGCGAGAGCGTCGGGAATCCGGCCGGAAATGTCTGCGACATCCAGGCGATGGCCGATGCCGCGCACAGGCACGGCGTCCCGCTCATCGTCGACAACACGGTGCCGACACCGATCCTGCTCAGGCCGATCGAATACGGCGCAGACATCGTCGTGGAGTCGCTGACGAAATTCATGGGCGGGCATGGCACGACGCTTGGTGGAATTATCGTCGACGGCGGCAGGTTCCCGTGGGCGGAGCATCGCCGGCGCTTCCCGATGATGAACGAGCCGGAGAAATCCTACCACGGGCTGGTCTTTACCGAGCGCTACGGCGCCGCCGCCTACATTGCGCGTTGCCGCGCCGTCTCCCAGAGGACCACCGGCGCCGTCCTGGCGCCGATGAACGCTTTCCTGCTGCTCCAGGGCATCGAGACCGTCGCGCTCCGGATCGAGCGGCACGTCGAGAATGGCGCAAAGGTCGCGCAGTTCTTGCGCAATAACCGCCGTGTCGAGTGGGTGAACTATGCCGGCTTTCACGACAGCCCCTATTTCGTGCTGACGCAGAAGTATCTGGGTGGCCGGGCGTGTTCACTGCTGACTTTTGGCGTGGCTGGAGGCTTCGAGGCGGGCAAGCGGTTCTACGACGCGCTGAAGCTCTGCAAGCGGCTGGTCAATATTGGCGACGCGAAAACGCTCGCCTGCCACCCCGCATCGACAACGCACCGGCAAATGTCGGCCGAAGAACAGGACAAAGCCGGCGTACGGCCCGAGATGATCAGGCTGAGCGTCGGAATTGAGCACATCGACGACATCGTCGCGGATCTCGATCAGGCCCTCTGCGCCGCGAATTGACGTTCGTCAACCATGAAGGCACTCGCATGACTGTCTTGATCGACGTAGACTCGGACGAGCACCACCTCTTATCGAGAGCGCCCGGCAACGGCGCCCGCGCGATGGCGTCACCGGGAAACCGGGCGGAGTGCCTCGACATCGGGCTCATCAACAACATGTCGGATGCGGCCTTGATGTCGACCGAGCGCCAGCTGTTCGACTTGCTGGCTGCGGCTGCCGGACGACTTTGCGTCAGGCTGCATTTCTATACGATGGAAGCGACCCCCCGTTCGGAATGGGGGCGCGATTACGTTCGTCGATACTACCGTGGCACCGACGATCTGCTGAACAGACGCCTCGACGGCGTGATCGTGACCGGCGCCGAACCCAGAGCCGCCAGTCTGACGGACGAGCCGTACTGGACCACCTTCGCCGAGATCGCGGACTGGGCCCGGGAGAATACGGTGTCGTCGGTGTTTTCCTGTCTGGCCGTCCATGGGGCCGTCCTGCACCTGGACGGCGTTACGCGCCACAAGCTGCCTACCAAATGCATCGGTGTCTTCACTCAAACGAAGACGAGAAATCATCCGTTGATGCACGATGTTCCTGCGAATTTCAGAATGCCGCACGCCCGCTGGAACGAGGTGCAGGATGAAACTCTCGAGAGCTGCGGATATTCCATTCTCACCTGGTCGGCGGAGGCAGGTGTCGATTGCTTCGTCAAGCAACAGAAGAAGAGCCTTTTCGTCCATTTCCAGGGCCACCCGGAATACGAAACGCAGACCCTGCTGGGCGAATACAGAAGGGACATGGGCCGTTTCCTCCGGGGCGAGAACGAAGTTTGTCCGACGATACCGACGGGTTATCTGGACGAGGAGGCAGAAGAGATCCTGGGCGCCTATCGGCGAACGGCCCTTTTGGACAGACGTCCGGAGTTTTTCGATGATTTCCCTGCCAATCAGCTGGCAAGGGATCTGCAAAACGGCTGGCAACTTCCGGCCAGACGCATCTACCGCAACTGGCTGCTTTACCTGGCGTCGCAGCGAGCCGAACGCTCAAAAGCGTTGCACTCCAACGGGACGTGCCGAACGAGGCCGCATTCCGGAATTTCGGCCCGTCAAAGTCGACACCGGTTGGTCGCCGTCCGATCCGGGGGTCCCCACGCGCCGGGCTCAAAGTCAGGGACACGAGTATGATGTCCGAAACAGGTACGAGAACGGCGCACCTTTATCCACCAGGGCCGGACGAGCCCTGCAGCCCAACTCAAGATCTCCTGAGCTGGATGAGCAAATGCTTCAAACGATACGGCAACATCTATAGGGCGTCTGTCTACGGTTCCGACGTGTATGTGATCAGTACTCCGGAGTACGCGGAGCACGTCCTTCGCAAGAATTGGCAGAACTACAAGAAAGGCCTGGCGATCAAGCGCATTGCCTGGCTCCTCGGTAATGGCCTTATGGTGAGCGAGGGAGAGTTCTGGAAACATCAGCGGCGGATGATCCAGCCTGCTTTCCGCCACAACGCGATCGGAGCGTTCAGTCACGTCATTACAGCGGCCAATGTGGCGTTGCTTGAAAGATGGAAGCAGGCAGCTCGGGAGAAGAAGAGCGTCAATGCCACTCGCGACATCAGCCGCATGGTCGCGGAGTCGGTTCTCAGCGCAATCTTCGGAGCCGACTACGAATACGTGCGCCCGCATTTCAGTATTCTGACCGACGAGTCTGCGCGCAACCTCGAGTTTGCGAAAGAGTTCAGGTCTTTGGGAGAAATCGTGAGCCGGGTTGCCGCCGAAAGGAGGAAGAAGAACATCAGATCCGCCGACATGCTCGGCATGCTTATGGAAGCGCGCGACCGGGACAGTGGCCAAATAATGCCAGACCGCCAATTGGTCAACGAAACGATGACCCTGATTGTCGCCGGACACGAAACGACGGCTTCCACCCTGAATTGGATCTGGTACTTGCTCTCTCAGCACCCGGAGGTCGAGGAAAAATTATGGAGGGAGCTCGACAATGTGCCTGCGAGCGAGCTTCCTGACCTCAATGATCTCGGGAGGTTTAGCTACACGCGGCGCATTATCGAGGAGGCGCTACGCCTGTATCCGCCCGGCTGGCTGATGACGCGCAGGGCGCTGAAGGACGATTACCTTGGCGACTATTTCGTGCCTGCCGGAACTGAAGTATATATTTCCACTTACCACATCCAGCGACACCGCAAGCTCTGGGAAGCAGCGGATAGTTTCCGTCCGGATCGCTTCGGTCCCGATTTCTTGCAGGAACGACATCCGCCGACGATGCTCCCGTTTTCCGTAGGGCCGAGGAACTGCATCGGTGAAATCTTTGCGCGCCTCGAAATGCAGATTCACCTGGTGATGATCGCCAGGCAGCTGCGGCTGGGCTACGATGAAGAAAAGCCTCCCGAGCTGGAGGCTGCCGTGAACTTGCGCAGCAAGCATGATTTCGTCATGACCCCGGAGATCAGAACTTCGGCGAATAGTTATGAAACCCGCCGGCGGGGACCAGAGACGCGAGCGATGAGTTCCGGGGGAGGGGCGTGAACCCGGCGCCTCGCGGCCGCCGGGAAGGGTGCAAGCCTCAGGGGCCGATGTCGAAGAGCGCTATCTCTGTATAAGCCAAATCTCCCAACCGCGGCCGATCCGATCCGCGGAAATATCTATTGGCCTTCCCTGGGAAGTATTTGCCGACCAGTCCGTCAATTGGTCCGTTCGCGTCGAGCAATACCACGACATGCCAGGTATGCCGGGCAAGAAATGAGCCTATCGGCCGCGCAAAGCGTACGAAGTCGTCCACACCGCGGCAATAGACAAGTTGCGCGCATGGAACCCTGCTGAATTGCCGGATTCGAAATACAAAAGGATAAGCATCTTGAGGTGTAACGCACCACAGACTGATGCATCCGCAATCTGCGTGCTCGAGCAGCAGGTCGCGATCGTGTGGATCCAATCGAACATCAAGCTTGGTGTGCACATCGACGACCCTTGCAGGCGCCTCCTTGCTAGCTCGACCGAGCAAGGGAATTGAGGCAAAGAGTCCACCGCAATATCTGACGTAGCTCAAGGCTTCTATCATGCGAAACGTATTTTTCGCCGGCGTCAGGTTGAGCACCGTGGCCTCCTTGAAATCGGAGGCCTTTTTTATGAGCTGTGGCGCGCACATTCTAAATGCCGGATCAACATACAAGCCTAACCCGTTGCAACGGATCTTGGCTTTGCCATTTTCCCAAACTGTCGAGAATATCAAGAGCAAGATACCAACAAGCTCGCCGTCACTGTCGATCACATATCCGTAGCGTGGCAATTCTTCTGCGGGCAGTAGTCGGTGACTCAAGCAGGAGAAAATATCCTCCCAGAAACTGCGAGGGCGCCCTGACCCATATCCGCCGGTCAGCAGGTCTATGGCCGCCGGGATGTCGGCATCAGTTATGAGACGGATTTTGATGCAGGACAACGCCTACCAACCTCTCAACCCCATGCGACCGTGATCTCAATTTTCGCACTCGGGAGCACAGGCGCACTCGAATTCCAATACGCCAGGGCCCCACGAGCACTGCCAACGAATCTTGCCAGTACTCTTTCGCCAGTAGATGCGGAAATTGACGCCGGCCGGGGGAAACAAAAAGGGTCGAAGAAGTTCGCCTTCATTTGAGCGAGCACATCTAATCTCGCTTTCATGCGCTTTGAGTTTCTCCAGCAAATCGTTGTAGGCCAAATCCTTCGTATCTCCGTAGCCGACTACGGCCCTCGCATCATTGACGTACTGTCTTTCGGTAGAACGAGCCATTGACCATCTCTCGACCGAGCGAACCACCACTGCGTGCCACAAGGTCAGCTGCAAACTTACCTGACCACGGCTCGGGTAAGTAGCTCCACTTCGGAGGTACCCCGCTGGAAAGCGTGGACTTTCCGACGTCCACCTTTACGCTCCCGACCAGGCAGGTTCGGTCGGCTAGGTTGTCTCCCGACCGCGCCTTGTTCCGGCGGTAGGCGGTCGCTGTCCCGGAGATTGCGGCAACGGAGGCCGGACCGGTCGACCGCAAGGCGCTTTCCGCGAAGGCTATGGTCCACGGACCGAAGTCCGTCGCGCATACATGGAGGTTCGTCATGGTCTCCGACACCAATTCCATCAGCCATTCGAGGACATGGACATTCTTCCGAGGCCAGTGGCACGAGGGCAATGTGCCGATCATGGGGCCACGCACCCATGGGCTCTGGCTCGCCTCGACCATCTTCGATGGTGCGCGCGCTTTCGAAGGCGTCATGCCCGACCTCGATCGTCATTGCGCCCGCGTCAATCAATCTGCGGTCAACTTCGGGCTCAAACCGGTCGTCGATCTCGACACGTGGCTCGGACTGGTGCGCGAAGGTATCGCCCGTTTCCCGGTCAATGCCGAACTCTACATCCGCCCGATGTACTGGCCGCAGAACGGCATCGGCGGCGGTGTGCTGTTCGATCCGGAAACGACGGACTGGTGCCTTTGCATCTACGAATCGCCGATCCCGGAGCCCGTCGGCAGCGCGATTACCCTGTCGCCGTTCCGCAGACCGACCGCCGAATGCGCGCCGGCCGATGTCAAGGCCTCCTGTCTTTATCCGAACAGTTCGCGTGCGCTCAGGGAAGCCGCCTCGCGCGGCTTCCAGAATTGCCTGATGCTGGACATGCTCGGTAACGTCGCGGAGTTCGGCAATTCGAACGTGTTCATGGCGAAAGACGGCGTTGTCTTTACGCCTGCGCCGAATGGCACGTTCCTGAACGGAATCACGCGGCAGCGCGTGATCGAACTTTTGCGCGGTGACGGCATCACGGTGTTGGAGGCAACGCTGCGCTACTCCGATTTCGTCAGTGCGGACGAGATCTTTTCGACCGGCAATTTCGCAAAAGTCGCGCCCGTGATCCGGATCGACGACCGGCAACTCAGGCCAGGGCGCTTTTACGCGCGGGCACGAAAGCTGTATTGGGATTTTGCCCACGGAATGAAGCTTGCTGCGTGAGAGGGCATCACTGGGCAACATTGCGAGAGGATAGGGCGCGACTCTATATCAGCTTTCGCGGTCGCTCTGGTGAGCCAAGAAGCATTGCGAAATGTGAGAGGATGCGCGTGACGGCGAGCAGGAGGACCGTCCTTGCTGGCACCTATTCAGCGGCGACCCGGCCCGTGCGGCGGGGGCGTTCCTCGTCGGATGTGACGAAGAGGTGGCCTGCGTGCTTGATCACGTTGTCGGTCGTCTCGCGGATATGGCGCTCGATCAGCTCCTCGGCCTTCGCGGCATCGCGCGCGACGACCGAATCCATGATCATCTTGTGCTCGACATCCTTGGCGCGCCATTTGGTCCGGAATTGCGAGGACATGCGGCGGTAGCGGTGCGCGCGTTCGAACAGCTTCTGGCGGATCTCCAGGAGGTTGGGCGAGCCGCACGCGGCAACAAGCGAAAAATGAAAATCGCCGTGGAGCTTGCCCCATTCTTCCGAGAGATAATAATTGGAGCCGAGCCGGTTCTGCAGGCGATCCATCCGGTGGAATGCGCCGATGATGTCCGCCTCCCAGGCGTCGTCGCCGTTCTTGATCGCGAGCGCAACGCATTCGCGCTCGATGAGCACGCGGACATAGGTGAGGTCGTTGAGATCGTCGATCGAAACCGGCGCGACGACGAAGCCGCGCTGATCCTCCGCGATGACGAGCCCTTCGGCCACGAGGCGCGAGAGCGCCTCCCTCAGCGTCGAAAAGCTCACCGCGTACATGTCCCGTAGCGCCTCGAACCGCAGCTTGGCGCCCGGCTTGAGCGTGCAACTGATGATGTCTGCGCGCATCCGGTGGAGCACGTCAGCCGCGCGTGTTTCACCTGCTGGCTTGACCCTCTCACGCATCCGACGCCGTCCTGCCATCCCTCTGCTGCCAGTCAGTATCATCGATTTTCGAAAGAATATCAAACAGTTCGGGCTGCCGTTGCCCGGTTGGCACGGCGGTATCCACGGTGTTGAACGGATCGAAGCCTGCAGCAAGCGACGGGATTGCTGCGAACTCTCCGAACAGCTTCGGGTCCCTTCGTCGGCGAGCAGGATCGGACGAAGTCGTATAATTTCGAAATAATCATACTTCATCGAAAATATGTTTGTGCGCATTGCCCTGATGCGGTATCAGGACATCAAACATCGTCGAGCCCTGGGAGGGGAGCAATGCCGCCTATTGTTCATGCGGTCGGGTACGTGAAAATCAACACCACGGCGATCGAGGCCGTGGTCCGGGACGCGACCGAAATCCTCGGCTTGCAGATCACCTACACGGACGAGGGGCAGACCTGGTTGAGCTCCAACGGGCGCGCGGCGGAACTGGTGCTGCTCAGGTCGCACGAGAATGCGACCCATACGATCGGATTGGAGGCGCTCACCGTCGATGCCGTCCGCGAGGCGGAGTCGCGCGTCGAGAGCGCCGGATGTCGCGTCATCTCGCGTAAACCCAGCCTCGATTGCATAGCCGCGGGCGTCACCTTCGCCACGCCGGAAGGGCTGCGCTTCGAGGTGCATACGCCGACGCGCGACCAGATCTACGGTCGGCGCTATCCGACCCACGGCGTCGGACCGAACCGCATGGATCATCTCAATCTGACGTCGCCCGATCCGATTGCAACGCGCCAGCAGCTCGAGAGGATCTGCGGCCTCCGCATATCCGAACGCATGGTCGACGACAGCCTGAGCTGGATGTACGGCGGCAATCGCCAGCATCACATCGTCGGCGTCGTTCGCGGCAAGGTGGGGCTGCACCACTACTCCTTCGAGTTCAGGGAGTTCAACGACTACCTGAAGCTCGGTGACCTGCTTGACCGCTTCGACAGGCAGATGCTGTGGGGGCCGGGCCGGCATCGGCCGGGCGACAACACCTACGCCTATTACACCGATTCCAGCGGCGCGATGATCGAGTGCTCCGGATCGATGGCTCTCATCGCTGACGACGACGGCTTCGTGCCGAATGTCATCACCAATCTCGAGCGCCCGGGCAATGTGCGCTGCATGAATGTCTGGGGCACGCCCGCGCCGCTCGAATGGCGTCAGTTTCACTTTCCCTTCACCGCCATCACCTGACGGGAAGTCGGGCAGCCTTGCCCGTGTGCGCACTGCGTGAGCGCGCCGCCCCTGTCGCAGCCTACGAGAGAGATGCCAATGCAAGAGAAGCACACCTTCCGGTCTGACGGGCTCAAGCTATCGGCCGTATTGCACGTGCCGGACGCGAGAAAGCCGGGCCAGCGGCTGCCTGCCTTCATCGTCCTGCACGGCTTTGTCGGATCGAAGGACGAGTCCCACGCCGAAATCCAGGCGCGCATGCTCGAGCAGATGGGATATGTGGCGCTTCGCTTCGATTTCCGCTGCTGCGGGGAGAGCGAAGGTGAACGTGCGCAGGTGCGCTGCTTCGACCAGGTCGCGGACGCCAAGAACGCGCTGACGTTCCTTGCGGAGAGGGAAGAGGTCGATCCCGGGCGGATCGGCGTGGTCGGCCATAGCTTCGGCGCGGCCGTCTCCGTCTACGCCGCCGGCGTCGACGATCGCTTCGCCTGCGTGATCTCGTCCTGCGGCTGGGGCGACGGGGAGCGGAAATTCCGTGGCCAGCATCCGACGCCCGAAGCCTGGGCAAAATTCACCTCGCTTCTGGAGAAAGGGCGCAAGCAAAAGCAGGACACCGGCCAGAGCATGTGGATCTCCCGCTTCGATGCCGTCCCGATCCCGGAGCATCTGCGCAAGAATCTCTCGCCAAAGGCGATCATGGAGATTCCCGTCGAGACCGCGTGGAGCATGTACAATTTTCGTGCGGACGAGGTCGTCGGCAACATCGCGCCTCGTCCGATCCTGTTCCTGCACACCGCCAACGACACGATCACGCCGACGGAGCAGTCGATCCGCATGTTCGAGAAGGCCGGCCAGCCGGCCGAGCTCGTGCTGATCACCGGCACGTCGCATTTCCCGCTCGCCGAAGGCGATGCGCCGCGCACCAAGGCGATCATCAAAGGCTGGCTCGACAAGTTCTTCCCGTCTCCGCTCGGTGCCTGAGCATGACGGGCGCTTCAGACACGGTCGCGATCGGCGCCGATGCGCTCCGGCCGTTCGCGGCGGATCTTCTCAGGGCGGGCGGCTTCACGGCCGACCAGGCGGATCAGACGGCGGCCATGCTCGTCTGGGCCAATCTGCGCGGCGCCGATTCGCACGGGCTGTTGCGGATCCCGCGCTACGTCGAGATGGTCGAGCTTGGTCTGATCAATCCCGCCGCCGAACCGCGCCAGGTTTCGGGCAAGGGCGCGGTGGCGGTGATCGACGCACAACGCGCGCCCGGCGCCGTCGGAATGAGCCTTGCTGCGCGAAAAGCAAGCGAGCTTGCGGACACCCACGGGATCGGCTGGTGCGCGGTTCGCTCCATCAGCCACGCCGGCGCGATCGGATACTACGCGCATCAGGTCGCTCAGGCGGGACGGATCGGCATTGTTATGACGGCTTCGAAACCGCTGATGATCTATCACGGATCCAGCGCAGAGGGCGTCTCAACGAACCCAATCGCGATTGCCGCGCCGACCGGCAATCCCGATCGTCCCTTGCTCCTCGACATGTCGACGGCATCGGTGGCGCTCGGAAAGATCATGGCTGCGAGGGATGCCGGTCAGCCGATTCCGGTTGGCTGGGCTGTCGATGGGAATGGCCAGGCGACAACGGACCCGCGCGAAGCAAAAGCGGTCCTTCCGATGGCCGGTCCCAAGGGTTCGGGCCTCTCTCTGATGATAGAGGTTCTCGCCAGCGTCCTGACGGCCAACCCACTCATCGCCGTGGCGCTCGTCCACGGCGGCGATCCAGGCGGCAACGGTCTGGTGGCTGTGCTCGACCCGTCGGCCTTCGGCGACAACTTCACCCTTGAAGTCGATCGGCTCGGCGCGGCGATCAAGAGCCTGCCGCCCGCGGCCGGGGTGGACAGCGTATACCTGCCGGGCGAGCGCGGCTTTGAGGAAATGGAAAGACGGTCGCGCGCTGGGATTCCGCTCGCGCGGGGAACTGTTTCGCGATTGCTGGCGCTCGCCTCGAAACTGAATGTGGCGGTGCCCGAAGGCGTTGCCTAGTCGAGGACCCTCGGGCGCACCCCGGGCCGACCTGGTCGCCCTTATCGGCGTGAAATCGCGTGATTTGGCGATCCGTCGCCGACCGTTCCGTCACGCATCCCCACCTGCCTGCGTTGCGCGCGGGAGCCCAGCGTTTCCGTCAACCCTGATCTCGACGACATCGGGACCTGGATCGGTATACTGCCACCATGTACCGGAACAAGGATCAGATGATGGACGATACGATTGGCTTCCCCGACCCCGGCCTCGACCTGTCCGACGGTTTCAAGCCGCACACCTCGCATTGGGGCGTGTTCTCGGCGCGCAACGGCGCAGCCGGCCTTGAGGTCAGGGCCTATGCGGGCGATCCTGATCCGAACGGCATCATCGACAATTTCCCCGGCGCGCTGCGGCACCATGCGCGTATCGCTCAGCCGGCGATTCGCCGCGGCTGGCTCGAGCGAGGTCCCGGTCCGGACGATCGCCGCGGCCGCGACGAATTCGTCTCCGTGAGCTGGGAGAAGGCGCTCGACCTCCTCGGCGACGAGCTCGGCCGCATCCGCGACACGCGCGGGCCCGGCGCCGTGTTCGGCGGCTCCTATGGCTGGTCGAGCGCGGGCCGCTTTCACCACGCGCAGAGCCAGGTGCACCGCTTCCTCAATATCGCGATGGGCGGCTATGTGCGTTCGGTGAATTCCTATTCCTCGGGCGCCTCCTCGGTGCTGCTGCCGCAGATTCTCGCGGGCTACGAGGACATCACCAAGCGCAACGTCACCTGGGAGCAGATCGCGACTGAGACGGACATCGTGCTGGCATTCGGCGGCATGGCGCTGAAGAACTCCATGGTGGCCGGCGGCTCGATCAGCAAGCATGTCGAGCGCGGCGCCATGGCGGCGGCGCACCGGCGCGGCTGCGAGTTCATCCTGGTCAGCCCGCTGCGTGAAGACCTGCCGGTCGAGGCCGGTGCCGAATGGTTGACGTGCGTGCCCAGCACCGACACCGCGCTGATGCTCGGCATCGTCCACACGCTGGTCAGCGAGAACCTGCACGATCAGGCCTTCCTCGATCGCTACACCGAAGGGTGGCCCGTCTTCCTGCGTTATCTCACCGGGGAGAGCGATGGCCAGCCGAAGAGCGCCGAGTGGGCCGCCGCGATCTCAGGCGTTGACGCGGACACGATCCGCACGCTCGCCCGTCGCCTTGCCGGAAAGCGCGCGCTCATCACCGTCTCGCATTCGCTCCAGCGCGCCGAGCATGGCGAGCAGCCGGTGTGGATGGGCATGGTGCTGGCGGCAGCGCTCGGCCAGATCGGCTTGCCCGGCGGCGGCTACGCCTATTCGCTCGGGGCGATCGGCTATTACGGCCGCCGCGTCAACGACGTGCCGGGGCCGACGCTCGGGCAGGGCCGCAACGGCGTCCGTGATTTCATCCCGGTCGCGCGCATCGCCGACATGCTGCTCAATCCCGGAACCACCTATCGCTACAATGGCGAGACGCGCACCTATCCGGATATCCGCCTCGTCTACTGGGCCGGCGGCAATCCCTTCCATCACCACCAGGACATCAACCGCCTGCGCAAGGCTTTTGCGCAGCTCGATACCTTCGTCGTGCACGAGCTCGCCTGGACTGCGACGGCGCGCCACGCCGACATCGTGCTGCCGTCGACCATGACGCTCGAACGCGAGGACATCGGCTATTCCAGCAACGATCCCCTCATGGTCGCGATGCACCGGATCGCCGAGCCGTTTGGCCTCGCGCGCGACGACTACGAGATTTTTGCCGATCTTGCCGAGCGTCTCGGCGCGCGCGAACCCTTTACCGAAGGACGCACGTCGCGGGAGTGGCTAAAACATCTCTACGAGCCGACCCGCGCCTCGCTCGCCATGCGCGGCCTCGAAGCGCCGAGCTTCGACGAATTCTGGCAGCGCGGCAGCCTGGTCGTGCCGCAACAGCCCGACGACGGCGGCCGATTGCGCCGCTTCCGCGAGGACCCGGTCGCTCACGCCCTGCCGACGCCGAGCGGCCGCATCGAGATTTTCTCGACGAAGATCGCCGGCCATGGCGATGCGGATTGTCCGGGCCATCCGGTCTGGCTCGACAAGACCGACATGCCCAAGCCCGGTGCGCCATGCTTCCTCGTCGCCAACCAGCCGGTGACGCGCCTGCACAGCCAGCTCGATTTCGGCGGACATTCGCTCGGCGCCAAGCATCGCGGCCGCGAGGTCGCGCGCATGAACCCGGTTGATGCCGACGCGCGCGGCATCAAGGACGGCGACATCATCCGCCTGTTCAACGAGCGCGGCGCCTGCCTCGCCGCGGTCCATGTCACCGACGGCATCGCGCCCGGCGTGGTCCAGCTCCCGACCGGCGCCTGGTACGACCCGATGGACCCCGAGGACGACGCGCCGCTCTGCGTCCACGGCAATCCGAACGTGCTCACCCGCGACGTCGGCACCTCGTCCTTCGCGCAGGGCTGCACGGGGCAGCTGACGACGGTGGAGGTGGAGAAATTCACCGGCAATCTGCCGCCGATCCGGGCGTTCGATCCGGTGTAGCGGGGCGTTCGCCCCTTGCTCCGTCATTGCGAACGCAGCGAAGCAATCCAGAGTCTTTCCGCGGTGGCAGTCTGGATTGCTTTGCTGCGCTTGCAATGACGATGTGGAGGCTGTGAGCGCAACTTCATCCCCGTCAACAGACAAAGAAAAGGGGCCGTCCTGTGTGGGAGCAGGGACGGCCCCGAGTGGCTCGTAGGCCCGGGAGGACGAGGGCGCGAGCCGGCACAAGTGGCAGGGCACTACGTTCGAAAAATTGCAGACCAAACCAGACGCGTATTCCGCAACGCCATGTCGCCTGTCGTGTCGAAAGGACGAGCTACGCGGCCGCGCTGGCCATCCAGTCCCTGTCTGCAGCAGGACGGCGCCGCGGCAGCGCTTCCGCTGCGAGAGGCTCGGCCTTGCTGGCGAGGCGCCAGCGTGCCGGAGACTGGCCGCTGATGCGCTTGAAGACGGTCGAAAAATGCGCCTGGGTGCTGAACCCGACGGCAAGTGCGATTTCGGCCAGTGGCCGCCCGGTCGTCGCGAGCAGCGTCTTCGCATTCTCGATCCGGTGATTGAGCAGATATTCGCGCGGACGGTAGCCGGTCGCGGCGCGGAACTGTGCTGCAAAGTGCATTCTGGACAGGCCGGCGACATTGGCGAGTTCGGACAGGCTGATGCAGCGGTCGAAATTGTCCGCGATATATTGCTCAACGCGCCGCAGCCGCCATTTCGGCAAGGCGTTGACCCTGGCACGCGGCGGCTCCAGCCGGGCCAGATGCATCGCAAGGGTCTGGCCGACGCAGCGTGTGAACTCCCGGTCCGCGGCATCGCCATGCTCGGTCAGCGCCCTGGCGAGCTCGGCCGCGAGCGGGTCGCGCAGCAGGACGAGGTCGCCAAGTCCTTCCGCGGCAGGCGATTGCGCCGGGAAATGATCAGCGGAGATATGGAAGTGCAGGAAGGCGCAAGGCGCCTGGAATTGTGCGGCGAGAGGCTTCGACGGTGCGCTGACATAGAGCGTCCCTGCGGGCATGGTGCCGTCGAAAATGACCTGGCGGTCACGGGTCAATTTCGCACGCGTGGCCTTCAGGGCAATGCCGACGAAGTAGCGATCCTCCGGCGTCGTCGCCTCGTGCGACGAGCTGTCTCTGAAATCCTCCCATCGCGAAATCGTGATGTCCTCGATCGTCGCCTCCGGGCCGCGGTCGATCCGGCGCCACCCGCGTTCCCTCGGGATCGCTTGTGCTGCCTGGCGGAGCTGGTGATCGCGCGGCTCGGCCTGAAGATCAATCCAGGCAGGCGCCGCCTGCAAGTCGGTAAACATCGCTCGTCCTCTCTTGGCATCGCGGCCGCTGGCGGCGACCGGCAAACCCCCAAGCCCAAAGCTTTCGACAAGGCTTTCGAGAAGGTTTTCCATGCTCAGAGGATAGGCGTGAGCCGGACAAGAAGCCCGTTAGTGATGATTAGGATGTGTTAGATTTTGTGTGCGCGAACATGGTGTGACAGCCCGTCGCAGAGAGGTCGACTTTCTCAAATGTTTCAAGTCTTTGGCGCGAGGATGGCGCCGGACCTGATGTGGCGATCGACCCACCGGCGTGAGGTTTGCGCTCGGCGTTCACTGGACATCGCCTCGGCGCTGGATATGGCGCGCCGCGCGTCTCGATGCGGTGAAGGTGGTCGTCAGGATGAGCGACAAGTGAACGAGCTTTCGGCAGGACATGGCCCCCGCAGCAGTGGATCGTGACGTCGAGAGCCGCGCCGGCGGAAGCCGTCGGCGCCTCCTGCCTTCGTCTTCAGCCCTTGTGTCCGTCCAGTCGCGCAAGGAAGTCGCGGACGAGCGACGCGATCTGGTCGGTCGCCTCGTCCAGCGCGAAGTGACCGGCTTCGAGGATGTGAACCTCCGCCTCCGGAACATCGTCGCGATAGGCCGTGGCGCCGGCGACGGCGAAGGATGGATCGTACTTGCCCCAAACCACCAGCGTCGGTGGCCGCGTCTTGCGCAGCCAGTCCTGCCATTTGGGATAGGACGCGACGTTGGTCCGGTAATCCAGGAACAGCGTGGTCTGGATCTCGGCCTGGCCCGGGCGCGTCAGAAACGCGTATTCGTCGGTCCATGTATCCGGATCATAGCGTTCCGGGCGCGGGCTGGAACCGAGGTGCCGCTGGCGTGTCGCCTCCAGAGAGGTGAAGTTGGCCTTGAGCGCCTCGAGCTCGTGCGCCGGATCCGCCCAGTATCTGCGACGCGCTTCCCAGAGCGGGCTCAGCCCCTGCTCATGCGAAACGGCGTTCTGGATGATGATGGCGCTGGTACGTTCGGGATGCGCCAGCGCCATGCGGAAGCCGACGGGGCCGCCGTAATCCTGCATGAACAGCACGTAGCGGCTCAGGCCGAGCTTCGCCGTGAGCTCGCCGATCACGCCGGCGATATTGTCGAACGTGTAGGCGAAGCCGGACGGCGGCGGCGCGCTGCTGTTGCCGAAGCCGGGATAGTCCGGTGCGATCAGGTGATATTTGTCGGCCAGCAGCGGCAGCAGGGGCTCCCACATCCGCGAGGAGGAGGGGAAGCCGTGCAACAGCAGCACGGTCGGCGCGTCGGCCGGCCCGGCCTCGCGGTAGAAGATCTTGAGGCCGTGGATCTCGATGGTGTGGTAGCTGATCGAGCGCCGGCTCGACCGCAGCTCCTGCGCCGAGGCTGCACGGTCGCGCAGGCAAGGGCAGCAGAGAGGGCGAGGGTGGCTGGAATGCTCATATGTCGTCGCTCCGATGTCAGGCCGCCGCGCGATCGCCCGCTCCGGCGCTCGCGCGCGCGGCAGCTTCGGCCCGCCGCACGACGTCCGTGAGCTCGGGCGTAAAGCTTTCCTCGCCGTCCTCGATATGTCCCGTCAGCCGCGCCGTGATCTCCTGGAACACCCAGCCGTTGCCATCGGGATCGCTGAACGAGGCGTAGGAGGCGTAGCTCTTGCGCTGCGGGTTCGGGCCGGCGGCAAGGTCCTGGACGCTGGCATGATGGAATATGCCGCCGGGGTCGTGGAACGGCTCGCCGACGGTGATGCCGCGACGGCGCAGGTCGTCGCATGCGGCCTCGATGTCGGACACGATGAGATGGAGCCCCTTCACGGAGCCGGGAGCAGCAATGGTGAGGTTGCTGCCGAAAATGACTGAGCAGCCCGAGCCGGGAGGCGTGAACTGGATCACGCGATAATTGCTTGGGCCCTGATAGTCGATGTCGAGCCGCCAGCCGAGGTCGGCATAGAAGCGCTTGGCGCGCTCGACGTCCGAGACCGGGAGGACGACGACCTCGATCTTCATATCGACCGTATCGGTGGCAGCGGGTTCGCGAAGCCCGGCCTCGAGGATGTCGACGTCCTGCTCGACGGTCCCGCCGCTGATGCCGACGCCGGCGACGAGCTGTCCGTCGATGTGCAGCGGCGCGCCGCCGCCCATCGAGCAGAAGCGTCCGCCCGCAACTCCCATCAGGGGAAACAGAGCCTGTCCGGGCTGGACCATCGGAGAGAGTTCCGCCGTTCGCAGCCCCACCAGCGCGGACGTATAGGCCTTCCGCTCCGACAGCTCGAGCGAGAAGGTCGGCGCGCCGCTCATACGGTGCTTGAGAATGATGTTGCCGTGAATGTCGATGATGCAAACCGCCATCGGAACTGTGGCGCGGGCAGCCTCCGCTTCGATGCGCTCTGCGATCGTCTTCGCATAGGAAAGCAGGTCCATGATCGTGTCCTCTCCGAGGAATATCGCGGCGTCGGGAGGCGCCGTTGCGGGCGCCTCCCGAGATGCGACCGCATCCAGAATTTTACGACGCCTTCGCCATCCGTTTGCTCTTGAGGGCGGCGAGCAGCGTCTGCGCGGCGGGGCCCGACGAATGCGGATTCTGTCCCGTGATCAGCTGGCCGGCGCTGACGACGTGCACGCCCCAGTTGGCCGTTTTCGAGAAGACGGCACCGAGCTTCAACATCTCGTCCTCGACGAGGAAGGGAACCACCTTGGTCAGGCCCACGTCCTCTTCCTCGCCGTTGGTGAAGCCGGTCACTTCCTTGCCCTGGACCAGCGGCTTGCCATCGGGCGTCTTGACGTGGCGCAGCGCTCCGGTCGAATGACACACGACGGCGATGGTCTTGCCGGCGGCGAGGAAGGACTCGATCAGCTTGACCGAGTTCTTGTCTTCGGCGAGGTCCCACATCGGGCCGTGGCCGCCCGGATAGAACAGCGTGTCGAAGTCTTCCTGCCGGACGCTGTCGAGGCGGACGGTCTCGTCGAGCTGGGCCTCCGCCGCCGCATCGTTCTCGAAACGCACCGTCAGGTCGGTGCGGAACTCGGGCTCGTTGCTCTTGGGGTCGAGCGGCGGACGGCCGCCCTTGGGCGAGGCGAGCGTGATCTCCGCGCCGGAATCCTTGAAGACGTAGTAGGGGGCTGCAAGCTCTTCGAGCCAGAAGCCGGTCCTGCGTCCGGTGTTGCCAAGCTGGTCGTGGGAGGTGATGACCATCAATACTTTCATGACACGGATTCCCTTGATTGCGTTTGCTGAATGACGCGCTCCCTCCTGGTGGAGCACATCGGTGCAAGTCTTCGTCGAGCTGCTGCGTTCGTTCGCCGCTCGCAAACGTAATCTGCACCCAAGTTGGGCCGTTGGCTCGTTATGTGGTGTTAGACGTTGCGAGGGCGGCGTTGTCGCCGCGGCTACTCGAACACGGCGTCGAAGATCTCGACGTCCATCAGCACGGGCCTGGCAATCACGGTTCCATCAGCCTGCAGCGTCTGCACGCGCCGAAGCGTCGGCACCACGATGCCGGCGAAATTGTCATGGGCCCAGGAATAATGCGCTACCTTCATCCCGAAGAGATCGTGATCCGTCCGCCGTTGCAAAGCGCTCTGGTCGAAATAGAAGATCTGCTCGGGCGCGAGGGTGATCAGGTGCGCGGGGAATTGCGCCCGCAGCCGCCGCCAGGTCTCAGTGCCTTCAGACCACGGTGACAGCTCCTCCAACACGACATCGGGATGAGCGAGCAGGAATGGAATCGTCAGATAGTTCCAGATCGCGACGCCGCAGAAGAAGACGAGATGCAGTTCGTCCGCAAGCGCGGGGGCACTGGCCTCGGGAAATGCAAGGCTCGGATTGCGCCAGGTCCGCAGCACCTCGCCATCCAGGCTTTCGATCGTGATCGCGTCCGGTTGAAAGGAGCCTGAGTGTTCTCCCCCGGTGATGCCGGTGAAGCGGACGGATTGCGTCCGGGTCGAGCCTTCCGCGGTCACATCCTTGAATTCTCTGGCATGTCCGGCACTGGAGAACAGCATTCCGCCGACGGAAAGGTGGAGCGTGAAACGGTTCAAGCTGCTCCAGCGGTCCAAACCGCCACTAGCATCGATTACATCGTGAAGGAGAGCCATGTCCCGCCATATCCACCGTGAAACGTCACCACCATGGCGGGGCGGATGCGGCTTGGCGTGTTAGAAGTTGTTAGGAGTTGCGAGCAGGCAGTATGGCGGTATCTTGTTGAAGATACTCTCAATTCAGCGCGCCCAGGAGCTCCCTGGCGGCGACGAGATCACGGGTCTGGAGGCCCTCTTGGTACCGCGCGAGGAGCGGCGCGAGCAGATCGCGTGCGTCGCCGGCCTTTCCGGCATGACGCCAGACGCGGCCGAGGCTGATCGCCCCCCGCAGCTCCCAGCCGAGCGCGCATTGCCGCCGTGATAGATCGAGCGACTTCCGGAAGTAATTCTCGGCCCCCGCGGCATTTCCCGACCCGGCCAGGATGTCGCCCTTGACCCTGAGCATCTCCGGCATGTCGAAGGATTCGCCGTGCTCGGGGATCTGGGCGATGGCCTCATCGATCGTACGCAAGGCCTCATCGGGCTGGTTCTGCGCCACGAGACCCTCGGCAAGCGCGGTCGCAAACACCGTCGTCATGATCCGGTGCCGTGTGGCGTATAGCGTAGCCTGGCTGCGGCGAAGATGCTCGATCCCGCCGGCGACGTCGCCGCGGCGAAGCAGCAGCTCGCCCTTCTGGCCGATGCCGACCGCGTGGTAGGGGCCGAGGAAGTGCCGCGCCGAATGGTCGATCAGCCGCTCGATCAGGCTTTCGGCACTGGCCCAGTCGCCCACCCAGAGGAACACGTAGATGGTCCAGATCAGGGAAATGCCGAGGGTGAGCGGCTGTTCGAGCAGCTCGGCCTCGCGCACCGTGTATCTGGCCGCCTCGACGGCCCGATCGGGCCGGCCGGTGAGCCAGAGCCCGCGCGCCAGCGCCACCAGTGCAACGATGCGGTCGTCATAACCGAGATGGCCGATGTTCAGCCGCTGCGAGCCGGGATTGTGCACCATCGCGCTCTCGCAGAACTGCACGGCCTTGTCCTGGTTGCCGATCAGATGGTGGGCGACGCCGAGCATCCATTCCACGTTCAGTGTGGCGGCTGGATCATTCAGCTTTCGCGCGACGCCTTCGCCCTGCTCGCCGGTTCCGAGCGCGCCGTGAAAATCTCCGACCCTGGTCAGGTAGATGTGCAAGCCGCGCAGCAGCCAGAGCTGCCAGTGCAGGTCCTCGAGCTCTCTGGCAAGCTGGAGGCTGCGCGTGAAGGCGGAGCGGACCGCCTCCGTATTGCCCTGCGTGAACATCACGGAGACGCCGAGCGCGGCCTGCAACGTCATCTCCTGGCGGCTGTCGATCACGCCCTTATCGAGAGATACAAGCGCCTGCTGTGTCCAGCGGTAGCATTCCGTCAGCAATGTCAGCTCGAGGAAGAACTGGGCCGCTGAGGCCGCCAGATCCACGCCGATCGTCCGGTCGCCGCCGTCCGAGAAGCTCCAGGTCAGCGCGGCCCTCACATTGGGCAGGTGGTCGGCATAGGGAAGGAAGCCGCCCGCGCTCTGCATGCCCGTGGATTTGAGCGCGATGTCGCGCAGGAAATCGCGGAAATATTCGGCGTGGGCACGCGCGACGCGGGCCGCTTCGCCGCTCTCGACCAGCTTGCCGGCGACGAAGGTGCGGGTGGTGTCGAGCAGGCGATAGCGCAGCCGCCGCTCCGCGGGCGAGGTCGCGATCAGGGACTTGGAGAGCAGGTTCGAGATGGCTTCGACGGCCTCGGATTCGCCGATACCCTGGCAGGACGCGACGGCAAGCGCGGCTTCCAGGGTGAAGGGCCCGACGAATACCGATAATCCGCGCAGCGTTGCGCTTTCGGCTGCCGGCAGCAAATCGTAGCTCCAGGCGAGCGCGGCGCTTAAGGTCTGGTGCCGCGGGATTGCGCTACGCCGTCCCCGCCACAGCAGCGAGAAGCGGCTGTCCAGCAGCGAGGCGGTCCCGGCAATGCCGTAGGCGTTCACACGTCCGGCCGCGAGCTCGATCGCCAGCGCAATGCCGTCCAGCCGCCGGCAGATCTCGGCGACGAGCGGCGCATCCTCCTCGCTGAGCTCGAATTCGCTCAGGCTCTCGGCAATGCGTTCCACGAAGAGTTGGCTTGCGGGATAGGCAAGGATGTCGGCGATGCCGAGCCCGTCGCGCTCTGGCGGGCAATCCAGCGGAAACAGCCGATGGACGCGCTCACCTTCGCTGCGAAAGGATTCGCGGCTGGTGGCGAGAATATGCAGCTCCGGCGCCTCCTGGACCAGGCGCTCGGCCACTGGTGCGAGCTCGTCGAGGATGTGCTCGCAACTGTCGAAGACCAGCAGCGTCCGCCGGCTGCGCAGGAACGCCAGCAGGCCCGGCATCGGGTCGTCGGAATTGACGGTCAGGCCCAGGGTTGCCGCAATCGTTCCGGGAACGAGCCGGGCATCCGTCAGCGCTCCGAAATCGACGAAGCTCACCTGGCCGTCGAAGGCCGTGAGCTCGCCATGCGCGACGGCAAGTGCGACCGAGGTCTTGCCGATCCCGCCGGGGCCGACGATTGTGACGAAGCGATGCAGGGCAAGCTCGGCCGAAATCTTCTCGACGGCCTCGTCTCGCCCGATCATCCTCGCAAGCGGTGAGGGCAGCGCGTGGGGCGACGCGACAGGCGGGCTGCTCCGGCTCTCCGAAGGAGCCGGGTGAAGCAGCGGGGCGGTGAAACAATAGCCGCGTCCGGGGACGTTGACGACGTAGCGGGCACCTTCGCCGGCATCGCCCAGCGCCTTGCGCAGCGTCGTGATGTGGAAGCGCAGGCTGCCTTCGTCGACCGTCACGCCGGACCAGACGCGCTTGATCAACTCGCGCTTGTCAACGACCTCGCCGGCGCGCTCGGCGAGAAAAATCAGAATGTCGAGTGCGCGGCCGCCAAGGTGAAGCGGGGCGCCGTCCTTCTCCAGCAGCCGCGACTTTGCAAGCAGCCGGAATGGACCGAAGGCAATCGTCGAATCCTGGTCGTTAGTGTCCGGCACGGGCCAATGATTCCAGTGAAAGGGCTGGCGTCTGCGCTTTGACCTACCTGAGCGAGGTTATCAGTAAACGGACCGAAAGTGGCGAAATCGCGTGGGGATCGGCCGAATGCAGGCGGGATACCCGTCGCGAATTTTGCTTAAACGCGAGCGGTTTATGACGCGACTGCGACAAATCGTCAGCAGGCTTGACCGTCGCGACGACAGCCTCCGCTGCCGGTTTGTGATGCGCCGATCATAACAGAATCTTGCAACGTCTAACGGGCAAAACGCGCGCGATGCATCCAGTATGGCTTCCGAGTTAGGTCCTATTCCAATGGGAGGCTATCATGTCCGTTATCGGCTCCATGTCGGACGCCAGTGCCGTTCGATCTCAATTTGTCGCCAGCCTTGACGATCAGTCGCGTGATTGGGAACTCGTGCTGCGGGAGTCCCATCACCGCATGAAGAACACGCTGACGCTGCTGGGTGCGTCAGTCCGTCGCGACTTCACGCGGGCCGGCACCAGGGACGTGTCGCTTGCGGTGGATCGGTTCGAGCGGCGCGTCGTTGCTTTCGGCAGGCTCTATCAGCTCCTGTCCGACAACGACGATGACTCGGCCGTCCCCGTCGGGGCTTTTTTCGAAAATCTCTGCGGAGCGCTCTCCGAAGCGGTGCTGGAGCCGGCGGGCGTCCGCTGCGAGGCCGCGATCGAGAGCGGCGTGCTGCCGGCATCGCAATGTCATCGGCTCGCGCTGATGCTGACGGAGCTGGTCACGAACGCGGCAAAGCATGCCTTCCCGAACAAGAATGGGGCACTGATCCGCATCGACATGGACAACCGCGACGGCGCCTGGGTCTGTACGGTGGCCGACAACGGGATCGGCGCCACCGGGCCGCTTCAGGGCACCGGCATCCGCATTCTCGAAGGGCTCGCACGCAGCATCCACGCGCGGTTGCATGGCGAGGCGGGGGAGGGCGGCACGCGGGTGACCATCGTGATGCCGGCCGCTTGAAGTTCGACTGTATCCGGAACCGCTAACGAGCCCAAGCATTCGAGAACGAGCGACATTCGCCGTTCTGCGCAAAGTTGAGCCTGCAAAGCAAAGTTGAGCCTGCAAGAATGGGTTCGGTTGAGAGCCCGCGCCTCACATCAGGGAGTTCGACATGGCTACACTCGAAATCGATCGCGAAGCCGGGACCAGACCCTCGCCGTCGCGCAGCGTTGATCTGAAGCTCGAGGTCGTCGTGATCCCGGTGTCCGACGTCGACCGCGCCAAGGCGTTCTACATGCGCCTCGGCTGGCGACTGGACGCCGATTTTTCCTCTGGCGACGACTGGCGCGTGATCCAGTTCACGCCGCCGGGCTCGGCCTGCTCGGTGATCTTCGGCAGGAACGTCACGGCGGCAGCGCCCGGCTCGGTGCGCGGCCTGTATCTGATCGTCTCCGATCTGGAGGCGGCACGACAAGATCTGCTTGGCCGCGGCATCGCGGTCAGCGAGCCGTTCCACGGCGGCGGCGACGTTCATGCCGGGCCGGACGAACCATACCTGTTCGGCAGTATCCGGGTCAGCGGTGTTGACCCGAAGCGCGGCAGCTACAGCTCCTTTGCCTCGTTCAGCGATCCCGACGGCAATGGCTGGCTGTTCCAGGAGATCACCACACGACTGCCCGGACGCATCGAGGCAGACGGCACGAATTTCCCCTCGCAGAGCGATCTGGCGGCGGCACTGCGCCGCGCGGCGGTGGCGCATGGCGAGCACGAGAAGCGAACCGGCGGACACGACGACAACTGGGCGGCCTGGTACGCCGACTACATCGTGCGCGAACAGGCCGGTCAGCCGCTGCCCTCCTGACATTGTGGCATTCTCCGTTCACGGCGCGCGATGACTTGGTCATCGCACGCCGTGTTGCGTTGTATCGTGCCCATCGCAGAATCGTCGATCGCTAGCCTCTAGCGCGCAGGCTCGCAACGGCTAACGCGGTCTAACAATCCATAACGGGCAAATCGGAAGTGCCGGCGCCAATCTCCTTGCACGACGAACCGACGTCTCGATTTCGAATTCGGTCAACGGTGCCGACCAAAGCAAGGGAGATCCAACATGACCACGCAAGCACGCGCCGACATCCTCAACCCCGACCGCCGTCAATTGCTGGGCCAGGCCGCGATGACCGCGGTCGCCGCCAGCGTTGCGAGCCTGTTGCCGCTGCGTCCGGCAAAGGCGGCGGCGAGCGGCGCGATCCGCCCCTTCCACGTCAACGTGCCCGAGGAGGATCTGCTCGATCTGCGCCGGCGCCTCGCGGCAACGCGCTGGCCCGATCGCGAGATCGTCGCCGACCAGTCGCAGGGCGTGCAGCTGACCACGGTCCAGCAGCTCGTGCGCTACTGGCAGAACGACTATGACTGGCGCAAGGTTGAAGCGCGGCTCAACGCGCTGCCGCAATTCGTCACCGAGATCGACGGCGTCGACATCCACTTCATCCACGTCCGCTCCAGGCACGAGAATGCGCTGCCGATGATCGTCACGCATGGCTGGCCGGGTTCGATCATCGAGCAGATGAAGATCGTCGGCCCGCTGACCGATCCGACCGCGCATGGAGCGAAGGCGGCGGACGCGTTCGATCTCGTGATCCCTTCGCTGCCCGGCCATGGCTTCTCCGGCAAGCCGACGACGCTCGGCTGGGATCCGCAGCGCATTGCGCGTGCCTGGATCGTGCTGATGAAGCGGCTTGGCTACAATCGCTACGTCGCGCAAGGCGGTGATTGGGGCAATGCGGTGACGGAGCAGATGGCGGTGATCGCGCCGCCGGAATTGCTCGGCATTCACACCAACATGCCCGCCACGGTTCCTGATGACATCGCCAAGGCGCTGCAGCCCGGCGGAACGCGCCCGTCAAAGCTCTCGACCGAAGAGCGCATTGCCTACGACCAGCTCGACGATTTCTACAAGCACGGTCTCGGCTACGCGATCGAGATGTCGAACCGGCCGCAGACGCTCTATGGCCTCGTGGATTCGCCGGCGGGCCTTGCGTCCTGGATGCTCGATCACGATGCGCGCAGCGCCGCGATGATCGCGCGGGTGTTCGACGGCAAGGCGGAAGGGCTGTCGCGCGACGATGTGATCGACAACATCACGCTGTACTGGCTCACCAACACCGCGGTCTCGTCGGCCCGACTGTACTGGGAGAACAAGCTGGTGTTCTTCGAACCCAAGCACATCAAGATCCCGGTCGCCGTCAGCGTGTTTCCGGACGAGATCTATGCCGCCCCGCGCAGCTGGACCGAAAAGGCCTACCCGAAGCTGCTGCACTACAACCGGCTCGACAAGGGCGGCCACTTTGCCGCCTGGGAGCAGCCCGCGCTGTTCTCTGCGGAAATGCGCACCGCCTTCCGCCCGCTGCGCCAGTCGATCTGAACCGCATGGGGGACGCGCGCACCCGGCGCGTGTCCCCGTCCTTGAACGACGCCATATCAGGAGTGCAAACAATGAACCGCCCCGAACGTACCTTCACGACCGAGGACATCCGCCTGGAGCGCCGCCTGCCGTCATATTGGCGCGTCACCTTCGATATGCCGCCGGTGAACATCTTCGGCCCGAAGCAGCTTCCGCTGCTGGGCGACATCGTCACCGCGATCGAGACCGATCCGGAAGTCAAGGTTGTCGTGTTCGACAGTGCCGTCGAAGGCTTCTTCATCACGCATTACGACTTCCTCTCGCCGCTGGAGGATTCGCTGGGCATCTCGCCCGGGCCGACCGGTCTCCAGGCGCTGCCCGACATGCTGGTGCGTCTCAGTCGTGCGCCGGTGGTTTCCATTGCCTCGATCCGGGGCCGCGCCACCGGCGTCGGCAGCGAGCTCGCGCTCGCCAGCGACATGCGCTTTGCCAGCCGCGAGAAGGCGATCCTGTCGCAATGGGAAGTCGGTGCGGGCCTCGTGCCCGGTGGCGGACCGATGGCGCGGCTGCCGCGCCTGATGGGCCGCGGCCGTGCGCTCGAAGTGCTGCTCGGCGCCGACGACATCCACGGCGATCTCGCCGAACGCTACGGCTATGTGAACCGGTCGCTGCCGGATGCCGAGCTCGATGGCTTCGTCGAGGCGCTCGCCATGCGCATCGCGTCGTTCGACAAGGAGGCTATTGCCGAGACCAAGCGCCTGGTCGATGTCGCCAGTCTTCCGCCCGATGTCGAGATCAAGCCCGAGTGGGACGCGTTCCTGGCCGCGCTTGGCCGCCCGGCAAGCCAGGCCCGTATCAAGGCGCTGATGGCGCGCGGCTTCCATCGCGCCGGCGACGTCGAGAACCGGCTCGGCTTCCACGTCGGACAGATCGGAAATTAGAGCGTTTTCGAGCGAAGTGGATACCGGTTCGCGTGAAGAAAACGCGTCAAAACAAGAATCCGGAGCGTCGTTCCGATTCCATCGGAACGGGGCTCCGACGGAACCGCTGCGGCGTTCGGCCGGTTGGAATGGTGACAGGCGGTCGTGCCAATGTCGCTTTCCTCCGGTACCGAGCGCCGGCGCTAAACCCAACAAGGAGAATTGAGATGATCCGCAAGGCAACAGCAGTCTGGAAGGGCACCGGCCGCGATGGCACGGGCCATCTGTCGAGTGAATCCGGCGTGCTCGCCGAGACGCCCTATTCGTTCAAGACACGCTTCGAGAACGAGAAGGGCACCAATCCCGAGGAGTTGATCGCTGCGGCCCATGCCGGCTGCTTCACCATGGCGCTGGCCTTCGGTCTTCAGCTTGCCGGTTTCACGCCGGACGAGCTCTCGACCGAGGCCGCGGTTACGCTCGAGCCCGAAGGCAAGGGCTTCAAGATCAGCAAGTCGGCGCTCACGTTGCGCGCCAAGGTGCCGAACCTTGACGACGCAGGTTTCGCCAAGATCGCCGGCGAGGCCGAGAAGAACTGCCCGGTGTCGAAGGTGCTCAACGCCGCGATCACGCTCGACGCCAAGCTGACCTGACCGAACAGAGGGAGCAGCACCATGCCTCGCCAACATCAGCCGGATGAAGACAGGTTCCGGGCGATCCTGCCGGAGGATATCGCGTGGCAGCCGTTCCCCGCATTTCCACCCGGCGCGCGCCTCGCCGTCATGGTCGGTCATCCCGCTGAGCCCGGACCTTACGTGGTCCGGGTCAAGGTGCCCGGCGGCACCAGGCTGATGCCGCACAAACATCCCGAGGACCGCATCTACACGGTGATGTCGGGTGTGTTCTATATCGGGCTCGGCGAGCGTTTCGACGGCGACAAGGTCAATGCCTATCCGCCGGGCAGCGTCATCGTGCTGCCCGGCGAGACCTGGCATTATCACTGGGCGAAATCAGGCGAATACGTCACGCAGGTTTCCGCCATCGGTCCGCTGGGCCTGGAATATCACGATGACCATGATGATCCGCGCTTGCATGCGGCTGCGGACCAGCGCTGAATATCTCGACCGAACGAATGGAGCATCAAATGACGACGGAGCGCGCAGTGTTGGCCGGAGGCTGCTTCTGGGGCATGCAGGATCTGATCCGCAGGCAGCCCGGGGTGATTTCGACTCGCGTCGGCTACACCGGCGGAGAGGTCAAGAACGCGACCTATCGCAATCACGAAGGGCACGCCGAGGCGATCGAGATCATCTTCGATCCCGCCAAGACGAGCTACCGGACGATGCTGGAGTTCTTCTTCCAGATCCACGATCCCACCACGCTCAACCGTCAGGGCAATGACTGGGGCACGAGCTATCGCTCCGCGATCTTCACGACGAGCGACGAGCAGAAGCGGATCGCGGAAGACACGATCGCCGACGTCGAGGCCTCGCATCTGTGGCCCGGCAAAGTGGTGACCGAGGTCACGCCCGCCGGCGATTTCTGGGAGGCCGAGCCGGAGCACCAGGATTATCTCGAGCGCTATCCGGACGGCTACACGTGTCACTTCATCCGGCCCGGCTGGAAGCTGCCGCGGCGCGCGGCGGTTGCGGGGGGCTAGACCGCGGCGTCGCGTATTGCCGGGGAGAGGCTGGGTCTTGCGCGCGGACCGCTCGCGACGGCAGCCGCCTATTGACGAGGAATGCAAATGTGCCGGTTGTCGTCATTTCATTGTGCGGGAGAGTTGCTCCCGACCGTCACCGGCACGCAGGTTTTCGATCCCGAGAACGCCTCGCGGCTCAATGCGCATCTGCCCGGCATCCGCAGATCACGTCCACGGCCTTCCGGGCAAGCTCCCTTAGCTCGGCGCGGCGGGCGCCGGCGCGAGCGCGAATGGCGATGGTATGCATCGTGGCAGAGGCGAGGATTGCAAGCGCTGCCGGATCGGCATCACGCTTCAGTTCGCCCTTGTCCTGGGCAAGGCGGAAGCGGGCCTCGAAATCGGCGTCAATCGCGCGCAATCCCGCCGCTACGCTGTTCCGGATCGCCGTATCTTCTGCGACTTCGGTCACCGCGGTTCCCACCACGAAGCAGCCCCGCGCGGTTCCCTTGCCGGAAAAATAGATCGACAGCGCTGCGTCATAGGCCAGCATCAGGGCTTCGTCCAAGGGATGGTCCCCCGCGAGGGCCTCACGCGTTGCGGCAAGGCTTATCTCCCAATAGCGCGCGAGCGCTTCGAGATAGAGCGTGTGCTTGTTGCCGAACACGGCGTAGAGGCTCGGTGGGCTCATGCCGGTCGCGGCGGCGACCTTGTCCAGGGACGTGCCGGAGTAGCCGGTTCTCCAGAACGTCTCCGTCGCTCGCTTGAGGGCCGTCTCTGCGTCATAGGCGGGCGGCCGTCCGCGGCGCGCCGGGCCCGCTTCGCTCTTCTTCCGTGCCATGTCGCCAAAATCCTGGTTGTACTGTTCCACACATATATTTGTATGGACCGTTATAAAAATCAATGGCCGCGCGTCTTGATAGCGGCACTGCAGTACAATATTTGTAACGTACGTTAGTAAAAAAGATAAGACGAGGGCTCACGATGCGTTTGAACTTTGCGCCAATCGCCGGCTGGTTGGGCGATCGCAGCTTCCGCGGGAGCGAGGGGGCTGTGCCATTGTTCGGAGCGGACCTCGGCCGGCGGCTGCGCCGGCCCCTGATGCTCGCGCTGCCGACCGTGGTCGCCGTGTTCGGCGCCTTCATGTATCTTGCGCAGGAACAATATGTCTCGACCGACGACGCGTTCGTGCGTGCCGCCAAGGTGACCATCAACGCGCGGGTGTCAGGCCAGGCGGTCGAGATCGCCGTGCGCGATAACGAGCGCGTGCGACGGGGGCAGGTCCTGTTTCGGATCGATCCCGAGCCCTATCAGATTGCGGTCGATCAGGCCGAGGCGCGGCTCGGCAGCGCGCGACTCCAGATCGACTCGCTCAAGGCGACCCACCGCCAGCAGCAGGCGGAGCTGCAATCGGCCAGGGAATCGGCTTCCTTCGACGAACGCGAGTTCGATCGCAAGAAGATGCTGGTCGCCTCCGACTTCACGCCGCGTGCGGTCTATGAGCGGGCCGAGACCGATCTCAAGGTCGCCCGCCACCGCATGGCATCGATCGAACAGCAGATTGCCAACACGGTCGTCGCGCTCAACGGCGATCCCGATATCGATGCCGATCGTCATCCCACGGTTCGCGCGGCAAGAGCCCAGCTCGACCGGGCGCGGCTCGATCTCTCCTACGCGACGGTGATTGCGCCCGACGACGGTATCGTGACGAAGGTCGACGACTTGCAGATCGGGGGCTTCGTCAACGCGGGAGCGCCGACGTTCTCGCTGATGTCCAGCCGGGACATCTGGATCGAGGCGAATTTTCGCGAGACCGGCCTGACCCACATGCGTCCGGGCCAGGAGGCGACGATCGACGTCGATGCCTATCCGGATCGCAAGTTCAGGGCGCATATCGTCAGCATGAGTCCCGGCACCGGGTCGGACTTCTCGGTCCTGCCGCCGGAGAATGCGACCGGGAACTGGGTCAAGGTCGTGCAGCGGCTGCCGGTGCGCCTCGAGCTCGACGATCTCGATCCGACCCGGCCGTTGTTCTCCGGCATCAGCGTGACGGCGCGGGTCGATACCGGCCACCGCCGCAGCTGGCCGCATCTGCTCCAAGGCGCGCTCGCGACGGAGGTCAAATGAGCACGACCGTCCCATCGACCGGCGCGGCCGGCGACCATCGTGCGATCTCCGCGGCGGCCCTTATCGCGATCTACATGCAGGCTGTGAACATCTCGATACCGAATGCAGCGTTGCCGCACATTCAGGCGACGCTCTCGATGGCGAATGACGAGGTCGGCTGGGTGTTCTCCTCGTATATCGCGGCAAGTGCCGTGACCATGTCGATCACGCAGTGGCTCGCGGGCCGCTATGGCCGCAAGGCGGTCTATCAGGCTGCCCTCGCCATCTTCACGTTCGGTCTTGTCCTCGACACGCTGGCAACGACGTCGATCCAGTTCGTGCTGGCGCGGATCCTCCAGGGCGCGGCGAGCGGACCGCTCGCGCCGCTCTCCTTGGCCATCCTGCTCGAGGTGACGCCGCCGGCGCGGCATGCGCGCATGAGCCTGGCATCGACGGTCTGCTCCCTGCTCGGCATCAGCACCGGCCCCGCCATTGGCGGCTGGCTCAGTGAATACTACGGCTGGGCGTCGATCTTCTATGTCAGCCTGCCGATGACGGCCTTCATCTTCATGACGATGGCCTCGCTGCTGAGCGAGAAGCGGGCCGAGCGAAGCCAGCCCTTCGACTTCTTCGGCCTGACGACCTTTTCCGTCGGCATGATCGGGCTACAGATGCTGCTGGACCGCGGCGAGCGCCTCGAATGGTTTGCCTCGACGGAGATCTGGGCCGAGGCGGTCGCCTCGGTCCTGGGTTTTTATCTCTTCAGCGTGCACGTGTTGACGACCCGAGAGCATTTTCTCCGCACGGCGCTGTTCAGGGATCGCAATCTCGTCCTCTCGACGGTCATCTCCTTCGCGCTTGGCTTCGTGCTGCTGCCGACCCTGGCGTTGACGTCTCCGATGCTGGAGGAATTGCTCAACTATCCCGTCGACACCACGGGCTACATGACCATTCCGCGCGGTGTGGCGCTGGTGGGAGCGCTGGTGCTGACGAGCCTGGTTCCGGGGCAGGTCGACTACCGGCCGTTCCTCATGGGCGGCATGGCGCTGGTGGTCTATGCCAATTGGCTGATGCTCGGCTATTCGCCGGCGATGGATTGGCGGCCGGTGGTCGAAGCCGGCATGCTCCAGGGTGCCGGTCTCGGCATGTTGTTGCCGGCGCTCGCGAGGGCCGCGTTCGGCACGCTCGATCCGAAGCTTCGCCCGGAAGGCGGCGCGCTGATCAACCTGTCGCGCCTTTATGGCAGCACCATCGGCATCGCGGTGGTCCAGCTCTTCTTCTATGCCAACACCCAGGCCGTGCACGTCGCGCTCGCCAAGCATCTCACGCCTTTCCGCGTCGCGGCGCATGGCGCGGGCCCGATCGGGAAGCCAAGCCTTGCCGCGCTCAACGGCATGGTCACGCATCAGGCGGCCACGGTCGCGGTCATCGATCAGTTCGAGATCCTGATGTTCGCCATGCTCGTCGTGATCCCGCTGGTGTTCTTTCTCCGCAAGCCACGGCCTGCCGGTTAATGCCGGGGAGCCGCCAACCTCGATCGCTTCGTCCGCTAGGGCGGCGAGCAGACAACAAGGGAGTATCACCATGACGACCTCCGATTCGCTTCGTGACACGAGGATTCCAACTCATGAGTCCGTGACGATTCCGGCAGTGGGATTTGGCACGCTCATTCCGGATCCGCTCGTGACCAGGCAGGCCATCAGGGCCGCATTGGAGGCCGGATTTCGACATCTCGATTGTGCGGAGCGCTATCGCAACGAAGCGGCGGTCGGCGATGCGATGCAGGACGCCTTCAAGGCCGGGAAGCTCCGGCGCGAGGAGCTGTTCGTGACGACGAAGCTATGGAACACCAATCATCGGCCGGAGCGGGTCAAGCCTGCCTTCGACGCCAGCCGCCGACGGCTGCAACTCGACGAGATCGACTGCTACATCATCCATACGCCCTTTGCCTTTCAGCCCGGTGACGAGCAGGATCCGCGCGACGCAAGCGGTCGGGTCATCTATGATTCCGGCGTTACATTGGTGGAGACGTGGCACGCGCTGGAGCGCCTCGTTGACGAGGGGCACTGCAAGTCGATCGGCCTGTCGGACATTACCCTGGAGAAGCTGCGCGAGATCGTTGCCGTCGCGCGGATCAGGCCTGCCATGGTGCAGGTCGAATCGCATCCGTATCTTCCCGAATGGGACCTGCTCGACTTCTGTCGCGAGCATGGCATCGTGCTCCAGGCGTTCGCGGCGTTGGGACATGCCATGGAGCCGCGCGTGCTGGAGGATCCCGTGATCACAGCCATCGCGCGGCGCGTGCAGAAGACACCGGCTCAGGTTTGCCTGGCGTGGGCCGTCCAGCGCGGCACGGCGTTCCTGACGACCTCGACCAATCCCGCGCGAATCCGGGAGAATTTTGACATCTCGGCTCTGCCCGAGGATGCGATGCGGGAGATACGAGACGGGATCACGACGAACGTCAGGTTCAACGCAGTGGTGGAGACTGGCGTGCCCGGATTTATTCCAAGGGCCCGATGAACCGGGCAGTGCGGAGCGATCGCTCGACGGCCGAGCAGCGCTGCCTCAGTTCCGGAGCTGCGCGATCAGGCCTCGGGCCTCGCGCATGTCGGCGGTGCGGGATCCCTCGGTCAGCGGCCGGCAAACGGTTTCCAGAACCTCCAGCGCCTCTGCATCGCGGCCTTGTCCCAGTCTGAACCGCGCGAGGCCGATGGCGCATCTCAGCTCCCACGATCGTGCGCCCTGGTGCGTCGCGATGTCCATGGCCTCGCGAAAAGCCGCTTCGGCGGCGGGCAGGCCCTTGGTCTGCTTGAGCATCAATTCGGCCTTGATGCGCGTCAGCTCCGGCAGATACCAGCGCTCCTGGCGGTCGTTGCAACGCGCCAATATGTCCTCGATCATCTCCAGGCCGCGATCGGTCTGGTCGGCCTCGCCGAAACACGCGGCGAGTTCACCGAGCAGAGGAAGAAAGCGCGGCAGGAAGCGCGCATCGCCGGCGCGGTTGAGCTCTTCGCGCAGCAGCGGCAGGCCGGTCGCGACGTCGCCGCGCTTGGCAACGACTGCCGCGTTGAAGGCGCGTGCCCACAGGCCCCACAGCCGGATCGCGTGTCGCTCGGTGTGTTCGAGCAGCTCGGCGCCGTGGCGTTCCGCGGCGGCGAAATCGCCGGCCCAGAAGGCGATCGGGCAGGCCGCCTGTCCCAGCACGCTGCAGAAGGTCAGCGCGTGGCCGTTGGCGAGGCCCTCCTCGATGGTTCGTGCGGCCAGCGCCTGGGCCTGGTCGGCGAGGCCTTGCAGCCACAGGATGCGGGCCCGGAAATATTGCGTCGATATCCTGAGGTCGAGCGGGAATATCTTCGGCTTCTCCGCCAGCACATGCAGCGACGCGTTCACCCTATCGATGCACAGCCGCGCGTCGTTCTGGTCACCGAGATAATGCAGCGCGACGGCCATCAGCCGGTCACCCAGCAGGACATCGGACTTGTCGGGAGAATTCGCCGCCGCGTTCGCAAAACGGTCGGCGAGTGCGCGGGCCTTGCCGAACTGTCCGTTGTTGAACTGGTCGATGCACAGGCCCCAGAGCGCGCGCAGGCGGAAATCCTTGTCGTCGAGCCTGTCGGCGATCTCGAGGGTTGTCTCGAGGATCGGGCGCGCCTCGCGCGCACGGCCCTCGCCATACATCAGCGACCAGCCGAGTGCCGACAGGAGCTGCATGCGGACGCGGCCGTCACCGCCGCTGTCTCCGAGCGCTGCCAGTGCCGTTCTGCAGCGCTCGCGGCATTCGGCGAACAGCGAAAGCCGCACCCACAGCGTGACTGCGGCCGCCGTCAGCGCGATTCCCAGCGCGGGATCGCCGTCGGGCCCGAAGGCCCAGTCCAGCGCGGAGCGCACATTGTCCAGCTCCGCGCCATACACGTGCAGCCACTCGGGCAGCGGCGTCGACGTGTCGGCCTCGGCCCGCTCGAAGAAATCGCGAAAATGCTCCGCGTGGCGCCGCGCGAACTGCCTGGTTTCACCGAGCTCGTTGAGCTTTCCATGCGCGTAGGTGCGCGTGGTGTCGAGCAGGCGATAGCGCAACGTCCGCGAGCCGGACGGCGAGATCAGCGATTTGGTGACCAGGCTGTCGATCGCTTCGAGGGTTTCCGATGCGCTGACGCCGTCGCCTGCCGCGACCGTGGCGGCCGCCTCCGGCGCGAAGGGGCCGGCGAACACCGATAGTCGCCGCAAGGTGGCGCTCTCCGCCGCGGGCAGCAGGTCATAGCTCCAGTCGAGGGCCGCGGCGAGCGTCTGGTGCCGCGGCACGGCCGTGCGTCGTCCGCGCCATTGCAGCGAAAAACGGCTGTCGAGCAGGGAAGCCGTGCCTGCGATGCCATAGGCATTGACGCGGCCCGCCGCGAGCTCGATTGCCAGCGCAATGCCGTCGAGGCGCCGGCAGATGCTCGCGACGAGCGGGGCCTCTTCCGCGCTGAGCTGGAACGGACCCGAGCTCTGGGCAATACGCTCGATGAAGAGTTGGGCCGCGGGGTAGGTGAGGACCTCGGCGACACCCAGGTCTTCCCGTTCCGGCGGACAATCCAGCGGGAACAGCCGGAAGATCCGCTCGCCTTCGCTCCGGAACGACTCGCGGCTGGTCGCGAGAACACGAAGCTGCGGCGCTTCGCGAACGATGCGCTCGACGAGCGGGGCCAGATTGTCCAGCACGTGTTCGCAGCTGTCGAAGATCAGCAGGGCCGGGCCGGCCTTGAGAAATGTCAGCAGGGCCGGCGTCGGATCCTCCGCGCTGATAGTCAGCCCGAGCGCGGAGGCGATGGTGGTTGCAATGTGGCTGGCATCCCGCAGCGGGCCGAAGTCGACGAAGAAGACGCGGCCGCCGAAATCCTGGGAACGCCGATGCCCGACGGTGACGGCGACCGCGGTCTTGCCGATCCCGCCCGGGCCGACCACGGTCATGAAGCGATAGAGCGACAGTCCGTTCGAGATCTTTTCGATGACCTCCTCTCGTCCGACCATCTTCGCGAGCTGAACGGGCAGGGAGCGCGGAGGAACGATGTCGAGGGAGACCGGCGCGACCGGAGCGGCCGCTTGAGCGAGCGACGCGACGAAGCAATAGCCGCGGCCGGGCACATTGACGACATAACGGGCCGACTTGCCGGTATCGCCGAGCGCCTTGCGCAGCGCTGCGACATGGAAGCGCAGGCTGCCCTCGTCGACATTGACGTCGGCCCAGATGCGCTTGACCAGCTCTCTCTTGTCGACGACTTCACCGGGGCGCCCGGCCAGGAAGATGAGGATATCGAGCGCGCGGCCGCCGACATGAAGCGGCGAGCCCTCCTTCTCCAAGAGCCGGGACTTTGGAAACAGGCGAAATGGCCCAAATGAAATGGCCGAGTCTTCGTTATGCTCTGGCACGCGCCATTGCCCCCACGACGGGAGTCAAAAGGTATTATTTTTTGGTCTAGCAGAACGAGGCGTACAGTAAACTGTCCGAAAGCAGCATGGCTGGCAGACCTGCGCAGATCGCTTGGGTCGCCACCGGCCCGCCGGAATAAGACTTAGAACGTAAGGGGTTAGGTCGCCGTCCCATGGCGACCGCGCCGGGACTTGTCCGGGCGGAGCATTGACGGCGGTCGCGGATTGCTGCGATTGCTTGGTTCGGGAGCCGGTCCCGCCTCGACAGTGACTACCGCTTCCGGAATTGAGACATGCCCTCCTACTCGCGGCGACAGGTCGTTCATGTGTTATCGGGCGCGGCGGCGCTCGCCGCCATCCCACGCAGCGGACAAACCGCCGATTATCCGTCTCGTCCCATTCGCCTCGTGCTTCCGTATGGAGCCGGCGGAGCGGGCGATCAGATCGGGCGCCCCTGGGTGGACAAGATGTCGGCGCTGCTCGGGCCGACTTTCGTCGAGTACATCGGCGGCGCCGGTGGCGCGATCGGAACCGCAGCGGTCGCGCGCGAGGAGCCCGACGGCTATTCGCTGCTGCTCGGCAATGGCAGCACGCAGGTCATCATTCCCCTGACCTCGTCAAATCCCGGCTATTCCGTCGGCGATTTCCGGGCCATCTATCGCCTGATCAACAGTGCGCTGGTTTTCGCCGTCCATCCGTCGGTGCCTGCCGCAAATTTGCGCGAACTGATCGCCTACGCGAAGGCCAATCCGGGCAAGCTGTCCTACGGGACGCCCGGGATCGCCACCGGCAATCATCTCGTCGGGGAATCGTTCAAGCAGCAGGCGGGCGGACTGGACATCGTCCACGTTCCCTATCGGGGTATCGCGCAGGCGACCAACGACCTCGTCAGCGGCCAGATCTCGCTCGTCATCGGCGTCATGTCGGTTCAATTGCAGCAGCTGAGCCAGGCCGGAAAGATCCGGCTGCTTGCGGTCACGACCGAAAGGCGGCTGAGCGGCGCACCTGATATTCCGACCGCCGTCGAATCCGGCATGCCGGATCTCAGATATGAGGGCTGGTTCGGCATCTTTGCTCCCAAACTCACCGATGATGCGATCATCGATCGGATCGCGCAGACGACGCGCCTCGCCATGGCCGATCCGGCGCTTCAGGCGAGCTACCGTGCCCAGGGCATGGAGCCGGACAGCGATTCAAGTCCGGACAAATTCCAGCGCATTATCGATGCGACAACGGCAAGCCTGGCGCCCGTGATCAGATCGATTGGATTGAGCAAGTCATGAGCTCACGTGCCGGCAGGTGATACCTCGCGCTGCTCCGTCGTGACGATGCGCGCCGACAGCGTGACCAGTCCCATCAGCACAGCCAGCAGCCAGAACGCCGTCGGCAATCCGCCAAGTCGTGCGACGAAGCCGACGCCGGCGGGACCAACGAGGATGCCGGCGTAGCCCGCGGTCGTGATCGCCGCGACGGCGAGCCCCGTGGGCATCACCGTCTGCCGGGCTGCCCGGCGGAACAGCACCGGCACGAGGTTCGAGGCGCCGAGGCCGATGAGCAGGAAGCCGACTATGGCGACCGCCGCAACCGGAGCCGTGAGCAGCACCGCAAAGCCCGCGACCGCAATGATGCTCCCCCAGAACAGGGTGGTGCGATCCCCGATGCGCGCAACGACGGCGTCGCCGCCGAGTCGCCCCATCGTCATCGCGATCGAGAACACGATGTAGCCGATCCCGCCTTGCGCCTCGGAGACAAGGCCGGCGCCGATGACGAGCAGTGCGCCCCAATCGAGCATCGCGCCTTCGACCAGGAAGGTGATGGCGCCGAGCAGCGCGAGCAGAAGCACGGAGCCGTGCGGCAGCACGAACAGCGGTCCGTCCTGTACCTGCACTGAGCGAAGCAGGCGCGACCAGGTCACAAGCATCGCAATCAGCATCAGGACGGAGCAAATAAGCGTGCAGGCGAGCGCGCCGAGTTGCAGGGAGAGCAGCGCGGTCATCAGCGCTGATCCGGCGAAGCCGCCGATGCTGAACAGCGCGTGGAAGCCGGACATCAGCGGACGTTTCGCTGCGCGCTCCACCTCCACCGCATGGATGTTCATGGCGACGTCGATGGAGCCGAGCGCGGCGCCGAAGGCGAGCAGCGCCAGTGCCAGCGTCGCCGGCGAGCTTGCGATGGCCAGCAGAGGCAGGACCAGCGCCAGACCGAGCCCGCCGGCGATGATGATCGGCCTGCTGCCGTAACGCGCGCTCATGATTCCGGTCAGAAGCATTGCGACGACCGAGCCGATGCCGAGGCTGAGCAGCAGCAGTCCGAGAACGCCGTCGTCGACGCCGAGCCGTGCTTTCGCAAACGGCACCAGAGGCGCCCAGCACGCGATGCCGAAGCCCGCGACGAGGAAGGCAAGTCGCGTCGCAAGCCGTGTCGCCGGCCGGTCGGCAGAAAGCATGAGAACTCCGGAAGCAGAGGCAAGGAGGGCGCGGTCGACAAGCCCGACGATTACCGCGACTTTATGTCCTGATGTGCCCGATTTGTCGCAGCAGTTCCCAGATGTTGCGGAGCATCTCGGCGCCGGCGGATTGCCTGTCGGGCAAAACACCGGCCCTGTTTCGCTGCCCCGTCAATCCCTCGTCATGAAAATATTCCGATTTACAGAAATTCTGATTTGTCGTATGTGTCGCCCATCCCGGCTCATCCTTGAGGGGCGATCTTGTGTCGTCACGTTTCGCGAGCCGGGCTTGCGGTGGACGCGGCAGCGTCGGGCGCGAGAGGCGTGGGCAGGGCGGATTGCTCTCCGTGAGCCCAAGACTTCGTGCTGGATGAGCGGCGCTGTCAGGTTCGTCTCGTCTGTAAGTTTCCGGCTCCGTCGACAGGGCCGGGAAAACTGCGGCGAAATGGCGGGCCGTGCGTACGGCAAAACCGTGTGGTCCTTGCGTCCAGCATTTTTCACTCGGCTGCGACACAAAAAAACCGTTTTCGACCAAAGCGTTAGTCGAATTATTGATAGTGAAGCGATCCACGGGCGCGATGACCGGCCCCAATAGGCCCTAGACCGCTCAATCGGGAAAGCGGACGCAGATCACTTGCGGCTACACTTCTGCCAAGGGCCGGCCATCAGCAAGGTGATTGCCCTGTGAATAATCTAGGAGCCCGGGCCGCGGAGCGGCACTGGTCGAGGTGTCGGGTCAATTCGGCCGCCGAAGCCGAACAACCACCCAGTCTCTAAGTGGAACGCAAACTTATCCGGCGCCGGAACTAGATTGCCGACACAGCTTCTCGACGAAACGAATGTGTGGGCCAAGAGGTGTGCGTGAGAGCAGTCGCAAGCTGTTCTATCTCAAGCGTTCGGCCGCCGCAGTTAGCACAGGATAGCGGGCATAGAGCGTGTCGACGCGGTCCCGCCACATCGCCACGAACGCACCCGAGGTGAGACTATCGACCGACTTCCATTCGCGTTTGACCGCAGGCAGCGTGTTACCCCAGATAGCGCGCTTGCACCATCGCTCGCCCTTCGCCGAGCCCTCCTGGGTTGCGCACATCGATTTCCAGGCAATCCGCTGCGGACGGCTGATGTGTTGGGCGGCTCCTTCCCAGCCCTGCTGGTGGATCAGGTAGAGGTCGGAAAAGGTCGGCTTCTTCTGCGTCATTATTTCGAATAGCGCGGCCTCGCTGAGAAACTTGTAGGCCGCACCCATAGCGTTGTCGCGAGGATTGAGGATGTCGCCCGATCCGTATTTGCTGAACTCAAACTTGCTCAGCTGGAACAGGCCGATATAGGACCCGGTGCGTTGCCTGGGATTGAAATCGGATTCGATTTTGGCGACCGCCTTCATGAAATTGACATCGACACCGAACGCTTCGGCCGCACGTTCGATCTCCCGGACGGGCGTTCCGAGCGGAACGTCGCTCAACGCCGACAAGGCGATCTTCGCGGGTTTCTCCGGCGGCGAAATTTCCGAGTAGACGTAGTATTTGAGATACGACTGTTTGTCTTCGCCCGGATTGGGCGAAGCAAAGGGCGGGCGGTCCTGCTGTAGCGTTGCCGAGTTCTCGGGCAACGCTGCCTCAAGGCTGGCGACCTGCAACATTTGCCCTTGCGAAGTGGTTACATCGGACGGCGGCATCGAGTCCGGCGCCGCGGCGCTAAATCTCGCCGCGACGATCGCATTAGCCGATAATCCTGTATCAAATTTCGTCTCGATGGCCGGGGCCGGAAACGCGGCGCCAGCATTTGTCAGGACCGTCGTCACATTCAGCGGGATGCCCCTGAATGCATCAGCCACTCTTGCATTCGGCGTTGCGATGCTTGGGCGCGGTACCGCGATCTGACCAACCGCGGCAAGCGCTGTCAGCGCGCCGGCAATACAGCTTGCTTGCCAAATCTTCAATGTCGCCAGCCGCGCGGCCGCGGTCCCCCCATTCTGTCCCTGACTTGGCACGCAGATTAAGGAGGCGAGGGGATGACAATGGGGCGCACGTGTGGCGCAGGTGCGGCCAGTCTTGGCCGCGTCGCCAAGACTGCCTAAATTGGAAGTTGCAGTCATGATGGGCCTCTTGCCGAGGAACAGGACGGGCGCCATATCGCGCAACTATCGCTAAACAAGGCATCTTCGTGCGTTCGAGCGAGCGGCAAACTCGCGCGGTGCCTTTGACCCGTGAGAGGCGACCCGGCCAAGCTGTGCCGACGCTAGCCGCGATCAAACTTTGGCTCGTTCTCAGTCAACTGCTTGGCAAGGGGCCGGGCCAAAAAATGACGACCACAGAACGGCATGGGGCTCGCGGGGTGCAATTAACCGGAGGAGCGTAAATTCTCTCTACCCGACTTGTCTGATCGCCAGTTGATTGAAGAGCTTGATGGGCTCGACGCGCGTGCGCGCAGCGGATATGCGAATCGAGGACGAGATTGCAATTACCGCGCCGCAGAAGCGTCGGGCAATGCCTTATGGTCGGTGTATCTGGCTGCAGCGCGGAAACGAGCATTCGGTACTTCCACGCCGTCCAGTGGCGCTTTGCCGCGCGCTCCTTTGGCAATGCTGGTTCGCACTGCGCCGCGATCAGCGACGATCTTGGTGAGGCACGGCGCCCGCCTTGGCTCGACAAACCGCGGATAGTGACCGGGCGGATCGAGGCGCCGGTCATGCTGCAACAACCAAAATGGCGCCTAAGACCTTCAACCACGGACATCGCGCTTTGCTAAAGTTCGGCGAGCGACCGCATGTCGGCGAGCAGATCGTGCAGTTGGTGGTCGCTCAAGGCAGATCGCCGGCGAGCACTAGACGAGCACCCTCAACGCGTGTTCGGTGTGCCCGCAACGGCAGCAACCGCACGCGCACGCCGCCCCTTGCCCCGTGCCCGGTGCGGGTCGAATTCATCAACAGCGTTCTGCCACGCGATGATCTCGTCCTCAAACCAGACGCGCCGGTTCGGGCTGATATAGGTCGATTTGGGAAAGCGGCCGGATTTCTCCATGCGGTACAGGGTAGTGCGGCTCACCGGGATGATCCCCAGCACCTGAGTCTCGTTAAGCATGCGGCGAGGACGAGATTTAGCCGGTGCTACGTCCTCCGTTTCGGCTTCGCGTTGATTGGTTGCTATCATCACAATCTCAGGGTCGTTCCACCGGTGTCGCGCCCGCTACACCCGCCTCACCGAAGGTTTCGTGGGCCGGCGATCCCTCCCGGCGAGTAACGCTGTTGTAACGATATTTGCGCTTTAGCTGGGGAAGTCTCTCAACAAATGCGAAGTGCGAGCTTGTTCTGCGTATAGAATGACGCATTTCCTGCCAACGAAAACCGGCGGAGTGTTTTCGTGCTGCCGACTATCGTTCCAATCGGCGAGTCCGAATGACCAAGCACAGGCGACCGCTTATCAACGTAAATAACCGTGAGCAGCAGTTCGCGAAACTGCTAACGGCGATGGGTTTGAACGAGATGGGTCCCCTCGGTGAGTATGCACTGAAGGCCGCTCTTGAGCAGATCGCACTCGACTACCAACGCAGTGTTGCGGATCCGTCAAAACTACTGGTCCCGAAGCGGGTGCGCCAACTTCGCGCGGCCATAGCGAAGGTGCTCGCGCTTCATAAAGCTGCCGGGTCGGATACCTTGGACAACGAAATCGAGTTGGCGAGCTTGCAACTGCTCAACCCCAACGCCGATGCTAGTACGTTGCGGATGCTCATTGCCGACCACCGTCCTAAACACCGCATGGCTGTGGAGTTATCGGACTACATGCTGAATATCGACCACTGGCTCGCGTCCAATCAGAAGGGCTACAAAAAGCGCCAAGTGCGGAAACTGGTGGTCGAGCCTTTTTTAAAGCTGATGGCCGAGTACGAGATCACCACGAGTCGCAGAGAGCGGCCGCGCAAGCAGATATTCGATGCTTTGTTCGACTGGCTCGGGGTCGAACAGAATATCCGAGCATCCAACGCCAATATCAACACGATTGCCGCAGAACTCGCTGGCGCCGGCCCCAAGAAATCAAAAGCAAATCGGCGCCCCAAAACGTGACCGCCGCCTTTCCTGTAATTTAGCCAGACCAAGTCCCAGAGTGAATAACCCCAACGCGGCGCCGCGATGGGGTTTTCCCTAAAACTGGGTTTGCATCCCGGTCTTGGCTCGATTGCACAATGACGATGCCGTGCCGGTGCGACCCCGCAAGAGCGGAGGTCTCCACGCTATGAATTTCACCATCGTCCCGCGAGGTCCCAAACCCAAGTCGCCGATGCCGTTGCACCGGTACGTGTACCGCGCATGTCGCGACATTGAGCAGATCACGCGCACGGCGCTGACCTGCGCGCCGACCGACAGCTGGTCGCAGTACCTGCTCACGAACATCATCCGCGCGATGCGCAATGCGGCGGATGAGCTGGAGCGTGCTGTCGAGCTGCGCGTTGCTGAAGATCGCGCAGCTCATCAAGAAAAGCTCGCCGCGATCCGCGAACGCGAAACCGACGCGCGTTTGCACAAGTAGTCGTGCGCGACAATGAGCACTCCTGACATTGTTCCTCAGTCAGCTGACGAAGACATCAAGCAAAGCGACGTCGCCGGTCAGACCGACTTGGCGGGCGCACAACTGACCTTGATCACGAAAATGGACGAGCCGCCGCTGATGTCGAAGCGGCTGTCGTTGAACGACGACGGCTCGCTGAACAGCGACGGCTCGAAATGCTGGATGAGCAAGGGTATGGCTACGCGCGCATTCGCCGCCACCGCGGCTATGCTCGCGCGCATCATCGTCGCTTGTCGTCCCAATCAAGCGATTGCGCTCGGCTCGCTGGCGAAGAACATCGCCACCCCCGTCCACATCGTCACGAAAGACCGCATCAACCAGAGCCCCGGCAGCATTGCCCGGACCCGCGACTTCATCGACTATCGGTCGGGCGTGCCGTCTTGGGTCTTGATCGATTTTGATACCAAGGGCATGCCTTCGGAGGTCAAAGCCAAGATCGCTTCCAACGGCGGTATGTGGGAATGCCTGCTCATGGTCGCTCCGGATCTCGCGCTTGCCGCCCGCGTGAGCCGCGCCAGCACGAGCTCAGGGCTATCTCGTGGTGACACTGGTGATTTGATCCCCGGCTCGGATGGCGAGCATCACTACTTGCTCGTCGCTGACGGTGGCGACATCGAGCGCTTCCTGACCGATCTCCACGACCGATGCTGGCTGAATGGATACGGCTGGTACATAATCGGCCGCGCCGGCCAATTGCTCGAACGGAGCATCGTGGATCGCATGGTGGGCTTTGGCGAGCGCTTGTGCTTCGAGGGTACTCCCTTGCTCGTCCCGCCGCTGGTCCAGAACTCTTCGAAGCGAGAGCCTCGCGTCTTTGACGGCCAGGCGATTGACTCCAGCCGCGTCGTGCCGCCGCCGACCGAGTACGACCGGCACCGGATCAGCCTGGCCAAGGCTGACAGCAAGCGAGCTTTGAGCAAAGCCGCTGCCGAGGTCGCGAACAAGCACGACCAAGATCTCGCCAAGGCCATCTCAGCTCGGTCAGGCACGCCGATCGCTACCGCGTTGCGTTTGATCAAAGCGCGGCACCAGGGCGTGCTCTATCCCGACATTGAGTTGGAGTTCGATCGCCTTGGTAGCGTCACCGTCGGCGCCGTGCTGGCGACGCCGGAGCGTTACGTGAATGAAACGCTTGCCGATCCGCTGGAGGGCGTGTCGTACGGTCGCGGCAAAGCCATGGTGTTGGGAGGAGGCGAGGGCGATCTCGTGATCCACTCATTTGCGCATGGTCGTTCGCTCTATTACCTGCGTTACGATCTGGCATCAGCAAAGGCGATCGTCACCGCCGGACCCGCCGCCGGCATGGTAGATCACGCGATGGCGATTCTTGCTCAAGCCAGGCTCGAGCTGGACGAGCTCGACGACTTTGCTGCGTCGGTAGCAAAGGCGGCTGGCGCGAGCGTGCGTACAATCAAGGCGCGAATGAAGTGCGAACTCGCCGAACGAAAGAGCCAGGCGCGAGAAAGGTTTTTTGCGGAGGCGGCGACCGATGCCCGGATCGTTCGTCCGCTTCCGTACGCCAATGAGGAATTGCTGCCGACGGTCACCTTAATCGACGATGTTCTCGCAAAAGACGACAGCCCCGAGCCCCCGATGCGCAACGCAAACGGTGTTCCTGTTCGGATCGACGAAAAGGAGCCATGGGCTCTCCATCTTTTGACGTCCGGTTCGGCAAACGCGACCGCTCGCCCCGATGAGCTGATGAAGGCGCCGACCCAGCCGGTGATCACCGAGTTGACGGCGAGCAGCCTGCAGATGCTGATCGAGAAGTATCTCCGCTGGGAGAAGGTCTGCAAAGATGGACCTATCTATTTCGCGGCAACGCCATTGCCGTTCATCAAAGCGTTCTTTGACTATGCAGACAGCGAGATGCCCGTTGTTCGCGGGATCAATCAGGCGCCGCTCGTGACTGCAACCGGACGAGTGATCGACGGAAACGGCCTCGATCGGGCTCTCGGTGTTGTGCATCGCATCGATCCCGCCCTGCGTGCGTGCTTGCCCGCCGGCAAGCCGACGGACAACGAGGCTCGCGTGGCGCTGGAATTTCTGATGCGTGAATGGCTCGTTGATGTGGCTCTCGACGATGCCGGCAAATGCGTCGTCATCGTTCTCGCAATCACCCTTTTGCAGCGCGCGCTGCTCCCCGAGCGTCCGGCGTTCTTCGTCACGGCGGGCCAGCGCGGTGGCGGCAAGACGACGTTGATTCAAATGATTGTCGCGGCAATTCTCGGCCGACCTGCTGCTGCGGCGGCGTGGTCGGATAATGCGGAGGAGCGAAAAAAGGCGTTGTTCTCGTATCTGCGTCAAGCTGTCGGTGTGTTGATCTGGGATAACATCAGCCGTGGATCCACGATCAGCTGTCCCCATATTGAGGCCGCGCTCACTGCGCCCGAGATCTCGGATCGCGTCCTGGGCGTTTCCATGTTCGAGACTGTACCGGCGTCGACCATTCAGGTCTTCACCGGCAACTCGATCGCGCCTCGTGGCGACATGGCAAGCCGGTCGTTCATCCTGTCGTTGAACGTGGATCGGCCTGATCCGGAGAATCGTGTTTTCATGCACAGCGATCCTGTGGGCTGGACGCAGGCGAACCGCGCGCGTCTTCTTCGGGCGCTCTATTTGATTCTGGTTGCCGGCATTCAGAACCGACCGAGCGAGCAACAGGCGAAAACGCGCTTCAAGAGCTGGTGGAACCTGGCCGGATGGCCTGTTGAATACGCGGCGGCTTTGGTCGGCATTGACTTCGATTGCGGCAAGCTCCTCCTGGCCGGCGAGGCCCAGGACGAGGAAGCGAGCACGACGTCGCGCGTTCTGACCGCCCTTTGGATGCGGTTCGGTGAGGAGCAGTTCACCGCGCGGTCAGTGGCATCGCTTTTCTCGGATTACAATCTCGCGACCGACGAGGATGCCGCGGAGCTTGCGGACGGATTGGCGGAGTTGGCGCAGAAAGCGGTCGATAAGGCGACCGCGCAGGGTATCGGCAAGCTCTTCCAGAAGCATTTGACCGGCCGGCCAACGTGGATCGAAGGCCGCGTCGCGTTCCTGCGCCGCGTCCCTGGTCATCAGCAGAATCTATACCGGATCGAGATCCGCAGGGCGGCTGACGATCGGCCGTCGCCGGCGGTATCCGGCGATCGTGACGATGATCCTTTTTCGTCGTCGAACTGACGCGAGATGCCGCCACCAAGGGAAAGAGGGGAAAGAGGGGAAAGAGGGGAAAGAGGGGAAAGAGGGGAAAGAGGGGAAAGTTTACAGCCTCGTCGCAGGAAAATGCGCGAATTTTGGGAGTGAGCTCTTACTGGTTTTCGAGAAAATTCTCGGAGCCGCGGGCTCTAACATTCCCCACATTCCCCTTTCCCAAGCGAGAACCGATTACGAACCGGTGCGTCGGGTTCCCCCGCTGTGCGCGGGCAGGGCGAGAGGACGCGTCACGCTCGGTTCGAGGTAGTCCCAGCTATTGGAGGCAGAATGAATATGGATGAATTTTTCGATAGGTTTTACATAGTGGTTGAAATGACGCCGGCCCCCGATTGTCGCTTTGTGGGATCATGGCTCCTGGCAAAAGCGGCGGCCTTAGTCTCTCAAATGCGGGCGAAGCACACGTTCGCGCGTCTCATTTCCACATGGCTACTGAACCGACCATCGAAGCCGCCGCTTTGGAGGTTGTAAGCGCATCGCGGCATGATCCTGTCTGGCCCTTCCATGCCACTAATCCGAACATCGCGTTGGCCATTGAAATCGGAGACTTGACCGGCAATTTCGGGACGGAGTTCGCGATCCTCGTTGAGTTCGGCTTCTTCATCCTCAAGAACGGCCGTTATCAGATGTCCGTCCCGGAATCGGTGACACCTCAGGTGGCGCTGGAAGCCGTGCGGAAAGTCGCTTCTACCGATGTGGAGCAGGCAGGGCCGGAGCCGACGTTGATCCTGCATACGATGCCCAAAGCCAGAGCTGAAGCAATGGCGCAGCAGTTGCGCGACGCTACCTAGCGAGGTCATAGCCAAGTGCCGTAGGCAGAAACCGCTGCATGGAAATTGTCTCAATCGGGTCCTTCCCAGGCCCGGGCACATGCGGGTCGCACTTGCGCGCACGATATTTGTACCGTATAGTACAAAATTAGGGGTCAGTAGGAAAATGGCGACGATAGCTCAGGCGGCAGCTCATATTTGCTGCTCGCGCTCACAGTTTGATTCTTACCTCGCCGAGGGCGTGATCACCCGGCAGCCTTCCGGGAAGTATGATCTCGATCAGGTCCGTCGAGAGGTTTTGGCGCATCTGCGGTCCGTCGCCGCCGGTCGCGGCGGTGCTGCCGGTAGCAGGCTAACCGAAGAGCGCACGCGCCTTGTGGCCGCGAAACGTCGCCGCGAGGAACGCCAGGACGCTTTCGAAGCAGGCCAACTTGTGCAGCTTGAATCCGTCTGCCGTTGTCTGGAGCAAAGTCTCGTCGGCATGCGCAATCGACTGCTCAACTTACCTGGCGAGACCGCCTATTTGCTCGCTATGCGTCGGCAGGAAGAATGTTTCAAGGTTGTGGATGATGCTGTTCGCGCAGCCCTCGAAGAAATTGCCGATCCGGCCTGGACTGCTGCGCGTATGACGGCTGCGGGCCTTGTGAGCCAGATCGACGAAACCCATAAAGGCGATCATGATGACAAAGAAGACCCGGACGTCGCTTGAAAGTGAGTCGCGCGTTGGCTTTCGTATTCATTCGAATGGCGAAGTGGAAATGCTGACCGAGGCCGAGACCCTCGCGCTCATCTTGCGAGCCTTCCGCGAGGGCATGCGGCGCGCCGGCTGGTCACGGCTGGCACCAACCTTTCACTGAAATGACTTGCCACAGTTTGCGGGTGAGTGGCGCTTGTGTTGGAGATTGGGTAGGCGAGGCTGGCGGCGGGCAAGGTACCGGTGCTGCGAACGCGCTGACGTGGACGTCGCCTTCTACGCATGGGCCACTAGCACGATGTGCGGAATTTTGCTGAAATCGTGACCGCGATCCGTGGCGACCGCAACCACATTTCCCTCCAGCGAGCCATCGTGCGCTGGCGACATTAGGCCGCCCGGGCGAGCGAGCGCCGCTTCTGGCGGAGGTAGCGCGTGATCTCCGGAAGCGTCATCGCGTTCAGGACACGGTCGGCGGGAATGCCGCCCTTCCGGGCCATCTCGACGCCCCAGTGCATGTGGTCGAGCTCCGGGATCGAGTGCGCGTCCGGATTGATGCTGAGCATGCAGCCGAAGTCGAGGGCGGCCTGGTGCCAGCGCCAATCCAGATCGAGGCGCCACGGATGGGCGTTGATGCTGCACCGCAGCGGTCTCGACGATTGCCGACCATCCGTATTTGATGTCAAATTGATCCTTGTTCTGGGTCGAGCTTTTTTGATGTCTATTTTCAGGGAGGAATTGCGATNCAGAACACTTGATCCTACAGCCGCGGGCGGCTGCGGGCCGCGAAAGCAGCCGCTCACCTCAATTTTCTGTCTAGCTTTCATCTCACATGCATCTTCTCGACGATCGCGTAGAGTAGCATGAAGATCGGCGGGAACACGAACAACCAAGCTCCGCGCTGCGCGCAAACTCGCGGTTCGGGTCGGTATGCTTTGCGAATGGTGTCGACGGCGGCGCGGGCCGGCGACGCCCAGCGGCCCGTTTTAGCATCCGTGACCGCAATTTTGTCGGCAGGCTTCGACCGTCGTTGGGTATCAGAGTGTGAAGAGGCGGGGCGATGACTGCACCCGTTCAAGATCGACATAGCCGTTTTCGTTCAGCCATTCGTGCGGACAATAGGCAAGCGATGCAGGATCGATCGTAAACCCGTCTCTCGCGATGGCGCGGCGCGTGCCCATGCGGCCGGCCCACTCCTTGCCGCCGTTGATCGGATCGACGCGAAGGGTGTCGTACACGGCTGTGTCGTTTGTCAAGGCAATCTCCTCAGGGGGCTGAAATGAATGGGCGCTAATGCGAGAAGATTATCGGAAGACTGATTTCAAGCAACGATCATCGTTGCTGCGGTGCGAACACTCACCACCGCATTCATCCTTGGCGGCCAGGCCGCTGGCCATCATCGGGCCGGTGTTTCGTCTGAGAATTCGACGGCCGTTGACCCGCCCTAATGCAAGAGCGATATCGCCATGGTTCGACAAAGCTTCCGGCCCACAATGCCGGCGCTGGCGCGCTCGGCGCGCCGTTGCGCTTCGACGTATTGGCTGTTGGAGTACTTAGGCCAATCGAGCGCATGCCCGTTCGAGACCATCCAATGCGCGATATCCGGGCCCGGCTCTCCGATCTTGCAAACGGCGACGGTCCGGCCGTATTGGTCGCGGTCTTTGGGCCTACAGATAACGGGGCGCGGGATCGCATAAAATAGGCCAGCCAAGGCTGCCGCTGCCTTTTGGCCGCATCGATAGAGTTCACTGTCGTCGCCGCGGCAAAGCTGATCGTGCTCCGGCGCGTCGATGCCCCACAAGCGAATGCGCGTGCCGTGGATTTCGATCGTATCGCCATCGATGACGCTCGCACGCCCGACGATATCATGCGCAGCCGTTGGGCAGGCGGCGGCTAGTGTGGCTAAAACGACGAAAAGGCCAGTAGCCATAAGACCGAGGTTAGCCGGCAATTGCGGCTCGGTGTCACGCCCATCTCAATTCTTTCGCAGAGGTATCGCGACATCTACAATCACGCCTCCACCGTCTCTAGTGAACGCCTGACATCCGACCGTCGCGTTGGGAAGAGCGACGGCAGCTTGTTCACCTGTGTCCCTGAGCGCGGCCCGATGGCATCGATGCGCCGCCGCTTCTAATTTCTCAAGGTCGGCTCCTGTGACTGCGTTTCCGGCCGTTGCTGCGAGGACGAACCAGTCGGCTGGCGGGAAGCCGCTCGCATCCCAGTTCAAGGAAACATAGGTCACGAACTTGGGGTCACAGATCAGGACCATGTCCGGCCTTTTAAAGAAGACGCTGCCGCCAGATGGCGAGAAGTGATCGATTCGTCCGCTCGATGATCCGGGCCGTTATTTCCTTGCATTCGGGCGTCTCGGCTGATCGCTCGCCGGCCTAGCTGCGTGGGATCGACGCTAGCGCAACGAGTACCGTCAAAAGGAAGGGACTGGGCAGATAGCGCATAAGTTAACGGGCGCGAAGGGGTACGGCCGGGGCAATGCGTGCTCTGGCTTGATTGTAGACTTCGGAAATGCCCGGCATCGCGACGGTCACCGCTAGCCCAAACGGGACCAATTCGTCGACGTCGGCTCCGCGGTCGGGCTCTCGCTGAACGACGAACTCAATTGAAGAGGTCGCGGTCAGGGCCGGTGCTTTATCGCCGTCCCAACGTCTGGAAAAAACGGTTCCTTTGCTGGCCTGATTAGCATCTGGTTGTGCCTTCGCAGGCAGAACGCGAAAACCGCCAAGCTCGTCAGGGGCCAAAAGCGAAAGCTTGACCGATCGATACGACTGTCGTCCGGGAAGGACCGGAGTAAGCCAAGCAAGCGTTGCTCGTACGGAATGCGCGAGCGGTTGGCCGCTCATGCAGGTCGGAAGCGGAACGGTAATCGAACGTCGGGTTTCGGAGCCAAGAGTTCCTGCCGCCCAGAATGTAGCCCGATCTGATGCGCAATAGATCGCATCCTCCGCGCTGACTATTCCGAAACCCAGGAAGCGTCGGACGTTGTCTTTCTGTCGTACGTGCTGCTTTGCATCAGGAGGACCTAACACGCTCTTTATGAGGTCCGCGCTGTCTGATGGCCAAGCCGCGGTGTGGACCAGCAATGCTTTGAGGATGACTGAGCGTTGGTGCTCCGACAACGAGACGAACTGTTCTCCGTATGCCTCTTCCAACGCGTCGTGAATTCTATGTGCCGTCCGCGATGCTAAGGCCGATGCAGCACTCGTGCCGCAAGTGTAGTGCTCCCAGTTGTTGCTCCCGTCGCGCGGCGGCGCCGCGACCCTCAAGCCATGCGGTCGCGCTCCTCCTGTCGGCCTTACTGCAAGTGCCGCCCCACTTGCCACCATCGTCAAGTGTTCGCGAGAACCCGCCATTAAGATGTCTGGCTTCACGCTGTTCGCGAAGCCCGGTCCTAAAGCGCTTGATGGGTTGGCGGTGACCATCGGTTGAAATGGGTCAACCCGGCCCGCCGCGCCGCGACGCTCCGCAGGGCTAACTGCGTCGATGTTTGCCGAGCCCACCGTTATTCCGTTGATCGTTTCGGAGGGCGAAAGGAGGCGTCGATATCCTATCAGCGCCGAAAGCGCTGTCAGCGTTTGCGTGGCTCGCCCCGGTTGAACAGTGGCTTCGTACTCAGCCATCGTCAGAAAAGGCGGGAGATCAAACGGCTGAACGTGATTGCCCGCACTCACGCAAAAGAGAATTCCGTATCGATGGGACAGCCTGTCAAGAAGCCGTGCCCACGGCGACAGCCGACCTTGGAAGGGCTTTCTCGCGTTCCCGAGTGAGATATTGACGATTAGCACTAACCGGGCAGTGGGGTCATTGTCGCGACGCATGGCCGTAACTGCTTGGTAAACGAGGTCGATGACAAGCCGATCTTCGGGGAATTGGTCGCCTGCGCCCATGACGGGCACGAAATGAATGCGGCGGCCTAGCGACGGCTCTGCAAGATTTCGATCGCCGTGCGCAATTAGGGAGGCCATTGCAGTCCCGTGAACTCTCTCGGCTACCAGAGCGGCGGGCTCAAGGCCGAAGAGATCATCAACATTCAGCCTGCCGCGAAGCAGGGGATGTTGAGCGACGGGTACGCCATCGAGTATCGCTAAGATTGGTTCGCCGTCTGCCGTAGGGACAATTTGGTCAGCTGGGGACTGCGCGGCATCGTCTGTGCTATCCGGCGAAGCGATACTTTGCGGCCGGATGTGCATTACAGCATCCATGCCGCTGATGCCGTTTTCTGACCGCTCTACAATTTGCCGCACGGCAGGTGCGGGCAATCGGGCCAAGAGCGCGTGATAAGAAATGTCCGCAATCCGGCTTCTTGATACTAGCGCGCCGCCCAGCCCTCCAATCCTCTCGATGACTGCGTGTTCGGCAGCGGTCGCCAACTCTTCAGACGATCTGAACACGAGTTCGATTTCGATGGCGAGAAATTCGCCATCGCCCATCAACTCAACTTCCTCTTCGAAGATTTCTCTGTCGCTTTCTTGGACGCGGTCGCTTGGACCCCACGTCCTTATTTCACGAAGCGTTGCGAACACGTCGCGCCATGGTGCGAACCCGGCGCCCAGCTCCTGGCCCGCCGTCCATCGCTTCCATAACGACAAGATGTTCTGTAGAGCGGCTGCATCCGGCACCAAAAGATACGCTTCAGGTGCCTTGTCCTGATTATCACCTTCAAGCTCTTCTTCGTCGACTAATTCGAGCCCCGGAATTCTTCTGATTGCGTTGGCAAAGTTTGTGACGGCTCCACGGACCTCGAACACCAACAGCCGTTCTGGTGCGAGCGCAGAGGGGTCAGCGCGCAGCGTCAGCCCGGAGGGGTCCCGGCGAAGCACTTCATCCAAGCGTCGAAAACGTGGGCCGAAGGTCGCGTTCTGAGCGGCGGGAGAATATTTAGCCGGCTTCGGGATTTTTAGCTGCTTGCCGGCCGGTCTTGCGGTCGGATTGCTCGGCGTTAGCCGTAACAGTGGTTTGGTTGGATCGCCCGCCATAAATGTTCTCTGGTTTTACCCTCGACGACCAATATTCAAGTTCGGCCGTTATCGCTGAATTGATCGAAAGCTCACCGAGGCCGAGAATTTGACGGCGGCGGACGTTCTGACAGAAGTCCAGAACCTCGGCATATGAAGTCGCGTCAATCTTTTCAGCCAATTCCTGAGCCGATAGTGATGGGCGTTCCGGCCAGCCGGCAAAAAGTCGCCCGATAAAATGCGCGATTTCCGCGAGTTGAGGAGCCGGGAATGAAAGCTTGAGCTGGAAGCGCCGCCACACGGCGCGATCGAGTAATTCGGCATGGTTGGTAGCAGCGATGGTCACAACGTAGCTGGGAAGCTTGTCGATCTGCATCAAAAGGAATGAAACAACCCGCTTTATTTCTCCGGTTTCGTGGTCGTCTCCGCGCTCTTTGCCGATCGCGTCAAACTCATCGAAGAAAAGAACGCAGGGCTGGGTACGTGCATAGTCGAACAGCGCGCGAAGGCGCGCGTTCGTTTCACCTAGATAGCTTCCAACCAACGCGTCGTACCGAACGACGAAGAACGGTAACGCAAGCCCCTCAGCGATCGCCTCTGCAAACGATGTCTTGCCGTTGCCGGGCGGGCCCGACAGAAGAATGCGATGTCTCGGCTCATAGCCGCTCGCTCGGAGCACGTCAGCGCGCACGTGCTCTTCGATCAGTTGAAGACCCTCCGCCCGAGCAGGCAAAGGCAGGACCAATTCGTCGAGCGATATGCGCGGTGTGACTTCGAGGATTGTGTCTCGGCCGGCCGCGGTGGTCGGGCGTTGAGACGATGTCGCCAAGCTGGGCGGAGTAACGGCAACCGTTTGCAACGCGCGTTCGAGCCGATCCGCATACGCATGATGGCTCTTGGCGCGCTCGTCAGCGACGATCGCCTCAACAGTGGAGCGCAGCATGGGCTTATCGCCGGCAACGCCGGCGCGCACGAGTGAGACTAGGAGATCGCTTTTGGCCATAATGGACAACCTATACGGATATTTTAGCGTCTCGACACTGCTACGAAAGGCGCTTCCTTGTGAACAACTGGGCGCCGGCTGGCGTTCCTGACCGGCCGGCGCTAACGCCCGTTTTGGTCACCTAGCATCTTCGAAGCGAATTAAGATATTGAGAACGCGTACAGAATAGTCGTCTGGTGGCTTGCCTCAGCGGCGGCGTCACGTCGCCGATCGTCGACCGGCCTTGATCGGTACGACCAAACCGGAGCGCCTCAGGTCGTCCAGACGATCGGCCCACCACTGCATCATGCGAACCCGCTCATCCCAATACTGCGCCGAGTTGTAGGCGGCCCGGACCTCATCATTGTCTTGGTGGGCAAGCTGCCGTTCGATCGCGTCGTGATGCCACCGGCGGCTTTCATTGAGGAGGGTCGACGCCGTGGAGCGGAAGCCGTGCGCCGTCATCTGGGTCTTGTCGTAGCCGAGCCGGCGGAGGGCGGCGTTCAGGGTGTTGTCTGAAATGGGGCGATGCCACGACCGGATTTGGGGGAAGAGGAAGCGAGACGATCCTGTTACCTCGCGGAGGGCCGCGATCAACGCGAGTGCCTGTCGAGAAAGCGGTACCTTGTGCGGCCGGGGCATCTTCATCTTTTGCGCCGGAATGTCCCAGATGGCGTTGTCGGTGTCGAATTCAGTCCATTCAGCGTGGCGAAGCTCGCCCGGCCGGACGAAGGTTAGCGCGATCAGCTGCAACGCGGCGCGCGTGGTGGCCTGACCGTCAATGTCGTCGATGGCGCGGAGCAGGGCGCCGACTGCTTTTGGTTCGGTGATGGATGCGCGATGCTGGACCTTCGGCGCGATGAGGGCGCCGGCGAGGTCGGCCGATGGGTCGCGCGCGGCGCGGCCCGTCACTATCGCATAGCGGAAGATGCGGCCGGAGAGGCTGCGAGCGCGTCGCGCGCTCTCATACCGGCCGCGGCGTTCGATCTTTTTCAAAGCATCCAACAATTCCGGAGCCGCTATTTCCGCAATGGGGCGATCCCCGATCTCAGCGCACAGCAGGTCGACCAGCCATTTCTTTTTCTTGAGGGTCTTGGGATCGTCTCCCTCAACCTCGAACTTGGCCACCAGTTCGTCGGCGATGATCCGGAAGGTGTTGGTCCGGGCAAGGCGGGCAGCTGTTCGATCGAGCTTCCTCTGTGCCGATGGGTCAACCCCTTTCGCCAAGAGAGCCTTGTTGGCGTCGCGCGCATTGCGACGCTCGGCGAGGCTCACAGTCGGGTAAGCACCGAGTGCGATCAGCTTCTGCTTTCCGTCGAACCGATAAGCTTGCCGCCATAGCCGCGAACCGTTGGTCTCGACAAGCATGTGTAGACCACCGCCGTCGCTGACCTTGTAGGCGTTGGTCTTGGGCTTGGCAGAGCGGCAGGCGGTGTCCGTAAGCGGCATATGAGGGGTCCCCCAGTGCTACCAACACACCGATCGGGCCTACCAACAGTCCTACCAACAAAATGGGCGGTTGGTCGCGAGCGATCGCGAAGGTCGGCGAATAGAAAACTGCTTATTTTCCAAGCATTTCTATCACGCGAGCGAAGGTCAGCGAAAGTGGGGGAATGAATTATTGGTGCCCTGGCCGATACCGCTTAATCCCATAACCATATGCAACTAAAGTGGTTTTTAGCATCAGTTGTGACCGATGCCAACAAAAATACCAACAAACTGACAAGCGCTGTTGGTCGCCAAAGAGGCTCCTCGGCGGCGGACTCCACAATCGCCGCGCGACCGGAATCGAACCCAGCATTGCTTCGAATTCTCGACGGGATCGACCTAACATGATTATCGCGAAGTCAATGGCGGGTCTTTGTCACGTGCACGCGAAGCCGACGCCGAGAGCGCTGATCCTCGACGCGCTGCACGTCCAATGCCGATGGCGGCAATGTCCGACAACACCTGAACAAGACGCTGCGGATCGTGGACTGCAGTACTGCCCCCGGCGGTGATCACTGCGCGCGCGGCTCCAGTTCGACCGCGTCGACCCAGCTCAAGCGATGAGGGCGCGTTCGACGACGATGTAGTGGAAGCCTAACTCGCCCACGACACGGAGCACAAAAGCGCCGCAGCGCAAGGTGTTGGTGCGGGGCCACCCCGGCAAGGGCGACAACAAGAACATCCCCGTCATCTATAACCGTGCTGCCTATTGGGTCGAGCGCGTGCGTTTAATGCAGTATTAGTCTGATCGCCTCGATAAGCCTGCGCGACAGTGCGCCCGCCGTCTCGCTGAAAAGATCGGCGGCCTAGCCCGCTCTCGTTTCGACCCTCGGCAGCGAAGCGTGATATTCATCCACGCTGTCGAGGTCGATCATGGTCTTGCCTCCCATTTTGTAGGCCCTGATCCTCTCGAGGGCGATCAGCTCATAAGCCTTAGTCTTTCCGAATTTGCCATACCGGCAACCGTCCTTGAATTCGACGATTCGGCGCCGGTTGCTGTTATCATTGTCAACCATGAGTCCCTGCATGTGCTTCGATGATCTCCCCATAATCGGCTCAAGCCTGGCTGAGTGAGATGAGCATTTTCCTAGTGCGACTCTTTTGCCGATGCGGGCTTACAGAAAGGCGCCGCTTTTGCGGTAGTTGACGAGTTCCCGCTGACTTGTTCAACGCCTTCTGCGCGTAACCCTTTTGCCCAGGATGCGTGATCTATATCGCCTTCGGTGCCAAACAAAGGGCTTCTGATGCCGCGGCCAACTCCTGCGCGCGGTAGCGTACAAATCGGACGGATCGGAAGCGTCGTTGGCAAGCTCGTAGCCTGCCGTCCCGTGCTCGCTTGGCCCTGTACGGCAACCTCAGAAGCGCCGGTGGAAGCGAAACTTCAAATCCTCAGAGTCAGACGTTCCAATTAGTTCCTGTGCAACATTGCAACAGCTACAGCGAAATTTGCCGTCGTCCTCTTAAGGCTGAAGCAGGAGTTCGATCCCGCTATGGAGCGTCCAAAATTTCAGTGACATAGATCTGTTTCGGCGAAGTCGTCGAATAGCCGGATATCCGTTCTCGCCATTGCGGCGAGCTTACCGAACATCGTTGGCGACAACTGTCGCGTCGAGGAACGCTATTGCCAAAGTGCTCTTTTCACTGAGGCAAAACTCCGCGGGACAGATCATGTCGGCAAACAAATCATCTTTATTTGAGGATGGATATTGACTGGAAGGTCACGATGATGGCTCGATCACGCGCTTACATGGAGTTTTCATGCGCGCCCCATCGCCACGCAAGAGCACAGCAGACGGCGAGCCGTCACCACGCTCCAGCCCCTCAAATGAACGTCGTTGGACCGCAGTAGAAAAGGATAAGCTGCGAGGCATGGTCGATCGAGGACTGCCGACGAGCAAGATTGCCCGCAATCTCAGACGACCACATGCCTCCGTTGTGGCGATGGCAACGAGCTTGAGGCTGCCGTCCGAAAACTGAGTCCATCCCGGCACATTGCCCAACCCGCCGGGGCCGAACGGATTGGCTCCGTCTGCCCATAGGGCACCGAAGAATATCTTTCTCACAAAGCGGACTGCACAAACTATCCGAGATGCGGCACCAGGAGTTTTCGAGTCGCGTCCGCGAATTCGGCGACGACATGGCGATAGGCTGACGCTTCCTGAGTGGTCGCGACGCGCGGCGGATAGCTCGCGCCTGCCGTCTGCAGCCGTTGCAGGCAGAATCGGTCCAACACCTGCACAAACCAGACCCAGCGATGGCCGCCGCCTGGGTCTTACCCTTCGCTTCGAATGCAAGGCTTCTGACGCCTACCGGGACGACATAGACTGTATGCGCCGTTTTGCGGCAGACAGACAATGACCCACTCGATGGGATCGAGGGGATAGCCATGCTTCACTTCCCGAGATGATTAGCGGAACAATCAAAGCTCGCTCTGACATCAAACCTGGATGGGCACGAAGTGGTTGATCGCCAATACGTTCCCAGGACCCGAAACTACGTCGACGGCGCGTACCCCATTCTTCAGAAGCGCGAGCTGTTCCGGACGGAATACACCGGCTCGCTGCTCCGCGACCACTTTGTTTAGTCGCTACGCGAAACAGGCGCCGGAAGTCGCGTCGACCCAGCCGCCGCAGAGATCTAGCCAAGGGACCGGGCCAGCCGCTCGGCGGGCCCGGTGGGTTGCTTCGCCCGCACGCGCGGGATCACCTCGAGCGCAAATCGGCGCATCTCGGCCTCGAACGGCTGGAATTGCAGCATGAAGAGCTCAATGCCGGCTTCATGGAAGGCCTCGATGCGCGCTGCGACCTCGTCATAGCTCCCGACCAGTCCCGCTGCCGTGCCGCCATTGCTGCCGACGCGCGGCGTCTTCTGCATCGTCTGCATCATCACGACCTTGGGGTCGGTATTCTGCTTCTGGATGGCCCTCATCGGTGCATCCTTTGCAGCCAGGCTAAGCAGCCGCTCATAGGCCGCCTGCGCCTGCTCCCGGGTTTCGCGCGCGACGACGAAGGCCGACAGACCGAAACGAAGCGGCGCCGCACCCCGCGGACGCGCGGCGACATTGGCGATCAGGCCGGCCACATCCTCCAGGGGCTGACCATTGATGAACCAGACGTCACCATGGCCAGCGACCAGGTCACGCGCTGGCTCGGATTCTCCGCCGACATAGATGGCAGGGCGCTTGCGGTACAGGCTGGTCGGGCGCAGCGCATAGTTGGAGACGTTGAAGTGATCGCCTCTGTAGTTGAGGCGTTCACCCTCCATCAGGCGCGAGACTACCGAGATCCATTCCGTGCCGTAAGCATACCGAGCGTCATGATCTGGAAAGCCAATCCCCGCCTTCTCCAATTCCGGGCGGTTCCAGGCATTGACGAGGTTGATCGCGAAGCGGCCGCGGCTGATGTTCTCGATGCCGAGTGCGAGCTTCGCCAGCACGACGGGATGATAGAGATAGGGCTTGATCGCGGCGATGATCTCGATTCGCGTGGTCAGCGCCGCAATTGCCGCCGCGGCGCTCCAGGCCTCAAGTTGATCGAGATCTTCCTGATGTGGATTGATCGTATGTTGCGCGATCAGCGTAGAGTCATAACCGAGCTCTTCGGCTGCGAGCACCAGATCCCGATTACGCTCCCATGACGCATCATAGGGCTCTTCCGGGTCATGGTGCGCGGCTCGCGGCCCATGCACCAGCGCCCAGATGCCGAAACGAATGGGTGCAATCGCCATCGTACTCTCCCGCAACTTTCTCTCGCTATGCCATCGCATCGGTACGCGTTCTCGCCGCGCGCTGACGAAAGATCAAGCACATCCACCTCAAAAGATTTTCTTTGTCGTGCACCGGTGCCGTGACGGCAGCAGATCACTCCTGAGCGAACGACAATTGAAATAGTGCTCTATTTCTGTCGAGCCGATTTCGTGGGACATTTTCCGCGGATGGCAAGTTGTTGGCATCGCACCTCCTGCATCGGATGCAGTGCGTGGAACGGGGTCTCACGTCTTGAGCAATATCGAACTGAGCCAAATCGACCGCACGGTGATCGGTGCGGATGACGCGCCGTCATCGCAGGGCAGCGTTCAATCGCCAGCGCGAGGAAGCAAGCTTGGTGCTCGCGGCCTTCAGCTCCTGTCCTGGATCGCGCCCGTGCTACTCGTCATTGTCTGGGAGGCGCTTGCACAGGCGGGATGGCTTTCGCCACAGGTTCTGCCCGCGCCGAGCAAGGTCATCCGAACAGGATTCAAGCTTGCGACCACCGGGAGCCTGTTGAACGACCTCGGCGTCAGCCTGCTGCGTGCCGCAGCCGGCTTTGCGGTCGGTGCTGCGGTTGGCGCCACGCTGGGCGTTCTTGTCGGCTTCTCGCGAATCGCGGAGGCCGCGATCGATCGCAGCGTGCAGATGATCAGGGCCGTCCCTTTCCTCGCCGCGCTCCCCCTCGTCATCGTCTGGCTGGGCGTCGGCGAAGCGGAAAAGATCTTCCTTGTCGCGCTCGGCGTCACGTTCCCGATCTACATCAACACCGTGCTCGGCATCCGCCAGGTCGATCCCAAGTTGCTCGAACTTGGTCGGGTCCAGGGCCTGAGCTCGATCCAGCTGATCAGACGCATCATCCTTCCCGGCGCGTTGCCCTCGATCCTGACCGGCGTCCGCTATGCCCTGGCCACGGCCTGGCTCGCGCTGGTGGTGGCTGAAACCATCGGTGCCCAATCGGGGATCGGCTTCCTCGCGATGGATGCGCGCGAATTCCTGCGCACAGATGTGATCGTCCTGACGATCGTGATCTACGCGCTGATCGGCGTCGCGGCCGACGCCATTGCCCGCTTTCTCGAACGTCGCCTCCTCGCCTGGCATCCGAACTACGGAGCGGAGCGATGAACGTGCACGTCGCTCCGCAGTCTTCTACGCCATTCGAATCCGGACCGGCTGTCGTTGTCAGCAACCTTGTCCGCAGCTACGGCAGCCGCGTCGTGATCGAGAAATTGAACCTGCGCATCGATCGTGGCGAGTTCGTCGCCCTGCTCGGCGAGAGCGGGTGCGGCAAGACAACGCTGTTACGGGCGCTGGCTGGGCTCGATCCCATCCAGGGTGGCCGTATCGTGGCGCCCCGCCGGCCGGCCGTGGTGTTTCAGGAGCATCGCCTGCTGCCATGGGACAACCTCTGGCACAACGTGGCGCTCGGCTTGCAGGTTCCGGATCCTCGCGAGCGCGCCGCCGAAGCGCTTACCGAGGTCGGCCTCGGTGACAGGCTCGAAGATTGGCCCCGCCATCTCTCCGGCGGGCAGCCCAGCGCGTCGCCCTCGCCCGCGCGCTGGTGCAGCAGCCCGAGCTTCTGCTGCTTGACGAGCCGTTTGCCGCGCTCGATGCGCTGACCCGTATCCGCATGCACCAGTTGGTCCGCGAACTGGTAGCCAATCATCAGCCGGGCGTCCTGCTCGTCACCCACGATGTCGACGAAGCGATCACCCTCGCCGATCGGATCCTCGTGATGCGCAACGGCGCGATCGCTTTCGAGCATCGCGCCGTGCGTGACGGCTCGACACCTATCTCGCGCGCCGATCTCCTCGGCGAGCTTGGCGTGGTCCCCCATTCTCACAGCTAGTCATCCGGAAGGCCGACATGTCCGACTTTTCATCCGCCAAACCATCCCGGCGCAGCTTCCTCGGCTCCGCAGCTTTTGGCGTTGGCGCGCTCGCTGGCATGAATATCAGCGAATTCGCCCAAGCCGCACCTGGCCGGACCACCGACACAGTTCGCCTGACCTGGGGCTTGAGCGGCCTCAACCTGATCGCCAAGGAGCGTGGCGAGTTCGAGAAAGTGCTGGCCAAGGACGGCATCAAGGTCGAATGGCTCGGCCCCTTCCCGAACCATGCGCCGACCCTGCAGGCGGTCACGGGCGGAAGCGCCGACTTCAGCTTCGGCGGCAGCACGACCCCGGCGCTCGCCGCGATCATTGCAGGCTCGCCGCTGGTGTTCACACAGTTCGTGGTCTACGAGCCCCGCACCACGGCGATCATTGCCAAGGACGGCTCCGGCATCGATAAGGTCGAAGACCTCGTCGGCAAGTCAGTTGCGGTCAACCGCTCCGGCCTTGGAGAATTCCTGCTGGTCGCCGCGCTGGAGAAGCACAAGGTTGACCGTTCCGCGGTGAAGTTCGTCTATCTCAATCCGCCTGATGCCGCGCCGGCACTTGGCTCCGGCAAGGTCGACGCCTGGTCGATGTGGAGCCCCGGCGTCGATATCGCGCGGCTTGAATACAAGGCGCACGACATCTTCCTGGAAGGCCGCGATCTCGAATTCCAGATCGACTACACGTCCTACCTGACCACTCGCAAATTCGCGACGGACAATCCCGCGCTGGTGCGGGCCGTGAACGATGCGTTCCGCGCCGAAGGGAAATGGGCTTCGGAGAACGCCAAGGACGCCGAGTACATCGCGCAGAAGACCGGCAAGTACAGCGATGAGCTCCGCGACCAGTTCATCGCGCTGAAGCGCCAGTATCGCTATTTCGCGGTCAATGACGAGCAGTTCGTCAGCGAGCTGCAAAAGGCCGCCGACTGGCTCGTCGCCCGCAAGGTTCTGCCCGAGCCGGTCAGGGTGGCCAATCATCTCGCCCAGCTTTGAGAGCCCTCCAGCCGGTCAAGGCAATGAACAAGACCTATCCACGCTCTCCCTCACGCCGTCGGAGCCGCTCAAGGCCGGCTCTCCGGAACTCAGCTCTACTCAACCAGATCGGGCCAGTGACCGCGTGGCGCGGGCAGAGTTGTTCTTGGACTTCCTTACTTCTGAGCAGCGCGGATCGCCCGCCGCTCGTTCAAGATCAACTGGAGTGTTTGGGCAATCGGCTTGCGTTGCCGATAACATTCTCGGAAAATGAAGACGCCGCTCAACCCGATAAGGGGAGCGGCGCTTATAGCATTCCTTGTGGTCCAGCGCTCCCTGCCAAGTACCGATATCTTTTTTGTAGTTGCTCCAAACGACCTGTGCTGCCGGATATCCAACGAGGTTTAGATCCAAGTAGCATTCAATCGCGTCGGCTCGCCCATTGATATCACAAGCGGTAATGCCCTCCGGCCCGCGTGCCGGGAAGCTCCGAAATTCGTCTAAATCGGGAAGTCGCATCGCGTGCATATTGCTCGAGAGCCTCAATTCCTGAAGTTTGCGATAGGCGTCGACCCCTTCAGCATCATTGTCGAGCAGAAACAGCACCTTATTCTGTATGTCGATACGGAGTAGGCCTTCCGCGAATTTCACCAAATTGCCTGTGCCCCAAAAATGGTGCCGCTCCTCTACATCAATAAATCGGAAGAAATCAGCGACGTCCGGCCGCAAGATTTCGAGAGCGCGACTGACGATGCGCGCATCCGATGCGCCTTCGGTGGCAACCAAAATTGATTGGGTTCGCCTCGCTCCAGATTGGAATTCCTCCCTAGCGGCCCAGCCCGCGTTCACCAGCGGCCCAAATTGCCAAATAACCTCAACTTCGGCATTTGCTGGATTTGTGCCAAAAACTTGCAGCATCGCCGGCGCGCTCAGGATGCACAATTTATCCGACAGATAGCTGGCTTCCGACCAATATGAATTGAAACTGCCGCCCCAGGGGAGACGCCCAATATCATCCTGGTCGTTCGCGAGCCGACCTTGAGCGATTGCCGCGCGCTCGGGTGTGTCGAAGTCAATATAATCAGATGCGAGGGTCGAGAGGGGATTTCCTTGACCGCTGACCTGGACGGCAAGGCGATTACCTTCGAGTCATTCTGGCACAAATCCGGCTATGAGCTCTTTGTTGCGATGCGGGACTTTGCCGAGGCTTTGCCAGAATGAAGGGCGATCGGGTTATGATTGGGCGAAAGCGATGAGCGGCCCGAGATCATGATTGTCGGCCGCCTGGAGCGCTGCGATATAAGTCGCACGGGCGGCGCCAGCCGTTTGCAAGTCTGCGCCGCCCCACGTGAAGCGTTGGCCGCCAAGCTGCACGATCAACACATCGGCAGCCAATCGTGACCAGCGGCCGTTGCCGTTTGGAAACGGATGTACGGATACCAGGCGGTGATGGAAGCGAGCGGCAAGCTCGTCCGGTGGATAGGTGTTGTTCTCGACCCAATACCTTGCATCGTCGAGCACCTGATGCAACGAAACTTCGATTAGATGCGGCGCGACGCCGAGGTTGCGCTCCGTCGTTCGAAATTTTCCAGCCCAGCGCCAGACGCGTTCAAACATGCGCCGATGCAAGCTTTTGAGAAAACTTTCCCGCGTCGCAACCTTCCGTCGGCCGAATGCCCAGCGGTTTGCCGTCGCGATATTCTGCTGCTCAAGTTGGTTCAGTTCGCTGCGCAAAGTGATGTGGGTCGGGATGAGATCCTCCGGGCCGGCATGGGCATCGCCTTCAACACCATGGCCCTCTACCAGCACGATCCGATCCTGAGGCGGCTTGCTGAAGTGGTGGCCGCGATCGGCGGCGACCGCGACCACGGTGCACCCCAGCGAGAGCGCGTGCGCCTGCTGCATCAGGCCGCCCGGGCGAGCGAGCGCCGCTTCTGCCGAAGGTAGCGCGTGAGGTCCGAGAGAGGCATCGCGTTCAAGACCCTGGCGGCGGGGACACCGCCCTTGCGGGCCATCTCGACGCCCCAGTGCATGTGGTCGAGCTCCGGGATCGAGTGCGCGTCCGGATTGATGCTGAGCATGCAGCCGAAGTCGAGGGCGGCCTGGTGCCAGCGCCAATCCAGATCGAGGCGCCACGGATGGGCGTTGATGCTGCACCGCAGCGGTCTCGACGATTGCCGACCATCCGTATTTGATGTCAAATTGATCCTTGTTCTGGGTCGAGCTTTTTTGATGTCCATTTTCAGGGAGGAATTGCGATGCTGCGGGCCTGCTTCTCATGCCTCTTCGTTGCGATCGTTTCGCTGTCAGCAATGGCCGCC